>NVUH01000011.1 GCA_002401855.1 Hyphomicrobiales bacterium
ACCTAAAGGCTGCATTCATCACAGCGATCGTGGCAGCCAATATTGCTCACATGATTATCAAAAAAAGTTGCGTGATGTAGGTTTTGAAATATCCATGTCAGCTAAAGGCAATTGTTATGATAATGCAACGATGGAAACATTCTTTAAGACCATCAAAGCTGAATTAATATGGAGACATACATGGTAAAATAGACGTCAGGCAGAAATTGCTATATTTGAATACATCCATGGATTTTACAATCCTAGGAGAAGGCATTCTGCATTAGGTTGGAAAAGCCCGTTGGCTTTTGAAAGAATGGCTGCTTAAATGAGAATAGAAGCGGCACGAAAGCGGGACACGACCAAACCTCCTGATGCAAGTATTGCAATATTGCGGATAAATGGCTTTTTGAGAAAGGCTAAGAATAATTGCTTCATTATTTTGATACGACTCAATTTGTAATGTGACTGAATAGCCGCTGATTTAATAGACACTTCAGGGGCTATTCAGATCAACTGAAAGCATTAGTGCGGTTGTTCAATAACATTAGCTTCTGAAGGGTTTCATGAACTTAAAGTTGGAGATATTTAGCATTTGTATGTCACCAGTGCTATCTCCATAAGCATATATATTTTCGTATTCATTTAAGTTAAAAACCTTTTTAATGCGATTTACTTTTTCTTGGCCATAGCAATTTGGTGTTGAAAACTTCCCGGTTAATTTACCATTCACTAGTTCTAATTTTGTTGCAAGTAATTGGATGTTGTTTTTATCGCACCATGCTTGTAACCAGCCTTCTATAGAAGCCGATACAAGAACAACTTTATGCCCTTGCTCTTGATGCCACTTTATTTTTTCAAGTGCTTTGGGGCGGATGATATTGTCGATTTCAGCGTTAGAATATCTGTTCGCAATTTCTTGAAATTTGCCGGCACTCCAGTTTAAAAAATAGTGACTAATCAGTTTTTCTTTTGCTTGTTGATTATCTAAAAATTTCAAAATATAAATTATGAGCATCGGAGACAGAATTATTAAGCCTAGATAATATCTTGGCACACCGACCGCAAATTTAATGAAATGAGCAAGCGAGTCTTTGTTGGTAATTGTTCCATCAAAATCAAAAAAAGCTATATTCATAAATGTCTTTCGGAGCTAAAATGGTTGCTCATGAATATTAAAGACAGTCTTTAATATTTCTCTTAGAATGCTTGATGGTGCGAATCCTGATACATGACCAGGTGCAAATAAAATAGCAATGGCTACAAATATATAGATAGTGCAATTTTTTTGTATTTTTACTATGTGATTTTTACCTGTAATTATTATTGCAATAAAAAACAATCCAAAACTAACTATATGCATAGACATCCAACGCCCCCAATCAATCGCCAATGGGTATAGGGGAATTATGGGAACCATAAATAACGCAAATAAAATATAATAAATTCTTTTGTTTTTATGGAGAGAAATGAGATATATCATCGGAAAAATAGCTATTAAATATGATACTGAAAACAGAAATATGTTAATGTAATTCAATTTATTCGCTACAAATCTAGTCAAACTATAATTAAGATCTCTGTCCAATGCAGCAATGGCTCCATCGCAAATGTTCGGCATAAGACCGCGTTGAATTAATGGCTCACATATAAATGAGAGGTTGTCGATTTTCGAATAATAAACGGAATATAATAGTGAAGCTGAAACCAATAATAAAAATATTATAGACGCAAACCTTACTAAATTTGATTTTAAATTTGGATTATAAGTGACAATGAAAATGGCAATGAATGCAGGGGTTAATAGTACATTTATTTCGTGACCAACGGTTGATATTATAAAGAGAAACGATGAAATAAGAGCAATGATTAGCTTTTTAGATGGAAACAGAGGAATTATAACCAATAAACTCAAAGCGGCGTATGAAATTAACTCTTTCCTCATGCCACCTTGAACATCAAAGGCCCAAAATATGACGAAGAATGAAGAAGAGAATATTAGAATGATATATGAAATATTTTGTTTAAGAAGCGCTTTAAATGCAAGGTAAGTACATGAAAACAATGTTATTAATAGAGCTTCTTGTATAATTACTGTTATTATTAGTGGTGAAGTTTTTAAGAAATCACTAATGAAAATTATTGTAGATCCGAGAATACCGCGCCTTATTATTGTTTGATGGTTATTAATTAACCAATCTCCTTGCTTCCAATTGTTACCATTCAATAAAAAATCATCGATTAGACTCAATGAACATAACGCCCCCAAAATAATGAATGAAATTAGGGAGAGTTGGGTAAGACGGCTTGTGCTTAGATTTTCTTCAGGAGATGAATTTTTTTGCATTTTATTTTTCTCTTACAATTTCAATTGCTTAAACTTCCATTCAGGAATGGTTTTGATTATGAGCATAATCCACTTCCAGAACCATCTTGTATATATAATGTTTTTGCCATTAACTTGGGCATTGTAAACATCATCAGCAACCTGTTGAGGTGTGGCGGTGAGTGCTTTGGGTAGATCCATGTCTTCAGTCATTTGAGTGTCCACAAAACCGGGTTTTACGGTGATAACGGCTACATTTGATGCTGTAAGTCTATTGCGTAGCCCTGAAAGATAAGCACTTAATGCGGCTTTTGCAGAACCATAGGTATAATTGCTTTGTCGACCTCTTTCACCAGCAACCGAGCTAATGCCGATTATAAAACCAGATTTTCTTGCTTCAAAATTGCTAGCAATGACATTAAGCAGACTCACCACACCTGTATAATTGGTGTTAATTATGGTTTGTGCCTCATTAAATTCCTTTTGCGATTCAGTTTGATCGCCCAAATATCCAACTGCAGAAGCAACACCCTCAGGCTTTTCATTTAAGTTATTATAAAAATCTTGATGGGATGCAAAGTCCAAAATATCTAACTCTAAACATTCGACTTTTTTATCCGTCTTAACACGTATATCTTGTGCAAAGGTTTCAAGTTCTTTGGAATTACGAGCGGCTAAATAAAGGTCATAACCATTTTCAGCATATTTATTGGCGATCGCCTTTGCTATGTCGCTTTTGGCACCAATGATGAGTAAATAAGGCATATTATAATCCTAAACGGTGGGATTGGAGTGAATTAAATTTTTGTGACATTTTGTATTTTTTTCTTAATTCACGAAATTTTTCAATATTTGGGTATCCACGCTCGAAAACCTGTTTAGATACTCTGGCATCTTTAGTCAAGTATATGCGGCCACCATATTTTTGTAATATTTGATCCAGATGATCCAAGTGTTTAAATAGGCCATTATTCATCTTAAAATCTAGTGCGAGTGAATAACCCTCAAGAGGAAATGATAAATAATTTTCATTCGCTTTGCCATGTTTTTTGAGCACTGACAGATGTGAGCCTAACTTGGTGCGGCTAATGCACTCAATTAGTTCAGTCAAACCCACAAACGCTGTTTCTTTTGGCAATATACATTGATATTGTAGAAACCCACTTTTGCCCCAAACGCGATTTAAATTATCTATGCCGTCTAACGGGAAGAAATATGCATCTAGGTCTAGTTTTTGATGACTTATTTGCTGCTTGGTTTGATAATAATATAATTTGTTAAACATGCCCGCTGTGAACTTATTGATCGTGAAGTTTGGCAAAAAGAAAGGGATGTTGATTTTTTGGGATGGAATATAATCTAGTTGACCATCATCAGCAAAATCACCGATGGTCATGATGCTTCGCCCCAAATTTTTGCCACGAGCGAAACAATCTATCCAGGCAAAGTTATATTTTTCTGAATTATATTTTTCAAATGCTGCAAATGTGTCTTCAAGATTTTCGGTTTTAATGGTGGTTTGACTAATGAATTTTGAGTTTATTTTACGCAGTGAAATTTTGGCATCTAAGATTACGCCAGTTAACCCCATTCCGCCGCAAGTTGCTCTGAATAAATCCTGATTTTTAGAGGGGCTACAGAGCTTAATTTGGCCGTCAGGTAGCATAAGGCTAAATTCAAGAGTAGATTCACTAAAGCAGCCATCTATATGGTGATTTTTACCATGTACATCGCTTGCAATCGCGCCACCAATTGTTATAAATTTAGTGCCGGGGACAATTTTAAGAAACCAACCGCGTGGAACAAAATATTTAATAATATCGGCTAATAAAACACCTGCCTGAATGTGAAGAACTCCGGCTTTCTGGTCAAAATCCAAAAACTTGTTAAATGGTTTAACTTGAATGATGTTGTTGCTTAATGCGCTGTCACCATAGCTTCGATTGTTGCCGCAAGCAATTATTTCGGAGTGATTTTTGAGCTGATTTTTGAGATCATCTATCGTATTGAATTTTATTGAATTATTGTTGATTTTTGGATAATTACCCCAACTATTTATGGACATGATGTATGCTCCGTAAATACATATTTTTTATCCAATTGATATTTGCATATATAACCAATGGTTAGGCCAATGATTGCGCCGATATATCTGGCGTATTCTGTGGTAAAAATATGATCAAATAAAATCTCGGCGCCCCAAAAAATTAGGGTCGTGAATAGACCGGTGAATGAATATAAGATAAATTTTTTGCTATCTTCAATTTTATTTTCGGGTTTGCTGTAAAATATGAAATTTTTATCTAGTGTATATTTGGCAATTAAACCTGCTAATGTACCGGCAAACATGGCTATATATAGCTCAAAATTTCCATGATAAATTAGTGTCGAAAGCTTTTGGAATAGTAGGTTTATAATCGTTGAGAATAAAGCAAAAGCACTATATTTAACTAAAATACTCATAAAAATTTCACGATATAAATATAGCTGGTTAGCCAACAAATTATGATTATTTGGGTGAAACGATCTTTTGCTAAAATCCGAGTTGGATTGCCACTGTTCTGATTCACGAAAGTTATCTTCAAATATCTAATGATACCCAAAAGTACGAAAAAACTGGTCAGATAGAGATATTCACCACCCTGTTTAATCTGAGGTGCCATTGAAACAGAATACATAATGTAAGATACCAAAATAACGCCTGACATTAGAACCATTGCAGCATTTACGAATTCTAAATTATATCCTTCAATATTCTTACGGGTTTGTTTTCCTTGCCCAGAGAGTAAAACGTCATCCCTTCTTTTGGCAAAAGCAAGAAATAACGCCAGTAGAAATGTAAGAATTATTATCCACATAGATAGCTTAATGTCTGCAGCAATGCTGCCCGCAAAAAGACGCAGGACAAAGCCTGTGGCTATGATGAAGACATCAACAATTACAATGTGTTTTAATTTTAGGGAATAAGCTATATTTAAAACAAAATAAATGGCAAGAATGGCAAATAAATTCGTATTATATCTGAAGCTTACCACGCCAACAAAAATGCTTAAAAAACTCATTAGAATTAGAGCAACTTTTTCACTTACGGCTCCACTGGCTAAGGGTCTATTTTTTTTGGTTGGATGAGCACGATCTTCTTCAATATCCATATAATCATTGATTATGTAAATGCTGCTAGCTAGCAGGGAAAACAAAGCAAATGCAATAAAGGATGCTAGGAATTTGTCAAATGTAAATTCAACAGAGAAAATAAATGGAGCAAAAGTAAATATATTTTTAGTGTATTGATGGGGTCTTAATAGTCTAATGTATTTCATCTAAAGTGCCTTTAATACCGAAGTCGTATTCTTACAATTCTCGTATTTTTTGGAGAATAGGGGGTGGGGTCTTTAATTATAGTAAATTTATCGTTATTTATTCAATAACTGTTCATTAAATCCTTGTCAAATAAAGTGATATTGCGAGCTTAAGAGACTGGCAAAGGGTTTGTCTTGTCGATGGGCAGAAAATATTAAGCATGAGAAAAACAATTAAAACCCAACAATATGAAAAGAAGATTGCAACATTAAATAAATGCTGCATTAATGACAATAAAGCTGAGTAGAAACGAATTTGATTCACACGAAAATTTGCCTCAACGCTTGTGAGGATGAGCATTATGAAAATAATAATGTAAACAGACGTATATGTTTATCACGGTTATATTGGCGGGGGAAATATGATAGGTTTAGGGAATAAAAAATTCTAAGAGTTGGGACGCTTAAATTATTAAGCATATTTATAAAATAAAGATTGAAGTATGATTATTCTAGTTACAGGTGGGGCCGGCTTTATTGGTTCCGCAGTTATTCGCCATATCCTCCAAAATACGACCGATACGGTTATAAATGTTGATTGCCTTACATATGCGGGGAACTTGGATTCACTGAATATAGTGTCCGAAAGTAACCGATATTTTTTTGAGCAGGTCAATATATGTGACAAAGAAAGTTTGGAGATTGTATTCAAAAAGCATAAGCCTGATATAGTGATGCATCTTGCTGCAGAGAGTCATGTTGATCGCTCTATTGATGGCCCTGCTGAATTTATAATGACTAATATAATTGGTACATTTAACCTTTTGGAAGTTTCAAAAGATCATTGGCTACGGCAACAAAAACCTTCCACTTTTAGGTTCCATCATATTTCTACTGATGAAGTTTATGGTGATTTAACTCATTCGGATGACTTGTTTACTGAAGACACTGCATATGCACCAAGTTCTCCTTATTCAGCATCAAAAGCATCAAGTGATCATTTAGTGCGCGCATGGAGAAAAACTTTTAACCTGCCGACGATTGTCACCAATTGCTCGAATAACTATGGCCCCTATCATTTCCCAGAAAAGCTAATCCCATTAGTGATTTTGAATATAATAAAAAACAAACCTCTGCCGATATACGGCAATGGCTTGCAGGTTCGTGACTGGTTATATGTAGAGGACCATGCCAGAGCGTTATACAAAGTTGCGACAGAAGGTGTTATTGGCGAAACATACAATATTGGCGGGCATAATGAGAAAACAAATTTGGAGGTTGTAGAAACCATTTGCGATATTATGAATGAACTTATTCCTTCGCAGAAAGTTAACAATTACAAAGATTTGATTGTTCACATTACCGATAGGCCAGGCCATGATTTAAGATATGCAATTGATGCACAAAAAATTGAAAGAGAATTAGATTGGAAGCCGCAAGAAAGCTTTGAAACAGGAATACGCAAAACCATCGAATGGTTTCTTGCAAATGAAGAATGGTGGTCTCGGGTGATTGATGGATCATATATACGCAAAAATCTTAATGAAAGCTGAGTCTTATGAAGGGAATTATACTAGCAGGCGGATCTGGTACGCGCTTATATCCAATTACGCGAGGTGTTTCGAAACAGCTTTTGCCGATATATGATAAACCGATGATATATTATCCGATATCGGTTCTTATGTTGGCGGGAATAAGAGATATACTGATCATTTCAACTCCAGAAGATATTGATGGGTATAAACGCCTATTAGGGGATGGAGTGCAGTTTGGCATTAAAATTACATA
The DNA here is from genome assembly GCA_002401855.1 of Hyphomicrobiales bacterium. GTDB lineage: Bacteria > Pseudomonadota > Alphaproteobacteria > Rhizobiales > OSC116 > OCS116. Next base: position 7,393 of record NVUH01000011.1, read on the forward strand.
TGCGATACAACCTTCACCAGATGGGCTGGCACAAGCGTTTATAATTGGTGAGGATTTTATAGGTGACGATAATGTATGCTTGGTGTTGGGCGACAATATATTTTACGGCCAAGGGTTTACAGAAAAATTGCAACGCGCGGCTCGTTTAGAGCGGGGAGCCACTGTTTTTGGCTATCCGGTCAAAGACCCCGAGAGGTTTGGTGTTGTTGAATTTGATAGCGATATGAAAGCCTTATCTATTGAGGAAAAACCTCAAAATCCTAAATCAAATTTTGCAGTAACTGGGTTGTATTTTTACGACAATAGTGTGGTTGAAATTGCAAAGTCTATCAAGCCTTCTCATCGAGGTGAATTAGAGATTACGAGTGTAAATAATGTATATTTGGAATCCAATAATTTGAACGTTGAACTGCTTGGACGCGGTTTCGCTTGGCTCGATACAGGCACACATGAAAGTTTGCTTGAGGCCAGCCAATTCGTACAAACTATTGAACATCGGCAAGGTTTTAAAATTGCATGCTTAGAGGAAATTGGTTGGAATAATAATTGGCTATCAGATCAAGATATTCTCGACCTTTCTAAGCCTCTGCTCAAAAATGACTATGGAAAATATCTCCAAGCACTTGTCGAAACAAAATATTAGCAACGTCTTAAAGCGAGGATTCTATGAGAATCATCTTAACAGGGTGCGATGGTCAAGTTGGTAAATTTCTATCGAAGAAATTAAATAATATGGCTGATATATTGGCCTTAAGTCGTCATGATTTAGACATTACAAATGAACTGATGGTCCATAAAATTGTAGAGGATTTTAAACCAGATTTTATCATCAACGCTGCGGCTTATACCGCTGTAGACAATGCCGAAAGCGAGCAAGAAAAGGCCTATGAAATTAATCGTGATGGCCCGCTTTACCTTGCAAAAGCCGCGCAGGATATCAATGCAACACTCATACATATTTCAACCGATTATGTGTTTGCAGGTGATAAAGATGGGGTTTATTCGGAAAGTGATGCCACCAGCCCTCAAAGTGTTTATGGCGCAAGTAAGCTTGCTGGCGAGCAAGCTATAATTGATCATTGCGAAAAGTATATTATTTTAAGAACGGCATGGGTATTTGGTGAAACGGGCCATAATTTTGTGAAGACTATGCTGCGTTTAGCTGGTGATAGAGACAAATTAAATATTGTAGATGATCAATTTGGTGGTCCGACATATGCTGGCGATATTGCAGATGCCATCATACTCATTGTTAAAAAAATCAATCATAATGACGTTGTAAACTGGGGTGTCTTCCATTTTTCGGGACAGCCATATGTTAGCTGGTTTGAATTTGCAAAAAGTATATTTGAGCAAGCCGAACTGCAAAATTATAGACAACATATCGAATTATCGCCGATCACAACGGCGCAATTTCCAACTCCTGCGAAGCGACCTGCTAACTCTAAGCTAGAATGTAGCAAAATAAAGCAAGAGTTTTGCATTTCTCCTTCACATTGGCAAAGTGCCATCCGAAACCTTATCGGTTATATTTAAGAAAGCTAAGCGGTATGAATGTCATTGATACAAATATTCCAGATGTAAAAATAATTGAACCCAAAATATTTGGTGATGAGCGCGGCTATTTTATGGAAACGTGGCAGCATAATTTATTCAACGAGCTGGTGGCTGAACGAACATTTGTTCAGGATAACCAGTCAAAATCAAAACAAGGTATTTTACGCGGCTTGCACCATCAAGAAATAGACACTCAAGGCAAACTTGTGCGGGTCATTTCTGGTGAAGTTTTCGATGTTGCTGTCGATATTCGGAAACAATCAAAAACATGTGGCCAGTGGGTGGGGGTGCTTTTGTCAGCAGAAAACAGACGCCAACTTTGGGTGCCAGAAGGTTTTGCTCACGGCTTTTATGTAACCAGCGAAAGCGCAGAGTTTGTCTATAAATGCACCAATTATTATAATCCATCTTCAGAAATTGCGATTAAATGGAATGATTCAACATTAAATATTGATTGGCCAATTATCAAAGGAACTGAGCCGTTATTATCCGATAAAGATGCCAATGCACAAAGTTTTACGGATTATTTGGGTTAACTCAGGCTGGGTCTGATGGTGGTTGTGGACTTATAACAATGAGAAGCCTAACATGGTGATAGGCCGAATAACGTCAATATAAGTCAGGCTAAAGCTGAATAAATGTTCTGCTTTGAACGAAAGAATTTAATGTTTGATAGTCAAAAATTTACACCATTGTTAACTGGTTGTGCTGGTATTATTAAAACCATCGGTTCGTATGTCAGAAAGTGCAGCATTGTTTCATAAACTCAAAACACCAAAATTGTTTATATTTTTGGATCAAATGATTGTTAGCGGCAGTAATTTTGCCATTAGTGTGCTGCTGGCTCGTTCATTAGGGCTAGATAATTTTGGGCAATATTCGTTGTTATGGTTGGTTGTGCTATTTTCCAGCAGCATTCAATCTGCAATGATAATTTCGCCAATATTAACTTTTGTTGGCAAAAAAAATCTTACAATAATAGATCAATATCTATCGGTTATGATGGTTTTGCAAATTGCCCTTGCGGTGTTAACGGCTCTGGTGGTGTTTTTGTTTTTTGAGTTCATTCCCTTATTCAATAAAGATTGGGAAATTGGTGATTTAGCGTTATATGCAAGTTTGTTCATAATGAGCTTTTTAATCCAAGATTTTTATCGTCGGGTTCTGATTGTTAAAAATAGATATATTCAGCTGATTATGGTTGATCTTGTCGCCTATATAGGTAGCTTATTATATATTGCGTTTGCTAATCCCAATGACTTGAAATTTATTTTTAGCGTGCTGTTTGTTTTCTACTGCTTGTCATTTATTTTGGCGCAATTTGGGATAAAGAGAACCAGCACAAGTTGGAAATATAAGGTCTTAATTTTCAAAAAAAATTGGCACTTTTCTCAATGGTTATTATATTCCGCTATATTACAATGGGGCAGTGGCAACGCTTATACGCTTGCTTTGGGGGTGTATTTGGGCAATTGGGCAATTGGTGTTATCAGAATTTTACAGAATTTAATGGGTATATTTCATATTGTATTTATAGCGCTAGAGAATATTTTACCGACAACATTCGCACAACAATATAAATCATCTGGTTTAACCGGTATGATGCGCATTTTTAAACAACAAATTCAATATGCCGCAATATTTTTTCTGTTATTTGGGTTGGTGATTTATTTTCAAGCAGGTCATATTATTGAATTTATATATGGAAGCGAATATCAAGCGTATGCAAATCTATTGATATGGTATGTGGTGATTTACTTTTTCATCTATTTGTCAATGTTGCAGAGGTATATTTTACGTGCTACAGAAAAAACCAAAGTTATTTTTATTAGTTATATTGCAACCGCAGCGTTCGGGCTTTCAACGTCTCAGTATTTTGTTTCGAACTACGAATTTAAAGGTGCAATTATAGGAATGCTTATTCTTCAGGTGATTATCGTGGCTATTTTTTACGTTACCATTAAACAAAAAGAACAAATGAAATCATCATGAAAACAACCATATTTGCTACAAATCTATTAAGTGTTTTTTTTGAGGAGTTGAACAAGTCCGAAATAGATTATTTAGTTTTGAGGAATTATGAAGGCTTACCTGAAACAAATTCTTCAAAAGATGTTGATTTTTTAATTGCGGATGAAGACCATTTAAAAGCCCATAATTTACTGATCAGATTATCCAAAAAGCTAGGCTATAATGTCATTTGGGTTAATAAATTGGATTATCTTTTTGGCTATGCCATGTTCAAATCTGCAGATAAGCATGTTGAAACCATAAAAATTGATTTGTTTTCTGGGTTAAAGTGGCGCGGGTTGAATTTTATGGATGAAAAAATAATTTTTGAAAACAAACTTAAATATAAAATCTTATACATACCAAGTAAATCTCATGAAGCCTTTGTGATGATTTTGTATTACATTCTTTATGCGAAACAAATCAGGCAAAAATATCATTCAAACATAGTTGAGTTAAGTAAAGACCATCCGGGTTTTGGTTTAATCTCAGAACAAACTTTGAATCATCAATTACGTGATCAGATGTTAGAATTTATTGATAACGGTCAAATTGATATGCTAGTCAGCCTACGCGGACAAATTGTTAAGGAGATTGTGGGAAGAAATTTAAAATTGGTTTTAACCTCATTAAAACAGTTATTTCAGCACTTATATTGTGAAGTTTTAAAGAGAAATTCGTTTGGTGTGATATTAATTGTAAATGATGAGGCAATGAGAAATGACTTGTCGTTATTATTTGGTGAGTTGGGCATTAGCGAGCAAAAAGAGGTTCAATTGAAAAGCTTGAGCCTGTTACAGGTTTTTAGAAAACTCAGAAGAAATAACATTATGGTTTCGGAAAATAGACAAGTTTCACGGCTTCAATCAATTTTATTTAGAAGCAAAATTTTGGATGCAAGGCAATTTAACTTAAAACAAATTGCTGAGCATATGGAGAAGAATTTGGGAAAAGAGTTATGAAGATATTGCACTTTTTCTTAGGAAAGGCGAATCCAGACCGTGCCAATGGGGTAAACCACGTTATAAATGGTTATGGAAAAGAATTGGCTAAAAATGGCGTTACCGCCCATTTTGTTGGCCTCAGTTCTTTGGATAATGCACAATCTGATATAATTCAGAGAGATGGCTTTGAAGTGGAGGTTTATGATGGTTTTTTCTCCAACTGCCTGCCGAGGCTAAAAGAGCTGGCTTTTGAGGTGGACATTGTTCACTTACACAGCGTCTGGAACCATTATAATATCTATTTTGCTAGATTTTTAATTAAAAATAAGATTCCCTATGTCATAACAGCTCATGCTGGATTGGTTGAAGATCGGTTGAATCAATCTAGAAAATTATTAAAAATAATTTATCATAAACTGTTGCAAAAACCAGTTTATGACAAAGCATCAGGTATCCATGCGATTACGAAAGAAGAAATACTTTCTATCGCCCGAAATACAGACAATGAAAATATATTTCATGTTTCAAATGGGCTGGATCTCAAAAATTTCCCTTTAAAAAGTAAAGAGCATTTTTCACAATCAATCATAAAAATTGGCTATTTGGGGCGGTTTGGTGTTGAAAAAAACCTAGCTAGCCTTATCAAAGCCTTACACATTTTGCCCAAACAATATGCCGCTCAAATAGAGCTGAATTTGATCGGGCCGATTGATGGGGATGCTGAAAAATTACGGGTGATGATTGATGATTTGGGTGTGAAAAATGTTGTTTTTACGGGTGCGATTTATGGCGCTGAAAAATATGATTTTCTAGGAAAATTAGATTTCTATATTCATCCTGCTCTATCTGATGTGGTTAGCATTGCTTTAATGGAGGCGTTTGCATCAGGTTTGCCAACAATCGTCACTCGAACTTCGCATGTTTCATATTATTATAAATCAAATGCATTCATAATGGTTGAACCAACTTTTAATGATATAAGCCGAGCTATTATTGATATGCTTGACAAGAAAAGTGATTGGAAAGACATGTCTCAAAGTGCCATTGATTTAGTGAAGACAAGTTTTGATTGGAAAAATAACGCTAAAGACATGATACATGAATATGAGCAAATATTAGAGTTAACATGAAATATTTTTACATATCATTCTGTGTTTATATAATAATATCAAAATTATTTGTTAATCCAGAAGGCTCGGTTACGGGAAGTTTTAAAGCTTCATCTGCGGCTTATATTGTTGCCATTATTTCACTTGCCTTTGTGGCGATTATTAATGTCAAACATATAAAATCCACACTTAAAACCTCACTGCATTTTTTTTCGGCCTTACCGCTATGTTATTATACATTGGCCTTATTAATGGCGCCCATCTCACTGATTCCGGTGATTAGTATTTTTAACAGTCTTTTGGCTCTGGGCTTTGTTTTGGTCGGAATTTCTATCGGCCAGTTTATAAATAGATTCCCTTTAGAAAAAAAGCTTAGTTTGTTTTACAATCTTGTTCGGGTGATTTTATATTCTGAAATCGTTGGAAAAATTATCAGTCAATATATGTATGTATCTAGCTTTTCAATATTTAATCTGCAGGGTGGGTATATCGCCGTACTTTCAATCTTTTTAGGACTGTGGCACCTCATTGAATATTATGAAAACCGTCGTTTTAAGGGACTGGTTTATTTTATACTATATTTTATTCTTACTTGGCAGCTTCATTCATTTTCTGCGTTTTTAGCGTTTTATGCCGCTTTGGTCATTATATTCTATTTCAGAAGAAAACTTGTAATTGCAACTTTGCTAGGGCTGGCGCCTTTTTTAACTCTATCACTTATCATCGCATATCTTAATGCAAATTTGGATCAGGTGATATTTGGTAAAAGCGCAGGGGCATACCTAATCGGCAGCGGACGCTTTCAAATTTATTGGGCATCACTCGACGCATATAGCAATCTAGACCTTTTTAGGCAAATACTCGGCGTTGGGTATATGTCAGAACGTGATATACTTGCTGGCTATGATCTTTCTTGGTCAATTGATTCTCACAATTCCTTTTTAGTGTCATTATTAGGGATGGGATTCATTGGTGCAAGTCTATATTTGTTTTTTGTCGGCATTCCCTATTTTAAAAGAAAAAAAGTCACTTTAAATGTGGGGCGCACTATTTTTATCAAATGGATAGCCATGCATACACTATTTTTCATATATGGCATTACATCTAGTTCCTATATGGCTAGGCCCTCAATACTGGTTTTCCTTTACATTGTATTTGCATATATAGTTTTTTGCCCCCAAACACCGCAGAAACAGAGTAGGCTAGATCTAAACGGATAAATTCAAATGAAAACAGTTCTAATTACCGCTTATGATATTAACCCCTATAAAGGATCAGAAGCTGGCACGGGTTGGAGATATCCTTTGATGATTTCCTCAGAATATAATGTGATTGCGATTACCCGTAAAAATAATAAACAGAATATTGAGAAATATATTACCGAACATAATATTGATGTTAAAAGATTGCGTTTTGAATATTATGATTTGCCGTATTTTTTGAGATTTTGGAAGAAAGGCGCTCGTGGGTCGGGCATATATTTTTACTTATGGCAATTATTTATGCCGATTTTCATATTGAAATCTCAATTAAAGGCCGATGTCTATCATAACCTTAATTTCCATGCAGATGCATTCCCAACATTATTATGGGTGTTTAAGAAGCCACTAATTTGGGGGCCAATAAATCATAATGAGCGAATTCCAAAACAATATGTCGATAGTAGCAAAGAAAAGCTGAAATGGATGGCAAAATTGTTTTTTTGGAATTTTGACCCGTTTTTATGGTTGGCAAAACGCAATTCAGACTTAATTTTAGGCGGGAATTCGAGTGTAAAAAAGAGGCTGCGTATTGACGATAAAAAATTTGTAGCTTTTTCGCAAGTGGGCGGTGAAAAACCCGTTCGGCAAGACAAAGAATTAGGTGAGAAATCAAGTGAGGTTTTCCAAATATTGGTGATTGGGCGATTCATTGAAATAAAGTCGTTTGACCTGGCCATTCGGGCGTTTGAGAAATTTGTTGCTAAATTGCCCGACACTGCAAATGTTCAACTCACTATCATTGGTAAGGGGCCATTGGAGGCCAAGTTAAAAGCGCAGGCCGCCGCCACTTCTGTGCATCAGAAGATTGTATTTATAGACTGGCTAAATCCGCAAGAGTTGAATGATTTTTACGCCTCCTCGGATGTTTTCTTGTTTCCCTCACATGAAGGTGCGGGCATGGTTGTCGTCGAGGCGCTATCTTTTGGCCTGCCCGTTGTCTGTTTTGATAATTCAGGGCCAGGCGAGCTTGTGGGTGGCCATAGCGCCTTAAAGATAAAATATACCAACCCCAGCCAAAGCGTCGAAGATTATTCAATTGCGTTAGAAAAGTTATATTCTGATAAGAATTTATACAATAAACTATCCAAAGCAGCGATTTTTAGATTTGACGAAAAATATAATTGGCAACAAAAACAAAAATGCCTATTGGAAATATACAAGATGCTTTAAGAATAGATAGGTTAAACAATGGCGTGGATGGATGAAAAGTAACTTTTCTAAGCTTGAGCAGGGCGATAAAAAACTATTAGAAAACTTAATGAGTGATGGTGAAGCTGGCTTAAGCGATGAAACAAGCTTATCTGTATCGTATATTTGCAATCCTGATGGCACTATAAGGTGGTTATTTAATAGCCATCACAGTAAACCATATTTTCTTATTTTTTATTGCGCCGCTACGATTAAGGCAAAGATTTTTAGCTTTGGCATTAGAGTTCTATATTTTGTGCGGCTCTCCAATATTGTAAATTCGGGTGAAATGAAAATTAGCATCGCCAGTGAAAGCCGGGTCGGGAAAATATTAAACAGAAATAATTGTCGTGACTTTTCTATATTTACCGGCACAGTTGGCGAAAATAGAAAGGCACTGATTGAGTTGCACGAAGATGGGCAGACTTTTGCCATTGCAAAAATTCCTATTTCTGGCCAATCACAAAAATTAGTTGAAAATGAAGCGGCTATGCTCAAATTGGTCGCAAATATTGACACGCCAAATTTAGTTGTGCCGCAAATTAGAAATATATATAAAGATGCAAGCATAGAGCTGAGCAATGTGAAGTTTCCTGGTGTGAAACAATCGTTTGACTTAAAAGACGTGCATGTAAATGCTTTGCTGCCGCTTGTTGAGAATTCAATCACTAGTGATTGGTTGGCTTTAGAGGCCATGCAACAAAGCAAAATAAGATGCCAACGACTTCGTGAAAATTATGAAATTATAAACGAATTAGACCAAAAAAGAATTCATAAAATAATAGATAATGTTGCCAAATTAATTGATATATTGGAAGCGTCTGACAATCCTGTTGTGCTGGGCATAGCGCATGGAGATTTCACACCTTGGAATATGTATCATAAGAAAAATAAGTTATTTCTATTTGATTGGGAATTAGGGAGTGAAGCGACGCCGGTTCTTTTTGACTATTTTCATTTTATTTTTCAATCCGAAATATTAATGAAACAATCGGCATTTACCGACATTGAAGCTAGCATCAGAAAAATGCTAAAACTCAAAAATGTTAGAAATTTAATCGAAACAAAAAATATAAACATTCAACAGCAGTTTATGTTTTACCTGATATCTATTTCGTCTTACTATATTGAAAAATATGTAAACCAGGCGAAACTACATTCTCAGTCTTTTGATCTTATAGCCGTTTGGGAGACAGCGATAAATGAAGTGTTATCTGGAAACTGTGAGTTTAAATGAAAAATAATAAAGTGAGAATCATCACCTTTAGCGGTGTTGATGGTGCCGGAAAAACAACAATTTTAACAGAATTTTCAAGAATCCTAGCAACAAAATACCAAGAAAATATTGTATTCCTTCGTCACCGGCCATCTATTCTACCTATATTGAGCGCCATAAAGCATGGGCGTAAGAAAGCCAGTGAAAAAACCATGGAGTCATTGCCTCGAACTGGTGGAAATAAGTCTAAACTGTCTTCATATATTAGATTTTTTTATTATTTAACGGACTTTATATTGGGGCAATGGATTGTCTATTTTAAATATAGTTTAAATGGAAAAATAATTATATATGATAGATATTATTTTGATTTTATTTTTGATTCCAGAAGAAGTAATATTGATTTAAGTGAGGGGTTTGTTAGTTTTTTTTATAGATTTGTTTTTAAGCCTGAAATGAATATTTTTTTGTATGCTGACCCTGATATAATTTTACAACGTAAGCAAGAATTGGATAAACAAACTATTGAAAAACTAACCCAAAAATATGTAAGTTTTTTCAATAAACAAAAAAACAACAAGCAATATATTTGTATTGAGAATATAGATATTAGCGACACTCTCGAACATATTGAAAAAATATATTCCGAGAAAATTGGAAAAGGTGAGAATGCTTAAATTTTCTATTGAAAAGCTCATTCAGAAATTGAAAAATAAAGACTTTAAATTTGATCAAAGCATCACAACCAGTATGTTGCTGTCATTGCTATTTCAATATTCTATGTCGCTCATTCGGGGGCTTAAATTTTTGAATTTTAAAAACCGCGGGCTTTTACTGTTTTTGGGGCAAAGAGTTAAGTTTCAATATCGTGGGAATATAGAATTTGGAGATAATGTAAAAATTGGTGATTTTTCTAAATTGTCGGGTCTTGGTTGCCAAAAATTAACCATTGGACATAACGTATCTATTGCCGCATTTTCGCAAATAATCATCTCAACGTCGTTCAATAATATTGGTAAATATATAAGGATTGGAGATAATGTTGGTATTGGCGAGTTTGCATATATCGGTGGTGGTGGCGGTGCGATGATCGGGAAAAACACCATAATTGGCCAATACTTCAGCATTCATCCCGAAAATCATAATTTTTCAAAACTAAAACCACTTATCAAAGAGCAAGGGGTTACCCGCGAGGGGGTAAATATTGGTGAAAATTGTTGGATTGGGTCTAAAGTCACAATCTTAGATGGGGTAACTGTCGGCTCTGGATGTATCATAGCGGCAGGAGCTGTTTTGACTAATGGTGAGTTTGAAAATAATTCTATAATAGCTGGTGTGCCTGCAAAAGTTATTAGGAAAAGAGCTGACGATGGGTAAAAAAATAATTTTTGTTCATTTGCTCAATGATTTTAGCGGTAGCCCCAAGGTTCTGGCTCAAGTTATCAGCTCGTTAAAGTCAAAAAATAATGATTTAGAATTATATGTTGGCAATGATGATGGCGGCTTTCTTTCCGACCTTGGCATAGACTCGCATAATTATCGCTATAAACGGTTTGGAAATAAAATTCTAACCCTGTTCTCATATATATGGTCTCAGGCTCGGTTATTTGTTGCGCTGTTAAAATACAGAAAACAAGATATCGTTATATATATTAATACGATGCTACCATTTGGGGCGGCAATCGCCGGAATGGTTTTACGTAAACCAGTATATTATCATATACATGAAACATCAATCAGGCCTCATTTACTAAAAAAATTCCTGAGAAAGATAATTTCCATATCTGCGGTAAAAATTATCTTTGTATCTCGTAGTTTGGAAAAAACCGAAGCGTTTAAAGGTGTCAATCAGCGAGTTATTTATAATAGTTTGCCAAGAGAATTTATAGAAAAAGCGGACAATTTTGCTTTAAAGCTGCAGCCAGCATCTGATCAATTTGTTACATTGCTTATATGTTCTCTTAAAAAATATAAGGGTGTTGATGAGTTCGTTCAAATTGCAAAAAAATGTGAAATAGATAAATCTCTTAAATTTCATTTGATTTTAAATGCAACCCAAGTTGAAATTGATGCTTATTTTGAAAGTCAAAATTTGCCGTCAAACCTCACGCTTTATGGAAAACAAACTGAGCTGCATTCATTTTATCAATCTGCTGATCTTCTGCTTAATTTATCATTAAAAGATCAGTGGGTAGAAACCTTTGGCTTGACTATATTAGAAGCGATGGCATATGGTTTGCCGTGCATAGTTCCGCAATCAGGAGGCCCTACTGAGCTTATTGAAAACGATATTAATGGGTATCAAATTGATGCCTATAATGTTGATGAAATATCAAATCGAATTATTGAATTGTCAAAAAACGAAAAGCTTCTGAAAAAATTGTCATTTAATGCGCGTGAAAAATGTAAAGTATTTGACCCATCAATTTTCGAATTACAGATAATTGATTTATTCAACAATAAATAATAATTGAGGAAATGATCTATTAAAAATGTATCAATTATAGGATCGGTGGGAGTGCCAGCTCAATATGGCGGCTTTGAAACGCTTGCTGAATATCTAGTTAAATATCTGAATGAGGAAGCAAATATAACAGTCTATTGTAGTGGGACTGCATATAAGGATAGGCTCAATTCCTATAATGGCGCGCAATTAAAATATATAAATTTGAATGCAAATGGTGTTCAAAGCATTCCTTATGACGTAATATCAATATTAAAATCGCTTAAACATTCTGATACAATCTTAATTTTAGGCGTTTCAGGCTGCATTATTCTGCCAGTTATAAAATTATTTAGCAAAAAGAACATTATTGTCAATATTGATGGCTTGGAATGGAAACGACAAAAATGGAGTCGCTTCGCAAAGTTATTTTTAAAATTTTCTGAAAAAATTGCAGTGAAAAATGCCACTTCGGTTGTTACAGATAATAAAGTCATTCAAGATTATGTGTATAGCGAATATAATGTCTCGAGCCATTTAATAGCCTATGGTGCTGATCATGTTAAAAAGCGGTCACTTAGCGATGAAATTAGCAATAAATACCCATTCTTAGATGGTGATTATTATTTTAAGGTCTGTCGGATTGAACCTGAAAATAATGTTGAAATGATTATAAAGGCTTTTTCAATTAATCCCAATTTTAAACTGGTTATTGTGGGCAATTGGCAGAATAGCGAATATGGCTGTAAGCTCAAAGAGAAATATAAGGTATTTGATAACTTACATTTGCTGGCGCCGATATATGATCAAGATATCTTAAATCAAATACGGAGCAATTGTATTGTTTATGTTCACGGACATAGCGCCGGAGGCACAAACCCGTCTCTCGTTGAGGCCATGAGCCTCGGGCTGCCAATTGTTGCTTATGGTGCGAATTATAACCAGGAAACAACGCATTTTAAAGCTCATTATTTTGATGATGTTGAAAGCTTGTCCGAAACTCTTCTCAGACTTAGCAAAGAAAATATAATGCAGAATAGTCTGGATATGAAATTAATTTCTGATCAACATTATACTTGGGCAAAAATATCAAAACAGTATTCTGATCTTTTTTGAAAATAATGGTTTGTTTTTCTCCACGCTAGTAAAGTATGCTTCCATTTATAATGGGTTTATTTACAACGGGTAGCTTTAAATGTCTATCAGAATGTCTAAGTTCCTTGGTGTAAAATCTCCTAATTTAATAGAAAGCTCTACTTATAAATACTGGTTTGTTTGGGAGGCATTACTCTTATCTTGGGTGTGTATATAAAATAGCTTGAGAAACAAATTATGATGAATACGAAGATGAGAAGCATGGTTAGATCGCTGGCAGCAAAATATTCTCCTAAATACCCAATTACTGAGATGGATATTGCCAAAATGGATATAATGAATACTGTTTGGTGGCTTGAGAAGCCTTTATTCATTAATCTGTGATGGATATGGTCTCTTTGTGGTCGAATGGGAGACTGGCCTTTTCTAATGCGGTTAAATACATTAAATATTAAATCGATTAAAGGTACGGAAATAATGTATAGAATGGTAACAGGTTTAAAAGCGTGTTCAACATATGCGCCAAGTAATGCCAGCCAACTAATCGTAAAACCTAATAACATTGCACCAGAATCGCCAACAAAAATCTTAGGCGCGAAGTTTAATAATTTTAAATTGAATATTAAATAAACAACAATGGCTACGCAGATGACGAATGATAATGCGGTGAATTCAGAATTGGCTTGAGCCAGAAAAATTCCTAAAGTTAATATAGAAATTAAGGAAATCATCCCTAAAAGACCATCAATACCATCTACCATATTGTAAGAATTAACATTTCCCATGAAAAATATTACGGATAATACAATACCAGCAATTCCCATATGAATATCACCAAATACACTAATGTTACCGATATAATCAATATAGAGGTTGCTCAATGTTATAACCGAAAGTGCAGAAATGAATTGAACAATTAGTCTATAGCGTACCCGTATATCATACATGTCATCTAAAACGCCCACCAAGAGCAACATGCTGGCGCCAATGATATAGCTGACTATATAAATGTTGAATTGGCTGAACACTATAAAATAAACAATAATTGAAAAATAAATTGCTATTCCGCCAACTAGGGGTATCGAGCCATTATGTAGTTTTCTGCTATTCGGGACATCAACCAAACCGACTTTTTTAGCGATTGGGATGAGAGACATTATAGAAAGTAATGTAATTATAAATGTGGGAACGATCACTATCATTTATTTCTCCGAGAGATGAACACAGAAACTTATACCATAGATTACTAATTAATAAAGATTAATATTTCGCTAATACCCCCGTTTTCAACGGGTATTCGTAGTTATCAGCATTCCCATATTTAGTAATATTTTTATCAAATGTCGCGCTATAAAAGCTTGCATCTAATGCTATTAAAAGCCGCAAGAATAGGTTTTTTTGACATGGGATTAGCAGTGATAATGGTTGTCAGGTAGGTTTATAGCCATAAATATAATATCACTAGACCCGACATGACTAGCCTGAATGATGGCTCCCTGCGGCACTATTATTTAGGCATAGTTCTATTTTTTACGCGGCGTTGAAAATATAGCCAGTGATTTTCACACCCGCCAATTCTAATCGTTGTGATGCGAGGTCGATTTGACTCATTTGACTAATATCTTTGCCGACCACCATCAAAGAAGTGGCGGCCACGTTGCCAATAATGGCAGCGTCGGTAAAGGCTAGGATGGATGGTGTGTCAATGATGATATAATCATAATTAGTTTTATGTTTTTGGCAGAGGCTGGTGAATATTTTGTTCATTAACAATTCGGATGGGTTGCTGGTTTTGCCGCCATGGCTGATAAAATCTAGATTGTCAATTTTACTTTGATGGCAAATGTTTTCAAATTCAACTTTATCAGTTAAATAGTCGGTCAAGCCGTTGCTGTTGTTAATGCCAATGCTGTCATGTAGTTTTCCTGCACGTAAATCAGCATCAATCAATAATGTTTTACTACCGGACTGAGCGAGCAAAGCTGCAATATTTTGTGCAATGAAGCTTTTGCCAACCTTTGCGTCTGCGCTGGCAATCATGATGATATTATTGTCAGCAGTTTGAACAGTATGTGACAAATTGGTGCGTAAGCCACGCAAAGCCTCGACCGCTAAATCATCGGGTTTTATGGCGGCCAAAATACGCAATTCTCGGTCTCTGGGTTTTTGTTTGATGAGTTTTAATTGGTTAGGGCTTTTTGCGATTGTGCCAAAAATTTTAAACCCAGCCTCTTCAAGTGGTTTCATATCTTTTAGGGTGGCAACGAACATAGAGCGGATGATTAAATATAGCATTGCCAACATGATGCCTGCTAATGTCGATATTGCGACAATGAATTTTTTATCGGGTTTAATGGCTCTGGGCTGAACAATGGTGGTGTCAATCACTCGAATGGAACCTGATGTGCCTGCCTGAATGATTTTTAGGCCTTCATGACGGTTGAGCAATTGTATATAAATGGTTTCGTTAAGCTCAACATCACGGGTTAATCTATATACATTAAATTGTTCGGTGGGGATTTTCGAAGTTCTTTGTTCAATTTTGCGTTTCTGGGCTTCCAAATTTTTTTGCCTTTCTAAAAACTCTATGTAAAGCGGATGCTGGCGTTTAAATTTACGTGAAAGCTCTGGTTCGTCCAATTTTAAACGGCCTAAATTTTCTTCAATGTCGAGCAACTGGTCTAATAATTGCTGAGTTTTGATGGTTAGGTCGACAGTTTCATTGGTCAATCGATATTCATATAATAGATTTTCAGCTTTTCTAATTTTGGCTTCAGCATCGGGCAATTGATTGGCGATAAAATCGATATTTTTACCAGCTTCAATATTGTTATATTCAATATTTTGCTCTTGATAGGTGAGCAATATATGGTTGATAATATTCTTGATTTCTTGCTTGTCGGGACCAATAAAACTGATATTCACAATGCCACTGGTTTTGCCATTTTCTGCAACAGTAAGGCGCCCTAGCACGTCATTAATTGCATAAATTGAATCGATACGGCTGAGGCTGAAATGGGTGCCAATACGGGCTTTTAATTTATCGACAAGAATGTCAATATTGGTGTTTTCATCATGAAATTGTTGGCCAATTTGACCCTCAAACATCGCGTTGCCGTTGAGTTCAAGGCGGTACTTGTTTGACCCGAGTGCCACAATATGAAATTGTCGGTTATTGAAATGTTTAGGCACATCAAATTGTGAGACGCTTATTTGTTCGCCGCCCCATGCATAGTTTTTGCTGGACGGGAAAATATCGGCGGCTAAAGGAGCTGCAAAGCCGTTGTCTGGATTAAAACGAGGGTAGAAATACGCTCCAATATAGGGGAATAGGATTGGCTTGGCTTTGATCTCCAAATTATATTTTTTAATGGTAGGAATGATAACTTTGCGGGCTTTTAATAATTCCAGTTCGGTTGACGTTTCTGACCCACCACCACCAGTTAAACCGGCTGTTAACCCAGAAAGGCCGGTTAAACCCGACGATTTAGCTTCGATTTGCAACAAAGCGTTGCCGGTATAAATGGGTACTGCCGTGAGAACATGAGCAATGGATATGATGGCGGCGATGAAAGCAACTAATATTATCAGCCATTTACCGGCCCATAGAGATTGTAGGATTTGGCTAATGTTAATTTCATCACTATCTAGGGTCGGTGTTTGCTTCACTTCGTTCACAATTATTTCCTAAACTTAAATATATTGTTATGACTTTATGGCTAATTTTTTAATCCAATTAAAAGCCGCTTTTTTTATGAGCTGAAAGGTTTTTTCATAGATTTCGAAATTTTGGCCATAGGGGTCCATTATTTCTATATCACCTTGCCATTTACCAACCAAGACTAATTTGTCTTTGGCTGTTGGATCTATAGATAATATATCTTTAATGTGGCATTTTTCCATCACCATGATGAGCTGGTTGGCTTGACAGATTTGGAGGGTGAGTTGGCGGGCTTTGTGGCCTGTACAATCTATACCCAACTTGGCGGTTAATTTGGCCGAATACTCATTCATAGGCTGGTCGATATTGGCGTTAATGCCAGCAGATGTTATGTTTTTTTGTGGTAAGGCTTTTTGCAACAATAAATCCATCATTGGGCTGCGGCACGTATTGGCAATACAGACCACTAATATATCATCGGGCATAAAAGACCTTAAATCAGTTAATTATATCCAGAATCGTAGTTGCGGTGCCCTTCAACTGGCCAGGTACGTCAAGTGTTGGATCAATAATTGACAGCAATTGATTCCATTTAACAATGGGTGCTTTGGCAACATAAACTACATCTTCATTTAAAATTTCGAATTTGGAAGCCAACACCATGGCAGCCATATTGCTTAAATCAAGCATATAGACTTTGGCGATTTTGCCTTGTTTATGGCTATTTCTAATTACATAAACGGCGCTGGCATCAGCAGAGTCTTCACTAATGCCGTTGGCGCGCCCTAAAGCTTCAGCCAATGTTGTGCCTTCTGGCGAAATGGTTATGGTACGCCGTGTGTCCACTTGGCCCATGACATAGGCATATTGTGATTTTTGACGGGCAATATGAATTTGATCACCATCAATGAGCAGGATATTCTCGCGCATATCGCCGTAATGCATCATGGCATAAAGGTCGATGTGGCGGCGTTTGCCTTTGCGGACCACAACAATGTCATCCATGTCGGCATTGGAGGTGACACCACCTGCTTTGGTGATGGAATCTAACAAAGTGGTGGCTACTCCTGTCAAGGTAAGAGATGCGGGCTTGCTTATTTCGCCAGTTATGTAAATTTTCTTAGAGGCAAATGTGATGACTGTCACGCCGAGCTGTGGGTTTTCAATATATGCAGCCAGCGCTTTGGTTAACTGCTCACGAATGGTATATACAGACTGGCCTGCAACATACACACTGCCTATATAAGGGTAAAAAATCTTGCCTTGGCTGTCGATTAAAAAACCGATGGCGGGGAGCCCTTCTTCGCCAAGGTTTAACAATTCGGGATGCTCCCAAACGGTGACTTGTAATATGTCGCCTATGCCAACCTTATAGTCATAATTTTTGATTTGTTGTTCAAGTTCTGGATTGCGATATGGCTGGTGACGTTTGTCTTTTTTAGCGAATGTGTTATTGGCGGTGATTTTATGAAATTCTATTTGATCAACAGTGATAGATGGGTTCTCATCGCTTAGTTTACGATCGGCATCAGAAATATAGACTTCGCCACCAGGTACCAGTGCGCAAGCGGTTAGAAATATTGCTGATATTGCTATTAAACATGCCCTGAACAAACGCATTTTCTCAATTATCCAAATATATATATTATTAACTTTAGCGAATAACGCATATGGTTAACAAAGTCGAATCAATATTAAGACATTGGATAGTTTTGTTGCCATTGTAAATAATAATTTAACTGGATGTAATAAAGACTTTAATGTTGGAAGAGAATGTATTAACGTTAATTCATATTTTAATTTATTTTAGGAGAATAGAAATGAGTGAAGAGAAACGTGTTGCTGGCATGGTGCAAATGGGTTATGGCACATGGAACCGCCCAGGAGAAGAAGCTTATCAAGGCACATTATGGGCATTGGAAGCGGGATGTCGCCATATTGATGGCGCTCAAGGCTATGATAATGAAAAAGAAGTTGGTCGTGCGATTGCTGATAGTGGCATAGCGCGCAGCGAAATTCACATCACCACCAAAGTGAAACCTGAAAATTTTGCACCTGGCGTGGTGCTTAGCTCGACTAAAGAGAGTTTAGAAAAACTCAATATGGGCCCTGTGGATATGCTGTTATTGCACTATCCATCAATTGGTGGCGAATATCCGATGGAAGAATATATGGCACAATTTGCTGAATGTTTGGACAGCGGTTTAACCAAAACAATTGGCCTGTCTAACTTTACCATTCCATTGATAGATCAAGCGGTTAAATTGTTGGGTGACCGCAAGGTGATGACCAATCAGGTCGAAAGCCATGTTTATATGCAGAATGATGCCATCGTTGCGCATTGCAAAAAGCTTGGCATTTCAATCACAGCGTTTTCACCGCTTGCACGTGGTGCCGTGGTTGGTGATAGGGTAATGACCGAAATTGGCAAAAATCATGATGGCGCGACGGCTGCACAAATCTCATTGGCTTATCTCATGAGCCAAGGTCAGATTGTGATTCCATCATCAGGTAAGAAACAACGTATCGTTGAGAATTTTGAAGCGCGTAATATTGAGTTGAGTGCTGATGAGATTGCGCAATGTCGTAACCTTGAAAAAGGCATGCGGTTGGTTAATGGTTCGTGGTGCCCAGAATGGGATGCTTATTCTAGAGCTTAAATATTAAGGTATATTCTCCCGAATATATATAAAGCAGCGGCAAAGTGATTTGTCGCTGCTTTTATTTTTGTGAATTTTTTGGGTTTATTTTTTACTTCTAGGTTGCCAACCTTCAGGCAATTGGCCACCAATGATCAAGCTTAAAATATCATCACGGGTCACGTCTTCAATGTTGAATTTGCCAACATCTTTGCCATTTTTCATCACCATCACGCGGTCACAAAGTTCAAACACATCACCCATGTCATGGCTGATGAGAAAGATGCCAATGCCTTCGGCCTTGAGCCGCAGGGTTAAATCTTTGACCATGGTGGTTTCGGCAGGCCCAAGGGCGGCAGTTGGTTCATCCATCACCAAGGTTTTGGCGTTAAAATAGATGGCGCGGCCAATGGCCACAACTTGGCGTTGCCCACCCGACATGCTGTTTACAGGGTCGGTAATGTTGGTGAAGTTGGGGTTGAGGGTTTTCATCACCTTGCGGGTTTCAAGCTCCATTTGGGCTTCGTTTAACACACCAAAGGCATTGGTGATCTCACGGCCTAAAAACAAATTGGCCGAGGCATCTAATGTATCGGCCAAGGCCAAGGTTTGATAGATGGTTTCAATGCCATAAGCACGGCTTTCGCGCGGGTTTCTGATATTGGCTTTTTCGCCATTGACAATAATTTCGCCTTCATCAATTTCTATCGCGCCTGATAGCATTTTCATCAAGGTTGATTTTCCCGCGCCATTATGGCCCAAAATGCCAACCACTTCACCTGGATATAGGTTGATGGATACATTTTCGACCGCATGCACACCACCAAAGCGTTTGGATATATTTTTCATCTCAATAAGAGGTGTTTTTTTATCAGTCACTGTATTTTCCTCTTATTTCTTAGAATTTTGATAGGCGGTATCGAACCACACTGCGATGATGAGCACCAAGCCCATAACCACCATACGTTCACCAGAGCCAGCGCCGAGCAATACCATAGCATTTTCGATGCTTTGCATGATGATGGCGCCTAGAATGGCGCCAGGTATCGAACCTTCACCACCAGCTAGTGAGGTGCCGCCAATGATGGCAGCAGCGATGACCAATAGCTCGGATGATACACCCATACTATTGGTGCCTGCATTTAACCTTGCGGTGGTGATCACCGCCGCGATGGCACATAAAACGCCCATAATGACAAAAATATAGGTGGTGACTTTTTTCACATCAATGCCCGAAAGCTCAGCGGCTTCTGGGTTGGCGCCAATGGCATAAACATAGCGGCCAAATTTGGTGATGCGTGATAATAAGGTCATCACAATCACCACGGCAATTAAAATAAGCACAGGAACAGGGATGCCACGGCCAATGTCTGAACGCGGTTTGTTATAGCTGTTCATTATATATACGAAACCAAAAATAACCGCTGCGATGACAGCAAACATAACAATCTGGAGCCATATTGGCTTGGTGGGGAAGCCATGTTTAACACGTGAGGCGTGGCCTCTATACATGCTGAAGGCGACAATTAATACGGCCATAATGCCTAAAATCAAGCTCCATGTGGTGCCGATTGAGCCATCAATGCCGCCGCCTAATAATTGGTAGGTCTTGTTCATTGGAGCAACTGTGCGGCCATCGGTGACTAAAAATGCACCCCCCCGAAAAGCCAACATGCCGCCCAAGGTGACCACAAATGCAGGGATGCCGCGATAAGCAGTGAACCAACCTTGGAATATGCCGATTAGCACGCCCAATGTAGCGCCACAAACAATGGTTAAGGGCCAGTTCCAACCTGCATTGAGTGGAAAAATATCAACCTGCAGCCAGGCGATGACCATACCAATAACGCCCATAACTGAGCCAACCGATAGATCGATATGCCGCGCGACGATGACCAAAACCATGCCAGTGGCCATAATGCCAACCACCGAGGTTTGTACGGCTAAATTATAAAGATTTCGTGCGGATAGGAATATGCCACCAGTGGCAATATTAAGCCCGACCCAAATTACGACGAGCACCACAATCATGCCCAGCATGCGGGTGTCGATTTCTGATGCGCGGATGATGCGGGTGAAGGCACTATCTTGCTTATCTGTATTTAGATTTGTATCTGTCATTTGATTCACTTGTTTTTAAGTGTGTGGCCAGACTTATAGGAACATAAATCTGACCATTTTGATATTAACTAATATTTAGCTAATTTTTGGTTTATTTACAAGCAGCAACATCAGCATTGGCGTTTGCACAAGCAACGTCTTTGGCAATGTGGCCAGCGTCAATAACAACGTTAAAGTTAGCTTTTGTAATTGGCACAGGTGCTACAAAAATGGCATCCATTTCAACGCCTTTTTTGCCGCCAGACCATTTTTCAGAACCTGTTACAGTTTCACCTTTGGCAAGCGCTACAGCAATTTCGCCAGCTTTCTTACCAAGTACACGTACGTCTTTCCAAACTGAAACAGTTTGCAAACCACGCGCAACACGGTTAAGGGCAGCATGATCGCCATCTTGACCAGATACAGGAATACCTTCCATACCTTGAGCGGTTAGAGCGGCTACAACGCCACCAGCAGTGCCGTCATTTGATGCCACAACAGCGTCAACTTTATTGTCAGTAGCTGTTAGAATTTGCTCCATATTGCTTTGGGCATTTTCAGGCTTCCAACCATCTGTATATTGTTCGCCAACGATTTTAATGTCGCCAGAATCAATAGCAGCTTGCAGGATTTCTAATTGACCACCATGGAGGAAATCAGCATTCGGATCAGTCGGTGATCCTTTGATGAATACATAATTGCCTGTAGGTTGTGCAGCAAATACAGCACGCGCTTGCATGCGGCCCACTTCAACATTATCAAATGTTAGATAGAAAACACCTTCGGCTTCGATCAAACGGTCATAACCAAGGACAGGAATGCCTTCAGCTTGGGCATTAAGCACAGCAGGCATCACAGCTTCTGTGTCCATCGCTAAGATGATAAGAGCATTGGCGCCATTGGCAATCAGGCTTTCAATGTCAGCCAATTGCTTTTCAGGTGAACCACCCGCGTCAGCTGAAATATAGTCAGCATCGTCGCCGAGGCCAGCAATGATGGCTTTTTCGTCAGTTTTCCAGCGTTCTTCTTGGAAATTAGACCAAGATACACCCACTTTAAGGTCAGCGGCTACAGCGCCAACCGTTGCTGATACAGTCATAGCTACACCAAGTGCAGCAGACATGAGAAGTTTTTTAACACTCATTTGTTTTCTCCCATTATAGCCTTGAACGGCTATGTTTTTGCCCTTTATGGGCCTCCCATTACCAAAATGACTAATGCATCATTTCAGCGTTATCTGGCGGTGACCAAAAGGTCAGCGCCGAATCTTGTTTGTTTATTGTCGCGAATTGATTGGCTTTTACGGTCATCCAATCGCTTTTCTGACCATTAGGCCATATTATTCTTAGATCTGCTAGTTTGGCCTCACCTAAACCAAAATGGTGTAGACCTAAACTGCCACTGGCGTGACCTCCGCCAACGGTAATCTCTTTGCGTTGTATCTTATCATTAATGCGCAGTTCAATCCAAGCGCCAATGCTGTGTTTATTATCGTCCAAACGTCTTATGTCGAGGGCAATCCAATTGCCCATAGCTTGGCTGTTGCCAAGATTGCGCAGCACTCCTGGAACTTCATTTCTATTGACTTCGATAATGTCAAGCATGCCGTCGAGGTTTAAATCAACAATGGCTGCACCACGGGTTAAGTTTGTGGCATGCATGCCGGCTTTTTCGGCAGCTTCAAAAAATGTGCCGTCTGGTTTGCCTAGCAGCAAGTTATTGGGGTCATGTTGAGCAAAATCGGGCATTTGGTCGACATTGCCTTTGGCGATGAATAGATCGATCAAAGTGTCATTGTTAAAATCGGCAAATTGTGCGTGCCATGCGGTGGATAATAATGCTGAATCTTCGCTCCACGGTTTATGCGCGGTGATGCCTAATTTAAACGCCATATTTTTAAATTTAGGCTTTTTACCTGCGCCCGTGTTCATGCGTAATTTATTGTCACCCATTGAGGTGAGAAAATAATCAGGATAACCATCAGCATTTACATCATGGCTGGCAATGCCCATGCCCCAAATGTTGAGCTTTTTAAAGCCGTCATCACGGGTATATTCCGTGGCTTTGGCATCTGGCTCTACTCGCCACAATTGCTCGTGGCCATTTTTATTATATTGGCGGTCATTGCTAACCCGTAATGATTGCGCTCCAGATCGATTCCAATCCGAAAATAACAAAGATAATGTGCAATAGGCTTTGAGGTTTTGCGGCTTTGCAAAGCCATCATCAGAATCGGCAGGGCGGAATAATTGATTGTCGCTACAAGTGCCCCAAGGCGTGCCTTCGGCTTTGCGGTCAACATAATTGCCAATGGCAAGGGTCGGCCATTTTTTACCAGTTTCCCATGTGGCGCTAAACGCGGTTGACCATTGGTCACCGCCGTCAAAATTCCAGTCTTCGTTGGCGCGCTCAAATTGGCAGTTGCCTAAGCCTTTAAACAAAATATTTTCGCCCAAGCGCAACACCATTAAATCCATAATGCCATCGCTATCAACATCAATCGGGTAGGTGGCAACGACTTTATTAATGTTTAAATTTTGAGCCGTTGAATTGCCAAAAATCAGCGCTCCACCACGTTTGGATTGGTTGATGTAAAGCTGAGCTTTACTTTTCCCGCCGGCAAAATATAGGTCGGGGTAACGGTCTTGATTGCAATCAAATGCTGCCACACCGCCGCCGACAAAATAGTCCCAGCCGCCATCATATTGAGTGTGCAGGTTAGATACGGCTTGGTCATTGGTTAAAGAGGGGATGTAAATTCCGCTTTGCTCATCGATTAAGGGCGCATTTTCAGCCATGGCGGTCACCATGGTCAAGAAAAATACTCCTATGATCAGCAAAATACGCAATACACATCCCCTCATATTTCATTTTTTATACAAATCTATGTCTACATAAATTGATGTCTACACAAATCTATTGACTAGGTTCTCATACCATTCTTGTTTGCCAGAACGTGGTTGTGGGTCAATTTGTTTTTCTTCGGCAATGTCAGCCAAGGCGTCTAGTGACAATTTACCAGCCAAAATTTTCTTGCCCAAATCGCCATCCCAACCGGCATAACGACCATCAATTGCACCTTGCATGCTGCCATCTTCAAGCATAGCAGACGCATTCAACAAGGCCCGCGCACAAACATCCATGCCACCAATATGGCCGTGGAATAGATCGACAGGATCAAGTGATTGACGTCTTACTTTGGCATCAAAGTTAATGCCGCCATTGCCGAGACCGCCATTTTTAAGAATGGCATACATGGCAAGCGTGGTGTCTGGCACATTGTTAGGGAATTGGTCGGTATCCCAACCAGATTGCATGTCGCCTCTATTCATGTCGATAGAGCCAAGCAAACCATTGCTGACGGCATAAGTGATCTCATGCTCAAAACTATGACCTGCCAAAGTGGCATGGTTGGCTTCAAGGTTTAGTTTTACCTCGTTTTCAAGTCCATGTTGTTGCAAGAAAGCATGCACGCTTTGGGCGTCATAATCATATTGATGTTTGGTGGGCTCTTGCGGTTTTGGCTCAATCAAAATCGTGCCTTTAAAGCCAATTTTATGTTTGTGCTCCACCACCATGTTTAAAAAACGACCCATTTGAGCATTCTCTTTGCTCCAGTCGGTATTCAGCAAAGTTTCATAACCTTCACGGCCACCCCAAAGCACATAGTTTTCGCCGCCCAATTTTTGGGTCAGGTTAAACACTTGGCGCACTTGGGCTGCACAATAAGTCATCACATCAGGGTCAGGGTTAGATGCCGCGCCAGACATATAACGTCTATGGCTAAACATATTGGCCGTGCCCCATAGCAATTTAACGCCGGTTTCTTCTTGCTTGGCCAATAATTTATCGCCCAGATAATCAAGGTTTTTCATGGTTTCGGCCAATGTGTCACCTTCGGGCGATACATCACGGTCATGGAAGCAATAATAAGGCGTGCCTAATTTGGTAAAAAATTCAAAGGCCACGTCGAGCTTTAATTCAGCTTCCTTCATTGGGTCGCCGCCCGCCATCCATGGGCGCATTAAGGTTTGGCCGCCAAATGGGTCATTGCCAGGCCAAGAGAATGTATGCCAATAGGCCGCAGCAAAGCGCAAATGCTCAGCCATGGTTTTGCCCATTACAATTTGATCTGGGTTATAATATTTGAAAGACAGATCATTTATACTGTCTTTGCCTTCATATTTTATGTTGCCAATGCCTTCAAAATATTCAGCCATTTTTTTCTCCTCGGTTTTTTTCGTAATTTGGTTTTATTTCGCGAATTCGGGTTTTAGTAAAGTGTATAATCTTCTATAGCGCTCAAGCCGTTCTTCATAATAAGGCTTTGCATCTGCATTTGGAGTCACCACATTTTTAACCGGTGGTGCGGTGCAAATGTCGGCGGCGTTTTCGCCGGTTACTGCTAACCTTGCCAAACGCGCACCGCCATATGCGGGGCCAACCTCGCCACCTTGATGATAGGTCAAGGGATAACCTAACACATCGGCAAGCATTTGCCCCCAAAACTCACTACGTGAGCCACCTCCAATAACCGAGACTTGCTCGATTGAAGCCCCAGCGCTTAACATGCTGTCCAAGCCATCGGCAAAACAGAATGACACGCCTTCAAGCACCGCACGGCCTAACGCAGCGCGGTCAGTATCTGGCGTTAAACCAAAAAACACGCCCATAGCGTTCGGGTCATTATGCGGAGTTCTTTCGCCGCTTAAATAAGGTAAAAATATCAATTTGCTGTCTTCATTCACCGGCGCGGCTTCAATCTCAGCAATCAAATCGCCTTCCGATTTTGCGCCAGTCAACTTAGTCACCCATGTCAGGCAACTTGCTGCATTGAGCATCACACTCATCTGATGCCAGACATTCGGTATGGCATGGCAAAACGCATGCACCGCGGCATCAGGATTGGGCGAATATTTATCATTACATAAGAAAATTACACCCGATGTGCCCAATGACAAAAACGCACGGCCAGCCTCAACCACACCAATGCCAATGGCACCACCAGCATTATCACCAGCACCGCCAGCCAAAACCACGCCGTTGGGCATGCCAAATTTAGCGGCCAGATCATCAGTCAAAATGCCCGCTGGGTCAGAACCCTCAACCAGACGCGGCATTTGTTTTTTGGTCAGGCCAGTGGCAGTTAGCAATTTCTCAGACCAATCACGCGCCCCTGTGTCTAACCACAAGGTACCCGCCGCATCTGACATTTCAGCAATATATTCACCAGTCAGCAAATAACGAATATAATCTTTAGGCAGCAACACCATCGCCACTTTGGCAAAAATCTCTGGCTCATTTTTAGCCACCCACAAAAGCTTGGGCGCCGTAAAACCAGGAAAGGCAATGTTGCCAGAAATGCTGCGTAAATCAGGCTCTTTGGCTTCTAACTCGGCGCATTCAGCGGCGCTTCTGCCGTCATTCCACAAAATAGCAGGGCGCAGTACGTCACCATTATCATCCAATAAAGTCGCACCATGCATCTGGCCAGCCAAACCCATAGCTTTCACTTGCGCCATTTCAGCAGGGTTAGATTTAGCCAATTGCGCCAACGTGTCACAAGTCGCAGCCCACCAATCAGCAGGGTTTTGCTCTGACCATAAAGGGTGAGGGCGGTTAACCTCTAAACTTGAATCGGCTTGGGCGATGATGTTTTGATCCTCATCCACTAAAACCGTCTTAATGCCAGACGTGCCAATGTCTAATCCTAAATACATGATATTTCCCTATTTATCTTTTTGAGGCATTTTTGATGGGTTTTACCTCAAAAGTCAAATCAAATCGCATTCACCATTATTTCATGAAACTAATTGTGTATATCGCTGTATATCTGTAAAAACCGTTTATATGGCCAAATTTGGTGATAATTTCATTTACACTCATATATTTAAATGGCATCATAATGATGAGTTTATTCATTGAGTTATGAGGTGTTTTTTGTCAAAAGTGTGGGCAAAACAATCAGATATAGTGCGTGAAGCGGGGGTCAGCTTGGCAACGGTCGATCGGGTGCTGAATGGCCGTAGTGGTGTTAACGTGCAAACCGCCAAAAAAGTGTGGGAAGCCATTGACCGTTTGCAAGGTCAAGATATTCGCACCCAAAAAACTGGGCAGAAACCGCTTAAATTAGACGTAATCTTACCCGATGGCACAGGCAGTTTTTTAAACATGTTGGCTGAGCGGATAGAAGTGCTGGGCGAAACCCTAAAGCGCGATGGCATCACAGTGCGCAGCCACAGAGTGGCGAGTTTCGCGCCGCAAAAATTGGCCGAAAAACTACGTGAGATTGGCGCAACAGACACCGATGGCATTGCCGTGATGCCGCTAGAAGACCCATTTGTGCGCGAAGCGGTCAATAGCTTATGCGATCAGGGCATCCCGATTGTGACTTTGGTGTCAAGCCTTTCCACCCAGCGCACCATTGGCCATGTCGGGCCAAATAACCGCGCGGCAGGGCGCACAGCGGCGCATCTAGTTGCGCTCAATCTGCAAGGCAAAACAGGCACGGTCGGGCTGTTTAAAGGCAGTCATAGCCTGATATATTCTGACCATCAGGAACGCGAATTAGGTTTTGTCAGCGCGTTGCACGAATATGCGCCCAATCTAAAAGTATCAAGCCATTGGGAAATTCAGAATGATCATGAGGAAGCTTATAAACATACATGTGAGCTGATTGCTAATGATAAAGATGTGCTGGCAATTTATAGCGTTGGCAGCGGCTTGCGCGGCATTGGCCAAGCGCTAATTGACAGTAAAAAACAGCATGACATTGTCTGTGTGGGGCATGATTTAACCGATTATTCGCGCGAATTATTGCTCAATGGCACAGTCAACGCGGTGATTGACCAAGATGTCAACCAAGAGGCGGCAAACGCTTTGCAGCTTTTAATTTTACAACATCGAGGCGGGGAAAATACCCGAGCACCCGTTGACATAAAAACCGATATTTACTTACGAGACAATTTACCTTGAAGGATTGACAATGGCGGCGCGTATTGAAGTCAGAGATTTTGGCACGTCTAAAGACGGCAAACAGGTCGATTATTTTACTCTAGATAATGGCAATGGCTGCGTGATTGGCCTATGCGGCTATGGCGCAACGATAAGCAGTGTGCGCTACGCTGACCGCGACGGCAAAATTGATGAGGTGAATTTTGGGTTTGATGATTTGGCCAGCTATGAGGCACACACATCAAGCATGGGGGTGACGGTCGGTCGTTACGCCAACCGCATTCGAAATGCCCAATTTACTTTGAATGGTGAAGTGGTAAGACTGGATGTCACCAATGAAGCTGGTCATAGCGCCCATGGCGGGTCAAAAGGCTTTGGTAAACAGGTTTTTAGCGGCGAAATTGTCGAGACAGCGCAAGGCAAGGGCGTTAAATTTACTTATATTAGCGCTGATGGTGAGGGCGGTTATCCGGGTGAATTGACCTTGAGCGTGACCTATTGTCTGAGCGATGACGGCGTGCTGCGTTATGTATATGACGCGATCTGCAGCAAAGACACTTTTATCAATATCACCAATCATGCGTATTTTAATTTGGATGGCCTAAAAGCCGATGGCAGCACCAATGTCGCTGAACATGAGATTAAACTCAATAGCGGTTTCATCACCCCTTTAGATGCAGATAGCGTTTGCACGGGCGAGGTGAAGCCCGTAGGCGGCACGGCGTTTGATTTGCGCCAACAGGTGCGCATTGGTGATGGATTGGACAGTCCGCATGAGTTGATGAAAGCCACCAATGGTGGTTACGACATCAGCTATATTTTGGGCGCAGATGATGGCATCATGAAAGACGGTGCATATGTCTATAGCGCTAAATCTGGCCGCGCGATGCAGGTCAAAACCACTCAGCCATGTTTGCAATTTTACACCAATGCCAATTTGCGCGAGACCTTGCTGCGTGATGGCAAGAAAGTCAATAAAATGGCGGGTTTTTGCCTCGAAGCACAAGATTACCCCAATGGGCCAAATGTCGCGCATTTCCCAACCGAGCCGTTGCGCGCGGGGCAGAAATATCAACAAGTGATTGAATATATTTTTACGACGGAAGCCTAATGGCTAAACTTATTCTTATTCCTGGTTTAGTTTCCGACTATCATATTTGGGAGTATGCGGTTAAGGCATTGGCGGCTTATAATCCGATCATTGCTGATGTCAGCCAAACCACATTAATTGCCGACATTGCACATAAATATTGGGCGAAAATGACGGCCACCTCCATGTCGCAGGCCATTCATTGGGTGGCATCATCGCGGTTGAAATTTACCGCCAAGCGCCACAGCGGATAGAAAAACTAGCTCTGCTCAATAGCAGCATGATGCCGCAAATGGATGGTGAGGCAGAGTATCGCCAAAGCATGATTGATATGGTCAATGAAGGCGGCATTGAGGCACTGGCAAAAAACTGGTTGCCACGTTTGGTGCATCAAAGCCGCCATGATGTGGAGATAAGTTATGCAAATGATTTTATCTGGTGGCATGCTTTATTTGTGCCCGCAACCCTCATATTAATTTTTCTGCTGATAAAATTTATCAAATCTAGCACTCAAAATACCAAATAAGCTATGCCAAGCAGTCTAAATGGTTAAATTTGTCTTCAATTTTAACCATAGTGTAAAGACAATCGCAAACCCCATAAGCGGTAAAACCATAATGGCAATGCTTGCCCAGCCCAAATTTGCAATAATTACCCCTGCAAGTAATGAAGCAAAGGTTGAACTAAGCGCAATTAACGTGTCGTTTATGCCTTGTATTTTACCACGTTCAGCGACTGTGAGTGACTTCTGTAACAAGCTAGAGCCACCAATAAACCCAAAATTCCAACCCAAGCCCAGTAAAATCAAGGCCAGGTAAAAACCCATTAACTCAATATTATACAAAGCGCATATGGCACCTGTCGTAATTAATAACATACCCGTAATGATGATGCTGGCTTCGCCAAATTTCTGTATCAACCACCCAGTAAAAAAACTCGGCGCAAACATGGCGATTAAATGCCAGTTTATCACACTGGCTGCATGGTTTTCGGTATGTCCCATACCCAACATTGCCAAGGGGGTTGGTACCATCATAAATGTCATCGCGGTGGCAGCAACTGCGGCGGCAATAATGGCCGTGGCGACGGGGAGGCGGGTGACTGTTTTAAATATACTTATTTTGTCATCCTGACTATCTTGTTGGGTTTTACTTGCAGGTTTCTCAGTGGTTAAACGCAATGCCAAAACAGGCAAGCAGCCGATAATTCCCAACGCGGATATGGCTAAATACGCGCCTGCTAGTGGCGCGCTGCTGAGGCTGTCTTTGGTGAGGCTAAAAATTTCTGCCGCGACAAATGTTGCGACCAAACCAGATGTCAAAGTGAGTGACATGGCGGTTGGTTTGTGTTTTTCGCTCACCGCTTCGGCGGCTGCAAAGCGCATATACCCAAAGCAAATTATGCCCGCACCCAAGCAAAAATGCCCTATATTCAATATAATAAAACTGTTTTCTAACAAAGCCGTAGCGCCAAAAATACCGCCTAAAATTATCAAACCGCAACCCACTAAAAACCCATTACGCCGCCCATATTTACTCATAAAAATGGATATCGGGGCGGCAATCAATACACCTGCAAATATTTGAATTGAAGGTGCTAAGGTGGCAAGGCTTTCATATGGCGCTAGCTTAATGCCCGCCAAGCCGCCTAATAAAATAAGCATAGGCATCGGTGCGCCTAAAATAATGCCACTTAGTATGAGCAGGAGAAAATTTCGACTTATCATTAAATGCCTCGTTAAAAATAGGTTTGACATTTGCTTTATAGCGGGTATTTTAATGTCTGAATTGACAAACGGATATCAAAAATGGACAAAATTCAACGGCATGTGGATGTGTATATATATGACAATGTCAACGCTTTGGATGTGTCTGGCATATCGGAGGCATTTCATACTGCGGTTGTTAATGGCCAACGCGCCTATAAAATGCGTTATGTTTCGTTAACCGGCGAAAATGTAACTAGCTCGTGCGGGTTAAAATTAGTTGCAGATATTGCGTTGCACGAAATCACTGATGCGGATGATTTATTGTTGCCTGGTGGACTAGGTGTCAATCATCAATTGCAGCAAAAAGATTTAATTGAGCACATTCATAACTGGCAAATTGGAAAACCACAAAGAAGGCTTATTTCGATTTGCTCGGGTGCTTTATTATTGGCTGAGGCTGGCGTTTTAAACGAGCGGCTTGCCACCACACATTGGGGACGGCGAGACTATGTGTTGAAGAATTATCGTAAAGTCAATTGGCAGGTTGATAGGATATATGTGGCTGATGGCAACATATATAGCTCGGCAGGTGTGACCGCAGGGGTAGATTTGGCATTAGCCATCATAAAACAAGATTGCGGGGCTGAAATTGCGCTGGATGTCGCGCGTGAATTGGTGGTTTCGATACATAGATCGGGTGGTCAAACTCAATATTCTGACATATTAAGAAGCCAATATTTGGTTCAAAATTCACTGGGAAACCTACTTGATCAATTGGTGGCGTCGCCTCAAAAGAATTGGACATTAGAAATTATGGCGGCTGAAGTTAGTATGACGAGCCGCACGTTAAGCCGTAAATTTAACGACCAATTAAAAATGTCACCCATGTCTTATGTCGAAAAAATCAGAGTTAAACATGCTGAGAATTTACTCGGCTTGGGTGTCTCGACACAAAGGGCCGCACAACAAAGCGGCTTCGGTAGCTTACAGCGTATGCGGCGGGGGTTTGAACGCCAAATCGGCATCACCCCCGCCGCTTATGTTGAAAAATTTTGTCAAATCTATTCGTAAGCGATCGCCTCATCTATTTTGATTTTAATGGCTTTGCCCGCGGGCAAGCGGTTGGCAATATGCCCAAAACCACCATATGAATGATAGAATATGCTTTTCTATTTTTCATACTATACCATATGGTGGTAATGATTTAATTTTGTAAGTTTTTTGTAAAATGGCAATTAGAACTAGACCAATCCGCCAACCGCATGCTATCTCAAGTTAACGTTACTTCATATGAGTATAATCACCATGGAATATCTCACGAATCCGATATTTTATTTATTGGCAGTGCCGGCAATTTTTATCACAGGCATGGGTAAAGGCGGCTTTGGCGGTGGTTTAGGGGTGATTAGTGTGCCATTGATTGCGCTGATTATGCCGGTCAGCACCGCAGCGGCCATTATGCTACCTATTTTGGTGGCGATGGATATGTTGGGCATCTGGGCATTTCGTAATAAATGGAATAAGGAGATATTATATATTCTCATTCCTGCGGCATTCATTGGTATTTTAATCGGTTCGTTCAGTTTTGAATATTTGCACGAAGCTTGGGTGCGGCTTATTACTGGCACGATTGCAGTGATATTTTCGACCAAGTTTTTCATCGAAAAATATAAAATGATGCGCGGTGTCGATTTAGTGCCTGAAACCCCAATGGGGGCAAAAGCAGGCTATTTTTGGGGTGCGGTTGCAGGTTTTACAAGTTTTGTGGCACATGCAGGCGGCCCGCCTGTGGATGCATATTTATTGTCACAACGGTTTGAAAAAACATTATATCAAGCGACCACGGTGTTTTTCTTCACTTTTGTTAATGCCGTTAAATTAGTACCTTATACGCTGATTGGCCAATTTGATGGCGATAATTTATGGATATCAGCTGTGTTGTTACCACTCGCGCCAATTGGCATGTGGATTGGCATTAAAATGCATTATAGCGTGTCGCCCAAGCTTTTTTATACCATTTGTTATGCGTTTTTATTCGTCACGGGTCTAAAGCTTATTTCTGACTGGATTTTTTATATCACTTGAGCCCGTTATTCTACAGGTTCGCTAATCTCTTGCTTGATCGCTGGATTTTCTGAGTCTTGCCAATCGCGGCCATAACGCAGCCATTTGAAAAAGCTATGAATGTCATCCATACAGCATATAATGACAGGCACCAAAACCAATACCAATATGGTGGCAATCAACAGGCCAAATACCATGGTGATGGCTAATGGTAGCAAAAACTGAGCTTGCAGGCTTTTCTCAAACAATAAAGGCGTGAGGCCAGCAATGGTGGTGATTGAGGTGAGGAGTACAGCCCGCAAACGGTCGGCTGCACCATAAACGGCGGCATTATACATGTCCATTTTTGCCTCTAGATGCTCTTCAATGCGGGCGACTAAAATAATACTGTCATTGACCAATATGCCAGCCAAGCCCAGCAAGCCAAATAGGCTGAGTGCCGAGAGATTAAAGCCCATCACCATATGGCCGATCACCGCCCCAACAAAGCCAAACGGGATGATGAACATCACCGCAAATGGCCGCAAATAAGAAGCAAATACCCACGCCAAAATAATATAAATTAAGATAAGCGCGATGACGATGCCTAATTGCAAATCAGATGTGGCTTGTTCTTGCTCTTGGCCTTGCCCGCCAGTCGAAGATTCGATGCCATATCGGGCTAAAATAGCAGGTAATATTTCTTTTTGAATCAGCGCACGGGCGGTGTCGCCTGTTATGGTGTCTTCATCCACATCTGCGGTGATGGTGACACTCATATTGCCATTAAATTTACGAATGCTAGCGCGGCCTTTTTGTTCGCTAATGTCAGCGACTTCTTCAAGGGGTAGATAATGGCCTTTTTCAGTTTTTACTTTAAAGTTGAAAAGACTAGCCATAGATTGCTCGATATTCGTACCTTTTAAGATAATCTCTATGTCACCACTTGCTGAAGGGATGGTTTTAACATTCACACCCTGATATACATTTCTGATTTGCTGGTTAATGTCGCTGCTTGAGAGGCCAAGCATTTTGCCTTTGGCGTTAAGGCTGACTAAAATTTCTCTTTTTCCTTCGGCAAAGTCATCATCAGCGGCGGTTACGCCAGGGATTTTTAATATAGCCGCTTGTAAATCTTCCGAGGATTTTTTCAGCACAACAAGGTTCGGGCCAGAAAGCCGAATGTTTACGTCTGTGCTTTCACTATCGGCGCTTCGATTGCCTTGAATGATTAAACGGTCAACGGTTGGCAATTTGGGGCTTAATTCTATCCATTTATCAATTATGGCTTGGGTGCGTATTTCACGCATTTCAGAGCGCGCAAGGCGGGCTTCTATATAAGCTGTGGGGTCATTTTCACCACCAATACGTATAAATATCATTTTGACTAACGTGTCTTTTTCGCCAGCTAAATCTAATTCTGCTTGGTATAATGCCTGTTCAATTTGAGCTAAATCACGCCGTATGGTATCGGGTTTTGTGCCCGCTGCAAAACGAATGCGCGATACAATGCGCTCGCTTTCTGTGGTGGGGAAAAAATCGAATGATAAACGATTAGACGTTACATAGCCTGCGGCTAACAAAAGCACAGCAAAAGAAATTGCAAGCGTGACCCAGCGCCATCTAACACTAAAAGCAACCGTTGGAATGAATATTTTTAGCTTGAAAAAATCAAAGCCATTGTTAAAATTACGCCTAAATATATTGGGCTTCCCAACTTGCTTTTTGGTGTATTTTAAATGACCAGGAAGAATGAAAAAACATTCAACGAGCGATGCGATTAGTACTGAAATCACCACAATTGGAAATATTATCAGCGTTTGACCAATTGGCCCTTCAACTAATGTGAGTGGAATGAAAGCGGCAATTGTGGTGAGTGCAGCGGCCATAACAGGTTTAAACATTTTCTGGGCGGCGCGCTCGGCTGCATCAGTGGCTGACATGCCTCTTGACATCAGCGTTTGAGCTTCTTCGGCAACCACAATGGCGTCATCAACAATGATGCCCAGCATCATAAGCAGCGCAAACATCGAAATCATGCTGATGGCGGTGCCAAATATATACATGATGATCATTGTGGCCAAAATCGCAACAGGTACACCTGCTGTAACCCAAAATGCCATGCGGGCATTTAGGAAAATAAATAAAAATATCACCACCAATACCATGCCAGATAAACCGTTGTCGACCAATAGATCGATGCGATCTTGAACATATTTTCCTTCGGTTTGGAACAATTCAATGTGAAGATTTTGCGGATAGGAAAGTTTTATATTTTCGAGATAGGCTTCTAATTTATTAATTATGGTGATGGTGTCAGCACTGGCTGAACGTTGAATGAGTAACATAATGGCAGGCTTGCCGTTCACTTCACCAACGGTTTGCTCGGCATCAAATGATGTGCTGATGGTGGCGACATCTTTTAAAGCCAGCATGCTGTTATTATCGGCAATTTTAACTTCTATATTACCCAATGCCGCCATTTCGCTGTCAGAACCAATGGTTCTTATTTTTTTACTCACGGCAGAGTTTAAATTACCCGCGCTGCTGCTGCTCAGCTGAGAGTTGATTTTAGAGGATATGTCACTTAACGATAAGTCAAGTTTTTGTAATGTATTCGGGTCAATTTCGAGGTTAATTTGCTCATTGCGATAACCTTGGTAATCAATTTTTTCGATGCCGGTTTTAAGCAAACTATTGCGTATTTTTATGGCATATTGAATGAGGCTTTTTTCGCTTATGTCTCCATAAATAGCAAGCTTGGCCACGGTTTCATAGAATACAGTTTTTTCAATCACTGGAGTGGTTGCGGCACTTGGTAAGGTCTGTATGGTCGCAACCGCACTTTCCACTTGGCTTAACATTTCTTTTAAATCGGCTTTGGGCTTAAATTGAATGCGTACCGTGCTTGAGCCTTCGCGCGAACTGCTCATCATCCGCTCAATATTGTCCAATTGTGCCACTTCAGCTTCAATAACGCTGGTGATTGATGTTTCCACATCTTCGGCACTTGCGCCGCTCCAGCTAACCGAAATGTTGACATCTTTCATCTCAACATCGGGCATTAATTGAGTGTTTAAGCGCAACAGCGCCGCAGCACCGACAATCATGATGATCATCATTAATAGATTTGAAGCGGTTTTATGGCGTACAAAAAAGCTGATTACGCCTCCAGTATATTGTTTCATCTTATCTTCCTCCTGGAGGGCCACCATTGCCGCCACCTGAGCCACCAAACATGGCCTGTCCGCCACGTGGACCGCGTTGGCCGCGTCGGTTGCTGTTGTTGCCTGCGCCATCAGCTTCAATTTTAGCTAAAGCCAAAGCTTGACGTTGTTTAGATTCTTCAGAAGTGATAACCAATACACCATTGCCAGCGAGTGACAGGCGGGTTTGCAGTAATGCATCGCCAATTTCTAAGGCATTTTCACTATCTTGCAGGTTGATAATTAACACTTGTTCACCATCATAGCCGACAATTTTAACCTGTACGGATTCGAGACGCTTCTCATCTTGAGTCACCTCTTGGCTAGAGTCTTCAGGGTTATTTTGAGCTTTTCTTTTGCCCTGTCTCTGGCCTTGTTCTTGGTTTTCTACCGTGTCGGTTTTTGCTTGGTTAGTTAGTTGATCGGCTGGTACATTTTTTGCACTGGCGCTATCAGCGTTCTCGGGTTTTTCTATATTGGCATTCCGTTCAGCTTTTTTTACCGCTTTATTGGTTTCACTACCATCTTGAATATCTGGTTCTGCTTGTGTGTCATAGTCAATTGTTGCACTGTTGGAGCGCGCGACCACATAAACTAAATCATTGTCATAAATCATATATTCAGGAATTTTAATAATTTGCTCATAGGTTTGATCTGGTATCAATACTTTAACAAAAGCACCAATACGCAATGCTTCTACGGTCTCCAAATTTTCAATAGAGGCATAAAGATCAATGCCACCAGAAGCGGCAATAATTTCTGAGTTAACGCGATTTATCACAGCTTCAAAGGTTTTCTTAACCTGCCCAACATGCCAAATGGCTTGTATTTTACGGCCAATAATCGTGCCATTTTGGGCAATAATACGGCCATATTGACCATCAGACAAACTGAATTTAACATCAATTTTCTGCTGGTCAAGTAAGGTGGCGATGGTGGAATTGCTACTAATGTATTGGCCAATTTCTAAATCTGAATTGTGAATATAGGCGTTAAATGGTGCATATATTTTTGTACTTGCCAGATCTTTAGATGCCTTATCTAGCGCCCATTGTTGGGCATCAGTGGTGGTTAATAATTGAAGTTTTTGATTTTTTAAATTAATTAGAGATGCTGACAAGGTATCTAATGATTGTTTTTTGCCAATTAAAGTTTGGTTTTTTTCATCTAATGCTTGCTTGGTTATAATGCCAGATTTTTGCAGCTTTACTGACCCTTGATAATCGTTTTCGGCGCTCTCATAAAGGCTAAGTGTGCTTTTATAGGCTATCTCAGTTGATGTAATCTGATTGTCTATATCAATGGCACTAAATGAAATATCTTGCAAATTGGCCTTTGCGGTGATGAGATTGCCTTCATATTGAAAGCTTTCAAGTTCCATTAAAAGCTCATTTTTTTGAACGATGGCACCATTTTTAAAATTTGGTGAAAGATATTTTATACGGCCGCTGACATCAGCACTTAATGGCAATTGTTTGCCAGCTACAACTTGGCCATAATTTGTAATGGTTGGTTGTATATCTTCAAAGTCTATAACCAAGGTGTCGACAGTGGCGGCCTGTTCGGTGGTGGCTTTATTGACAACTTGTGGCTGATTATTATTTAGAAAATTAAAATAATATAAGGCGCTAAAAGTAATGATAGCCATGAGCCCGAAGCTGATGGATAAACGCATAAAAAGTGCTGTTTTACTATTATTATTAAATTGCTGAAGTGTTTTATAAGACATACGCTCAATTTTATAGTTATTATTTTCTGGCATTTATTGTGTTTAATTGTGTCGACTTAGTGTCAGCAATGTGGCGAAAATAAGTGCATGTGTAATAAATTGTATCAAATAAACTCGAGCTGAAATGGTTTGACTAGCCCTTGCGCAATTTGTCCAGGCAGTCGGAGAGCGAGGCTTGCTGAATGTTGTCATATTCGGCAAATTGATCAATCACTGGTGCGCCAAGCTCAAGCTCAAACATTGGTTGGTTGGCGTCGCTGGCAATGGCCTTAGCTTGGTTGTCACCTAAATTAGATTGAAATATCCCAGCGGCACTGACGGGTAAAAAATCCTCATAAACGATCGGATCAAACCTGATCAGGCCGTTATTTACTAGTGAGCTTGGCCGCATGTCACCAATGTTATTGGCATTTTCGCCAGCTTTGGTTAGCGAATATGAAAAATAGGCCAATTCTTGCTGTCTTAATTCATCCCAATCATCAGGAAATGCGGCGAATGTTTTGGCTAGTGTTTGGTTATATTCACTGGCGTTAGAACCATCGGCAGCGGGTAATATTTGGTCGCGGGTTTTGGTCAATAAGTCATCATAAAGCGCATGGCCTTTGGGCGTTAGGGCAACGCCGCGCTGTTCAATTTCGCCAAAGCGGGCGGTGTGAGTGCCCATAACGGCTTGCTCTTGAATTGCTGAATTGGGGTTTTGGGTAAATTGCACTTGCTCTTCGAGGGCTTTGAAACTGGTTTGGCGTAATAATATCGGGCATTGGCGTTTGGGTGGGCCTTCAATCACTGCTTTGGGGGTGATACCGCGTTCGGGCATTAGCTCTTGCACCACATCAATATCAAGGGTGCGCGGGGTTAAATGGTTGATGTGCGGGCCTTTAAACGAAACAATGTCAGCAATCAAGCGATGGGCATCATGCAAGCGATTATAGAGATCCAAACTCACTTGAGCTTGGGCGTGCCATTTAAAAGTTTCGGTCACTTCGGTTACAAAAAGTGTGGCATCAGCTTTGTCTAAATGGCCATTTTTTCCGGCCTTTTTTACCAGCATAATAGCCTTTTCGGTGAAAATATTGCGGTTGGCGATGGCTTGCTCGGCTTCTGCGCGTAGCTGTTCATCAGCAATTAAATCAAGCCGTAATAATGAGGTGAAAACCCGAAATGGATTGTAAGCCAACGCCGCTTTGGATGTCGGCCGAAATGCGGTTGAATGAACGGGAATGCCAGCCACGCTCAAATCATAATATCCAACGGGATACATGCCCATAACTGAAAATATGCGCCGCATCATGGACAATTCTGCAGCTGAACCGAGGCGAATGGCGCCATGGCGTTCTTCGGAAATACGGGCTAAGCCGTCAGTGGCGGCTAGCTCATCATTTAAGTCACGGTCTTGCGCCAATTTAACGGCATTCACGCCTTTTACAAGGTCGATTAACGCTCCATATGCTGGCACTTCGCGGCGGTACATGGCTGACATGGCGGAGGAAAATTCTTCGCGAATTTCATCTTTATTCGAATGGGTTGTTTGCGACATTATTTTTCCAGCATTTTTTACCAAGTGGTTAATATAATCATCTCATATTAAATGGCTTACGAATGCAAACCATTTGTGTGTTTTATTCCTTTCCCATGTGGCGGTATGGCCATTCGATAAAGAGATATTGTGTTAGGTTTATTAGATGCTTGATTTTGTAGCTAGGTTTCTAGAGGATGAGATATAAATTTAAGGGTATATAATGGTGTTAAAAATTGACAACCGCACGATGCGGCATTTGTGGCTAAAAAGCACGGGGTTAGGGGCATCGCCAAATGGCGATTTAAATGTGCTGCAAATGATTAAAGATTTGGGCTTTGTGCAACTTGATACCATTCAAAATGTCACCCGCGCACATCATCATATTTTATGGAGCCGCAACCAAAATTACCGTGAGCCGATGCTTGATGATCTGCTTGCTACAAGACAAGATGTGTTTGAACATTTTACTCATGATGCCAGTATATTGCCGACTGAATTTTACCCGATGTGGCGGCGGCAATTTAAACGCCGCAAAGCGCGAATGGATAAATCAAACTATTATAATGGTAAAGTTGGGCCCAAAGGGCGGGCAGATATTAAAGCGCGGATAGAGGCCGAAGGGGCATTGTCAACCGCTGCATTCAATACAAAAGTCACCGGCAAAAAACAAATGTGGGATCGGCCACCGCATAAGGTGGCGCTGGATTATATGTGGAATGCCGGCGAGCTTTCGACCTCGCACCGCATCAGCTTTCGCAAATATTATGACCTGACTGAAAAGGTGATTCCTGCCGATATTTTGGCGCAAAATGTTGCCGATAAAATCCAAATCGCATGGCTGTGCGATCAGGCGTTAGAGCGCTTGTCGGTCGCCACCCACAAAGAAATAAAACAATTTTGGGAAGGCGCTGACATTAAAGAGGTGAAGGCTTGGGCGGAGGCCGAACCATTAATACCCATAGAATGGCAGCTGCATGATGGCAGTTGGGCAGAAGCTTTTGGCGCGGCGGATATTGAGCAAAAGCTGGATGATTTGCAAAAACCGTCAAGCCGTTTGCGGATTGTCAACCCGTTTGACCCAACTATTCGAGACAGAGACCGCATTAAAAACATGTTTGGTTTTGATTATAAGATTGAAATTTTCGTTCCTGCAGCCAAACGAAAATGGGGCTATTATGTTTATCCGTTGCTAGAAGGCGATAGGTTTGTCGGGCGGATTGAATTGAAGGCCGATCGTAAGGCGGGTAAATTATCTGTGGTAAATTTTTGGCAAGAAGATGGCGTTAAATGGGGCGACAAGCGCCACGAAAAACTAAAATCTGAGTTAGATCGGTTTGCCAAATATGTCGGGCTGGTTGTTGAATGAAAATCGTTTTAATGCGCCACGGGCGGCCCTTATTGCATCTTGAAGTGATGAAAAATGAACGCAAATCAGCAGCGCAAACAGGTGCTGTGATTAGAGATTATGAATTTACTGAGCTTGACCCGATGCAACAACCACCTGCCAAATCGATCAATGTTGCCAATGGTTGCGCGGCGATATTTAGCAGCCCAATGCTTCGCGCCATAGGCAGTGTGCAAATGTTGGGCTTGGAAGAAGAGGCGAGGGTCGAGGCGTGTTTTGCAGAATCGGCGCATCCTTATTTGAATTGGCGCAGGCCTAAATTTAATTTTTTCACGTGGTGTTTTTTGTTTCGTGTCGCGTGGTTTTTCGGCTTTGTCCAAAATGGCGAGGCGATCAGTTTAGCGCGGCAACGCGCGAAAACCAGCGCCGATAAGCTTGCGTTAGCGGCCGAACAAGAGCAAGCTGTTTTGCTACTGGGGCATGGGTTTATGAATCATTTGATTGCGACTAAGCTCAAACAACAAGGCTGGAAAAAAATCAGTCAACAGGCCGCGATTATTGGTCATATATCGTGCTAGAAAAATCTGATCGTTATGATTAGATATGTAAGAATGGCAACCGAATTTAACAGATTGCCATTCAACTCATTTCATTTTGAATGATTTAAACGAGTGTAAGTTTAACATCAATGTTATTTCTGGTGGCGTTAGAATATGGGCAAACTTTATGAGATTCATCAATTAAGTTTTGCGCAAGTTGCTTATCCATGTCAATCAGGTCGATATCGAGGCTAATGGTTAAGCCAAAACCGCCTTCGGAGCGCGGGCCAATGCCAACTGTGGCCGTTACATTGGCATCTTTTGATAGCTTTAACGCTGAGTCTTGAGATGCCACAAGTTTCACAGCGCCCAAAAAGCATGCGGCATAACCTGCGGCAAATAATTGTTCAGGATTGTTGCCATCACCACCGGCTCCGCCTAATTCTTTAGGGGTGGATAATTTGACTTCGAATGAACCATCCAAAGTTTTTGAAACCCCATCACGTCCGCCTGTTGCGCGGGCGGTTGTTGTATATAAAGCATTTACTGACATTTAAATTCCTTCGATTAAGTTACGCGAATTTATATCGCGCACGATATAAATAAGGAGATATGTTGTGTTTGTCAATAGCTTGCGATATAATCGTGCACAATATATCAAGGAA
The DNA here is from genome assembly GCA_002401855.1 of Hyphomicrobiales bacterium. GTDB lineage: Bacteria > Pseudomonadota > Alphaproteobacteria > Rhizobiales > OSC116 > OCS116. The sequence continues at coordinate 49,415 of NVUH01000011.1, forward strand.
ATTATAATGAACGCGATGAATAAAGCTGCCAAAGAAAAACTAAAAATTGAAAATCTACTATGTTTTTCAATATATTCGGCTACCCATGCAATGAATCAAGTGTATAAACCCTTGCTAAAAAAAATAGGCCTGACCTATCCGCAATATTTGGTGATGGTGGCTTTGTGGAATGAAGATGAACAAACTGTTGGACAGCTTGGCGATTTGCTGATTCTGGAATCAAGCACGCTAACGCCCTTGTTAAAACGCTTAGAAACCCGCAGCCATGTGAAAAGACAACGAGACCCAATAGATGAAAGAAAAGTTATCGTTAGTTTGACGCAAAGTGGCCGTAGCTTACAGACCAAAGCAGACGACATTCCAAGCTGCATTTTAAACGCGTCGAAATTTAATATAGATCAAGTGATTAAACTACATGAGCAAATCATTGAATTACGAGATAATTTACTGACAATTGGCTAAATGACATGAGCTTCGTGCTTATGGTTGCTGCTGCACAGCTCACAACCCTTGCTCCATTCACTATCGCCATCTTCATAATGTTCAAGCTTCCAAACGGGCGATCGGTGTTTAATTTCTTCAATTACATAACGGCTGGCTTTAAACGCTTCATCACGATGTGGCGAGCCAACCGCGATGACAATGCTGACACCACCAATGTCGAGTTTGCCTTGAGCATGCACCACATAAAAATCCAGCTCCTCGCCCCATTTGGCTTGAGCTTCTTGGCAGATTTCCAAAAAACTTTGTTTGGCCAGCGGAATAAACACATCATAGCTGATGCCCAATACTTTTTTGCCCAAATTATGGTTGCGCACCGTGCCCACAAATAGGTTTTCAGCACCATTTCTAACTGCTAGCCCTTGGCCTGTTACATAGGCTAACCCTGCCATGGCATCAAGCGGCTGTTGGGTCACATCCAACACATCAACAAATATTTTACCAGCTTCAAATTGCATAATGTCAACCTCCAGATACAGGTGGTAAAATGGTGATCAGGTTGCCATTATGCAAAATGGCATCCTCTTCCAATATTTCAGTTTCAGTGGCAAAACGCGATGAGCCAACCAAGCCTGCAATGTCAAAATTGGCGCCAAACTCAGCCAATGCGGCAATCAGCGGGCTGCGCAAGTCGGCCACTTTGGCATCATCGCTCAGCTCAAGCCTTATATTTTGGCCAAACTGCCGAAAGGCACCAAAGGTTTGAAGGGTTATGTGCATTATAATTTACCTTGCGCGCTCATTGGGTAGATGTTAACCAGCGCGTTTCTCTGTGTTTTATGTTGATCTTCTTCAAATACCGCCCAACAATTGGCGGTAAGTAAAGGTTTTATTTTAAAGCTTTCTTGGCCTTGCAATATATCAACATTAAGCGTGCCATTTTCAAATGTGGCAAACGCTTTGTTGAACATTTTAAAGCTATGGTTTTTTATATTGTTTTTTGTCAATTTGGCTTTAATCGGCTGTTCTTGTGGTAAGCCTTGTAAGGCATCTATCAAGTTGCTGACAAAAAATCGCAATCCAACACTGGCCGAAATTGGGTTGCCAGGCAGGCCAAAATAATAGGCTTTTTGCGATTTAAATTTGGCAAATAAGATCGGTTTGCCGGGCCTAATTTTACATTTGTGAAATAGAATCTCAGCGCCTAATTTGCCCAAGCTTTCTGGTATAAAATCATGGCGTCCCATCGACACCGCACCTGTCGAAATTATGATATCATATTCGCCCATCAAGCGGTTTAAGCAGTCTTCATAATCCTCGATTTCATCTTTTATGGTGCCGGCATAACTGACGTCAAAACCCATATCTTGCAGTGTTGCCAATAGATAAGGGCCATTGCTATTGCGAATTTGGCCTGATTGTAATGGCTCACCTGCATCATCAACAATCTCTTTGCCCGTGCTGATGACCGCAATTGCGGGCTTTTTGTGCACTAAAATTTCGGCCACGCCTATGGTGGCGAGAGCCGCTATATGCGCCGCGTTGATTTTTTGCCCCGCAGCAATCACCAGATCACCAAGGCCAAAATCTTGCCCTGCTTTGCGGATGTTATTGCCAAGCGGCACATCTGGTTGGTTTAGTTTTATACGCTCAGGTCGGCCATTGTCATCAGTGTTTACAATGATTACATCCTCAATTTTAATCACCGTATCAAAGCCATCAGGTATGCCGGCACCGGTCATAATTTCCCAAGCACCTTCAGTGCCTCGGCTAATCTCATCGCCTGCAAAACTAGAGCCAACAACCATCAGCTCAACCATGCCATTTTGCAAATCTTGATAACGCACAGCAAACCCATCCATGGCGCTGTTGTCAAATGGCGAGATGAGGCAATCGCAAACCACATCTTGCGCCGCCACAAAACCGAGGCTTTCAGCAATCGGCAATGTCTGATCACCAAGCATAACAGCTTGTGATAACATTTTCTCAATGGCCAATTCATAAGTGATCATCAGTGAATGTCCTTATTTTGTACATGGGCAATGGCGTGTGGCAAAAGCTCCTTTAGTACTTCAATGCCGTCTTTCACTGCGCCGGTGCTGCCTGCCAAACAAACAATTAGCGTCTCGCCAATCACATAAGCCGATGAGCGCGAAATCCAAGTCGATGGCACATGATCTGCAGCTGATGAACGCAGTAATTCGCCAATGCCGACCACTTCATAATCGGCGATTTCCCCAATCACATCGGGGGTGATGTCGCGCGGGGCAAGCCCCGTGCCACCCGTAGTGAATATCAAATCCACCTTGCCAACAAGATCTAATATATGAGTTTTTAATGTCTCTTCATCGTCAGGTAATATTTTATAGCTACCAATTTTACCGCCAAAAAACTCAATTTTTTCCATCAATATTTTACCAGAACGGTCTTCATATTCGCCCTTACTGGCGCGGTCACTCATCGTCACCACGGCGGCATTTACGCCTTGCATTGGCTGCGCAGATTTGGTTGGCAGCAAGTCTTGCAGCTTGCCAGGGATGCCGTCAGGGTGCACCCATAGGCCTTTTTTGCCACCCTTTTTAATCAACAGCCGCACATCAGAAATCATCAACGCTGGCTCAACAGGCTTGGTTAAATCATACAAAGTCAATAAAGCGGCGTTGACCGCAGCCAAAGCCTCCATTTCAACCCCAGTTTTGGCGGTGGTCGAGACAATTGCATAAGCGCAGACGCTTAAAGTTTTTGGCTCAAGCTCCAAATATATCGCCACATGGTCAAGCAATAAGGGGTGGCACATAGGTATTTGCTGCCAACAATTTTTAGCGCCTTGCACACCGGCAATTTCGGCCAGTTTTAACACATCGCCTTTGGGTAATTTTTCATCACGGATGGCGGCAAAGCCAATTTCCCGCACATATATCCGCCCCATGGTGATGGCTTGGCGAAAGGTCGGCGCTTTGCGGGTGATATCCGCCATGTGATATTTGCTGTCGTTAAAAAAACTGGTAATGTCGGGCATATTTAACCGCCTATTGTGGAAAGATTGGCTGTGGAACCTGTGTCGCCCAAAGCTAAGAAATGGGATGAGGCTTTAAAATTCAACTGTTGCCCAATTAGCTGTTTTAACTCAGCTTGTTGGTCTGCATGTTGCAATAAATGCCGCAATGAAACCCCTTGATCGCCAAATAAACACAGGCGTAATGCGCCCAAAGAGGTGATACGTAAACGGTTGCAATTGGTGCAAAAGTCTTTTGAATAAGGCGCAATAAAACCAATAGAACCAAGATAATTTGGGTGGCTTAACTCAATAGCAGGGCCTGCATCTGCGGCACGTGGTTTTGCTACCCAACCCTGCGCCAATAATCTATTTTGTAGGCCCGAAGCTGCCACATGGTAGCGGTTAAAATAATCCAAATTATCACCAGTTTGCATCAACTCAATATAACGAATGCTGATTGGCTTGTGTTTTACCAAAGCCATAAATTGCGGTAGCTGGTCATCATTGACACCTTTGAGCAAGACAGCATTAATTTTAACACTCTCAAAGCCCACGTCAAACGCAGCATCTATGCCGTCTAATATCTCGACCAAACGGTCATGACCTGTCAATTTATGAAAGCGATCAGCATCGAGTGTATCAATGCTGACATTAAGGGCATTTATGCCCGCCTCATGCCATTTATGAATATTTTGTTTGAGCTTATAACCATTGGTGGTCATGGCCAATTTTGTGATATTTTGTTCGGCTGATATAGCCCGCACAATCTCGATAAAATCCTTGCGTAAAGTCGGCTCGCCACCTGTTAGGCGAATTTTATGGGTGCCCAAAGCAGCAAAGGCGGCGATTAAATTTCTAATTTCATGTAGTTCAAGAAAGGTTTTTTTAAAGCCCGATTTATAGCCATCGGGCAAGCAATAATCGCAAGAGAAATTGCATATATCGGTGATGGATAACCGAAGGTATGGAAATTGACGGCCATGATTGTCCTCTAAAATAGGGGGCAAAATAGGAGCGGGTTCAAAACGCGCAATCTTGTGGCCTATCGAATGATCGATAAGAGTGTGTTTCACTTCAAGCACTCCTTTCCAAATACGGGAGACCACGGCGTTTCCACCCATGACCCCGGTCTAAAAACCATATTTGAACCAACTTTTGGCCGAACTTAGGTGGATAGACTTCAGAGCTATAATTGTTAAATTATAACTTTTGGCCGAAAAGGTCAATAAGAACATGCATTATTACCAAATTTTGGTCTTAATCTTGTGCTGATCTGGCTGGTTATTTGCTGATGGTAATTAATCTTCAATCATATTAATATAGACTGTAGAGAATGAAAGTAGATGGGGTTATATGACTGAAGAACAACAAAAATCTCTGCTCGATCGTGTTGCTGATTGGTGGGAGTCCGAAGATAGTCATAAATTGGCCGATAAAGACTCGGCGCGTCATGATAAAGATCAAAATATTCGGGTTGATTTGAAAAAATTTGAGTTGGAAAAATGGACTGAACAGCGTATTGAAATACTCGAGATTTTATGGGGGCGTGGCACGCGCATTCCTGGTGATGAAAAGCTTAACCGCGAATTGTTTGGCGGCGTTGGTTTAAATAGCAAATCCAAAATATTGGATATGGCGGTTGGCTTGGGCAATTGTGCGCGGATTATCACTAAGGATAGCTTTGCGCATATCGATGTGGTTGAGGCTCATCCCAATCTTTTACCGCATCTGATTAAGGTGATTAAGGAAGAAAAACTAAGTCGATTTATCTCGATATTAGATGGTGATTTGACCAAGGTTAAATTAAAACGTGCTAAATATGATCTTATCTATGGCCGAGAGGCGATGTTTAAAATAGAAGATAAAAATTTTATTTTAAAAAAATGTCTCAAAGCGCTTAGTAGTCATGGTCACCTAATTTTCACCGATTTTGTTTTAGATCGTGATGCGGCATCATATGATATTTTTAAAAATTGGTCAGAGCGCGAAAAATCAATCGTTTACCCCATATCCAAGGGGGCTTATAATCACATGTTTAATACACTTCAAATGCAATTATATCCAACCATGGACTATTCAAAGCAATACGTGCATCATGTCAATATTGGGTGGCAGCGATTGGAAAGACATCTTAAAACTCACAAAATTGACGAAGAATTTGTCGATGTCATGGCTCAAGAGAGTGATTTATGGTTGTCACGGGTGCGCTCGTTGCGCAGTGGCAATTTAAAACTGCTTAAATTTCATAGTGTTATACAAAAGTAGTCACTATTTTACCGCCAATGGAGTGTATATGCCGTCACCTATAACAACTGAGTCACAATTAACTGTGCAAAGCGATAAAGCCTCTTCTTTGCTAGATCGTGTGGCGGCGTGGTGGGCATCGGATGACGGCCACCATCTGGCAGATATAAATGCCAAAAACTATAATAAAAACAGAGATATCCATGTCGATATTAATAAATTTGCGCTGGAAGAATGGAGCCAACAACGGGTACAGATTTTAGAAATCTTGTGGGGTGTTGGCACACGGTTGCCAGGTGATGATGAGCTGAATGGCGAATTGTTCAACCAAGTTTCACTTAATAGTAAATCCAAAATATTAGACATCGCGGTGGGGCTTGGCAATTGCGCGCGTATGCTGGCAAAAAATAATTTCGCTCATGTTGATGTGATTGACGCCTATCCCGATTTGTTATCGCATTTCATCACCGCGACTAAAGCTGAAAAGTTGGAGCCATTCATCTCTATTCTGCAAGGCGATTTAAACCAAGTTAAATTGCCAAAGTTGAAATATGATCTAGTCTATGGGCGCGAAGCTTTATTCAAAATTAAAAACAAACAGACAGTGCTTGAAAAATGTGTCGATGCGCTTAAGCCGACGGGGCATTTTATCTTCACCGATTTTGTGCTGGAAAAAGATGCGTCGAGTTATAAAATTTTCAAAAACTGGTCTGCCCGCGAGAAGGCCACGGTTTACCCAGTTTCTCTCACTCAGTATAAAAAAATAATCCATGGGCTGGATATGAGATTATATCCAATTGTTGATTATTCGGAGTCATATATTCATCACGTCAATACAGGCTGGTTGCGGCTTAAAGCCTATTTAGAATCTCATAAATTTGATGATGATTTTGTCGATGTCATGGCGCAAGAATCCGACCTTTGGTTGTCACGGGTGCGAGCATTGCGCAGTGGCAAGCTTAAATTGATTAAATTTCATGTCACATTTTAAGCCTAGGTTACATTACACTCACTTTAAATTTTCATAGTTGCTTCATATTATTTTTTATCATCGCCATTTTGCTTTTTTTGGCGTTTTAAATTAAACTCGGTAAACGCGCCATAAGCGGCGGCATACAACAAACCAACGCTTGAAAACCCGCGAAAAAATGCGGCCGGGTCAGCACCTTCGGCACCCAAGGCGACACTGAACATGCCACCAATGAGTAAATAATGGCAAATGCGGCCAAGCTGTGGCAAATGCGGAATGGGGTTGCCCAAGGCGGTTTGGCCTTGTTGCACAAACACTTGATATTTATCTTCGGGCAAAAAACGTGCGTTAAGCGCCTGATAAATGATCATGAAAACGCAATAAGTGGCGAATAGAAAAAACGCCCGCGCTTCGTTCATAAAATTGAACAGGTTACCTGCCAAAGCCAAGGCCAAAACCACGGCGCTGATGGTTAGGTTGGTTTTGTTGAATAAAAGATTTCTATAACGGTCAGTAAATGGCGTCACGGGTATGTCCTTAAATGAATTGGCTATAAATTAAATGTGATATCAATTCATTAGCATGTGATAAATAGCTCGTCTATATCTCTGCTACTTATATTTGGAAAGAGAATAATGGATTTTTATTTAACTGCAACCGCTATTTTTCTGCTTTTTTTACTGAGCTTTGCCAATGGGGCTAATGATGTGTCCAAATCCATCGCGACTTTGGCAGGGGCGGGGGTTGCGTCCCTATCCAAAGCGATCAATTGGGGCGTGTTTTGGACTTTGGTCGGCGCGTTATCAGGCATGTTATGGGGCGGGGCGATTGTTAAAAATTTGAGCCAAAGTTTTTATTCCGCAGATGCCGAGATGAATTTGAATGTTGCGTTAGCCGTCGCCATCGCGCCGATCATTTGGGTGTTTTTATCGACCTATTTAAAATTGCCAGTATCGACCACACATAGCTTGGTCGGGGCGTTTATCGGCACTGGCCTATTTGCCTATGGGGTCGATGGCATTGTGTGGCAAAAGGTCGGGGTGAAAATCGTGTTGCCGCTTTTGGTCAGCCCATTTGCGTCAATTTTTTTGGCTATCATTGGCTATAAATTCATCCGCCGTATGACCGCTAAATTGCCCAATGGCCAGTATGGTTTGCTGGGGTTTAAATTTCGAATTAACGAAGATATTCTGCATTGGTTTACTAGTGGCCTGCTGACTTTTGCCCGCGGCTTGAATGACACGCCAAAACTAATTGCGGTTATTTTGCCAATCATCATGCTCAAACCAGAGCAATTGGGCGGTATGTATTATGTGATCGGCGCGGTTTCGATGAGTTTAGGCGCGTGGCTGATCGGCAAACGTATCACGGTAATTTTGGCCGAAAAAGTCACCAAAATGGATCATCATCAAGGGTTCGCGGCCAATTTAATTGCCTCATTTTTGGTGATTGGGGCGAGTCGTTTTGGCTTGCCTGTTTCGACCACCCACGTATCCACCTCTGCCATCATTGGGGTGGGCATTGCTGGCAAAAGTAAATTGGATATGAAGGTGATCATGTCGATGCTCGGCGCATGGATCATCACTGTGCCTGGCGCGGGTTTGATCGCGGGTGCTGGTTATTATATTATATGCTTGTTTTAGTTTTATAAGCTCATATATTGAATTTAAATATTGGAGATTGAAATGTCACAAATTCATGAAGATGTACAAGAATATTATGGCGAAACGCTCAAAACAAATGAGGATTTGTTGACCAGCGCTTGCTGCCCAACAGACGCGATGCCTGCCTATTTGCGGCCGCTGGTCGGCAATGTGCATGAAGAGATTGTGAGTAAATTTTACGGTTGTGGCTCGCCCATTCCACCAAAATTAGATGGCATGACGGTGCTAGATTTAGGCTCAGGTAGTGGGCAAGATTGTTATGTGTTGAGCCAACTTGTTGGCGAAAGCGGCCAAGTGATTGGGGTCGATATGACCGATCAACAGCTTGATGTGGCGCGTAAATATATCGATTATCACACCGAAAAATTTGGATTTGCGAAGCCGAATATTAGCTTTGTGAAGCATTTTATTGAAGATCTTTCCTCCATTGAAGATGCGAGTGTGGATTTGGTGGTGTCTAACTGTGTGATCAATCTAGCGCCTGAAAAAGACAAAGTTTTTGCTGAGATTTACCGTATTTTAAAACCGGGTGGTGAGCTGTATTTTGCTGATGTGTTTGCCGATAGGCGGTTGAGTGCTGAGCTTAAGGCTGATCCTGTCATCGTTGGTGAATGTTTGGGCGGGGCGCTTTATGTTGAAGACTATCGCCGCCAAATGTCGGGGCTGGGTTTTAACATGTCCTATACAGTGAGCAATAGTGTTTTGAGCGTCGAGGATGAGGCGCTGAAGCCTAAGCTTGAGCATATTAATTTTACCTCACAAACTGTGCGGGCGTTTAAAATTGAGGCTGAGGATAGAGAAGAAGATTATGGGCATAAAGCTCGCTATGATGGCTCTATTGCTGAGATTGCTGATGCGTTTGTGCTGGATCAGAATCATAGTTTTGCGGCTGGCGAATGGGTTAGTGTTTCGGGTAATGTGGCGAATATTTTGAGCCAAAGCCGTTATAAGGATGCGTTTGAGGTTGAAGGTAGTTTTGAGGCGCATCATGGTGGGTTTGCTAGTGATGAGGTGGTTGCGGCGAGTGAGAGTTGTTGTGCGCCTGCGGCGGCTACAACGGGTTGTTGTTAAGGGGTGAGTTGAATTTTTTTGCGGTGGTTTTGATGTTTCCGTTGGGTGGCGCTCCTGTTAATGCTCTGGAAGTTTGCATTTTTACGCCCACCTTTCGGTGGGCTAGTGGCTCCTGCACCCCAAGGGCACTTCCTCGCTTCGCTCACGGCGCGGGCGCTTGCATCCGCAAGCTTGCTACGGGCTAACCGCCCGACGGCCAGTCGGCCTTGCCTCTCCCTACGGGTTCGGACTTTTTTTCCATGAAAAGCACAATGAGTAAACAGTTTAGCACCTATATGCGGAGCTTCACCAAACTCTAGTTCACTAAGCATAATGCGGTTAGGTTGGGTGGTGAATTTACCGCTGACCAGCGGCTGAGTGGCTTAGCTAGCGAGCGGAGCGAACGCACGCAGTGCCAAACATAATGCAAACTTCCAGAGCATTAACTATCCGCCAACTTTTTTCAATCACCTTCGCCGGGTTCTTCTGAAAGCATGGGGAGTTTGCCGGTTTTGCCGTCAAAATCTTCGGCTTCGGGCAATTGGTCTTTTTTCATGGTGATGTTGGGCCAGATGTCGGCAAATTTGGTGTTTAGCTCTAGCCAGCTTTCTAAATCAGGCTCAGTGTCTGGTCTGATGGCATCGGCGGGGCATTCAGGTTCGCATACGCCGCAATCAATGCATTCGTCAGGGTGAATGACCAGAAAATTCTCACCTTCGTAAAAACAATCAACAGGGCAAACTTCAACACAATCCGTAAACTTACATTTTATGCAATTTTCAGTAACTACATAAGTCATTTTAATCTCCAAATACGTCCAATAATACCCTGCGAAAATATTATTTACATTTTATTTTGTGAATTAATCTAATTAACATTAAAATCACATAGAATACATAAGGCTACATTACGCATTTCGTGCGTGTGAGCAATAAAAAAACATCCTGATCTTAATATTTTGATACATTGCAATATATATAGTGCCGAATTGTATGATTTTATACACATTCTAATCTATTGGCTAATCTATTGGCAAATCTGATCGGCAAATTGTTGGTTAGTCTTTAGTTGAATAAAATTAAAAATCCAGCGCGTTTAATCTAAATTGATCAGTTTCACGTCGTTGTTTTTTGGTTGGCCGTCCTGCGCCTTTTTCGCGTAAAAATGGTGGGGCTAAAAAGTCGGGCGTGTCTTTATTGGTTCTGGGTTCAGGCGCTGGGCTTTGGTCATCATAAAGCAAGCAAGCTTCTTTAAAGGGCCGTCTTGTGGCGTTAATGCCCAAAATTTCAATCATCATAATGCGGTCATTTAACTCAAAGGTCAAAATATCGGCAATTTTAAGCTTATAACTGGCTTTGGCGATTTTTTCGCCATTCACTCTAATGCGATTGGCATTGACTAATTTTGTCGCTAAGGCACGGCTTTTGATGAAGCGCGAATGGAATAACCATTTGTCGATCCGCTGCGCCAATATCTCATTTTCGTCTGCCATTAAACTCACTGGTTAAACCTTGCCCTTTAATGCCAACAAAGCAGCAAAGGGGCTGTTTTCAGGCGCGATGGTTGGTTTGGGTTTATTGTTTTTATGCGGGTTTTGTGGCTTGGATTTATGCCTATTGGCATTTTTGTTAAATGGCTTTTTGCCGCTCCGATTGTCTCTTTCGTTTTTATTTGTTTGGGCGTTTCTATTACCCTGGGCGCTTTTATTACCTTGGGCATTTCTATTGCCCTTGCTATTCTGATCGTCAGTGGCATTTCTATTCTGGTTGCGGTTATTGCGGCGCTGGCCAGATTGGTTGCGTTTGCGCGCAGGAAACCAAACCTCTTCATGTGTGGGGATGTCCTTAGCGGTTTCTTTATCATTGCCTTTTTCGTCATCATCGGTTTGGGCTTGCACCACAGCATTATCGGTAGTTTCATCGGCTGCTTGTTTCGCAGCCGCATCAGCAGGTGCTTGTTCAATCTCAATTTTGCTCATATGGTAGCCAATGGTGGCCAAAATGTTAGAAAATTCTTCACCACTACAGCCAACAAGTGACATCATGTTAGGCGTCACCATAAAACCGCCACTTATATGGGCGCCCAAAGGCCGCGCTTGGCCAACAGGTTCCAACACGCTTTTCACCACGTCTTTAGTGGGCTCATCTTGGGTTGGTTCAGTTTTGGCATCGGCTTCTGGTTCTGATTTTGCTTCGGCTTTACCTTCGGCTTTACCTTCGGGTTCAGCAATTTCTACTGGCTTGGCCAATTCCACAGGTTTTGCCGCGGCCTTTGGCTTCCAATATAACACTTCGCGGATCAGATCGGCCAAGCGCTCCAACATGTCAATGCGCACCGCACGGGTCACACATTTTCTAAAGCCAGCGGTTTGGTAATAATTATTCGGCATATTGGCATCTAAAGCCACCGATGTCAGACCTTGGCCGGGGTGAGGCGCAAGCGCAAGCTGTTTATTTTGTTGTTTCGCAGTTTGTAAGGCGGCTAATAACATCAATAATTTAGTCGGCGCAGGTTTTAACAATTGCGGAATAAAAATATGATAAGCGCCAAATCTCACACCAAAGCGGCGCAATTGTTTGCGGGCTTCTTGGTCGAGAGCTTTGATGTCATTATTCACCTCATCACGCACCAAAATACCAAAGTTTTCAACCAGTTGAAAGGCCACACCGCGCGCTAGGCCGGTCACGTTTTCAGGATCGTTAAGTTTAATAAGGCTGGATAAATGTGTATCAATTTCGCTTTTGAGCCAAGTCTTAACAAATTCGCCTAAGCGTTGTTCATCGGCGCTGGATATATATTCATTGGTGATGATGCGGCTATAGGGGCTCAAAATGGCATCGCCAGCTTCAATGCGGGCAATTGCATGTTCGCCCCAGCAAATTTGGCCTTGGTCATCAATTAATAATTGGCTCGGTTGTTCGGTGGTGATGAGGCCAATGCGGCGTTCAATTTCGGCCGAAACTTGGGCTAAAGATGCGCTGCGTAGGGCTTTTTCCTGCGCTTTGTCATCTGTTTCACCAAGGGTAAATTCTAAGCCGATTACGCTTCCAACAATTTGGTCTTCTACTTTCACTTCACCTGTATCTGAAATATCGGTCATAATGTCTTCCTTTTCACGAAGTCTACTCATCAGTAGGCTTGTTCTCTTGTCTACAAATCTCTGCGTCAGGCGCTCATGTAAAGCATCTGACAAGCGATTCTCTATGTTACGGGTCACGTTGCGCCAGTGGCCAACTTCTAATACCCAATTGGGTCGATTGGCGATGAATGTCCATGTCCTGATATGCGCAATGCGGTTTGACAGGGCATCAATGTCCCCGTCAACATTATCAGAATAGCTGACCTGTTTTGCAAACCAATCTGTGTCTATATGTCCATTTTGCATTAGATTGCGATAAATATGTGACACTAAAGTCGCATGTTCGGCCAAAACCAGCTTTCTAAAGTCCGGAATCGAGGCCACTTCCCATAATATCTTGTTGGCAGCCCCGCCGCGGGCATAATGGATAACGTCTTCATCTTTAATCAAATATTCTAAAGTGGCTTGGTCAATCGCCGTATCAGTGCGCACCAAGCCGTTAATTTCAGATGGCCGATTGAGCGAAATAATTAAATTATGTATGGTCGAAAAATCGAGCTGGTTGCTGCGCCAATGTAAATGAGTGATCGGCTCAAATTCATGCTCCTCAATGGCATGAATGCTGTCCTCATCCATATGTTTGACTAAAGATGTGATGCCAAATGTGCCGTCATTCTTAAACCTGCCCGCGCGGCCGGCAATCTGCGCCATTTCAGGGTTGTTTAAATGCCTTGTGCGTTTGCCATCAAATTTTCGCGTGGCGGCAAACGCCACATGGTCAATGTCTAAGTTCAACCCCATGCCAATGGCATCAGTTGCCACAATATAATCAACCTCACCTTTTTGATAAAGCGCAATTTGGGCGTTGCGGGTGCGCGGGCTTAATGAACCTAGCACCACGGCAGCACCACCTTTTTGGCGGCGGATTAGCTCAGCAATTTCATAAACCCGATCGGCACTAAACGCCACGATGGCGGTTTTATGCGGCAGGCGAGATAATTTCTTTTGCCCCGCATAGCTTAAATTGGAAAATCTAGGGCGGGTGACAAAATTCACATCTGGCAACAAGCGCCCAATGATGTCGCGCATGGTTTCGGCGCCCAAAAACATGGTCTGTTTGTTGCCGCGATAATTGAGCAAGCGGTTGGTGAAAATATAACCGCGGTGCGGGTCTGCGGCCAGTTGAATTTCATCAACCGCCATAAAATCCACCCGCAAATCGCGCGGCATGGCTTCAACCGTGCAGATGAAATAATTGGGGTTTTTGGGGATGATTTTTTCTTCACCCGTAATCAACGCCACTTGCGATATGTCTTTTAACTTGATAACGCGGTCATAAACCTCACGCGCCAGCAGCCTGAGCGGCAGGCCAATCATGCCGGTATTGTGGCTGAGCATGGTCGAGATGGCAAGGTGGGTTTTGCCGGTATTGGTCGGGCCTAAAATGGCGGTTATATTGTGATTTTCATCACTAATGTCATATTTATCAGGGGTGGTGTTTTCTAACCTTTGGTCAAAATCTCGCGCTGCGGTTTTGGATTTTGTAATGCGCATGGTCGTGGCTCGATTCTCACTCTAAATATCTCAGCATATATATAAGACAATTATGGCATTTTTGTAAATGCCGCATTTGATTTTGCTAAAAGTTAAGGAGGGTTGTTAAGGCTTTTGCTATAATTGTTAATTTTGGAACGTGATGAGAACGTATGCTGTACGAATCACTGACAAATTAATGTTCACATTATGTTCTATACCACATATTGTTTTGAATGCGCTACTGTTAATATTTTATGTTGGATTGTTAAAGGTCTAGATGAATTTTTGGGGTGAATTTGAGGTGATTTATTAATATTTATGGTTAATATACTGAATCTAAGGTGCTGATAAGTGACTCTTTTTGCTGATATTTGTTAACTTTTAGAACGAGGGCAGAACGAAACATGTCCGAATCGCTGACAGGTTAATGTTTATGTTATGTTCTTTACTGTATATTGATGATGATGAAAGGTCTAGATGAATTTATATTAATTCTAGAGTATTAATGGTCAGCCGATTGTTTTTTTGCGGCATATACTGGGATGCGCTCCTGCCTAGGCTCTGGAAGTTTGCATTTTTTTCGTTCGGCTTCGCCTCTCTTTTTATCGTTCGCGTTGCTCTCTATTAGCACTAGCGTGCGCGATACTCCGTATCGCTTGCCACGCCTAACGGCGACGCGCGGTCGCGCTTGCCTCAGCCAAAGGCTTCGGACCCTTTTTCCATGAAAAGCATAATGAGTAAACAATTTGGCACCTATATGCAGAGCTTCACCAAACTCTAGCTCACTAAGCGTATTGCGGTTAGGTTGGGTGGTGAGTTTGCGTCCCATCAGCGGCTGAGTGGCTTAGCTAGAGAGCGGAGCGAACGCACGCAGTGCCGGGCAAAAAAAGCAAACTTCCAGAGCCTTGGCTACTAGCTAACTGTCTTTTTATATAAGGCACGTTGTTTGGATAGGAGGGGCAGCTAGATATTCAGAATCTGCTTCATTTCACGGCAATCTTATTGCCGCCAACATCTATGCTGTTGGAGATGATGCTGAATGTGCCGAATTGGGTGGGGATTTCGACTTTTACGGGCAATAATACGCCGGCTTTTTCAATTGGCATTAACCAGACTTTGGCCATGGCATAATTATCGATGATGGTTTTATCACTCTGGCTTTTGCGATGCCCTGCAATGGGTGTGTAGCCCACTTGGCAAGCAATGGCATTGGCAAATTTTGTGTCAGTATTTTTAATTGCTTGCATTTGTAATTGATAGCGGGTCACGCCGTCAAAAATCTGTTGCACGCGGTTACATTGTTCATCGGCATTGATGGCATATTTTTTGTTGAAAGGCAGTAACATAGCGCCCAGTGGGTCAACCACATTACGCAAATGCTCGGCGCGCAACGGCACGCTGTCCTTAAAGGCGCGATAAGCGGGTTTGGCATCTACCGTGGCGCGGCTGTCGTTGGGGTATTTAACCACCACATGGCGTTTCACGCGCTGGTTAGAATAGGCGGTCATATATTCAGTAGAATTGACTTGATGGCCATTATATTCACCACGTGCGCGGGTTTCGACGGTGAAGCGCATTAAGCTGTCCAAACCACCTGTGGTGAATGCGCGGATCGAAATGGCATAGCTGGTTTCTTTCAATCGCGCAGCCAAACCAACGGAGCCCAATTTAAAACCTGCGATGTTTAAGCTGTAATTTACATTTACATGCACTTTATCTGCGGCATAAGCGGGTGTAACAAGATAGGCGGAGCAGATAAAGCTGGCGATGATTGGTATAATTTTAAATGGTGCTGTAAGGCTTATGATACGCATAACTTTTCCTCATAACGACGCTATATGCGCCTTTATATATGGCCTGAATATAAATGGTCATGGTTAATTATATGTTATGTTAGAGTGGCTATTTATGAATTAGTTTTGTGAATAAGCTGTGTGAAGCGGTATTTTCTGGTTATAATCTGAAAACAAATGCAGTTTATCTTGACCTTATGCGTTTATCGGATTATATGAACCCAACTTAAAATTTGTAATATTATATATATGTTAAATTTGGCATCAGAAATAACGCCGATAAACATATTTAAATGAGGAGAAGCCACATGGCTCGTCGTTGTGAATTATCTGGTAAAGGCGTACAAACTGGTAATAATGTAAGCCATGCGAAAAACCGTTCGCGCCGTCGTTTCTTGCCTAACCTGTGTAATGTTAGCTTGCTAAGCGATACATTGGGCGAAAGCGTTTCATTGCGCATTTCAGCTCATGCCCTTCGCTCAGTAGAACATCGCGGTGGTCTTGATGCTTATTTAATCAAAGCCAAAGACGCAACACTTTCAGCCCGCGCTCTGCGCATTAAAAAGCGTTTGCAAAAAGCGGTTGTTGCTGCTTAATCTGCACAGAATATTAAAATTTAAAACCGATCTTATAAATATATGAGGTCGGTTTTTTTATGTCTTGAAAAGTTATTTGCAGATTGAAGCTGGGTTGCGTAAGGCGAATTGCAGCATTAAATTGCGCTGTAAAAAGTGGAAATTATCGTCTGAAATGATGGTCAAGATAACCTCGCCATTGGCGGCTTTGTGCACGGCTATGCCTTCCATATTGTCAACTGCCTGTATGCCGCTGGCGCGCAGCAATGGTTTGCCGTTTATCAAGGCACCTGGCTTTACGTCTTTGCCACATATTTGCCTTATCTGCATTTGTGGGCCACCAAATATACTAATGGCCCGCTCCAATAGCAAAATATCGCCATTGGGCAGATAATTCAAATCGGTAATGTCATAACCGCCTTGGCGGGTGATGTGTAGCTCATGGTTTTGTTTGCCATTGACCAACCAAGCGGTGTGGTTTTTATTTTTATCAAGCTTATGTTCCGCAGCCACCAGCATCCAACCGCGATATTTGTGGTTTTTGGGCAAGGCGGTGATGGCTTCAAGCCCCCGATTGGCAGATATTTTTTTGGCATCTTTGATTGTGCCCCAGCCCATGGCACGGGCGTTTAAATCATTATTACCGAGTTTAAAACGATAGATGGCTTGGTCGCGTTCGACCGATATCACCACATCACTTAAGCTGTCATTGCGTTTGGTTAAGCCCTCACTGTCGGCTTTCCAAGAGACAAATTTTTTGCCGTTGGCATCCAAAATTGGGGCAATTTGGCTGTTGGTAAGGCCGCTTATTCTGCCGTTTTTATAAATCACATCGGCTTTGACCCAATAGCCACGGTCAGAAATGGCCAACATTTTTTTACCATTTGCACTTAGTTCAATGCCTGATAACCCACCAAATTGTGGATGAGTGGATTCCAATACCAAACCACCACGCCACAATAATTCATCAAATATTTCTTGAGTCGGGCTGACTGCCGAAAAATCAATAGGTTTGCTAGTGATGGTTAGTTTATCAGCCGCGTTGGCGATCACGGGTATGTGGCTTGAAATAGAGGCTATGGCCAAAATGGATAGGCATAATCTCATTTTTTTTGAGGTGAAAAATTTCAAAAGCTGGGTGTTTTTCATAGGTTATTTTTTTCTTTTGATATCTTGCGCAAAAAGGTCGGCCAATTGATTGGTGATCGCGCCGCCTAATTCTTCGGCATCATTAATGGTGATGGCACGCTCATAATAGCGGGTTACATCATGGCCAATGCCAATGGCGACTAATTCTATGGGCGATTTATTTTCAATATAATCAATGGTTTCGCGCAAATGTTTCTCCAAATAATTGCCAATATTGGCGCTTAATGTGCTGTCGTCAACTGGAGCACCATCGGAGATTACCATCAAAATGCGGCGATGTTCAGGCCGACCCAGCAAGCGGCTATGCGCCCAAGCCAAAGCTTCACCATCAATATTTTCTTTCAATAAGCCTTCGCGCATCATCAAGCCGAGATTATTTTTTGAGCGGCGATAAGGCGTGTCGGCACGCTTATATATAATGTGGCGCAAATCATTCAAACGACCTGGATATTTAGGCTTTCCAGCTTCCATCCAATTTTCGCGTGATTGGCCACCCTTCCATGCGCGGGTGGTAAAGCCTAAAATTTCGACTTTCACTTTACAGCGCTCTAAGGTTCTGGCCAAAACATCGCCGCATATGGCGGCAATGGTGATCGGGCGGCCACGCATTGAGCCTGAATTATCAATCAATAAAGTCACGATTGTGTCTTTAAAATCAGTGTCTTTTTCTTGCTTGAACGAAAGAGGTAGCAGCGGGTCAGCAATCACACGGGCTAATTTTGCGGCGTCAAGCAGGCCTTCTTCTAAGTCAAATTCCCAGCTTCTATTTTGCTGAGCCAAAAGCAAGCGCATTAATTTATTGGCTAGGCGCGAAACGGCACCTTGTAAATGCTGCATTTGGCCATCTAAATGCTCGCGCAATTTGGCCAGTTCAGCATCATCACATATGTCTTGGGCGTGGATAATCTCATCAAATTCAGTCGTATAGGCACTGTACGGTGCTTTTTCAGGGTCAAAACTGTCACTCATCGGGTCGGTGTCGCTGTTTTCGCCTTCGGTGCTCTCGTCGCCGTCAGTTTCTTCTATGTCGCCAACCTTGTCGGAATCCTCTTCCATCATTTGGTCAGAATCTTCGGAGGTTTCGCCTTTTAATTCTTCATCACTTTGCTCTTCGCCATCAGCTGCTTCTTGCTCGGCATCATCCATGCCTTGTTCAGCATCGCCTTGTGCGGCGTCATCATTTTCGCCATCATCTTGTGGGTTGTCCAAATCGCCCAATTCATCGCCCATGTCAAAGGCGCGCAACAGGTTATAAAGATCTCTGGCAAACTCATATTGGTTATCTTTGTTGGCAGCGATATTGTCCAACAGGTCATGAGCTTTGTCATCAAAATATTCGCGCCATAGGTTGAGATTTTCAGCATATTTTTTAGGCGGGGCAAGGCCGGCAATTTTTTCGCGCAGCAATAATGCCAAGGCGATGTCCATTGGCGCGTCTTCGGCGCTGTCAGGTTTTCGCACCCCACGTTTTTGCAATTTTTGGGCGAAATCGGCGTTTAAATTACGCCCCATGCCTTTCATTTGTGCGGCGCCCACAGCTGCAATGCGCGCTTGTTCGGCCATGTTAAATACGGCTTTGGCATCGGGGTTAAGCGGGGCTAATTTGCTGTGCATGCTTTCGTTGTGCAGAACATGGGTTAATGCCAACATATCGGCAGAGCCACGTATCAGCGTAATTTCTTCGGCTTTAGAAATAAAACTCGGGTCAGGCAAGCGTGCCTTTTGGCCGCTGACACTGGGGCGGTCAACACCATAAATGACGGTCAATTCATTGTCTTCAGAAATGGCGCGCATGGCTAAAGATAGTGCCTTTTTAAACGGCGCAACCTTTTCAGCACGTTTTTTATGTTTGTAACTGTCGGTCTTGGACATAAATCAGCCTAACTGAGCGCCACATGAGCGGTTGATTCAGGCAATTCTTCATCAAATACCCGTTGATAAAACTCAGCCACTAAACCACGTTCCAATTCGTCACATTTGTTTAAAAATGTCACGCGGAATGAGAAAGCCATGTCGCTAAATATTTGCATATTCTCGGCCCATGTGATCACCGTCCGCGGGCTCATCACGGTTGATAGATCGCCGTTAATAAACGCTTGGCGGGTCAGGTCAGCGACGCGCACCATATTGCCAATAATTTGTTTGCCATCTTTGGCCTTGGCTAAAGATTTAACTTTGGCGGCCACAATCGCGGCCTCGTCATCATGCGGTAGATAGTTAAGCACAGCCACAATGTTCCATCTGTCCATTTGGCCTTGGTTAATTTGCTGGGTGCCATGATAGAGCCCTGACGTATCGCCCAAACCAATGGTGTTGGCAGTGGCGAATAATCTAAAACTTTCATGCGGAGAAATCACGCGGCTTTGGTCAAGCAAAGTTAATTTACCATTGGCTTCCAAAATACGTTGGATCACAAACATCACATCGGCACGGCCGGCGTCATATTCATCAAATACAAGCGCAGTGTTGCTTTGCAACGCGTAAGGCAGGATGCCTTCTTTAAATTCAGTCACTTGTTTGCCGTCTTTCAGCACGATGGCGTCTTTGCCGACAAGGTCAATACGGCTGATATGGCTGTCTAAATTCACCCGAATACACGGCCAGTTTAAACGGCTAGCAACTTGCTCAATATGGGTTGATTTACCCGTACCATGATAGCCTTGAATCATCACGCGGCGGTTATAAGCAAAGCCGGCTAAAATGGCCAAAGTGATGTCGTGGTTAAACAGGTAATCTGGGTCAACTTCAGGCACATGCTCGCTGCGCTTTGAAAAAGCTGGTACTTCTAGGTCAGAATCAATCCCAAAAGCTTCACGAACCGAGATTTTAATGTCAGGTGTCGGTGCAGTCATATTATTTCCAATTTTCTAATGATATTATACGTAATCTACTGATTTTAAATGATTATATGCTGATATTATTTCGGATAGAATGGCTTCGCTGGCTTTGTCACCACGGTTTAAGTCAGGGTGATGGCGTTTGGCCAGCATTTTAAATTGTTTTTTAATTTCCGCAGGTTTGGCGCTTTCATCGAGGCCTAATTTGGCCAAAGCTTTGCGCTCGGCATTGCGCAATTGCTTGCGTGGGCGGCCAGAGGCACCAACAGGCACATCACCACCAAAAAATTCAAATGGGTCTTTTAGGCGTGAGCGGCCATTGAGGCCATTGTCTAGGTTGGCTTCTTGTGCAGCATTTAAAGAACCACCTGTGCCACGTTTCCAGGTCGGGCGATGGCCAGTGCGGGCTTCGGCAATATAGGCTTTCACCTCGGCGTCTTTCATTTCTTTAAAGAAATTAAAGCCTTTATTATATTCACGCACATGAGTTAAACAAAAATTATAATATTGGTTGGGCTCATTGCCGCCTTTGGGGGCTTTATGCTCACCAGCCTTTTCGCATTGCGGGTGGTCGCAAGGCAATTGATGCTTTTTTCGAGTCAAATCGTCTTTGGGTTTGACCCTTAGAGAGGAGAAAAAATCGTTATTGTCGCTCAAATTACTGTCCGCATGTTGAATTTAAATGGTCAAAATATTAAAATTGTTTGAGGCAATATTATTAACCCATTGCAAGTGATTTTGGAAGTCATTATATATGCTTTATGAAAAATATTATTGAACAGAAGTTAAAATCAGCGCTTTCACCCGAAATTTTGGAAGTTATTGACGAATCCGGCCAACATGCAGGGCATAGTGGTTGGCGCGAAGGCGGCAATACACATTTTAACGTAAAAATCAAAGCCGCAGCCCTAGATGGCAAAAGCCGCGTGATGCAACATAAGATGATTATGAATGAGCTGAAAGATGAATTTGCAGGAACGCTGCATGCGTTATCAATTCACGTAGTGAATTAATAAGTTTATATTTGGCCACTGCGTGCGCGGTGCTCCGCACCGCTTGCTAAGCCACTCAGCCGCTGATCGGATGCAAATTCACCACCCAATCTTACTGCATTATGCTTAGTTAGCTAGAGTTTGGTGAAACGCCGCGCTTTGGTGCCACGCTGCAAACACAACATTTTATTCTTGGTGCTATACTGCTTATCTTGGGAAAAGAGTCCGAAGCCGATAGGCTGAGGCAAGGCCGACTGGCCGTCGCCGTTAGGCGTAGCAAGCACGCGGAGGCGTGCGCCCGCAGGGGCCACTAGCCCGCCGAAAGGTGGGCGTAAAAATGCAAACTTCCAGAGTCATGGCAGGATGCTTCCCTGTATAGGCTGTTAAAAGACAGTTAGCTGGTAGCTGATGCTCTGGAAGCTTGCTTTGTTTCGCTCGCGGCTATTCTTCGCTGCGCTCAGGCCTACGCGGGTGCGCCACATAAGTGGCGGCCTCCAGTCCGGCTGGCTCTAAAAACATGTGAGTTTTTAGAGCGGGAGGTTTGCTGAAAGGTTGTGGCTGGGGTGCGGGCATTAGCGGTTGGAGTGTTAGAGTTTGGTCACGCGTATGGCCGTCAGGCGGTTCGCCTGTTTGCGCAGTATCTCAAATCTAAAGCCGTAAAAGTTAAAGGCTTGGCCAATGTTTGGGATGATTTGTGCTTCATTGATGATTAGCCCTGCTAGGCTAATGGCGTCATCTTGGGGGAGTTGCCAATCCATGGCGCGGTTTAGATCGCGTACTGATACGTGGCCATCAACATTGACGCTGCCATTGGGCTGTCGGCGCATGCCAATTAAGCCGTTGTCGTGTTCATCAATAATGTCGCCAACAATTTCTTCTAAAATATCCTCTAGGGTGATCAGGCCTTGGGTTTCACCATATTCATCAACCACCAAAGCAAAATGGCTTTTGCGTTTTAAAAAATTATTTAACTGATCTTGCAAGCTGGTGGTTTCAGGCACATACCAGATTGGTGTGAGCAGGCTTTCGAGGTCTTTTTCTTGACTATCTTTTGGCGCTTGTTTCTTGGCGTTAATTGCCCATAATAAGTCTTTGGTGTGTAAAATACCGATAAAATTATCTGGCTCACCGCGGTATAATGGCACGCGGGTGTAGCTATTGTTTAAAATCTGAGTGGCAATTTCGGTGGCGCCTAACGCAATGTCGAGGCTGAAAATATTGGTTCGGTGAATCATCACATCTTCAACACCCATCTGTTTTAAATCCAAAACACCGCCTAGCATGTCACGGTCATTTTTAACCATCACGCCTTCTTCATGTTGCAAATCAATATTGCCACGAATTTCGGCATCGGCAGCGTTCTTATCCATTTCTTGTGGGGGTCTAACGCCAAATATCCAGAGAAAGAAGTTTACAATGGCACGAATGATCACCACCAAGGGGGTCAATACAAACACTATGGTGCGCATGATGGGGGCAACAAAAAGGGCCAATTTTTCAGGTTGCTGCAACGCATAAGTTTTGGGTAAAACTTCGGCAAAAATTAAAATCACCAATGTCATGGTCAAGGTGGCATAAACCACACCTGCGGTGCCAAAAAATTTGATGAAAAAGCTGGTGGCGATGGCCGAAGCTAAAATATTGACAAGGTTATTGCCCAATAAAATTGCGCCGATTAGCTTTTCGGGGGTTTCCAATAATTTGCTAACGGTTTCAGCACGCGCGCTTTTTTGCTTTTTCATTTGCTTAATGCGGGCGCGTGAGGCGGCGGTTAATGCAGTTTCGGAGCCGGAGAATAAAGCCGAAATGAGAATGAGCAGAATGATGGCACCGATGGCAATGAGCGCTTCGGAGCTTTCAGTGATGAATATAGTGATGGTTTCAAACATTATTTAAAGCTCTTGCTTTTCAAAAAATTAGTCACAAGCTGTTGGTCGACATTTTTTTCAACAAATGATTTGCCAACGGCATTGGCCAAAATAAAGGTCATTTCGCCCTGTTCGGTTTTTTTGTCTTGCAGCATATATTTAAGCATTTGCGCAGCCGATGGCAAGGGTTGCAAACCTTTAAAGCTTAAATCATTGGGTAGGCCAATTTTTTGCATATGTTGTTTTATGGCAGCAATGTCTGCACCATTGTTAAAGCCCAAAAAGCTAGAAAATTCAAAAGCTAGCACCATGCCAATGGCCACACCCTCGCCATGGATAAGCCGATCAGAATATTGCGTATGGGCTTCAAGCGCATGGCCAAATGTATGGCCTAAATTCAGCAGTGCCCGCAGGCCATGTTCTTTTTCATCTTGGCTGACAATATTGGCCTTAGATTGGCACGATTTGACCACAGCATATTGCCTTGCCGCTTTGTCGCCGTCAATCAGCTTTTCACCATTTTCTAGCAACCAGCTGTAAAATTCGGGGTCATCAATCAGGGCATATTTAAATATTTCAGCATAGCCGCCGCGTATATGGCGGTCAGATAATGTATCTAAAATATCAATATCAGCCAATACCAATTTGGGCTGATGAAATGCACCAATTAAGTTTTTACCCTGCGGTGAGTTAATGCCGGTTTTACCGCCAACGCTGCTATCCACCTGCGCTAGAATAGAGGTCGGAATTTGCACAAAACCCACCCCACGGCGCAATGTGGCGGCGGCAAAGCCCGCTAAGTCGCCAATCACTCCGCCGCCTAAAACGGTGATCACATCATTACGCTCCACGCCATAAGCGATGAGCTTTTCAAGCAAAGTTGCTAGCATGGTCATGCTCTTGCTTTTCTCTCCCGCAGGTAGGATGATCGCATCACATTCAATGCCCTGATTGCCAAATGACGCTTGCAAATCGGCCAAATGCTGCTCGGCCACATTCTCGTCAGTGACAATGATGGTGAATGGCCGTTTTAAATGCGGTTCGATGAGTTTGCCCGCAAATTCGGTCAACCGCCTGCCCACCATAATGTCATAGCTACGGCTTTCGCCTAAATCTACCGTGATGGTTTGGCAATTTTTAAGAGGCATATTCAATCATTTCTTCTAGTAATTTTTCGATCATCACATTATGCGGCGCGTCAATGGTATCAATAGTGATGTCGGCACTGGCATAAACAGGGTAACGCTCATCAATTAGCTTTTGCATCACCTGTTTGGGGTTGTCAACTTGCAAAAGTGGGCGGGTTTGGCGCAAAGCAATGCGGTTCATCAAAAGCTCTAAATCGCCGCGCAACCAGATGGATATGCCTTTTTGTTTGATGTTGTCGCGGGTGGCTTGGCGCATGTAGGCACCACCACCAGTGGCTAAAATTTGTGGGCCATTGTCGAGCAAGCGCGAGATAACTTTTTCTTCGCCATCACGGAATTTTTCTTCGCCAAATGTGGCAAAAAACTCCGTCACATCCATGCCTGCTGCGGCTTCTATTTCTTGGTCAGCATCTTTAAACGGCAGATCCAAATGTTTGGCCAAGCGCCGCCCTAATGTGGTTTTGCCTGCGCCCATAAGCCCTATCAAAATGATGGACTGGTTGCCCAAATAGTCACGAATGACTTTTGTGCTATTTCTATCGAACATAATTTGTCCAAACTGGTGTTCTCATGCGCATTTGTTAAAGCTGCGCAATTTATTCAATTGGGTTTATTATGGGCATTTTCGGCCAAATCTGCAAGTAAATCTTGTTGTTTATATTAAATAAAGTTAATATGGAGGCGGGAGTTTTTGGGAAAATGACCCTCATGTTTGGCCGTTAAAATCATATTGTTTGTTTGATTATTTTGGCCGTTTTGGGTTATATGGCTTGGTTCATTCTGCTGTCTTTTATTTTTGTTTGGCCGCTTGATGCAAACTAAGAGCTTAAATTGTCGATATTACAATTAATTGACAATTGGGTATAGGGTGAAACATATGAACCAATATGTTGAAAGTTTTTTAGAGATGATTGCAGCTGAGCGCGCGGCGGCTGACAATACGCTCATTTCTTATCGCACTGATTTGAACCAGTTTTTTGATTTTCTGCCTAAATCTTGCGCGGTCGATCAGATTAATGTTGATCACATTCGGGGTTTTTTAGCCTATCAGGTGGCGATGGGGGCAGAGGTTTCCACCCAAGCGCGGCGGTTGTCAGCTCTCAAGCAGTTTTTTAAATTCTTGCATCAAGAAAAATACGTCGCCAATAACCCAGCGGATATTATTGATAGCCCCAGAAAACCACGGCCATTGCCTAAAATCATGTCAATTGATGAAGTTAATCAACTGCTATTCGCCGCCAAAAACAATGCCGAAAACACCAAGCAAACAGCTGCAAAAATACAAAAATATCGACGGTTTTATTGCTTGCTAGAAATATTATATGCCACAGGCCTGCGAGTTAGCGAGCTGG
The DNA here is from genome assembly GCA_002401855.1 of Hyphomicrobiales bacterium. Lineage (GTDB taxonomy): Bacteria > Pseudomonadota > Alphaproteobacteria > Rhizobiales > OSC116 > OCS116. The sequence continues at coordinate 75,111 of NVUH01000011.1, forward strand.
TTGGCCTGCGGTTGGGGCAAGTGCGGCTGGATGAAGGCATGCTGTTTATCAAAGGCAAAGGTGGGCGCGAGCGGTTGGTGCCATTGGGTTATGCCGCGCTGGATATTTTGCAAGATTATTTGGCATTTATGAAGCTACAAGGTGCTGAGATTACCAAAGCTGCCGATTATATTTTTGCCTCGCGCGGTGCTTTGGGGCATATGACGCGGCAAGGTTTTGCCAAAGAGCTTAAATTGCTGGCCAAAAAAATAGGCTTGGATTCTCAAAAAATATCACCACATATATTACGTCATGCTTTTGCCTCACATCTATTGGCCAATGGCGCAGATTTGCGAGCGGTGCAGCAAATGTTGGGCCATGCCGATATTTCGACCACGCAAATTTATACACATATATTGGATGAAAGGCTGAAGCAGCTGGTGTTTGAACATCATCCGCTTGCGAAAGCCTAATAAGCTTGTTAAAAGAGGTTAATATTATAGTGTCAAGGAATGTTGAATGACAACTTATTTAGAATTTGAAAAATCAATTGCTGATCTAGACGGAAAAATAGCCGAATTACAGGCGTTGGCAGCAGCTGATGATTCAATGTCAATCGATGATGAGGTCATACGCCTGCAAGAAAAATCAGACGCGGCATTGGCAACCACTTATGCCAATTTAGATGCATGGCAAAAAACTCAAGTGTCGCGCCACCCAGACCGCCCACATTTTTCTAGCCTTTCAACTTATATATTTGATGAATTCACGCCTTTGGCTGGTGATCGCAATTTTGCTGAAGATTATGCGATTGTTGGCGGTCCCGCGCGGTTTAACGGCCGCCCGGTTTTTGTGATTGGCCATGAAACTGGCCATGATACCGAAACGCGGCTTAAACATAATTTTGGCATGGCGCGGCCAGAAGGCTATCGTAAGGCACAAAGATTGATGAAAATGGCTGATAAATTCGACATGCCGGTTATCACCTTGGTCAATACAATGGGCGCATACCCTGGTATTGGTGCCGAGGCACGCGGCCAAGCCGAAGCCATTGCGCGCAGCACCGAGGTGTGTTTGCAAATCGGCGTGCCAATGTTAACGGTGATTGTTGGCGAAGGCCAGTCTGGCGGCGCGATCGGCATTGCAGCGGCCAATAAAGTGATGATGTTGGAAAATAGCATTTATTCGGTGATCAGTCCTGAAGGGGCTGCGTCTATTTTATGGCGTGATGCCAAACGGGCCAGAGATGCGGCTTTGAATATGAAAATAACTGCCGAGGACCTTGAAGGTTTTGGGGTGATTGAAGAGATTATTGCCGAGCCTGTTGGCGGCGCGCATCGCAATCCAGAAGCTGCGATGGATAACATTTCGGTGTCGATTGCCAAGCAATTGGCTAAATTTGATGGCATGTCTAAACCAGACATTTTAAATCATCGCCATGATCGGTTTTTAAATATTGGCCAAGGTCTTTAAAATTAGCTTCTTGTACATTATATTGTATACATGGATATATTGATCACTTTAATGTGAATTTTTATGTTTTGATTTAATGTGCAAATATTTGTTAAATATTTTCAACTATGGTTATAAATTGATTAATTTGTTTAAGTATGGGGAATGCTTTGAAGGTTTTTTCTTGGGTTAAAATTTGTTTCATCACTTTATCATTGGCTACATTGTCGGGCTGTAACTGGTTTACCGACAGCGATGCGTGGAAAAAACCTTTGCCGCCGCATTTGGTCAGAACCATTAAAGCCAAAGGCTTTCAAGTTGGCGCGCATATTTTGGCACGGCTGTATAAAGAAGAAAATCGCTTTGAAGTGTGGATGGAAAAAGATGGTCGGTTTAAGTTTTTCAAAAGTTATGGCATTTGCAGTTGGTCGGGCGAGTTAGGCCCCAAGCTTAAAGAAGGTGATCGGCAAGCTCCAGAAGGTTTTTATGTGGTGACGCCAGCACAAATGAATCCACGTTCCAAATATTATTTGTCGTTTAATTTGGGGTATCCAAATTTTTATGACCGCGCACTTGGCCGCACGGGCAGCCAACTTATGGTGCATGGTGAATGTTCATCGCGCGGCTGCTATGCCCTCACCAATCCAAACATCGAAGAGGTTTATTTGCTGGCACGTGATGCGTTTAAAAATGGTCAGAGGCGGTTTCATGTGCACGCTTTTCCGTTCCGCTTAAATGGGTTTAATTATCTTAGACATAAAGATAATAAATGGTTGGATTTTTGGAAAAACCTAGCTGAAGGCGATAAGATTTTTAGAGAAACTGGTGTGCCGCCTAAAATGATTGTGGCCAACAGACGCTATGTTTTTGCACCAGCTGATGGGGTGATCGCGCCACCAAAATCAGCGGATATCATTGTTGCGAGTGAGAATGTTGCTAGCAAGAATACTGTCCCAACGCCTAAAAAAGCTGCTGTGCCATCGAGTGTTGAAATATCAACCATTGCGCCGTCAACCGCAGAACCATCAAGCATAGACCAATCGATTGAGCAATTGCCTGATGAGCCACAACAAATACCATTTCAGGCGCCAGCCATACCGCCTGAAGGCCTGTGGGCTATTTATAGCAATCGCCCACTTGATATGCTGATATTTGATGCGGTGGTCGAAAACAACACATCATCAGTGAGTGATATTGGTGAAGACGATCTAGTGTTAGATAATTAGAGGTTTGACGGGCTTTAATTTGAAGGCGCGAATCCCGAAAATAAATCAGATATTTTAGGTAATTCTGAGAGCGGCACATGGGCGGAGCAATTGTCATAATCTGCTCACATTTTTAGCACTGATGGATGCTCATGAGCTTGGTTCATCAGGGTTTAAATTTCCATTCAAACACTTCAATAATGGTGGGGTTTTGGCTTGCATGATGATGCTTTCGTGGTCTGCGACCAGACAGTGATCATTTTTTCTTGTTATCCATGCTCTAGCAAAATCGGAATGATGATTTCTTCTTCATCCCATAAATGGCGGGTGATGATTTTTTCAAGCTCGCGGCTGCCTTTGGCCACTTGGGCGATCATATCGCGGTCAATTGGTTTTTGTGCCACCAAATCTACCAATGCCAACTGAGTGTCTTCTAAGGCTTGATGCAACACTTGATGGTCACCATCCAGCAGGTTTATTGCATGTTCCATATTGGGGTAAAGCTGAATGAATTGTGGAAAATAATTATGGTCTTCAATTTCGTGATGATGATGTAATTGCGAAATGAGATGATTGCCAAATTGTTGTAATTTTGCGGCGTTTAAGGCATCCTGTACTTCGCTTGGTGGAGTGTCGAGCAAGGCTTCAAAGCCATTGGCCAATTGGTGTGAGCCATTTAACAGGCTGCGGTGAATGCCCAACCAAAAATTGGCCATGCCGTTATAACGCGGGTGTTCTGGCCATTGCTCACGAATGCTTTCGAGCAAAGTTTGCTTGATAGCGGGTGATAATTCACTGCGTTTTTTGACATGATTTTCGGGTTTCTTATATTTAAACTTAGCCACTAGCCTTTAAATCCATCTGTTTCTAAAAATTCAAGCTCCGCGGGCGTGCTGGTGCGGCCTAAAACCTCGTTGCGATGCGGAAAGCGGCCGTATTTTTTAATCAGGTCATAGTGGGTGACGGCAAATTCGCTATTGTCGAACAAAATGAGGGCTTGTTCCTGTATGCTTAAATCTTCGCTGTGCATATAGGGCATATATGTAAACATGCGTAAGCCTTTGTCAATTTCTAAATGCATTTTATTTTCAACCATTTGGCGAGATAATGCCAAAGCTTGAGGGTCGAATTTAAAGGCTTTGCCGCTGCCACGGTTGAGGTTGCGCCTAAATTGATCGAGGCATAATATAATGCCCAGAATTTCAGAAGCATTGGTTGAATTGGCAAAATATTTAGGCAAATCTATTGTCTCTAAATAGGTCAAATCATCGGCAAATGTTGCGGCCATTTTGGCATCAAATTCATCAGATTTTCTGAACCAAGCTTTGCTGCCGGCATTTTGCCAAAAATCTATGGCTTTGGCGCTGATTTCAGATATTTTTGTCATTTTACACCTTAAATTTTGAATTTACCTTTGCAGATTTTTTCATATAAATCATCGGTAATTGGTTCTAATTTTTGGCTTTCAGGGTTGGCAAAATATAGTGGGTCATCGATTTTTGTTGGGTCAAAACCTTCTTCAACCAGATCAACTTTGCGTTGCTTAAAGGTGCCAGTTTTTTCGATTTCATCTTGAATGCGGACAAATAAGGGCCGTGCATAGGTGGGTAAATGGGCGGCGGCATAGGCCATAAGCCCATCAAATTCAAAGTCTTTTTCTATATTTAGCGCCACCATACAGGCGCGGCCATCAGATTTTGGCACATAAACGCCATAGACATTGGCCTCGACAATATTGGGGTAAAGTGAGATGGCTTCTGACACTTCACTGGTCGCGACATTTTCACCTTTCCAGCGGAAGGTGTCACCAATGCGGTCGACAAAATAGTGATAGCCTTTTTTGTCTTTGCGAATTAAATCGCCAGTTCTAAACCATGCATCGCCTTTTTCATAAACATCATGCAGTATTTTTTTAACCGTGGCTTTTTTGTCGGCATAGCCATCAAAGCGATTGGTTGGGGATGAGCCATCATTGATGATTTTAGAAATAAGCTCGCCAACTTCATCGACTTCGGCTTCAATACATAATCCATCGGCATCGCGAATTTCACTGTCTGCTCTTATGTCATATTTAACGATGGATAGATTGAGCAGGCTTTTGGCCCAAAATGGCACGCGGCCGATCGAGCCAAATGTATTGTCTAAATTAAATAAAGGCGCGTTGCCTTCGGAGGCGCCATACCATTCCAATATTTGCGGGATTTGAAAACGGCTTTCAAATTCTTTCCAGACATCAGGGCGCAAACCGTTGCCACAGGCTATGCGTAGCTTATGTTTGGTTTCGTTTGGGTTGTGTGGAGCATTGGTTAAAAAGCGGCATAACTCGCCGATATATTGGAAGATTGTGGCTTCATATTTAACGCAATCATCCCAAAATTCGGACACTGAAAAGCGCTTTTTAATGATGGCTTGGCCACCGACATTGAGCACCGCGCCAACCGCCAAAATGCCACCGTTGGAATGAAATAATGGCAGGGTGATATAGACCCGATCTTCAGACGTGGTGCTCATGATGGCAGTGAAGCCGCGGCTGATGGATTGGGCTCTGAAATGAGTGATTTTGGCAGCTTTGGGCAAGCCCGTTGTGCCGCTGGTGTAGATGTAAACGCAGGGATCATCAATGGTGATGTTGGGGCGATCGGTTTTGGCCACCGTATCGCCGCTAAAGGCCGCTAGGGCGGCGTTTAGCGATATATCACTATCGGTTGAAATGGGCATATCGGGGTCAAATTCCCAGATTTTAATGTCATTATCGATGAATTCTTTGGCCGATTCAAAATGGGCGGCCAGCTCGGGATCGATGATGATATGTTTGGCACCGACAATGTTAATGCAATGGGCTAAACCCATGCCTGTAAGGCTGGTATTGAGCAAGGCAGCGGCGCCGCCCGAGCGTGAAATGCCGAGCCAAGTGGAGATATATTCGGGGCAATTATTCATCAAAACGGCGATGCAATCGCCTTTTTTGATTTTGATGTCAAATGTCCAACGGGTGAATTGATTAGATAAATCAATGAATTGCCCGTAGGTGGTTTGGCGGTCTTCAAAAAATAGGGCGGTTTTATCGCGGTTTTGTTTGGCAATCAGATCCCATCGATCGGCCAAAATGGTGGTGGGGTTGGCGGATATTGGTTTCAATATGGCTTTTATGGATAGAAAGCCTTTTAAATAGGTAATTTCGCTTTTTATACTTGAGATGAACCCCATGATGCTCCCTTAAGTTTGGCCGTTTTATCTAGCCTAACATGGAAAAAACTGATAATGAAATTATAAATTGGTTTTTTAAATTACAGGTAGATCTAATGGTGAAGGTGATTGATATAATTGCGGATTATGTGATAAATGCGGAAGGTTTATTATGCCCGATGCCCGTATTGAAGCTGGCAAAGAAGGCCATGCAGGTTGAAAATGAGTCGGTGATTTTGTTGCGCGCTACTGACCCGATGTCGCCGCTTGATAGCGAGCATTTTTGTGGTCAAAAAGGTTATGAATTTTTGGGGGTGGAAGTGGAAAAAATCGAGAATATAGAGGTGTTTTTGATCAAAATAAGGACTTAATTTCGCTCGCGGCCATACCGCGCTTTGCGCTGGCCTACGCGGGTGCGTCGCAGTGGCGACGGGTGCTGTTCGCACCTTAAACAGCCAAAATAATTGGGTTATTTCGGCTGTTTTTGGCCAAAAAATGATCAAAAAACGCTAAAAAAGCATCAAAAAGGTGGGTTTTTTGCGTTAAAACCGACGGTAATTTGGGTTTTTTCGTCTTGTTTCACGCTATGTTTCACGAAAACGGGACGTTTTATTAGGGTGGGGTTTTCGGTAATTAAGGTTAAGAATTGTTGCTCGGTTGTGCTGTTTTTTTGTTCATCTGATAAATTTCGCCATGAAGTTGAGCGGCGGTTGATTAATATTTTATCCCCGGCTTCGGAAAGCCAGTGTTTTAATGTGGCTTGATCGGGAGTTGGATTGCGGATGTCTAGAAATTCATAATCGATATTTTCGGCGTCGAGCCATTTTGTGGCTTTTTTGCAGGTGTCGCAATTTTTGAGGCCCCAAACCTTGAGTGTAGAGTCTTTTAGCATTTAATTTTTTCCTGTATTTATGGAAGCGCCTAACAGACTGAGTGGATTGTCTTCGATGGCGGCTTGGTCGGGTTCATCATGGCGGATTTGGCCTAAAAAGGCGCGGTAAAGGCCTTGGATTTTGCCTTTATTTAAGGCTTTGCCGATGATGACCAATTCACTTTGGCCTGAAAATTTTATGTCCAAGGCTTTGGCGGGGAATAAAAGATGTTGAACGGCGTGAATGGCATAGGTTTTTTTGGGGGCATCGTCAAAAGTGACAATGCCTTTGATGCGTAGAATATTGGCGCCATATTCGGAGCGTAAAATATCTAAGAAATTCCATAATTGTTGTTGGTTATAGGCGCCGTCTTGACTGAAGCTTAAACTGTCTATTTCTTGATGCGCGTTTTGATCATGCTGATGATGATGACTGCCAGAATGATGATGACTATGATGAGTATTTTGGTCATGTTTGGTTTTTCCTTGGCTGAATATTAAATCAGCGATTTTGATGTCTTGTTTTATGTGAATGGGTGTTTTGGGAGCGTAGCGGGCGATGTTGCTGAGGATTTCTGGTAACTTATCTTGAGCGACTAAATCGGTTTTGCTGATGATGATTTGATCGGCCATGCCGAGTTGGGTTTGGGCTTCTTCGTGCGCATTTAGCGTGTCGGTAATGGCGGTGGCATCGGCAATGGTGATGATTTGGCTTAGGTTAAAGCGCAAGTGCAAATAGGGGTGGCTTAAAAAGCTGGCAATGATGGGGCCTGGGGAGGCGATGCCTGTGGTTTCGATGATGATGTGATCGATCGGTTTGATGCGTTTGTTATCAACATCGCGGAGGATCTTTTCGAAAGTTGTGACCAAATCGCCGCGAATTGAGCAGCAAATACAGCCGCTTTGCATGACCAGCATGTCGTTTTCGGTGTTTTCGACCATTAAATGATCGAGGCCGACATCGCCAAATTCATTGATGATGACCATGGTGCCCGCAAAGCGTTTGTCTTGCAGAACTTCGTTTAAAACGGTGGTTTTGCCTGCGCCTAGAAACCCCGTTAGGATGGTGATTTTTATGGGTGCGGGTTTGTTCATATTAAGCCTGCTTTTCTCTGTAAAGACTGCCAACGATTAATGCGCCTAAAACTACAGTTACGCCAAATATTTGTTGAGTTTCTAGCACCTCGCCTAGCACTATGACGGCAATGGAGATGGTGACCACGGGTTCGATATTGGCAATCAAAGAAATGGTGGTGGGTTCTAGGTTTTTGGCAACGACGGTGAACAGAGTATAGCCGCAAATATAGCAGATGACAATGGCGGCAAAGTTGAACGACATATCGAGATTTAGGCCGATGGGCGCGGCCATATTGCCAGTAGAGACTGCAACGCCAATAATGGCAAATGTGATGAACATGGCGATGGTGTGGACGCTGTAAAGTAAAGCCACGGGGCTGATTTCTTTGGCTAATTTACTCATACACAATAATTGGCTGACCGAAGTGACGGCGGCGATGAGCGCCAAAGTGATGCCGATTGGGTCGAGATTGGAGAATTGTGGCCCGACCACCATGATGAGGCCAATGAAGGCGACGAAAAATATGACGGCTCTGGTGGGGCTTAAGCGGCCGCCAAACACAAATGGCGCCACCATTAAGGTGATTAGGGGTGATATGAAAAATATAATGACCGTTAGGCTGACGGGGATGAAGGATAATGCCGCCATGTAGGAAATGTTCAATATGGCGGTTGAGCATGATTGCAGGATGAGCAGCCAAAATTGTAGGCGGCTGAATTTGAAATGATGGCGGGCGAACAATAAAATTAAGGGGGTGGCGATGGCGACTAACAATATGTAGCGATAAAGCACTGCATAACCTGGCAGCAGGCCTGCTTGTTCGGCCAAAACGGCGAAGGGGGCGATGAGTGCAAAACTGGTTGAGGCAGTGAGGCTGAGTAAAACCCAAGTTAATTTATTAGATGATGCCATTATATTACGCTCGATTGCTTATTTTTTCTTTATTGGGGCGCAAGAAATGGGCCGCATGTCAAATGGTGGTTTATAGGCTTGGCGTTGGGCGGTATATATGGTGGCATTGTTGCTTATATTATTAGTGGTTAATTGGCTGAAGCCAGAATCGAGCATTGTGGTGACTTGCTCATCGCGTGATTTTACGTTTTTGCCACCCATCATTATGGCGGCGATTTTTTTGCCGTTACGTGTGGCGGTGGCGATTAAATTATAGCCAGATGAGCAGACAAAGCCTGTTTTCATGCCATCTGCACCTTGATAATTGCGCAACAAGCCATTGCGATTGCGGAATTTTTTGCCGCCAATTTCTAGATAACGCATACTGTAAAAACGGGCAAATTGCGGGTATTGTTTTAATATGCTGTGGGTTAATTTGGCGAGATCTCGCGCGGTGGAGACTTGGTCGCGTTTAAACAAGCCATGTGGGTTGGAAAAATGGGTGCGGCTCATACCTAAAAGCTGGGCGGTGCGGTTCATTAGGTCGATGAAATTGGCTTCGGAGCCTGAGATTTTTTCGGCAATGCCGACCGCGATGTCATTGGTGGAGCGGATGAATAGGGCTTCTAGGGCTTTTTCCATGGTGAGGGAGCGGCCTGCGCCGATGCCCAATTTGCTGGGTGGTTGGCTGGCGGCATGTTTAGACAGGGTGATTTTGGTGGTGAGTGAAATGTCTTTGCGGGTGGTGATGGCATGAAACGCCAAATAGCCTGTCATGATTTTAGTGAGTGAGGCGGGATACCATTTTTGATCAATATCTGTGGCAGACAGAACACGGCCTGAGCTGACATCAAATACAATTTGAGGTTTTGCTTGCGCTAAAATGGGCGCGCAAATTAATATAATAAGCCAGAAAAACTGGGCAGATTTGAGCATGATTGGTGGCCACCTTTTATTCGTATATTAAAAGTAGTAGAGCGAAAAATATGGGCTGTAAACTGATTAAAATAAATTGTTTTTGGAAAATGCAGTAATTGCTGCTATTTGTTGAAGCTAACTTATATATTAGTTGAATTTTGCGGGGCTTATTTGCGGGGCTTAAATGAGCGCTAAACGAACATCGAGCAATTATGTCATCCAATTTTTTCAGGCCTGCCAATATTCAATGTCGGGTTTGATATATGTGTATAAAAGCGAAACTAGTTTTCGGCGGAATTTGTTTTTTCTGGTTTTAAGCTTGGGGCTTTCGTTTTATTTTGAATTGGGATTTTTATATTTTTGGGTGATGAATGTGCCATTTATGGCGAGCTTGGCGATTGAATGTATAAACACGGCGATTGAATCGATTGTTGATCAGCTAGAGGTTGAAAATGTTTTGATGGGGGCGGCGAAGGATTGTGGATCGGCCGCGGTGGCGATTATGTTGCTGATTGGGGCTCTTATGTGGGTGCATTATATTTATTTGGTTTATTTTGGCTGAGGCACAAAAAAAGCGGCTATGAAGCCGCTTATTCTTGAATTATCAACCTATATGGTATGGTACCACTTTGTATTTGGTACCTCTGGCCAGACTCGAACTGGCACGTCCGAAGGACAGCAGATTTTGAATCTACCGTGTCTACCAATTCCACCACAGAGGCATACACGTCGATAATGTCGCGATAATAGCTAAAAGTTTTGATGCGTCAAGCGATGAGTTTTAAAAAACCAACTTCTCCCAGTTTATTTTATATAAATGAATTGATTATAGCATGATGCTGTGGCTATAAGAGCCGAATGATTGGTGAGTGAGAAGAAAATGATTAAAGCTTTATATGATTGGACCATGCGTCTGGGTGAAAGTAAATATGGCATTTGGGGACTGGTATTGGTGGCCTTTGCGGAGAGTAGCTTTTTCCCGATTCCGCCTGATATTTTGTTGATTCCGATGGTTTTATCGCTGCGTAGTAAGGCGTTTTATTTTGCTTTTGTGGCGACCTTTGCTTCGGTTTTGGGCGGGGCGTTTGGTTATTTAATTGGCTCGGTCGGGTTTGAGGCCATTGGCCAGCCTTTGTTGGCATTCTATCATTATGAAGACCAGTTTGAGACGTTTAAGCAGACCTTTAATGAATGGGGCGCTTGGTCGGTTTTTGTGACGGGTGTGACGCCGTTTCCTTATAAAGTGATCACCATAACATCGGGTGTGACGGGGCTTGATTTTACCATATTTATGTTGACCAGTGTCGCGGCACGTGGGGCTAGGTTCTTTTTGGTTGCAGGATTGTTATATTATTTTGGTGACCCGATACGGCATTTTATTGAAAAACGCTTGGGCATTTTATTTGTGATTTTTTGTGTTTTGCTGATTGGTAGTTTTATTTTGGTCAAATATGTATAGGCCATATTGTCGCCTTAATGGTTTGAGCAAATGAGCAAAAACGGGATTTATATGACATTCACCTATCGACACGGCCTTTGGTTGATTTTGCTTTTTGCGCTGACTGCCATTGGCACGGCTTTATTTTATGAATATGTGTTGAATTACCAACCCTGTGCTTTGTGTTATGAAGAGCGCTTGCCCTATTATGCGCTGATTGCGATTGCGATCATTGCGCTGGCAAGTGACAGGTTTATTGGCAAAGGCTTGATGATTGGTTTGGGCATATTGATGTTTTTGGGTGGGCTTTATGGCGCTTACCATGCTGGCATTGAATGGGGCTTTTGGCCTGGCCCTGTGAGTTGCACGGGCGCAGGCTTGAACATAAGCGCTGATGTTGACTTATTGGCGCTGGTGAGTGATGTGAAAATCGTGCCTTGTGACGTGGCCAATTGGCGGCTATTTGGCATTAGTTTTGCTGGCTATAACGCCTTAGTTTCGCTACTAATTGTGGATGTTTGTGCGTTTAGCTTGCTTAAGAATCGCTGATTAAATGTTTGACCAAAAAATCACGAGCCATGTTGATGCCATCGGGGGCAATGCCATGGGCGGTGCCTTGGCTGCTGTGGGTTATGACGTCAAAACCATTTTTGCTTAAGCCCTGTTCGGCCTCGGCCAAACTGCTATAGGGCACCACATCATCTTGTGTGCCATGCACCAATAATATTGGTGGTTTGGCGGTGGTTTCGGTGGCCAATTCGTCTATCGCGGTGAGGGCACCTGAAAAGCCGACAACGGCAGCTAAAGCTTGTTTGCGGCGCGGCGCAATGTAGAGCGCCATCATGGTGCCTTGTGAAAAACCAAACAGTGCGATGTCTTTATCTTCTATGCCATATTTGGCTTTTTGGGCATCGATGAATGCGTTTAAATGTGGGGCGGCCATTTGCGTGCCTTTTAATTTCTCTGCATAACTTAAGCTATAGAGGGGGAACCACTCATAGCCTGAAGGGCTGCCATCGCAAGCAAAAGGTGCGTTGGGGCTGACAAAGGCGGTGTGGGGTAATGATTTGTAGATAGACTCGGTGAGTGAGATTAAATCATTGCCATTGGAGCCATAGCCGTGCAAAAATATAACCAGCTTGTTGATTTGTTCTTTTGGCTCKAGACGCGGGCCATTTATGGTGATGATATTTTTTGACATATGACACTCTTTGAAAAATAATTAATGAATTTTGACCCTAAACAAAAATTGCGATTCGCGCCAAGCCCAAATGGTTTTATGCATATAGGCCACGCTTATTCGGCTTTGTTGAATGTGGAAATTGCCAATCAATTGGGTGCGGAATTTATCATCCGTATGGAAGATATTGACCCATTGCGCTGCACAGACGCTTATAAAACTGCTTGGCTTGCGGATTTGGCGGCAATTGGAGTGACATCGGATGCAAAGATTTTATACCAAAGTGCACGGCAAGACGCTTATGAAGTGGCGTTGGAAAAATTGACTGCGCTTGGTGTGTTATACCCATGTGTGGCAACGCGTGGTGATATTAAGCGACATTACGCACATCATGCAAAAGTATTTGACCCTGACGGGGGGCTTATATACCCCAACTTATACAAAGGTTATGGTCTTATAGACCAACGAAGCATATTGGCTGGAAATGAACCGTTTACGCTACGGTTTGATATGGCTGCGGCGCTTGATGTTGTTGAAAAAATGGGCGAGGTATGCAGCTTTTTATCAATTGACTTGGCGCGACACGAAATAGTTGAAGTGGCGTTTGACCCCTTGGTTTGGGGGGATGTGGTGTTGGCGCGTAAAGACATAGCCACTAGCTATCATTTGAGCGTGGTGGTGGATGATGCGATGCAGAACATCACTCACATTGTGCGGGGTATGGACTTGTTAAAAGCCACTTATATTCATACAGTTATGCAAACTTTACTTAAGTTACCGCGGCCAATTTATTTTCATCATGATTTGTTGCTAGATGATGATTTTAAAAAAATATCTAAGTCGAATAATGGCCAAAGTGTGAGAGAAATATTACCTCAGAATAAAGGTTTAGACTTTATTTCGGATTTACTTGAGCCCAAAAATATGCGTAACATGGCCAAAGCAATTGAGGGAATTATGCGCAAAAAATATGACCAAAATTTCAAATAATAAAAATAACAATCTTGAACTGATGGATGCGGCCAAGCTGCGTGAACTGGTGCAAGAAGAACGGCGCTTTTATGGCATGATTGTGCATGAGATTAGAACCCAAGTGGGCATTGTGAGCAATTTAAGTGAAATGTTGCTGGATGAAAGTTTGGCAAAATCGCATGAATTTTATAAAAAAGCTTTGAAACAAACTTCTGAACGCATTGTGCATTTGTCGCAAAGCTTTTTGGAAATTGAGCAATTTAGAAAAAACGAAACCAGCCTGAATATCGAAGCCGTGGAATTGGCTRRTTTTATGGAAATATTTGTSATGCCYTAYACCCATATGGCCGCCAATAAAGGCYTATTGYTRAARYTRWRKGTSGAAGAAAAATGCCCTAAATTTGTGAAAACCGATGTGGTGCGTTTGGGGCAGATATTATCGAATTTGATTGAAAACGCCATTAAATATACCGAAAAGGGGCAGATTCAAATTCATGTTCATTATGATGTGGAGGCCAAAATACCGCTGATATTTGATGTGATTGACACGGGCATTGGCCTTGGATTTGATGATGAAGCCGCGCGGGCTAAAATATTTAAAGAATATGGGCGTATGGACAATGCGCTGGATCAAAAAGGTGTGGGGCTTGGCTTGTGGATCATCAGGACTTTGGCTCAAAATATGGGAGGTGACATAAGTGTTGAACTGAACCACCCGAAAAATGTCAATGTTGGTTCTTGTTTCCGGCTGCGATTGCCGTTGAATGTTGATAAAGATTTTAAGCCGATGTTAGCAAACAGCGCGACCACGCCATTTGTGATGCAAAAGCCGAAAAATGGAGCGCATAGTGATAGAGCGAATGTAACCCCAGATGTGAAACGTGAGGGGCGCATATTAGTGGTGGAAGACAATCGGTTGAACCAACATATTATTGGGACAATGTTGGGTAGTGCAGGCTTTGATTTTGACATTGCGCCATCGATGACCGAAGCTAGATATTTAATCAAGCCGCATAAATATGCGCTTATTTTAGTGGATTTAAATTTGCCAGATGGCAGGGGGGAAGATTTGCTGGGTGAATTTGGCGGTGAAAACATGCTGGCTTTAACCGCGGATGTGGGTGATGAGTTAGAACAACAGCTTATAGATTTAGGTTTTAGAGGCCTGATAGAAAAACCCATCGTGACGAAAGACTTTTTTAACAAGATATATGGCATATTGGCAAATAAAGATTCTTAGAGACTTTGGGCAATATGGCTCCGTTTTTGCTAAGAGCGGAGACAGTTGATGAAACGAAAATTGCGCAAATTATATGTTGGCCTAATGGGGCGCAGTGAAAAAGCCAAGTCGACCCGCAAAGCCATGTTGGCATTTGGCATTCGTTTGATGAGTGCGGCATTTATCTATTTTTCACACGTTATATTGGCGCGCTGGTTGGGCACTCGAGAATTTGGTATTTATACCTATGTTTGGACGTGGGTGGTGATTTTAGGTTCGATCTCGACGCTGGGTTTCTCGATGGTGATGGTCAAACATTTGCCATCTTATTTTAAGCATGGCAAAGTGGCAGAATTTTTAGGCCTGATGTTTTTGGGGCGGATTTTTAGCCTTGTTTTGGCAGTTTTAATCACAATTTTTGGTATATTGGGCGTTTATCTATGGGGCGATTTGGCCCATAATATGTATGGCATTCCGTTGATATTGGGAATGGTTTGCATACCATTATTTGCCTTGGTGGATGTGCAAGAAGGCATGTGCCGTGCTAATGAGTGGATATATTTGGGTTTGATACCCAATTATTTATTGCGGCCGTTTTTTGTGCTGATATTTTCGGCAAGTTTTATATTTTTATATGATGAAATTGACGCGCAAGTGGTGATGATGGGCTGTATTGTTGGCTCATTTTTAACCGCAGTGATACAGCTTTTCTTAATCCAACGGCGGATAAAGCAAAAGGTAAAAAACCAGACCAAGATATATTTATGGAAACCATGGATAGGCTTGGCCTTGCCTCTACTATTGACCGATAGTTTTATGTTGGTGATGGCCAATACTGACATTGTGATTTTGGAATATTTTATGCAGCCTGAGGACATTGCGGTTTATTATGCGGCGGTGAAAACCACATTATTGGAGCAGTTTATTTATTTGCGGTTGTGTTGGCCTCGAGCAATCAATTTGCTGAACATTGGCATGATGATGACCGCGAAAAACTGACCAAGGTGGTGAATCACAGTGTGAAAAT
>NVUH01000012.1 GCA_002401855.1 Hyphomicrobiales bacterium
ACAACTAAAAGATCTAGCTGTCCGTCTGCGTTAGAATCTTCGACCACTGCACCGCGCCCACGGCGCGCAATTGCAATGCCTGCCTCAGCACCTTTTTCGATAAATTTACCACTTAACGTACCAAGCAATAAATTGTCTGGATCGAAGGCTGCAAAGTCTGACATTTTTGCGACATTGCCTTTTGCAATGAACAAGTCGCTTCGACCATCATTGTTAAAATCTGCAAATTCTGTGTGCCAGCCCGTAGAAGGTTTTAAGTCCCCTCCATGGTAAGGTCTATGGGCAGTAGAGCCTTTATCGAATGCAATATCACGGTATATCGGCTGATCGTCGTCTGCTTCTTCGTCGATAGATTGCAGCATTGTATCGCCCATAGAAGACAATGCATATTCTGGACGACCATCACCATTTAGATCAGCCTCAGAAATGCCCATTCCCCAGATGACCAACTTACGCCAACCATCTTTTGCACTATATGCTCTTGGTTTTTTGCCAGCTTCCACAGACCATAATTGTTCTTGTCCGCCGCGGTGATATTGTCTGTCATTTGTTACACGCAAATCAAAATTGCCCGTATTGTTCCAATCTGTGAACAATGCTGACAGGCTGCAATAACTTGGCGACAATGGATAATCATCAGAAAACTTTGCAACCTTGTTACCAGAGCGAACAATGCGATTGTCTTCACATGTTCCCCATGGCGAATTTGGCGCTCTGCGGTCTATATAATTTGCAAAAGCCAGCGTTGGAAAGTTAGCATCTTTTT
Organism: Hyphomicrobiales bacterium; assembly: GCA_002401855.1. Taxonomy (GTDB): domain Bacteria; phylum Pseudomonadota; class Alphaproteobacteria; order Rhizobiales; family OSC116; genus OCS116. The sequence goes on from NVUH01000012.1 coordinate 767, forward strand.
CCCATTTTGCCGCGAACCCAGTTGTCCAAGCTTTACCACCGTCAAATGAAAATTCTTCGTTTGCTTTTGTGAACGTGCAATCTTTACCGCCCTTTAAAAGGTAGTTTTTACCAACGCGCATTACCACTAAGTCTGGGTGTTCATCGTTATTCAAGTTTATTGCATAAGCGCCTGTAACTTTTTTAAACTCTGCATTATCTTCAAATATTGATTTCTCTTTGAAGGATAGATCACCACCAGTTGTAGATGTATTCACATAAAGCTTAGCAGCACTTTCGCCCCCTGCTAAAAACACATCGGGCATTCTATCTCCATTGCAATCAAAACTGGCTACGCCACCACCAAGGCGGTTAGCTTGTCGTCTATGGGGCGGTCGGAGTTTACTAGTAAGGCGGCCATTGCGGTTTGCATGACAGTTTTAATTTTGGGGTTTTGTTCTTGTTCTAGGGCTTGTTCTAAGGTTTCTAGGGCGGATTGATCTTGAGATTTTAGGACTGCGTTTGCGGCGCTGAGTCTGATCTCATCATCTTCGTTTAGCAGGGTTAATTTGCCTAGGACGGCGCTTAATTTGCGGCGTAACTTGTTGTTGGTTTTGATTTTTGTTAGGGCTTTTTTTGCGGCTGTGCCAGCATCGGCGCCTGTTACCGCATCGGTTAGTAGTAAGCCATCGCCGCCTTTTTGGGTGATGAATATTTTTTTGTCGGATTTTCGAATGTATAGGTTGCTATCGGATAAGGCGCTGATGATGACGGCCACGCGGGGATCGCCGCTGGCGACTAGGGCATCTACTGCTTTGCCTTTTTTGTTGAAGCTTTTTTGGTTTAGATCGGCGACTAAGCTGGTGAGTTCGGCTTCATCGGCCATGCTTAGGCTTGGGGCGGAGAAAAGCGCCAAGACCATGCTAATGATGGTGAGAAAATTTCGAAATAATGACATAGAGATTCCTAATAAAACCCCGATTCAGCACTCATAAATGATGAGATGATGAATCTAGAGTTTTAAATAACTAAATTTCTGTTCAGGCGAATCTGGTGTGATTCGCCTGATATTTTAAAGGTTATTCAGCGCCGCCACATTTACCTGTCATGACGTTAAAGTTGCCACAGCTAAGTGGGGCGCGCCAGTCTGAAATTAGGTCTTTTGAACCTGGGAGGAAATCAGACCATGCGTCACCAGCTACTAAGCCGTCAGTTTGGCTTACGATGTCAAATTGACCGTCTTCTTGGATTTCGCCAATTAGGACTGGTTTGGTGATGTGATGGTTTGGCATCATGGCAGAATAACCGCCTGTGAGGTTAGGCACTGATACGCCGATGATGGCTTCGCCAACTGCATCTGGATCGGTAGAGCCAGCTTTTTCGACAGCTTTTGCCCACATGTTGAAGCCAATATAATGAGCTTCCATTGGGTCATTTGTGACGCGGTCTGCATCGCCGATGAAGGCTTTCCATGTTTGGATAAACTCTGCATTCACTTCTGTATCTACGCTTTGGAAATAGTTCCATGCAGCTAGATGGCCGACTAGTGGTTTTGTATCTAGGCCAGCTAGTTCTTCTTCGCCCACTGAGAACGCGATGACTGGGATGTCGCCAGCTTCTACGCCTTGGTTGCCCAATTCTTTGTAGAATGGGATGTTGGCATCACCATTAATGGTGGACACAACAGCGGTTTTTTTGCCTGTTGAACCGAATTTTTTAATGTCTGATACAATTGTTTGCCAATCTGAATGACCAAATGGTGTGTAATTGATCATGATATCTTCGGGCGCAACGCCTTTGGCTAAAAGATAAGCTTCTAGGATTTTGTTGGTTGTGCGGGGGTAAACATAGTCGGTGCCGGCTAGAACCCAACGCTCCACTTCTTCTTCGGCGATTAGATAATCGACCGCAGGGATGGCTTGTTGGTTAGGAGCAGCGCCTGTGTAGAATACGTTTTTAGACGATTCTTCACCTTCATATTGCACAGGGTAGAACAGCAAGCCGTTCATTTCTTCGATTACGGGCAAGATAGATTTACGTGATACTGATGTCCATGCACCGAAAATAACGTCTACTTCTTTAGGGCCGAGGAGTTCGCGGGCTTTTTCGGCGAATAGAGGCCAGTTTGAAGCTGGGTCGACAACGACAGCTTCTAATTGCATACCTAGAAGGCCGCCTTTTTTGTTTTGCTCTTCGATGAGCATTAACATTGTGTCTTTTAGTGTGGTTTCGGAAATGGCCATGGTGCCAGATAGTGAATGTAGCACACCGACTTTAATGGTATCGGCAGCTGAAACGATGGCGCTTGAGCCCATGAGTGCGGCACTGATGACAAGTGCTGACAGAGCCTTGCGGCTGAATTTATTGTTTATCATTATATTCCCTTTTGGGTTACTATTATTTTTACCTAATTCTTTATACTTAAGTGTAAAAAGCAAGCATCGTGCCACTTATTTACCTTGGGTAAATTTGTTTTAACTAATTGATATATATAAGTTATTTTTTTAATTATTTGATGAGTGGAAAAACGAGAATTAATTACGCTTATTAATTAGCCATAAATTATTAATATGCTTAAATTTTAAGCAACCGCCATTTCAGCAACCAGTTGCGGCGGGTTTAGTGGCATGTTAGGCTGATAAATAGATTAACGTTAAACCATAATGAGGGCTGATATATGTATATGCAAAAACAACGACTTGATGGACAAATTGCGTTGGTAACCGGTGCGAACCGTGGCATTGGCCGCCACACTGCTAATGCCTTGGCTGAAGCGGGCGCTCATGTGATTTTGACAGGACGTAGTGAAGAAATGCTGGGGCAAGCGGCAGATGAATTGCGCAGCCTTGGGCATAAAGCTGACATTAGGGTTTTGGATGTAACGGATTCGGCGGCGACTAATGATGTAGCTGATTGGGCCAATAAGGACATTGGTGATGTGGATATTCTTATCGCCAATGCGGGGATTGCTTGGCCTAGCACCAATGCTGAGGATATGCCTGATGAGACTTGGTTAAAAGTGATTGATGTGAATTTGAATGGGTGCTTTTGGAGCTGTCGGGCGTTTGGCAAATATATGCTGGGGCGGCAAAAGGGTTCTATTGTGACTGTTGGGTCGATGTCTGGGTTTGTATCTAACAAGCCGCAGAACCAAGCGCAATATAATGCATCTAAGGCGGCTATGCACCATATGACGAAAAGTTTGGCGGGGGAATGGGCTGACCGCGGCGTGCGGGTGAATGCTGTGGCGCCGACTTATGTGGACACGGAGATGAGCAATGTAGCCATACTTGACCCGAAAAATGCTGTACCTTGGATGGAAGGCACACCGATGAAACGGATGATTGGGCCTGAAGAGGTTGCATCGGTGAATTTATTTTTGGCATCTGAGGCCGCAAGTGGCATGACGGGTAGCGTGGTGTTGGTTGATGCTGGTTATACGATTTGGTAGGTTAGTAGCCGCTATCATTTTTTGAAACTGATTGCGCATCGCTGGTTAGGGTGCGGAATTCGGTGACGCTTTGGGCTGCGCCGATGGAGAGAAAACGTGAGTCGCCAGATACTGTGACCATGTCGAAACCCCAATCTATGGCTTGTTTGGCATATTGTGGCGTGCCGCAATGTAGGGCGGATTTAATGCCTGCGTTTTGGCAGGCTGCTATGATTTTTTGTAGGGAGGCGATCATTTCTGGTTCTTGGCGATCGAAGCCTGGGGCTAGTTTGCCATTGCTGGTGCTGATTGAAAGATCGGCGGGGCCAACATAGATGCCGTCTAGGCCTTTTGTGGCGGCTATGGCATCTAGGTTACTCAATGCTTCGGCGGTTTCTACCATGGCGAAGGATAGGATTTGAGCGTTGGCGTTGTTGTAATAATCTTCATTGGCTAGCAAGGCGCGGGCGGGGCCGAAGCTGCGCTCGCCTAGGGGTGGGTAATACATGTAGGAGATGAATTCGGCGGCCTCTTGCGGTGTGTTGACCATGGGGCAGATGATGCCTAAGGCGCCTGAATCTAGGACTTTCATGATGGCCGCGGGATCTAGCCATGGGACGCGTGCCATGGGGACTACACCTGAGGCGCGCATGGCTTGGAACATGGGGACGATGTCGTTTATGTCTAGCACACCGTGTTGGATGTCTATTGAGATGCTGTCGTAATCTTGGGCGGCCATGATTTCGGCGGTGTAACTATTGCCGATGGAGAGCCAGCCGTTTAAAGATGGTTTGCCTGCTGCCCAGAGTTTTTTTAGGTTGTTTTCGAACATTTTTGCGCCCCTCGCTTAACGGTTGTTATCTTTGCGCCATTGTTCGAAAATTGCAATATATTTATCATCCGTGCGGGGGTATAGGCCTGTTATGCTAACGCCTGCTTTGACTTGTTCGGTGACGAAATCTTCGTAGGCGACCATCTCGAAGCCTTCGGCGGCGATTTCATCGGCTATATTGGCGGGGATGATGATGACGCAATCGGCATCGCCGACCACGATGTCGTCGGGGAAAACGGCCACATCGCCGCAGCCGATGGGGACGTTTATGTCGATCGCCTCGTGCAGGGTTAGGTTGGTGGGGCTTGAGGGTCTGGTGTGGTAGGCGGGAATATCGAGTTTGGCAATGGTGGATGCATCGCGGAAGCCGCCATCGGTAACGATGCCGAGGCCGCCATTGACCATGAGGCGGGTGATTAGGATATCGCCTGCTGAGGCGGCGCGGGCGTCTTTGCGGCTGTCCATGACTAAGACATGGCCTTTGGGGCAGCGTTCGATAGCCATGCGTTGAGGGTGTTCGGGGTTGCGGAAAACATCTAATGTGTTGCGGTCTTCACGCGCGGGGATGTAGCGCAATGTAAAGGCGGGGCCGACCATGTTTTTGCCTTTGTGCGAAATCGGGTGGACTTCTTGTAGGACTTGATTGCGCAGGCCGCGTTTGAACAATGCCGTGGCTAGGGTGGCGACTGAGACATGCTCTAGTTTTTCTCTGGTTTGTTGTTTCATATCTGCCTCTAGTTAATTTCTGGTTCTGGGATTGGCCCACCATAATCGGCGGTTAGGAAATCGAAATCGCAGCCTGCATCGGCTTGCAGTACATGTTTAATGAACATGTTGCCATAGCCGCGCTCGTATTTGGGTGTGGGGGCTTGCCATTTGGCTTTGCGGGTTGTTAATTCTTCGTCGGATAGCTCGACTTTTAGGGATCTGTTGGGGATATCTAGGGTGATGATGTCGCCGTTTTTGATGAGGGCTAGAGGGCCGCCTATGTAGGCTTCGGGGGCGATGTGCAGGACACAGGCGCCGAAGGATGTGCCTGACATGCGGGCATCGCTGAGGCGTAGCATATCGCGTTGACCGAGTTTTAGCAGGGCTTTGGGCATGGGGATCATGCCCCATTCTGGCATGCCGGGGCCGCCTTGGGGGCCTGCATTGCGCAGGATTAAGACGGTGTCTGGGGTCATCGGGTAATCTTCGTCATCGATGATGGTTTTCATTTCGGCGTAATTGTTGGCGATTAGGGCGGGGCCTGAATGTTTGTGGTATTTTGGATCGCACGCCGCGGGTTTGATGACCGCGCCACCAGGGGCTAGGTTGCCTTTGAGGACGGCTAGGCTGCCTTCGTGGTAGACTGGGTTTGAGAGGGGGCGGATGACATCATTGTTGTAATTTGTGGCGCCTTCTAGGCCTTGGGCTAGGGTTTCGCCTGTGACTGTTAGGACTGAGGTGTCTAATTTATCGCCTAGCTCTTTCATTAATGCGCGAAGGCCGCCTGCGTAGAAGAAATCTTCCATCAAGTATTCTTTGCCTGTGGGGCGGATGTTGGCGATAACTGGGGTTGTGCGGCCGACATTGTCTAGGTCTTCTAACGTTAGCGGGATGCCTGCGCGGCGGCCCATGGCGATGAGGTGGACTATGGCATTTGTGGAGCAGCCTGTGGCCATGGCAACGGTTATGGCATTGCGGGTTGAGGCTTCGGTTATGATTTTATCTGGGGTTAGATCTTCCCAAACCATATCGACGATTCTGCGGCCGCAGGAGGCGCTCATGCGTTGATGATTGGCATCGGCGGCGGGGATTGAAGATGCGCCGGGTAAGCAGAAGCCGAAGCCTTCGGCGATGGCGGTCATGGTGGAGGCGGTGCCCATTGTCATGCAATGGCCGTAAGATCTGGCGATGCCGCCTTCTATGCCTTGCCATTCTTTTTGGGTGATTGTGCCAGCGCGGCGTTCGTCCCAATATTTGAATCCATCGGTGCCTGAGCCTAGGACTTTACCCGCATAATTGCCACGTAGCATGGGGCCTGCGGGCAGGAAGATAAAGGGGACGCCCATTGATATTGCGCCCATGGTGAGGCCTGGGGTGGTTTTATCGCAGCCGCCCATAAGGACTGCGCCGTCTATGGGGTGAGAACGCAGGAGTTCTTCGACTTCCATGGCCAGCATGTTGCGGTAGAGCATGGTGGTGGGTTTGACAAAATTTTCGGATAGTGACAGGGCGGGGAGCTCCATTGGAAAGCCGCCTGACTGGAGGATGCCGCGTTTGACCCATTCAACTCTGTCTTTGAAATGCATGTGGCAGGGTTGGGCTTCTGACCATGTGTTGATGATGGCGATGATGGGACGGCCCTCCCAATCTTCGGGGCCGTAACCCATTTGCATGGTGCGTGAGCGATGACCGAATGAACGGAAATCATCAGGTGCCATCCAGCGTGCTGAGCGCAAGTCTTGATATTGTTTTACTTTTTCCAACGGGGTAATCTCCGGTACTAAACTATGAAATGGGAGCGGCCATAAAGAACATGATGGCTAATAGCACAGCGGCAATGATGCCGCCATAGACCCATGATAATATACCGTATTTATCGATATCGGCGCGGTTGTTTCTTTCGTCATTCATTTGTATATCCTTTCTTTATCCGTTAAGCCATTCTGGCAACCACAAAGCGATTTGCGGGAACATAATGACCAATATTAAGCCCAATATTTGCAGGCCGATGAAGGGCAATACCGCCAAGAAAATTTCTTGTAATGTCACGTCTTTGGGAGCAACTGATTTGAGCCAGAAGCAGGCGGGACCGAAGGGTGGTGACAGGAAGTAGATTTGGATGTTCATCACAAATAATATACCGAACCAGACTTTGGCTTGATCGGGCGTTAAGCCAAGCTCTGGTGCTAAAGTCATCACCACGGGGGCGAAAACGGGGACGGTGATGAATACGATGGCGATCCATTCCATGAATGTGCCGAGCACCACCAATATTGCCATCATGACCAAAATTGTGCCTAAGGCTGGTAGACCTAAATCTAGGAATAAAGAGCGCATGAAATCGCCACCGCCGACCAGATTAAATATGCCGACGAAGCTTACGGCGCCTAACACAAGCCAGATGATTGTGCCGACTGTTGACATGGAGCTTACTAAGGCCTCGGAGATGACATTCCAATTAAATTTATGGCGGAAGGCTGCGACCACTAATGAACCGATACAGCCAACTGCTGCGGCTTCGGTAACTGAAGCGATGCCACCATAGATAGAGCCCATAACAGAGGCGATGAGTAGGAGGCATAAAACCACCGACATTTTACGCTCGGGCGATAATTTTTTAGTGCCGCCTGTGATTTCGGCAACTTCGGCTGCGGTGGGTGCCATTGAATGGTTTAGGTTTACGCGTATGAGGACATAAATAGCGTAGAAAAATGCCAACATAATGCCTGGAGTTGCGCCTGCCATGAATAGATCGCCAATGCCGACCTCGGCTGATAGGCCATAGACGATGATGATGATGCTTGGCGGGATGAGAGTGGCTAGGGCGCCTGAGGCGCATATAAGACCGATGGATAATTTGCGGTCATAGCCTAAACGGAATAATTGCGGCAAAGCGACAAGGCCGAGCATGACGATTTCGCCGCCCATAACGCCTGACATTGCAGCTAAGATAACCGCTACAACTACGGTTTGCACGCCGACACCGCCGCGTAATTTACCTGCGAAAATTGACATGGCGTCGAATAGATCTTCGGCAACGCCTGCGCGTTCTAGGATTGAAGCCATCAGCACGAAGAAAGGCACTGCGACTAGTGAATATTTTTCGAGCAAGCCTGCTGCATTGGAGGACACTAAGTACAGGCCGCGGGGACCGAAAAATGTGAGTGCCATGATGATGGAGACGATGAGAGTGACGATGCCTAGTGGCATGCCTGTCATCATCAGCAAAATAAGCAAGCCAACCATGATGAGGGAGATTGTGCCTAAATCATATGAACGCATATTGATGACTTTAGAAGGGTCTAATGCTGCGCCAATGTCGCTAAATGTGCCGCTAATGCTAGCAAAAATTGAGCTACTGCCCAAAGCATGAGCGAGGGCTGCGGAGATGAAATAAATGAGCAAGAATGCTGCCAATGCTTTGACGGCATGGCGAATGTTGGAGCTGCCAAAATGACGATGCAAATTGGTGGTGAGCTGCGCTAGGTATAGGAAACCGCCTAATGTTAGCAGAGATTTTAGCACCAATGGCATGGGCGAATTGAACGCGCTGCCTGTGCGTTCTATGCGTTCTATGCTGACATAGGAGCGGATGGAGGCATCGGTTAATAGTAAAAATATAGCAATAATGCCGACGGTATAGGCGAATGTATCGAGCCACCAGCGGGTGCGCGGTGTGGCGAGGATGTGAAAAACTGTGATGCCGATATGGCGTTTTTTTAAGGTGACAAAGCCTGCGGATAGCATCCAATTTGCGGCAACCAAAACCATAACGATTTCGAACGCCCAATAGGTGGGTGCGTTGAATAGATAGCGGGCAAAAACTTCGTATAAAGTAAGCACGGCTGCCACAATATAGAGGAGAGATATACCCAAGCCAGTGATGTGGCTGATGTGATCGACTATAATATAGTCTTTGGATTTTACTGGTGATTCATCGTAGACACCATCGATATTTTGATTCATATCATTTGCCATTTTAATTCCATTTCACTTCATATTTTGATGCATCCCAATAGGTGATATTGGGATGCGATTGTTGTTTTTGACTTAGAGTAAGCCAGCTTCTTTCATGAAGTTGATATGTGTATCATAAGCTTCTTGAGCTAATTCTGAACTTTCTGCAAATGCTACCCATGCTTCTTTAGCAATGGTACGCAATTTATCGCGTTCTTCTTGGCTCCAATCGATGATGGTTAGTTCGCCAGCAGCTCTATCGCGTGCAACCAGTTTACGATCAACAAGATCGACCGCGCGGCGCATGTCGTTATAGGCAGCTTCAAACCATACAGACAAGATGACTTGTTGCGATTCTGTGAGGCTATCCCATGTGGCTTGGTTGATGGTGAGTTGCAAGATAGGTGTTGAATGAATGCCTGGGAAGATTGGGAATTTTGCAATCTTATTCATACCGTTGGCATCATTATTGGCGTAAGCTGAGTTATCAGCAGCATCAATAACACCTTTTTCTAGCGCGCCATAGGTTTCTGAACCCGGCAATGATACAGGTGCTGCACCTGCACGGCGGAATACATCGGCTGCTAGGCCTTCTGGTGAGCGGATTTTAAGACCTTTAAGATCTGCAACACCACGAATGGCTACAGTTGAAACAAAGGCTTCACGTGCATAAGCGCCGCAACCGATAACTTTTACGCCTGGGAAATGCTTGTCGTGAATTTTTTGTAGCATTTCTTTACCACCACCGCGTGAGCAGAAGGTTTGGATTTGATCGGCGCTGTCATAGCCCGCGATTAAATCGCCCATTAATGCATATGCTGGATCGATGCCAGCAAAATAGCTAACGGCGGTGAAATCGCCATCTAGAATGCCAACAGATACGGCTTCTGGAGTTTCACGACGTGGTACAACAGATTCGAGCGGTAGAAAATCTAGCGCCAATGTGCCGCCAGTCATTTGCTCAAATATTGGCAACCATTTATCTTTCATAAAAGCTAGCGTGAAATGGCTGGCATTGGCGCTGGTTTGGAATTTTAGAGTTCTATCTGCAGCGATGGCTGATGTGGCACTAATGCCCAAGATGGCAGCAGCAGTGATAGCCGTGGAAATACGGCTTAATTTTTTCATTAACATAATTTTCCCTTTTACGAATTGTTTGGTTTGTTAATTTTAGAAAGATGCAAATATTGATTTTTGCTAGCTTACTAAAACGTGACTCTTAAATTGATATATTAGTTGACTAGTTAAATCAATGCAAATTTAGATCTATTTTAATTTATACCCTGCTGTTGACATTGACGTTGTGCTGTTTGGATAAATTTGTTATAAACCCGCAATGACCTATGATGACCAAAACACTCCTTCATTTCAAACCGTTGGCTCGACGCTGAGAAGCTTGTCCAACCATGCCATCGCCTCGCCAACTACGCAGGTATATAATGATTTGAGGCGTAGAATTATTGATTTAGAGCTGGTGCCTAACACCGTGCTTTCGCGTGCTGAGCTGGCAAAGTTTTACAATGTCAGCCAATCTCCTTTGCGTGAATCGTTACAGCGCTTAGAGCGTGATGGGCTGATTAAAGTGCATCCGCAATCTAAAACATTGGTTTCGGCAATTGATGTACAACAGCTTAAAGAAACGCAGTTTTTGCGGGTGGCATTGGAAATAGAAGTGGTAAGCCGCTTAGCTGAAACCGAAAATTCGGACGTGGTGAAACGCGCCAGCATGATTATTCGCATGCAAGAAGCTTGTTTGAATGATGAGAGCCAAACCGACATGTTTAATGAAATAGATCGCGCTTTCCACACTTGTTTGTTTGAAGCGGTTGGCATGGAAAATCTAAATGAATTGTTGGTGGGGAAGCTGGGCCATTTGGCGCGCTGCCAACGACTTGAACTGCCCAAACAAGGCCGTATGGAAACAATTGTTGAACGCCATAGAGAGATTTTAAGTGCCATTGAATCTGGCGATGCAGGAAAAGCTGCGGCTGCCACGCGCCACCATTTAACCGGTACTATATTGCGCATTTCGACATTGCAGACTGAATACCCAGAATATTTCACCGCTTCTGATTGATTAAAAATAATCATCTAAATCGCTATAGACATCGACTTATAATCTGCTTAAATGACGTAAAACCAATTTTAAGCGAGACAGATTATGAGCCATATTAGCACTGGAAAACGCAATTTAATTAGCGATGTTGACGGCATTATGGTTGGCAACAAAGCTGACGAAAAGCTAAAATCTGGCGTGACGGCGATTGTTTGTGAGACGCCGTATATTGCCGCTGTGCATGTGATGGGCGGCGCACCTGGCACGCGTGAGACTGACTTATTAAGCCCCGAAAATATAGTTGAAGAGATTGACGGGCTGATTTTATCGGGTGGCTCGGCCTTTGGGTTGGACGCGGCATCTGGCGCGCAGGCCGCTATACGGGAAATGGGGCGTGGGTTTGAAATTGGACCGTTGCGGGTGCCGATTATACCTGCTGCGATATTGTTTGATTTAATGAATGGTGGTGATAAGGATTGGGGGCAATACCCGCCTTATCGGGAGATGGGTTATGACGCGGTGCGGGCTGCTGGCGCTGAATTTGAACTGGGCTCTATTGGGGCTGGAACTGGGGCATTGACTGCGGTTTGCAAAGGCGGATTGGGCTCGGCATCTAGCGTGATTACACTTGATGATGGGCAGAAAATTACCATTGGTGCGTTGGTTGCGGTTAACCCGCTTGGTTCGCCCTTGGTGGGGGATGGGAAGCATTTTTGGGCGGCGCCGTTTGAGATTGACGAAGAATTTGGGGGGCTGGGGGTGGCGCATCCCTTCCCTAATGATGCTTACGACTTACGCATAAAAGGGCGTGAAGCGCAAAAATCTGGAGCCAACACCACGATCGCGGTGATTGCCACTGATGCGGTGTTGAACACGGCGCAAGCCAAACGTTTGGCGGTGGCGAGCCATGATGGTTTTGCCCGCGCCATTTACCCGAGCCACACACCGTTGGATGGTGATTTAATTTTTGGGTTGGCGACGGGAAAATCGGGAGTTGCGCCTGACATTAGCCAACAAATTGATTTGGGCGCGGTTGCTGCCAATACCATGAGCCGTGCGATTGCACGGGGGGTTTTTGCCGCGAGCTGCGCTGACAATGATGTTTTGCCAGTGTGGAATGATTTGAAATAGATTTGGAATTGGCCTTGACAGGTGGTTGAAATTAATTGATGCTATTTATACGTATAAATATGATTAAGGCTAAGAATTGCCCCATAGAAGTTTTAATATTTCGCATATAAGCGCTGAACCTAGCAAGCGCTCTGACCGCATTGCCGACGACATTAAGCGTTGGGTGATGGATAATGAGTTGGTTGAGGGTGACAAGCTGCCGCATGAAAAACAGCTGATTGAGATTTTCAGTTGTGCCAAGGGTACGATACGTGAGGCGTTGAAATCGCTCGAAGTTCAGGGTCTTATTTCGATCCGCACGGGGCCATCTGGTGGGCCGACATTGATACAGGTTAGCCACAGGCGGACTAGTGATTTGTTGCGTAATTTTATGCAATTTCGTGACATTAGTGTTGAGCAGATTTATCAGTTGCGCAAAGTGATTGAGGTTGAATTGGCGGTTTCGGTTGTGGGGTTATTGCCGCAGGATATTTTGGAGCGGTTGAGTGGGCAGATATCTGGCTGTTGTGCGGCGCCTGCTAGCCAATCGCGCCAAAACCAGCATTTGGGATTGCGCGAGAAAGAATTGGATTTTCATGATGTATTGGCGGAATATTGCCCCAACCCGCTGATTGGTTTTCATGCTAAATTTTTGAATGAATTGTTGCGGAATTTTATTGAATTTCGATATGATCATATCTCGCAATATGAAACTTTTACTCACTCCAACATAAATTATCATCGCCAATTGGTTGACGCTTATAAGGCTAATGATGTTGAACTCGTGCGCGAGATTATGACTGCTCATATGATTGATTGTGAGAAGCACACTCTATCGCTTAATGCCACACTGACCAAAGATTTGCTGCTGAATCGCCAATAGAGAAAAATAATAATAATGACTGATGTAACTCGTAAAATTCACCGTAGAATTGACGACCTTAAAGGTGATCTTGTTGATTTAACTGTGGAATTAATTCGTATTCCGACGACTAACCCACCTGGTGAGAATTATACAGAATGTGCTGAATTTGTGGGCAATTGGTTGAAAAAACGCGGGTTTGAGGTGGAGTATATTCGCGGTTTGGACACGCCTGGGGATAGTGATAAATTTCCGCGGACTAATATTGTGGCGCGGCTTGAAGGCAAAAGACCCGGTGAATGTGTGCATTTTAACTCGCATATTGATGTGGTTGAAGCTGGCGAGGGCTGGACGTTTGACCCATTTGGTGGTGAGATAAAAGATGGTAAAATTTATGGCCGTGGCTCTTGTGATATGAAGGGTGGGCTTGCAACATCGATGATTGCGGTTGAGGCGTTTTTGGTCGAAGTGCCTGATTTTGCGGGAGCTATTGAGATATCTGGCACTGTGGATGAAGAGACTGGTGGTTATGGCGGGGTGGCTTATTTGGCCGAGAAAGGCTATTTTTCTAAACCTCGGGTTGACCATGTGATTATTCCTGAACCGTTGAATAAAGACCGCATTTGCCTTGGACATAGAGGTGGATGGTGGGGTGAAATTGAGACTCATGGCCGCATTGCGCATGGCAGCATGCCGTTTTTAGGTGACAGTGCGATATTGCATATGGGGGCGGTAATGGAAGAGTTTAATGATAAGCTTTACCCGTTATTGGCTGATAAAAAAACTGAAATGCCTGTGGTGCCTGATGGGGCGAAGCAATCGACCATTAATATCAATAGCATTCATGGTGGTGAAGCTGAAGGGTTTGACGGATTGCCTGCGGCTTGTGTGGCGGATAGTTGCCGTTTGATATTTGACCGTCGGTTTTTGATTGAAGAATCTATGGATGAAGTGAAGGGTGAGATTGTCTCTATATTGGATGGTCTGCAGCGAAACCGCGATGGGTTTACTTATTCGATTAGAAATATAAATGAAATTTACCCGACGATGACTAAGAAAGATGCGGCGGTGCCTCGGGCTTTGGCCAGTGGTATTGAGGCCGTGTTGAACACGACACCTGATTATGTAATCTCGCCCGGAAGCTATGACCAGAAGCATATTGCGCGACTTGGGCATATGCATAATTGTGTGGCTTATGGGCCGGGAATTTTGGATTTGGCGCATCAACCTGATGAATATATTGGGATTGATGACATGGTGGATTCGGCAAAAATTATGGCTTCGGCTTTATGTGAATTATTATCAAAATAAAAAAATAACAAAAGGGAGACAGAAATGAAATTATCTAAATTTGCTTTAAGGGGCGCGACCGCCTTGGCGATGTTAGCCATGGCAGTGCCTGCTTTGGCTGCAAATAACAGCGTGACGCTGGGTATGGTGCTAGAACCTACGCATCTTGACCCAACTGCTGGTGCAGCGGCGGCGATTGACGAAGTGGTTTATGCTAACCTTTATGAAGGCTTGACGCGGATTGATAGCAAAGGTGCGGTACAACCTGCATTGGCTAAGAGCTGGACGGTTTCTGATGATGGTTTGACATATACATTTATGCTCGAAGAGGGTGTGAAATTCCATGACGGGACTGATTTTAATGCTGATGACGTGGTGTTTTCGCTTGATCGGGCGCGTGGTGAAGACAGTGTGAATGCACAGAAGGCTTTATTTTCGGCGATTGATAAGGTGGAAGCGGTTGACGCATCTACTGTTAAGATTACGCTGAGCCAAGCTAATGGTTCTATGTTGTTTAACCTTGGCTGGGGTGATGCTGTGATGGTGGCGCCTGAGAGTGCTGACGGTAATAAAGCTAACCCTGTTGGTACTGGGCCGTTTAAATTTGTGAAATGGGTGAAGGGTGACCGCATTGAATTGGCGAAATCTGACACTTATTGGGGTGATGCTGATGTGCTTGAGAAAGCTACATTTAAGATTATCTCTGACCCTGCGGCGGCGTTTGCTGCCATGATGGCGGGTGATGTTGATGGTTTTCCGAATTTTCCTGCGCCTGAGAATTTAGACCAGTTCCGTGCTGACCCACGCTTTAGTGTGGTGGTTGGTTCGACTGAGGGTGAAACTGTGCTGGCTATTAATAATGCCAAAGCGCCGTTTGATAATTTGAAAGTGCGCCAAGCTGTGTCTTATGCGATTAACCGCCAGTCTATCATTGATGGGGCGATGTTTGGTAACGGCACGCCGATTGGCTCGCATTTTGCGCCGCATCATCCTGCTTATGTTGATTTGACGGGGGCTTATGCTTATGACCCTGAAAAAGCTAAAGCCTTGTTGGCTGAGGCTGGTTTCCCTGATGGGTTTGATGCTGAGATTAAATTACCGCCTCCATCTTATGCACGTCGTGGTGGTGAGATTATTGCTGCTGACCTAAAAAAAGTTGGCATTAATTTAAAGATTATTCCTGTTGAGTGGGGTCCTTGGGTTAAGGATGTATTCACTGAGACTAATTTTGATCTGACGATTGTGTCGCATACTGAGCCGCAAGATATTAGCATTTATGCGCGTGAGAAATATTATTTCAACTATAAAAGCGATGCTTTTAAAGGCGTTATGGATGAGTTGAATAAAACCACTGACACTGACGGTCGTTATAAATTGTTGGGTGAAGCGCAGCAGATTTTATCTGATGATGCGGTGAATGGTTTCTTGTTCCAGCTGGCTAAAACTGGTGTTTGGAATGCTAAGTTGAATGGTTTGTGGGAAAATTCCCCTGTTCAAGCTAATGATTTAACTGGTGTTTCTTGGTCTGAATAATAACGAGATGCTGCGATTGGGTGAAACTAATCGCAGCCTTTAATATGATTACATTTATATTTTTTTTACGGCGCATTGCTTTTTCGTCGGTTACATTATTTGTCGCGAGCATTGTGATTTTTGCGATTATTCAGATATTGCCGGGTGATCCTGCGCAGCTGATTTTGGGCATGAATGCGCAAGCTGATACATTGGCCGCTTTGCGAGAGCAAATGGGGCTGAATGCGCCGTTTTATAGCCGTTATTTTGAGTGGGTTTTGGGAATTATGGTTGGTGATTTTGGCACTAGCTATACTTATTCTGTGCCTGTATCTGAACTGATTTTGGAGCGGTTGTGGATTAGTTTGCCGCTTGCAGTTATGGCTTTGAGCCTTTCGACTTTGATTGCGATACCTGCGGGGGTGATTGCGGCTTCGCGGCATAATAAATGGCCTGATGTTTCGATTATGGGGTTTACACAGTTGGGGATTGCAATACCTAATTTTTGGTTTGCTATGTTGTTGGTGTTGGTATTTGCGATTAAATTGCAGTGGATGCCTGCAGGTGGTTTTGCTGGATGGGATGCGGGGATTGGAGCTGGAATATTGTCGCTCACCCTGCCCGCGATTGCTTTGGCTTTGCCGCAGGCGTCGATACTCGCGCGGATTATGCGCAGTGCTTTATTGGATGTTTTGGCTGAGGATTATATGCGGACTGCGCGCGCTAAAGGGCTGACTGAGCGAATGACTTTGTGGCGGCATGGGGTGCGCAATGCGTTTATTCCTGTGTTGACTATTTTGGGTTTGCAGTTTTCGTTTTTAATTGCGGGAACGATTATTATTGAGAATATTTTTTATCTGCCCGGGCTTGGGCGGTTGATTTTTCAGGCGATTGCGCAGCGGGATTTGATTGTTTTGCAAGGGCTTGTGTTGTTGTTGGTGGCGGCAGTGATTTTTATCAATCTGCTTGTAGATGCGGCTTATGCGATGGTCGACCCGCGGATTAAGAGGGCTTATCATGAGTGAATTTGATTTTCAGGGTGAGCGCGAGACTTGGGGTGATTTGGGGCGGAAAGCTTTGCGGAATCGTAGCTTTTTTATTGGAGCTTTGATCACTGGGTCTGTGTTGTTTATGGCCTTGTTGTCGTTTTTTTGGACGCCGTTTGATGTGACTGCATTGGACATTCCTAATAAATTGCATTGGCCTGACGCGGTGAACTGGTTGGGGACTGACCATTTTGGGCGTGATGTGTTTTCTATGTTGATGGTTGGAGCGCGGAACTCTATTGCTGTGGCGATTGTGGCGGTTAGCATTGGCATGGCAATTGGTGTGCCATTGGGTGCGGCTGCGGCGGCTAGTCGTAGCTGGGGCAGTGATGTGATCATGCGGACTAATGATTTTATTTTTGCGTTTCCGTCTTTGTTATTGGCTGTGTTGTTTACGGCGATATTTGGACCGAGTGCGATTAATGCAATGATTGCGATTGGGATATTTAACATTCCTGTGTTTGCGCGGTTGGCGCATGGTGGGTCTTTGGCTTTGTGGCAGCGGGAATTTATATTGAGTGCGCAGACATCTGGTAAAAGCCGCGTGCGGATTACGGTTGAACATATTATGCCGAACTTGCTGAATATTTTGATTGTGCAGGGGACTATTCAGTTTTCACTGGGGATTTTGATTGAGGCGGGGTTGAGTTATTTGGGGCTGGGTACGCAGCCGCCTGATCCTAGCTGGGGCAAGATGTTGTCTGAGGCGCAGACTATGATGTATTTTGCCTCGTATTTGGCGATTTTTCCTGGAATTGCGATTGTGTTTGCAGTGCTTGGTTTGAATTTGCTTGGTGATGGTTTGCGGGATATTTTTGACCCTAAATTGCGGCGGGGGCGGTGATATGAGTTTGCTTGAAATTAAAAACCTGTGTTTGAGCTTTGGTGATATTGAAATATTGCGGGATATTGACCTGACTATAGAAGCTGGTGAAGCTGTTGGGTTGGTTGGCGAGTCTGGCTCTGGGAAATCTATTACTAGTTTGGCGGCTATGCGGTTATTGCCGCCGAGTGCTAAGTTGACGGGTGAGATTTTGTTTGACGGTCGGGATTTGCTGGCTTTGGGTGAGAATGATATGTGCCGTTTGCGCGGGCGGGATATGGCGATGATTTTTCAGGAGCCAATGACGGCTTTGAACCCTGTGAAGAGCATTGGTGACCAGATTGCTGAGGGATTGCGGTTTCATTTGGGGATATCGCGTCGGGCGGCTGAGGACAAAGTTTTAAGGTTGTTAGATGAGGTTGGGTTGCCGCCTGCGCGGTTTTCGCCGCATCGATACCCGCATGAATTATCGGGCGGGCAGCGGCAGCGCGTGGTGATTGCCATTGCCATTGCGATGAACCCAAAATTGCTGATTGCTGATGAGCCAACTACGGCATTGGATGTGACCACTCAAGCCGTGATATTGGACTTATTGCGGGAATTGGCGGCGGAGCATGATAGTGCTTTATTGTTGATTACGCATGATTTGGCCGTTGTGGCGCAGATGGTTGACCGCATTGCGGTGATGAAAGATGGAGAAATTGTTGAGCGCGGGAAGACGTTAGAGTTTTTTCGGGATATGCAGCATCCTTATTCTAAGAAGTTGTTGGCGGCATCTAAGGTAAAACCTAAGACGGTTAGTGAGATTAAGCCTTCGGATAAGCCGTTGATGGCGGTGAAGGATTTGACCCGTCAGTACCGACTGCCGCGCCAGAACCTATTTGCGCCGAGCCGTTATTTAAAGGCGGTGAATGATGTTTCGTTTCAGATTGAAGCGGGCGAAAGTGTTGGATTGGTTGGCGAGTCTGGGTGTGGGAAATCGACCTTGGCGCGGACATTGTTGGCGTTGAATAAGCCGACTACCGGTAAAATTGAGTTTTTGGGTGATGATTTGTTTAGGTTGAGCCGCCACGCGTTGCTTGAGAAAAGACGCAATATGCAAGTGGTGTTTCAGGACCCTTATGGGAGCTTTAACCCGCGGCATAAGGTTGGGCGATTGGTCGCCGAGCCGTTGCAATTGGTTAAGAATATTAGCAAGCTTGGACGTAATGAACGGGTTGCTGAGGCGCTGATGCATGTGGGGCTGAAGGCGGAAGATGCGGATAAATATCCGCATGAATTTTCGGGCGGGCAGCGGCAGCGGATTGCGATTGCGCGGGCGATTATCACACGACCTAAACTGATTGTGGCTGATGAGCCTGTTTCGGCGTTGGATGTATCTATACGCGAGCAAGTACTTGATCTGTTGAATGAATTGTCGGTTGAGCAAGGGTTGGCTTATTTGTTTATATCGCATGATTTGCATGTGGTGCGGGCGGTAACGGATCGGGTTTTGGTGATGTATCAGGGGCAAATTGTTGAGCATGGGGCGACTGCTTCAGTGTTTGATGACCCGCAGCATGAATATACCAAGAAATTATTGGCGGCGACGCCTGATTTGCAGGCGACATTGCAACGCTTAGAGAAAGAACGAGTATGAGTTTTACATTTGATAGCAAACAAATATTTATTGATGGTGCTTGGCGCGATGGGCTGAGCGGTAAATTTGTTGAGTTGGTGGATCCTTCTACTGGTGAGATGTTGGCGCTGGTTGCGCGTGGTTCGGCTGCAGATATCGACGCGGCGGTTGTGGCGGCGCAAGCGGCGTTGGACGGCGACTGGGGCGCTATGACTGCGGTGGAGCGTGGGCGCGTGTTGGCGAAAATGGGCGAAATTGTGTTGACGCATATTGATGAGTTGGCTGAGATGGAAGCTAAGGACGTTGGAAAACCTTTGACGCAGGCGCGTAATGACGTGATTGCGATGGCGCGGTATTTTGAATTTTACGGTGGGGCTTGTGACAAGATACATGGTGACAGCATTCCGTTTATGGATGGGTTTACGGTTTATACTTTGCGTGAGCCGCATGGGGTGACGGGGCATATTATACCGTGGAATTACCCGATGCAGATTATTGGGCGTAGTGTTGGCGCGGCGTTGGCAATGGGCAATGCTGCTGTGTTGAAGCCTGCTGAAGAGGCTTGTTTGACGGCGCTGGCTTTGGGCGAGATTGCGGTTGAGGCTGGATTGCCTGCGGGGGCTTTGAATATTGTACCCGGGATTGGTAGTGAGGCTGGAGCTGCGTTGACGGCGCATACGGGGGTGCATCATATTAGTTTTACGGGCTCTAACGCGGTTGGCACTATGGTGCAGCAATCTGGCGGAGAGCATGTGATACCTGTGACTTTGGAGCTTGGTGGGAAATCGCCGCAAATTGTATTTGATGATGCTGATTTGGATGCGGCTATGCCGTTTTTGGTTAATGGTGGGATACAGAATGCGGGGCAGACTTGCTCTGCGGCATCGCGGATATTGGTTCAGCGCGGGATTTATGATGAAGTTGTTGCGGGTATGGTCGCGCAGTATAAGGCGCTTAAAGTTGGTAATGCGCTGGATGATTTGAATTTGGGGCCGATGATTAGTAAGCGGCAACAAGAAATTGTAAAAGGTTATTTGAGCATTGCCAAAACTGATGGGTTACAGATGTTAGCGCAGGGAAGTTATGCTGATGGATTGCCCGAGGGCGGGGCTTATATATTGCCGACTTTATTTGGTGATGTTTCGCCTGAGCATCGGTTGGCGCAGGAAGAAATTTTTGGCCCAGTTCAGGTGCTCATACCGTTTGATGATGAGGCCGATGCGGTGCGCATTGCCAATTGTACTGATTTTGGCCTTGTGGCTGGGGTGTGGACTGAGAATGGCGGGCGGCAGTTGCGCATGGCCAAGAAGCTGCAAGTTGGGCAAGTGTTTATAAATAATTATGGTGCTGCTGGTGGTGTTGAGCTGCCATTTGGCGGAGTAAAAGGTTCTGGGCATGGTCGGGAAAAAGGTTTTGAGGCTCTGTATGGGTTTTCGGTGACTAAGACTGTGGCGATTAAGCATGGATAAGGGAAAAAATATGAGATTAGATGGAAAAGTGGCCATTGTTACTGGTGGTGGATCTGGCTTTGGCGAAGGCATTGTGCGCAAATTTGTGGCCGAAGGGGCTAAAGTTGTGGTGGCGGATATTAACGCTGACAATGGCACGAAAGTTGCGGATTCTTTGGGTGATGCTGGGCTTTATATTGCTGCTGATGTATCGCAAGATGCTGACATGAAGGGTTTGATTGAAGGTACGATTGCCCATTTTGGCAAACTTGACATTGTTGTTAACAATGCGGGCATGGGGCATGTGCCGCAGCCGCTTGAAGAAGTTAGCGAAGAGCTGTTTGACAATCTGTTTGATGTGAATGTGAAGTCGGTATTTTTGGCGGCGCGTTATGCTGTGCCGTATTTTAAAGAGCAAAAATCTGGGGTGTTTTTGAATGTTGCCTCGACGGGTGGGGTTAGCCCGCGGCCAAATTTGACTTGGTATAATGTGACTAAGGGGGCGATGATTACGGCGACGCGCGGGATGGCTGTTGAGCTTGCGCCGTTTGGCATTCGGAGTAATGCGATTAACCCTGTGGCGGGTGAAACGCCGTTGTTGAAAACATTTATGGGCGAGGATACGCCTGAAATTAGGGCTAAATTTTTGAGTAGCATTCCGATTGGGCGGTTTTCGACCCCTGAGGATATGGGCAATGCTGCGTGTTTTTTATGCTCGGATGAAGCGAGCATGGTGACGGGCGTGGCGATGGAAGTGGATGGCGGGCGCTGTATTTAAAGCACCCTCCCCCCAAAACTATTTTTTTGACATGAATTCGAAATAGGCTGAGAAATCTTTATTGTCTAGGCCTGCTTGGCTCATGGCCTCGTATAGCTCTTTTGCCTTTTGGCCGATTTGGGTATTGACGCCTAGTGATTGGGCGGCATCTGCGGCTAGGCGGAGGTCTTTTAGCATCATGGCGGCGGCGAAACCCGGTTCGTAATCGTTATTGGCTGGTGTTGTTGGGATGGGGCCTGGGACGGGGCAATAGGTGGTTAGTGACCAGCATTGGCCTGAGGCTTTGCTTGAAATATCGAATAATTTTTGGCGCTCTAGGCCTAAGGCATCGGCCATTGCAAAAGCTTCGCAGACTGAGATCATTTGGATACCGAGCATCATATTATTGCAGATTTTGGCGGCTTGGCCTGTGCCTGATGCGCCTGCGTGGATGATGTTGCCGCCGACGATTTCTAGAATTGGTTGGGCTTTGGCGAAGGCTTCATTTGAGCCGCCGCACATGAAGGTGAGTGTGCCAGCTGCGGCTGCGGCGACGCCGCCTGAGACGGGGGTATCCATCATTAGCATATTGGCATCGGCTGCGGCTGATGCGACTTTGCGGGCGGTTTCGACATCTATGGTGGAGCTGTCTAGGAATAGCGTGCCTTGTTTGGCGGCTGAGAGTAGGCCGTTTTCGCCGCAATAGACGGCATCGACATGTTTGCCTGCGGGGAGCATGGTGATGACTATTTCGGCATCGATTGTTGCATCTATGGCCGATGAGGCGGGGATGCCGCCGATGGTTTTGAATGCGGATAGGGCATCGGCTGATAGGTCGAAGCCTGTTACGTGATGGCCTGCTTTTACTAAGTTTGCGGCCATGGGGCTGCCCATGTTGCCTAGGCCTATAAAACCGATATTTGTCATTTTTGTTTTTCCCTCTATGTGAATAGACTGCCTTGTTCGGCTTTTTCTATCGCTTTGCGGGCGATGATTAAGCGCATGATTTCGTTGGTGCCTTCTAGAATGCGGTGGACGCGCAGATCGCGTAATACGCGTTCTATGCCGTATTCTTTTATGTAGCCGTAGCCGCCGTGGATTTGTAGGGCTTCATCAACAATGTTGAAACAGATGTCGGTAGCGAAGCGTTTGGCCATGGCGCAGGTGTTGGTTTTGTCGGGTGATTTGTCGTCTATGGTTGCGGCGGCGTTGTAGACCATTAGTTTGGCGGCTTTTAGCTCGGTTAGCATGTCGGCTAGTTTGAATTGTAGGGCTTGGAATTGGTTGAGGTGTTTGCCGAATTGTTGGCGTTCTTGCATGTGGTTGGCGGCTTGGTTGATGGCCATTTGGGCGCCGCCTAGGGAGCATGCGGCGATGTTGACGCGGCCGCCATCTAGGGCGGCCATGGCGATTTTGAAGCCTTGGCCTTGTGTGCCTAGCAGGTTTTCGGCGGGGACGCGGACGTTGTCGAAGATGACTTCGGCTGTGGGTTGACTGTTCCAGCCCATTTTTTGTTCTTTTGCGCCGAAGGATAGGCCTTCGGAGTTTGCATCTATGAGGATGGCGGACATGGCTTTTGCGCCATCTGCGGGGTTGCCGGTTTTTAGCATGACTAGGTAGACATCTGACTCGCCTGCGCCTGAGATGAAGGCTTTTGAGCCGTTGATGATGTAATGATCGCCATCGCGTTTGGCGGTGGTTTTGCCTGCGGCGGCATCGCTGCCTGCGCCAGATTCTGTTAGGCAGTAGGAGGAGAAAAGCTCTAGGGTGGCTAGTTTGGGGATGTATTTTTGGCGGAGTTGATCTGTGCCGAAACTGTCTATCATCCAGGTGACCATGTTGTGGATGGATAGGTAAGCGGTGGTTGAGGGGCAACCTGTGGCTAATTGTTCAAATATTATGGCGCTATCTAGGCGCGACAAGCCTGTGCCGCCGTGGGTTTGGCTGGTGTAGAGGGCGCCGAAGCCTAGGGCGGCGGCTTGGCGGAGGATGTCTTTGGGGAAATGTTGTTGTTGATCCCATTGGTTGGCGTTCGGGGCGAAATTTTCATCGGCGAAGCTTTTGGCTAGGTCTTTGAATGCTGTTTGATCATCGGTTAAATTGAAATCCATGATAGCTCCCTTTTCCATACTTATGGGTATGGTATAGATTCAATTGCTTGTCGTCAATACGCAAGCGTATGGTGTTAGTTGCAATTGTATTTTCTGTAGGCGGCGAAAATGGGTGCGGCGAGTTGGCAGCATTTGATTATGGGGGTGAGTTTGACGTTTTTATATGCGCCATCTGCGTCTAATAGATTGGCAGTGCCGATGGTTTTGTTGTTTTGGCAAATGGGAATGTTGATCATTGAGCCTAGGCCCATATCGACTAATTTTTGGTAATCTGGGAGGACGGGTTGCATTTCGGCGGGGGTTGCGGCGCAAAAGGGTGTTGCATTTTCTATGACTTGTACGCTCCACTGGTCTTTGACCATGGGTTTGGTGTCTTCTAATGCGTAGTCACCTTGTTGGTTTGAGAATAGGCGGATGACATATTCATCGCTTGGGTGGATGACGGTGAAGGTGCATAATTTATGGCCGATGATTTGGTTTAATTGTTGTGATATTTCGGTGAAGATTGGTTGGAAATCGGCTATGTTTAATGGGTTTGCGGCCAAAATCGATGAGATTTTGGCCGCAATTTCGTTATGTTTTGGCATTATTTGCTTTCAATGCTGACATTGCGGAAATATGGCACGCTTAGGGTTGAGCGCCAGAAACCTTTGACGTGGCCGCCCATCATCATATAGCTGTTGCGATGATACATGGGCAGGATGACGTGGTCATTCATGATCAAAGCCTCGGCTTTGGTCATTTGGGCTAAAGATTCGGCTGGGTTGCTGGCGGCTTTTGAGGCTGCGATGGCTTGATCGTAATCGGCATTTTGCCAATGGGCAAGGTTGTTGGGGCTGTCTGAGACGAAATTATCTAGGAAAGTCATGGGATGCGGGTAGTCAGCGCCCCAGCCCATTTGGGCGATTTGGTATTCTACTTTTTGGACTTCTGGGTAGTAGACTTTCCATTCTGAAACGGCGATTTCGACATCGATGTTTAGGTTTTTCTTCCACATTTGCTGGATGGCTTCTAGGAGTTTTTGGATTGGCGGGGAAGAATAGGTTACGAAGATGGTTTTGGGGAAGCCTTCGCCGTTTGGATAGCCTGCTTCTGCCAATAATGCCTTGGCTTCATCTATTTTAGCGGTTGTGCCTAGGCCGTAATCTGCTGCGGCATCGCGGAAGTCTTGGCCTGCTACATTCATGCCATATGGAATGAGTGCGGTGGCGGGGACATCGGCGCTTTGCAGGACGAATTCTATGATTTCTTCGCGGTCTATTGCCATGGATAGGGCTTTGCGGACGTTTAGGTTATCTAGCGGTTTTTGGGCTGGATTGAAGAAGGCGTAGGTTGTGCCTAGGGATGGGATGACTAGGAAATCTTTGCTTTCGATTGAAAGGCGGGGGATTTCTGAGGGGGGGACGGCTTCTATGCCATCTACATCGCCAGCTTCCATTGCGGCGAGAGCCGTGGCTTGGTTGGAGATTAGGCGGAAGGTTAGGTTGTCTAGTTTGACGTTAGCTGCGCCCCAATAATTGGGGTTTTTTTCGAACACTACGTCTTTGCCGATGTTGATTTCGGTGACTCTAAATGGGCCTGTGCCGATTAGTGTGGCGGGGTCGCGCGACCAGCCTTCTGGGTTGGCTTCTACCATGTCTTGGCGGACGGGGAAGAAGGTTGAATAGGCTAGGAGTTGCATCATGTAGGGGACGCGTTGTTTTAGGGTGAAGCTTAGGGTGTGGTCATCTGCTGCGCTGATGGATACGGGGACTGTTTGGTCGGCGTAATGTTCTTCTGCACCTGCTATGTGGTAGAGCATGGAGGCGTTTTTAGAGCCTGAATTGGGGTTTAGGACGCGGTTCCATGAATAGATGAAATCGGCTGAGGAGACGGGTTTGCCGTCTGACCATTTGGCATCGCGGAGTTTGAAGGTGTAGGTTAGGCCGTCTTCTGAGATTTCCCAGCTTTTTGCTAGGGCGCCTTCCATTGAGCCATCTGGGGCGGTGCGGACTAGGCCTTCGAATGTGTTGCCGATTATTGGGGCGGCGAAGGTTTCGCTGGTGGTGCCTGGGTCGTAATTGTCTGACTCGTTGCCGACTACGTAGGTTAATGAGCTAGCTGCTAGGGCGGTTGTGGCCATTAGCATAGTTGCTGCTAGGGTTAGTGATATGAGTGATTTTTTCATTTTTATTTCCCTTTGATATTGTGTTGGCGAGCCAACTTTGTGTTAATTGTCGTTGTTTAATTTTGGATCCATTGCATCGCGCAGGCCATCGCCTAGGAAGTTGAAGGCGAACATGGTTAGGCTGATGGCGGTGGCGGGGAAGAAAAGTTGGTAGGGGTATGAGCGTAGGGTTTCTACCGCTTCGGCGGTTAGGGTGCCCCAGCTGGCCATGGGGACGCTGACGCCTAGGCCGATGAAGCTCATGAAGCTTTCGATGAAAATTGCGCTGGGGATTAGCAATGTCATGGTGACTAGGATGGGGCCCATGGCGTTGGGGAGCAAGTGGCCGATTAGGATTTGCCACATGTTGGCGCCCATGGTTTCGGCTGAAGCGACGTAATCTAGGGTTTTTAGGGAGAGGACTTGGCCGCGGACTATGCGTGCCATATCTACCCAGAAGACCGAACCTATGGCGATGATTATGGCTAGGAGGCCTGACTCTAGGACTACCATGATTAGGATGACGTATAGGGTTAGGGGGATGGTGGAGATGATTTCTACGATGCGCATCATTATGGCGTCGGTCATGCCGCCTAGATAGCCTGAAATGCCGCCGTAAAAAATGCCGATGAAGAAATTTACGAAGGTGGCTACGAAGGCTACTGTTAGGGAGATGCGGGCGCCGTATAGGAGGCGGACTAGGATGTCGCGGCCTAGGCTATCTGTGCCGAAAAGGTAGGTTTTGTTCCACCATGTGCCGATGCTTTGGAGGGGATTTTCTTCGGCATCTTGCAGTTGGACTGGGAGGCTGGAATAATTGAGAATGACTTGGGTTTCGCCGAATTGGTAGATGTTTTTTTTGTTGATCATGTCGCGGCGTTTGGCGCGGAGGATGTCTTTTAGTTCGCCGTTTTTGCTGACTTCGTAGAGTTTGAAGTTGCCTTGGTTCATGAAGAAATAGGTTGGCTCTTGGTTGGCGGTTTTGGCCTCGTAGACTTCGAAATAGGGAGCGATGTTGGAGAGTTTTAGGTTTTGATCGTAATAGGTGTGGCGGGTGATGAAGGGGCCAATTATTGCGGAGATGATGAGTAGGATGATGAAGGATAGGCTTAGCATGGCGGGGCGGTTGTGCCATAGGCGTGATTTTACTTCTTGCCAGTAGGATTTGATTTTTTGGGGTTTTTGGTTGTCGTTAGCGACGTTATCGGGGATGTAGCTCATGATTTTTTACCCGATAGTTTTATGCGAGGATCGATGATTAGATAGAGCATGTCGACTATGAAAATCATCAGCATTAGGAAGCAGGCGTAGAAGATTGTGATGCCCATAATGGTTGTGTAATCGCGGTTTGATATTGAGAGGACGAAATGACGGCCTATGCCTGGGAGGGCGAAGATTTGTTCGATTATGAAGGAGCCAGTTAGGAGGTTGGCGACTACGGGGCCTAGGACGGTGACGATGGGGATTAGGGCATTGCGGAGGCCGTGGTGGATTAGGATTTTATAGGGGGAAAGACCTTTGGCTTTGGCGGTTTTCATGAAATCTTGGTCTAGGACATCTAGCATTGAGGAGCGGGTTAGGCGGGCTACGTAGGAGAGGTAGAAGCCTGATAGGGCGACTACGGGGAGGATATAGCCGCGCCATTCATCTAGGCCGAAAGTGGGCACCCAACCTAGTTTTAGGGCGAAGACGAACAGTAGGATTGTGGCAATGACGTAGGATGGGATGGCGATGCCGATTGTGGCGAAGGCCATGACTAGGCTGTCTTGCCAGTGGCCTTTTTTTAGGGCGGCTAGGATGCCCATGGGGACGCCGATTAGGACGACGACTAATAGGGAGAGCGAGCCGATTTTTAGGGTGACTGGGAGGCCATCGGCAATCATATCGTTGACTTGGATGCCGGGATATTTGAATGAGGGACCGAGATCGAACGAGGCTACGCTTTTTAGGTAGTTGAGATATTGCAGCCATACTGGGTCGTTGAGGTGATATTTGGCGTTGAGCGCGGCTTCGATTTCGGGCGCTAGCATTTTTTCTGAGGTGAAGGGGCCGCCGGGGATGGCGTGCATGAGAAAGAAGGTGAGAGTGATGATGAGGAAAAGGGTGATGAACATTAAAAATATGCGATTGGTGATGTATTTTAGCATATTTTAGCCCCCTCCTCCTCATGTTTATCTTAGAATCCTATCATTGATTTTGACATCTGTATACGTTTTAACCGATTAAAATAATTCATGTAAATTTGAGCTTTATTTGATTATTTGGGTTTAACGCTGATGGTGTAATCGCCAGAGCCTAGGCCAAATACGGCGCGTGAGCTGCCATATATATTTTGATAGTTGACTTGGATTGGCTCGCCATTGACGGTGATGGATGCGCCTTGTTCGGCCTCTAACTCTATGTTGGCTGTGGTGTTGGCAGGGATGGAGATTGTGTATTCTGCGCCGTTGGCTTGTTTTTTCCAGTTGGAGGTGATTTGGCCGTTGGGCGAAGTGAAGCCTGTGTCGCAATGGGTTAGATCGTCGCCTAGGGTTGGGCGGAGGGTGAATGATTGGTAGGCTTTGCTGTCTGGGTTGGGGACATTATGTTGTGTGCCTGGCACAATGCCGCCCATCCATTCGAACATCCATTCGCCGACTGAGCCATAGGCATAGTGATTAAAACTGTTCATATTGGGGACTTGGAAGCCGTGTTCGTGAGTCCAGCCATCCCAGCGTTCCCAAATTGTGGTTGCGCCGTTGACTATTGAATAACCCCATGATGGCATTTTTTCGCTCATGGCTAGTTTGTAGGCTAGGTCTGAGTGGCCGAATTGGGAGAGTATTGGGCAAATGTGGCGGACGCCTAGGAAGCCGATTTGGACTTTGTCGTCGGCATCGTGGATGTTTTGGACTAGGTGGTTTACTGATTTTTTGACTAGGGTTTCTGGGACTAGTCCTACGAAGAGGCTGAGGAGGTAGGAGGTTTGGGAGCTGGAGCCTATGGTGCCGTCGTCGTTGACGTATTTATTGACGAATGCCTCGCGGATGCATTCGTATAGGGCGTCGTAGTAGGCTATGTCTTCGCGGACGTTTAGGAGTGTTGCGGCTTGGCTCATTAGTTTGGCCATCCATGCGTAGTAGGCGGTGGCGACTAAGTCGTTGGGGGTGGCTTGGCCGATGTAGAGCCAGTCGCCATAATTATTGTGGTTGCGGTTTTCGCGGATGTAATCTGGGTTGTGTTTACGGATGAATTCTATCCACTTTTTCATCGGTTGGTACATGCGTTCTACGATGCGTTTATCGCCGTAGCGGTCGTGTAGGAGCAAGGGTAAAATAACGCCTGCATCGCCCCATGCGGGGGCGCCATCGTTTGTTGAGTTGGAGCGGGGGGCTACATCTGGGAATGCGCCTTCTTCGGATTGATCATCTACTATATCGTCTAGCCATTTGGTGTAGAAGGCGGAGATGTCCATATTGTAGGCGGCTGTGGGGGCGAAAACTTGGCCGTCTGCTGTCCAGCCTAGGCGCTCATCTCGCTGTGGGCAATCCATGGGGACGGAGACGAAATTGCCGCGTTGACCCCAGAAAATGTTGCTGTAGAGCTGGTTTAGGAGTTGGCTTGAGCAGTTGAAGGTTGAGACTTCTGGCAGGTCGTTATTTATGACGATGCCTTCTATGTCGTTGATATCTGGTTGGTAATCTAGGCCATAGATGCCGACATATTGGAAGCCGTGGAAGGTGAAGGTTGGGGTGTATTCTACCTCGCCGTCTTTGTGGGCTACATAGATATCTTCTTGTTGGGCGGTGCGGAGGTTTTCTAGGTATAGATCGCCGTTGGCTTGTAGCATTTCGGCGTGGACTAGGCGGACTTCTTGGTCGGTTTTGGCTTTGAATTTTGCGGTGCAGAAGCCGACCATGTTTTGGCCAAGGTCGAAAATCCATGCGCCATCGGGGGCTTGTTTTACGGATTTTGGTTTTAGTTTGCGGGTGCAGCGGACGGGTTGGGCGCGGGCGGCGCAGAGGTAATCTGCGGGGGCGCCGACATCTGTGCCTGCGTTTGGCCATTGTTGATCGTTGAAATTTGGGGTGTCCCAGCCGTTAGGGTACATGCGGCTGTCGAATTTTTCGCCCTTGAGCATGTCGGAATATATGAGGCCGCCGATGAAATGCTTCCATGTGCCGTCGGTTTCTATGCGGATGGTATGGCCGTTTTCTAGTTCGACTAGGAGGAAGGCGGAGAGTTGAGGTTTTCTGCCCCAGATGCCTGCGGGTTTTTTGCTGTCTAGGCCTAGGAAGCCTGCGTACCAGCCCTCGGCTAGGAGGGCGCCGATGGCGTTTTCGCCTTGGGTTAGTTGCGCGGCTACGTCGTATGATTGGTATTCTACGCGTTTGTGGTAATCGGTGAAGCTGGGGGTTAGGTAATCGTCACTGACGCGTTCGCCGTTGATGAAAAAGCGGTATGCGCCTAGGGCTGTGGCGTAGAGGCGAGCGGATTTTACGGCTGTGGGTAGAGTGAAATTTTTGCGGAAGTTTGAGACGTTGGCGGCGCGGAAGGGGTTGCGGTAAAGCAAGGTGGCTTCGGGTGGGCGGGCGCCTTTTGAGGGGGGGACGCAGATCCATTGGGCATCCCATTTTGTGTGCAGTAGCCCCATGGTGAATTGGCTTTTTGCTGTGGATTTTTGGTCGGACTCATCCCAGATGGTGACATGCCATGTGTAGGTTTTTAGGGGGGATAGAGGTGCGCCTGTGTATTCGTGTTCTAGGGTTTCGGCGGATGCTGTTTTGCCGCTGTTCCAGAGAATGTCTCCGTTTAGGTTTGTGACTTTGATTTGGTGGGCGCTTTGGGTGCGGTTATAGCCCTCGCCTGATAGGCTCCATGAAAAACGTGGGTTTGGCTCGTCTAAAGCCACGGCCTCTTGCAGGTGTTCGCAACGTAGATTGTTGATTTTTAATGGAGTATTGGTCATTTGCTATCCGATTTTTTATATTTGGGCATGACGATTTTGCGTCTTTGATCTGTGAGGCGTTCTAGTAAGTCGTTACTGGGGGTGAAATTGTGCCTGAAATTTGCCCATGAGGGGCCGTAGCGATAGACGCAAATGCGGCGTTGGCCTTGGTTGGTGCGGCGGGCGGAGCCGTGCATGAGGGCATCGACGAAAAGGAGGGCATCGCCAGCTTTTAGGTGGACTTCTACTGCGCCTGTTATGTGATCGGTTGATAGCCCCATGTCGCCGCGTTTTTCGACGGGGACGGTATCGGGGTGGCGGATGTTGGATTTGTGGCTGGCGGGGACGACCATGGTGGCGCCATCGCCATCGCTGATGTCAGTTAGGGCGATTAGGATGTTGATTTGGCCGCAGTGGAAATTGCCTGCGTGATAGCGGAATTGGGTGCGGATGGTGCCGACTTGGCCGCCTGAATGGACGCGCATGGCATCGCCCTCCTCGCGGATGGAGCCGAAGCATTCATCGATGAACATGGGGCCTAGGTGGCCGTCGAAATTTTCTGGGTCATCGGTGCCGATGAAATGTTTGACCTTTTCGAACCATGAGGGGTGGTCGATTAGGTCTTCCCAGACGCCGCCTGCTTCGTATAATTGTTGAATCATGATGCCGTCTTGGCGGCCATCGGCGACTATGTGCATGCCGTCTTGCCAGCCTGCGCCTTTGAAATTTTGGATTTTATCGTAGGTTTGGTTGCAGGCTGCGACTTGTTCTGGGGAGAGAGCGCCTTTGAGGATTAGGAAGCCGTTCAAGTCGAATAGGTAGCGTTCCATCTCACTCGGCCTAGCGGCGGCTTGGTCGGTTGGTTTGTTGTTGGTCATAGCTCACCTAGAGGTTCATATTTAAAGTATGTGAAGTCGGCGGGTTTGCCCATGCCGTTTATGTCTTGGGCGGCCATGCCGACGAATGCGCCGGTGAAACAGCCGCCGCCGCAACTTACGCTGGCTTCGTCGGATAGGATTGTGGCATCGAAATCTTGGCCGATGTTTGTGAATTTTTCTCCCTCTTGGGCGTAGGAGAATTGTAGGCGTTCGTTTTGGATTGTGATGGCTAGGCGGATTTTGCCTTGGTTGGGGATTTGTATGGGGTCGGCGGGAAAGCTGGTACGGCCTGTGGGATTGTCGGCGGCTACATTCATGATTAGGAGTTCGCGCCTGCCATCTGATGTGGCGGTGACGGCTAGGTAATAGTGGGCTTTTTGGCCGTAATAGGCGGTGATGCCGGCCATTTCGCGTTCGTCTGTGGGGCTGAAAAAAAGTTCGGTTTCGGCGCGGTAGTTGAAATGGGTTTGGCGGCGGGCGACTAGGGCTTGCTCGAAAGGAGAACCGATGGATTGGCGGCCGTAGAGGCGTAGGACGCCATCCGTGACTTGGAAGATTTTTTCTGGCTCGGGGGTGCGGAGCCATTGGAAATCTAGGGGGAGATCGGCCTTGAATGTATAGTTGTGGGTTTGCATGTGGGCGGTTGGGTTTGGGGTGCCTGGGACATCTACCTCGGTTGATGGGAGGGGGCCACCTTTTACGTAGAGCCAATCGTCGTCGCGCCATTCGCATTGTTGGATTGAGGTTTCACGGCCTAGAACTGAGCGGCGTTTTTGGCTTATGGGTCTGCCCATTAGATGGACTAGGTAGGTGCGGCCGTCTGGGGTTTCGACAAGGTCGCCGTGGCCGGCGCGTTGGATGGGGTGGTTGGGGGCGCCTTTGGCGGTTAGGATGTGTTTATCGGGGTGGGTTTCGTAGGGGCCGAATAGGTTTTTGGAGCGGGCTAATGTGCAGGCGTGGTCGAAGCCTGTGCCGCCTTCTGCGGTGAGGAGGTAGTAGTAGCCGTTTTTTTTGTAGATGTGGGGGCCTTCGGTTAGGGCTAGATCGGTGCCTTGGTAGATTGTTTTTCGTTGGCCGATGAGTTGACGGGTTTTGGGGTCGAATTGTTGGATGACTATGCCTGCGAAGAGGTTTGGTCGGGTGCGGTGATCCCAGATCATTTGGATGAAGTATTTTTTGCCGTCATCGTCGTGGAATAGGGATGGGTCGAAGCCTGCGCCGTTGATGAATGTAGCTGCTGACCATTCGCCATCTATGGTGGGGGATGTGACGACGTAGTTTAGGGCGTCTTTGTAGGAGCCGTGGTGGCGCTTCATGTCGGTGAAGATTAACCAGAATAGGCCATCGGCATAGGTTAGGCATGGGGCCCAGACGCCGCCGCTGTCTACATCGCCGCGCATGTCTAGCTGATCGGCGCGCTCTAGTGGGCGTTTTATTAGTTGCCAATTGGCTAGGTCTTTGGAGTGATGGATTTGCACGCCTGGATACCACTCGAATGTTGAGGTTGCGATGTAGTAATCATCGCCGACGCGGCAGATTGACGGGTCGGGGTTGAAGCCCGGCAGGATGGGGTTGGTGACTTTAGCCATGCTGGCTCCATTTTGGGATTGCGAATCCGTAGATAATAAAATATGATTAGCGTTAATATCACCTCCAAAATCAGTCAAAGTCAACCAAAAAATATGGCTTTTTGATTGAATGTTGTAATATTTTGATTGAATTTGTGTAGAATATGATTATTTTGGATGAAAACAAATAGGGCTTACTATATGCATGAAAGTGAACGTTACCTTTTAATACTCAGTGTATTGCGCGAAAAACCTGTTGCCACGGTGAAGGAATTGGTGGCGCTGACTAAGTCGTCTGAGGCGACTATACGGCGTGATATTAGTGTTTTACATCAGCGCACTAAGCTGAGAAAAATACGTGGTGGGGTGGAGGCTTTGCACCCGCCTACTATGGGATTATCGGGGCGGCCATTTACTTATAATAGCAATTTTAATATTGAGAAAAAGCGAGCGATTGCTGAGGCGGCTGTGGCTTTGTGTGAGGATAATGAGGCTATTATTATTAATGGCGGGACGACGACGTTTCAGATGGTGCATTTTTTGGCCAATCGGCGCATGCAGGTTTTTACCAATAGTTTGCCGATTGCAGACCATTTGCTGAATAATAGTAAGAATATGGTGGTGGTGCCTGGGGGGACTATTTACCGTGAGCAGAATATTATTTTAAGCCCGTTTGAGAATGATGGCTCGAAGCATTTTTCGGCGCGGAAAATGTTTATGGGCGCGCAAGGGGTGAGCACATTGGGCATTATGGAGGTTGACCCGTTGGTGATTCAGGCTGAAGAGAAGCTTATTAACCAAGCGGATGATTTGATTGTTTTGGTGGATTCCGATAAATTTGCGCGGCGCTCTAGTTTGGTTTTATGCCCATTGACTCGGGCTGCGACGATTATTACTGATGACGGAATTAAGGATGAAACTCGGGATATGATTGAACAATCTGGGGTGAATTTGATTGTGGTTTCGCCGCATAGTGTAGACACCGATAAGAGTGCAGACACCGATAAGAGTGTGGATGGCGAGAAAAGCGATGAAGCTTAGCATGATCGATTTCTCGGACGGGCAGAAAATACCGCAACTGGGCTTTGGCGTGGCGGGCATATTGCCTGAGAATACGCAGGCTATGGTTGAGGCGGCGCTTGATGCGGGTTATGGGATGATTGACAATGCTTCGATTTATAAAAATGAGGTTGAGGTTGGGCGGGCGCTTGAGTTGAGCGGTGTTGCGGCGGGTGATGTGTTTATTACGAGCAAAGTTTGGCCGTTGAATTATGGTTATGACAATGTGATTAAAGCTTGCCGTAAAAGCCTTGGTGATTTGCAGCGTACCCAGTTTGATTTATACCTGTTGCATTGGCCTGTGCCTGCGCTGGGGCTTTATGTTGAGAGTTGGAAGGCGTTGATTGAATTGCAAAAGCAGGGCTTGGTGAAATCTATTGGGGTTTCTAATTTTTACCCTGAGCAGTTGCAGAAGTTGATTGATGAGACTGGGGTTACGCCGGTGATTAATCAGATTGAATTGCACCCTTATTACCAAAGACGGGTTGAGAAAAAATTTCATGATGAACATAATATTGTGACGCAATGTTGGTCGCCATTGGGGCGGGCGACTTGTTTGCAGGATGATGTTTTGGTGGGGATTGCGGAAAAATATGGTAAAACGGCGGCGCAAATTGTGCTGAATTGGCAGGTTGGGCAGGGCAATGTTGTTATTCCGCGTAGTCGTAATATTGGACGGATGCAGCAAAATTTTGATGTTTTTGGGTTTGGGCTTGATGATGATGATCGGCTGTTGATTGCGGGGCTTGATAAGGGTTTTGAAGGTCGGTTGGGTGAAGATTTTGAGCTTAAAGAATTGCCGAATGACTGAGAAAAAAATCAAACATATTGCGGTGATAGATATTGGCAAGACCAATGCGAAATTGGTGTTGTTTGATGCGGCCACGCAGACGCAAATTGACATAAAAAGCTGTAGCAATGACGTTGTGACGCAAGCGCCCTACCCTCATTATGACATTGAGCGGCTTTGGGAGTTTATCTTGCTTGGGCTGCATGAATTGCATGTTAGGCATGGGATTGATGGGATTAGCATTACGACGCATGGGGCAACTGCTGCTTTGTTGAGTGGTGATGAATTGGCGTTGCCGATAGTTGATTATGAGTTTGATGGGGTTGAGGATTGCTTTGCGGCTTATGATGAGTTGCGGCCTGAATTTAGTGAAACGTTATCGCCTAAATTGCCGATTGGGTTGAATTTGGCGGCGCAGATATATTGGCAATCGCAGCGGTTTGAAGATGAATTTTCTGGGGTGACGGACATCTTGATGTATCCGCAATATTGGGCTTGGCGGTTGACTGGCGTGAAAGCTAGTGAGGTGACTTCGCTGGGGACGCATACTGATTTGTGGGCGCCTGATGCGGGGGATTTTTCTTCGTTGGTTGCCGCGTTGGGGTGGGGTGAGTTGTTTCCACCGATGCGTAAGGCATTTGATGTTTTGGGTGATTTAAAGCCTGAAATATGTGAAGGGATTGGGTTGGATATTGGCACGCCTGTGATTTGCGGCATTCATGATTCTAATGCATCTTTATTGCCTTATTTAGGGGCAGTTGAGCCGCCGTTTAGTGTGATTTCATCTGGGACTTGGACGATACATATGACTGTTGGTGGGTCGACATCTGGATTGGATGCAGCGCGGGATAGTTTGGCTAATGTTGATGCTTATGGGCGCGCTGTGCCGACGGCGCGGTTTATGGGCGGGCGTGAATATGAGGTGTTGATGGGAGATGAGAATCCTGACATTGGTGTGGCGGATTTGGATTTTATTATTGAGCAAGGCGTTTATGTTTTGCCATCATTTGCGGCGGGTGTGGGGGCGTTTCCTGACTCGGTGGGAAAATGGGTTGGTGATGAGAATGCACTTGATATTAGGCAGCATGGGGCGGCTGTGGCTTTGTATTTGGCGATGATGAGTGCTGAATGTTTGACGCTTGCTGAATGTGGTGAGACGTTGATTGTTGAGGGGCCGTTGGCGAAAAATACTTGGTATTTGAGTGTTTTATCGGCATTGACGGGCAAGCCTGTGCATGGCTCACAGGATGCCACTGGGACATCTATTGGGGCATCGATGTTGTTTGAGACGGAAACAGCGCCGCTTAGGTTAAGTGACGCTGTTGTGCCTTATGAAAACTCGAAACTGAGTGAATATGCTAGGAAATGGCTTAGCCTAGTTGGTTGATGCCATTGTCGGCTAGCATTTTATAGACATCGGTCATTTGGCCGTTTTTCATGGATTCATTGGCAGCGAGGCCGGTGATGATTGACCATGCGCCATCGACGTGGGTTGAACCGCGTTTATACGGGTCATCGCCGACATTTTTGGCATCGAAAAGGTAACCAAGCATGATGGGGTCGGCGCCGCCGTGATCGCCTTTGCCCTGCCAGACTTCTATATTTTCTGGGGGCTTGCCTGCTACGTGTAGAATGGTGGACATATTGTCGATGTCGGTTTTATCTCGCACGCCGCCGAATACGCCGTGGACTTCGATATGTTTGTGGGTTAGCTCGCCTTTTGTGCCGTAGAATTTTACCTCGACGCCTTCCCATGGGCTGTAGGCGCAGAGAGTGTAATTTAGGGTGACATCGTTGCTGTAGCGGGTTTGAACTTGCATGGTGTCTTCGATGGTGATGTCGTCATCCCAGACACATTTATCGCGCCAATAACCATCTACATCTTCACTGTCTAGGTAGAGGGAGCGCAGGAGATCATCTTGCTCGATGTTG
Organism: Hyphomicrobiales bacterium; assembly: GCA_002401855.1. Taxonomy (GTDB): domain Bacteria; phylum Pseudomonadota; class Alphaproteobacteria; order Rhizobiales; family OSC116; genus OCS116. The sequence continues at coordinate 37,605 of NVUH01000012.1, forward strand.
AGTTCGAAATCGCATTTATTGGCTATTTCGCAGGTGTGGCAGCGTTCGCCGTGGTCAGATAGGCCTAAGCGTTCGGCTGTGGCGGGGGTGTAGAATTTGAGATCGCCAAAAGCGTTGATGAATTTTGGGGTGGAGCCTATCCACCAATTGAGCAGGTCGAAATGATGGGTGGATTTGTGGACTAAGAGGCCGCCTGATTTTTCTTTGTATCTGTGCCAGCGGCGGAAATAATCGGCGCCGTGAACGCGGTCTAGATGCCAGCGGAAATCTACTGCTGTGATGTCGCCTATGACGCCTGATTCTAGGATTTCTTTGATTTGGGTGCGGGCTGGGGTGTAGCGATAGTTGAAGGTGACGGTGACGGATTTGCCGCTTTTTTGTTGGGCATCTAAGATTTGTTTGAGTTTGTCTAGGTCTGTCGTCATGGGTTTTTCGGTGATGACGTTACAGCCATTGAGCAGGCTTTTGATGATGTATTCGTGATGTAGGTAATCGGGCACTGTGACCACGACGTTATCGGGCTTTTGCTCGGCGAGCATGGTTTCGAACTGGTCGGCGGCATAGGTGGCAATGCCGTTGCCTTGCTGGTCTTTGATTTGGCTGGCGGAGAGTGCTAGGCGTTTTTCATTGCTGTCGCACAGGGCAACGAGTTCGTTTTCTTCGGCATAGGTTTCGGTCACGGTTTTGCGGTACATGCTGTGCCGCGCGCCCGTGCCTACAATTGCATATTTCATTATTTTTTCTCGTCATAGAGGGGAATTCGGAGGTCATCTTCGCCGAAATAATGGGCGTTTTTGGCGGTGAGTGATAATGTTAGTTGTTCGCCAGTTTTATATTGTGTTTGGCTTGAGGCTTGCACTAAGACTATATGGCCTGATGGCAAGGTTATGTAGAGGAATAATTCGCTGCCTAGATATTCGATTAGGGTGATTTCACCTGTGCTGGTGGCATCACCCTCGGCGCTGCCGCTTTTGACAATGGTGAATTGCTCGGGGCGGATGCCGAAATGGATAGCGCCTGATTTGGGGGCTGTGGCGGGTAAAGAAATTTGGCCAAAATCTGGTAGGTCTAGGCCTTTATTGTTGACTTTTCCTTCTATCATATTCATTTTTGGTGAGCCGATGAAGGTGGCTACGAATTTATTTTGCGGGTAGTTGTAGAGGTTAAACGGGGTGCCGACTTGTTCCACCCTGCCCGCTTGTAAAACCACTATTCTTGTGGCTAATGTCATGGCTTCGATTTGGTCATGGGTGACGTAAATCATGGTGGTGCCGAGGCGCTGGTATAGGCCAGCTAGTTCAACGCGCATTTGCACGCGCAATTCGGCATCTAGGTTAGATAATGGTTCATCGAATAGGAATAATTCTGGCTCACGGACGATGGAGCGGCCGATGGCGACGCGTTGTTTTTGGCCGCCTGAGAGTTGGCGGGGTTTGCGCTCTAGGAGTTCTTCAATCTGCAATATTTTGGCGGCTTCGGCGACGCGTTTGGCGATTTCGGCTTTGGGCATTTTTAGATTACCAAGGCCGAAGGCTAGGTTTTTGCGTACCGTCATGTGGGGGTATAGGGCGTAGGATTGGAAAACCATTGAGAGGTTTCTTTGGGCGGCGGGGACATCGTTGACGATGCGGTCGCCGATTGAGATGGTACCATCGGTGATTTCTTCTAGGCCTGCAATCATTCGCAGCAGGGTTGATTTTCCGCAGCCTGAGGGGCCGACTAGGACTAGGAATTCGCCATCATGCACCTCTAAATCGATGCCGTGGATGATTTCTAGATCACCATATGATTTTACCACTTTATTTAAATTTACACCTGACATGGCAAACCCTTTATTTTAGACCAGATGTGGCAATGCCACGGATGATGAATTTTTGGAAGAAGATGAAGAAGATAAAAATTGGCACGATCGACAATATCGACATGGCGAATAATTGACCGAACATTGATACACTATCTTGAGAAATGAAATTACGCAAGGCTAACGGCACCGTGTAATCTCGAATGTCGTTTAAATAGATGAGTGGGCCTAAGAAATCTTCCCATGTCCAGATGAAGGTGAAGATGGCGGTTGTGGCCAAGGCTGGTAGGGATAGAGGCAGGATAACTGCCCAGTATATTTTGAAGGGGGAGCAGCCGTCTATCATGGCTGCCTCGTCTAAATCTCTCGGTAGTTGGCGGAAGAATTGCACCATTAAGAAGATGAAGAAGGCATCGCCTGCTAGGAAGCGTGGGACGATGAGAGGTAAGAAAGTGTTGACCCAGCCGATTTTTAGGAAGAGTAGATATTGCGGGATTAGCACCACGTGATAGGGGATCATTAGGGTCATCATCATTAGGGCGAAGAAGATATTTTTGCCTTTGAATTCGAGCCGCGCAAAAGCGTAGGCGGCGAATGAGCAGGACAAGGTGTTGCCGATGACAGCCAGCACGGTGACGATGATGGAGTTTTTGTAGAAAACTGTAAAGCTTAGGAATAAGCCTTCCCAGCCATCTGGGTAGTTTTGCCAGATGAATTCTGACGGCCATAGGGAAATATTGCCGAAGATTTCATTGTCAGGTTTGACTGATGAAACAATCATCCAGATTAGTGGATAGACCATGACCAGTGAACAGATGGCTAGAAATAAATGTTTGGTGATGGTGGCGCGGCGTTTGCGTTTGTCGCGAATGATGCGGTAACTGCGGGCAATGTCGCTGGCCTCTTGGATTGATAAATCAGTCATATCTAATCCCTCTCATTTTCGTAATGCACCCAATAACGCGAGGAGAAGAATGCGACGCCAGTGAATATGGCGATGATTAACATTAGGATCCACGCCAATGATGAGGCGTAACCCATACGGTAGAAGGCGAAGGCTTCATTATATAAATAGACGGTGATGAAATTTAGGCTATCGAGCGGGGCGCCTGCGCCGCCTGATATGATGAAGGCGCTGGAGAATGTTTTGAAGGCATCGATCATTTGCAGCACTAGATTGAAGAATATGACGGGGGCTAGCAGCGGTAGAGTGATGGCGTAGAATTGCTTCCATTTTGAGGCGGCATCGATTTCGGCGGCTTCATAAAGCTCGCGCGGGATGGCGCGCAGGCCTGCGATGAAGATGAGCATGGGCGAGCCGAACTGCCACATGCCTAGCATGACTAGGGTGTAGAGGGAATAATTTGGGTCGTTGAGCCAATATGGGCCTTCGATGCCGATTTTGGCAAGTAGGGTATTTATGACGCCGTTATATTCGAATAGTTGCTTCCATAGGATGGCGACGGCGATGGAGCCGCCTAGAATGGATGGTAGGTAAAAAAGCGCGCGGTAGAAGCCGATGGCGCGCATGCCTTTATTGAGTAGCATAGCGACTGCTAGTGCGAAGATTAGCTTACCAGGCACGGACATGAATACGTAGGAGAATGTGACCTCTAGGGATTTCCAGAACCGATCATCATAGAGGAACATGAATTCGTAATTTTCTAGGCCGATCCATTTGGGTGGCTTGAAAATGTTGTATTTAGTGAAGGAAAGGTAGAGCGAGTATAAGATTGGCCCCAAAGCCAAGCAAAAGAAGCCGATAAACCATGGGATGAGGAAAAAATATCCCGGGCCATTTTTTGCGAAGAATTTTTTCATGAGAGGGGCCTGCTGTGTTAAAAAGCCCCACCAAATGGAAGATTAAATATTTGGTGGGGCGGTGTGATTCAGTTTAGCCTAAGCTATGGATTAACCAGCGCGACGGCGGATAAAGCCAGCTTGGCGGATGAAGTTAGCAGCAGCTTCTGGAATGCTATCTTGACCGAGCAAAATGCCCGTTGCGATGCGTTCAAAAGTTTGCTCAATTTCATTGGAACCTGATGGTGGTGGTGGTGGCAATGTTGCTGTTTTGCCTTGGATGCCACTGAAGAATGCAACGGATGCAGCTTCGGCTTCTGACAAGTTTGGCGCAAGCGCTGCACGTACATCTGGATTGGCGGGAATGCCGCGTTCTAGACCCAAAATAGCGGTCATATCTGTGTCATTAACAAATGCTGACATATATGTTGTGGCGGCAACGCCATCAACAGTGTCACGTGTTAAGCAGATGAATTGGCTAGGTTGAACGATTGAACCCGGTGTCATGGCTGGTGTGTTTGGATACATGGCTGTGCCCAATTTATCTTGAACCAAGCCTTGCGCTCCAACCAATTGGTTAGACCAAGCATATGATGTGGCGGTTTGACCTGTGACCACGCCCCATTCAGCCATTGGCGGCTTGATAAGGCCAGCAGAGGCTTTGCCCGGAGGTGTTGCACCAGCTTCGCGAATGGCTGTCCACATTGACCAATATTCTTCGACCAATTCTGGTGTGACTTGATAGTCGCCAGTGTCAGGGTTGAACATGACAACGCCTTTTTGGCCAACAAAATCGGAGAAATTTTGATAGTTAGCTGTGTTGTCATCAGTACCATAAACGCCATCACCAGCGGTTTTGGAGATTTCTACACCAATGGTTTTTACGTCATCATATGTCCAACCGAATGGGTCGAACGTGATGCCAGCTTCATCATAGAGGCGGGTGTTATATAGTGCCATATGTGAGTTGGCGCCAATTGAAACGGCATATAATTTGCCGTTCACTGTGCCAGCAGCTAGGGCTGATTTATCGATGTTAGATATGTCTAGTGATTTGCCAACAAATTCATCTAACGGTTTTAGAGCGCCGTTATCGACATATTCGAACAACACACCATAACCTTGTTGGATGACATCTGGCATATTGCCGCCAGCCACTTGAGTGGTGAGTTTGGCAAAATAATCAGGGAAACTTAAAGTTTCGCCAATCACTTCGATATCAGCATGTTTTTTGTTGAACACTTCGATCACACCAAATGTACGCTTATCACGTGATGGATTGCCCCACCAGAAATGGCGAATTGTGCTATCGGCAGCAAAAGCTTGTGTGCCCATGGTTGAGACGGCAGCAACAGCACCAGTGGTGGCTGCGGCGGCCTTCATAAATTTTCTACGGTCAATTTTAGTCATTATATTCCTCCCAGATTTATTGACTTACGTATTTTACGTTTTTTTTTGTTCTTCTTGGTTATTGGTCTCAAGTATGAACGTTAATTGGGCTGAGTCAATCAAAAATCATCATAAATAATCATAGTTGTTGATATTTTCAACTAATTTGATTGAAAATGGTGTTTTATGATTGACAGACACCAACAAAAATAATTAATTGTAAGATAATTAGTGAAGCCGCTATTTATAAAATCCAAAGCTTTAGACAGCTATAAGGAAGGTTAATATGCCGAAACAAGATCAGACCATCACCCTAAGCAATTTGTGGGACGATGATGCAGTCTCCACCATGACTGAGGCGGAATTACTGCTTTATCGCTCTAACCTTTTGGGCTCGGACAAGCGCATTACAAATTATGGCGGCGGCAATACATCTGTCAAAGCTATGGAGAAAGACCCGCTGAGCGGCGAATTGGTTGAGGTGCTGTGGGTGAAAGGCTCTGGCGGTGACATTGCCAGCATGAAAATGGACGGTTTTGCCACGCTTTATATGGATAAATTGCGGGCGCTCAAAGGCATATATCGTGGGGTGGAATTTGAAGATGAAATGGTTGGGCATTTGCCGCATTGTACGTTTAATTTAAACACCCGTGCGGCGTCTATTGATACGCCTTTGCATGCTTATGTGCCGAAGACGCATGTTGACCATATGCACCCTGACGCGGTGATTGCGATTGCTGCGGCGAAAAATAGTGAAGAGTTGACGCATAAGATTTATGGTGATGACATTGGTTGGTTGCCATGGAAACGACCTGGCTATGAATTGGGGCTTTGGCTGGAGAAATTTTGTTTGGACAACCCCAATGCCCGCGGTGTGGTGCTTGAAAGCCATGGTTTGTTTACATGGGGTGACAGTGCTAAAGAGAGCTATGAAGTGACGCTGGAGATTATTAACAAAGCGATTACTTGGTTTGATGAAAACCTGCCTGACACTGCATTTGGGGGGCAAAAATATGCGCCGCTTGCTGCTGAACAGCGGGCTGAAATTGCTGCCAAACTTATGCCTGTGATACGCGGCATGATTGGGGTTTCTGAGAATAAAATTGGACATTTTGATGATAGTGATACTGTGCTTGAATTTGTTGGATCTGCCGATTTAAAGCCGTTGGCGGCGCTTGGTACGAGCTGCCCTGACCATTTTTTGCGGACTAAAATTTGCCCGTTGGTGATTGATTTTGACCCGCAAAAGCCCAATATTGATGAGATTTTGGCTGATTTGCCTAAGATTATCAGTGACTATCGAGATGGTTATGCAGCTTATTATGAGCGGTGCAAACATGATGACAGCCCTGCGATACGTGACCCGAATGCGATTGTTTATTTGATACCTGGGGTGGGCATGCTGACTTTTGCTAAAGACAAAGCCACTGCGCGAATATCTGGCGAATTTTATGTGAATGCGATTAACGTGATGCGCGGTGCGTCTGGCGTATCTACCTATATGGGTTTACCTGAGCAAGAGGCGTTTGATATTGAATATTGGTTGCTTGAAGAGGCTAAATTGCAGCGTATGCCTAAGGCGAAATCGCTCGCGGGGCAAGTTGCCTTGGTAACGGGTGGGGCGAGCGGCATTGGCAAGGCTACTGCGAGACGGTTATTGGTTGAGGGTGCGTGTGTTTTGTTGGCGGATATTGATGTTGATTTAATGGCCACGACCGAAGCTGAGTTGGCTGGTGAATTTAGTGCTGATGTTGTGCGTGCGGTGAATTTGAATGTGACTTCTGAGAGCCAAGTGATTGGAGCTTTTGAGAGTGCTAAAGTTGAATATGGTGGGTTGGATATTTTAGTATCTAGCGCGGGTATGGCATCTTCTGCACCGATTGAAGAGACCACGTTGGATATGTGGAATTTGAGCATGAGTGTGCTTTCTACTGGTTATTTTTTGGTATCACGCGAGGCATTTAGGTTGTTTCGGCTTCAGAAAATTGGTGGCAATGTGATATTTGTGGCATCTAAGAATGGTTTGGCAGCATCGCCTAATGCGGCGGCTTATTGTACGGCCAAGGCATCAGAACTGCATTTGGCGCGGTGTTTGGCGCTTGAGGGTGCTGGTGAGCAAATTCGGGTGAATGTTGTGAACCCTGATGCGGTGTTGCGTGGCTCTAAAATTTGGAGTGGCAAGTGGAAAGAAGAGCGGGCAGCGGCTTATAATATGTCGACTGATGATTTGGAAGAGCATTATCGTAATCGTTCGATGTTGAAACGCAATGTGTTCCCTGAAGACATTGCTGAGGCGATTTACTTTTTTGCTTCGGATATGTCGGCCAAATCGACAGGTAATATACTCAATGTGGATGCGGGCAATGCGCAATCGTTTACTCGTTAAGGGGTGATTTATGACTGATATGATTGATACGGGCTTTGTGGCCGAACAGAATGCCAAAGCTGAGATTGATTTGAAAATGGATTATGCAGCTTTGGGCGAAAGATTATCGCGCCAGAATGTGGATATTGATGTGATTTGTGCGAAAATTGCGGGTTATGGTGTGGCGGTGCCTAGTTGGGGTGTGGGGACTGGTGGCACTCGGTTTGCGCGTTTTCCGGGGATTGGCGAGCCGCGGCATATTTTTGACAAACTTGAAGATTGTGCAGTGATTCAACAGCTTACGCAGGCGACGCCGACTGTGTCTTTGCACATTCCATGGGATAAGACTGATGACCCGAAAGAGCTTGTCGACAAGGGCAATGAGCTTGGGCTTGGGTTTGACGCGATGAATAGCAATACGTTTCAGGACCAAGTGGGGCAGAAATTAAGCTATAAATATGGCAGTTTGGCGCATAGTGATGCGGCGACCCGCGCGCAGGCAGTGGCGCATAATATTGACTGTATCGAGATTGGTAAGGCGATTGGGTCTAAGGCTCTTACTGTTTGGGTTGGGGATGGGTCTAACTTTCCTGGGCAGACGCATTTTATTGATCAATTTGACCGTTATTTGGATGCGATGCATGAGATCTATGCTGAATTGCCTGATGATTGGCGGATATTTAGTGAGCATAAGATTTATGAACCAGCTTTTTATTCGACCGTTGTACAGGATTGGGGCACTAATTATTTAATTGCCAAGGAGTTGGGCGATAAAGCGTTTGCTTTGGTGGATTTGGGGCATCATGCGCCGACGGTGAATATTGAAATGATTGTGGCGCGGCTGATACGCTTTGGTAAGCTGGGCGGGTTTCATTTTAACGATAGTAAATATGGTGATGATGATTTGGATACGGGCTCGATTGACCCCTATCGGTTGTTTTTGGTATTTAATGAATTGGTTGATGCCGAGCTTAAGCAAGTTGAGGGGTTTGACCCGATGCATATGCTTGACCAATCGCATAATGTGACTGACCCGATTGAAAGCTTGATGAGCAGTGCGATGGAAGTGCAGCGGGCTTATGCGCAGGCGTTGATTGTTGACCGCAATCAGCTGGCTGATTGTCAGGATGGTAATGACGCTTTGATGGCTTCTGAATGTTTGAAAAAGGCGTTTAGGACGGATGTGGAGCCGATATTGGCGATGGCTAGGTTGCGCAATGGTGGGGCAATTGACCCTGTGGCGACGTATCGGGCTGATGGGTATCGGGCGAGAATTGGTAAAATTCGGCCACTGGTTGCCGTGGGTTCTAGTGGTATCGTGTAGACTCTATTTCGCTCGCGGCTATTTTTGCTTCGCAAAAGCCTGCGCGGGCGCACCACATAAGTGGCGGGCTCCAATCCGCCTGTTCGCCAAAATTGGCTCATGAGTTATGTCATTATTTTGGCTGTGGCTTCAATTTCTATTAGGGTTTCTGGTGTCGCGAGTGAGGCGACGCCGATGCCTGTTGTGGCGGGGCGATGGCCTTGATAATATTCGGTAATGAGTGGCATGATCTCTTGGATGTGATCAGCAACTTCGCCTCTTACATAAATTCGAATGTGCAAAATATTGGCGAAGGATGAATTGGCGGTTTCTAATACCGTTTTCAGGCTTTGCAACGCGGCTATAGTTTGTGATTTGATGTCATCATTCACCACTTGTGCGCTGCTATCCCAACCGACTTGGCCTGAAACATAGACCGTTCCTGAATCGGTATCTATTGTTGCGTGGGACATGCCGAAGGCTGAGCCATCATATAGGCTTTTTGGGTTTACTAGTTTGATTGTCATCATATTCTCACTATTTTATTTTCGATGAAGGAAAAATATAAATATTGGAGCTTATAGTCAATCAAGGGTGGCTTGTAGTAGATACAAGTGATTGAATTTGTTTGAGTAACCAGATGATGAATGGGTCTGATTTGGCGCTGGGATGATAGGCGGCGACGACTTGATAACCTGGTGGGTATTTGGTTAGGGGGATGTTAAAAAGACCTTCACTTGGTAGAAGCCTTGATGGGATGAAGGCCACCATGTTTGAGGTTTTTAGGTATTCTTGGGCCATGAAAAATGACGGTACTGAGATGGCTACATTGCGGTTAAAACCTTGTTGTTCGAACCACGGATCGGCTGAGCCTTTGAAATTGGCGAAACCTGGGTTTATGATGATGAAATCTTGTTTAGCAAGCTGCTCTATTGACAGTTTATCTTTACTGATTAGAGATTTGTTTGCGGTTGCTAAGAGATATTTTTCGACAAATAGCGGAACGGTTTCTAGGCCGACGGGGACAAATGCACTGGTGGTGAAAGCGAAGTCGATTTCGCCTTGGTGCATTTTTTTGGTTAGGCTGGTGCTTTCGATATCGATGACTAAAATTTTTACTTTGGGGGCGGATAATCTTAGGTCTTTGATGAGTTTGCCTATGATGACTTTTTGGGTGTAGTCGGTGGCGGAAATGACTAAGGTTCGCTCGACTTGGTTGGGCTCTATGGACTTTGGCAGTGGGATTTCTTGAAGTGAGGTTAGGATTTTTTGTATGTGTGGCTCTATCTGTTTGGCGTAGGGGGTTGGGGTCATGCCGTGGGCTGCCCGTACGAAAAGTTCATCTGCCAGAATGTCGCGTATTTTGCTGAGTTGCAGGCTTATGGCTTGTTGCGAGACGTTTAGATATTCTGCTGCTAGTGACATATTGTTGAATTTATAGAGGGCGTTTAAAGTGCGTAGATGTTTGATTTCTAGTTTTTCTATCATCGGTTATTTACCTTGATTTGAAAGTAGGTTGCTGATGTCTTGCATGGGCGGTTTGCCGAACATGCGGGCATATTCTCGGTTGAATTGTGAGGGGCTTTCGTAGCCAACTTTATAGGCGGTGCTAGCTGCATCTAATTCATTAACAAGCATGAGGTTTCGGGCTTCAATCAGCCTGATAGATTTTTGAAATTGTAATGGGCTCATCGCGGTTACTGCTTTAAAATGCGCATGAAATGATGATATGCTCATGCCTGAAAGCCCAGCCAATTTATCGATGCTGATATGGGTTTCAAATTCACTTTTAATTTTTTGAATTGCCAATGATATATTTTGCATATGGCTGCCTTTGAGGGCGGTTTGTGCGACCATTGCACCATAATCACTTTGTAACAATCGGTAATAAATCTCCCGCATTGTTTGGCCTGCAAGCACGGGAATGTCATCTGGAGTGCTAAGGAGGCGGGCTAGTCGCAACACGCTATCAGCCATAGCCGCATCAGATTTACCGACAAAAATACCGCGTTGGGTTTTTTTGTTTAAATCCGCAGGATGGCCTATAAGTATAAGCAATTCGGAGAGTTGCTGTAAATCAATGTCAATTTTCAGCATAAGATAAGGTTCAGATTCTGAGGCTTTCAATATTTGGCTCATCAAAGGCAATTCGACGGAAATTATTAAATATTCTGAGGGGCTATAGCGGTAATGATGATTCTCCAACATGACCTGTTTTTGCCCTTGTGCGATGAAACATATGCAAGGTTGGTAGATGCAAGGAACAGGTATGTCTGGCGTTGATATTTTTAATAATGATACCTGAGGAATTATGGTTTGGTTGAGACCTTCAACAACTGCATATTGATCAATTATGCTGGCTAATTCATGTTGCTGAATATTCATAACCACCTATCCTATTTCCATTTACATTCAGCCTAATCGATAATGCCTATAGTGCCTATAAAAAATTTAGTGTTGGAGAAATAGGCAATTATTTCGGAAGTCTGAATATTTAACAATGGGTGTTTTTGTTTTAGATTAGGCGGGAGGTTTAAGGAATTATCCGCGACACTCAAAACAGGAAAATAAAATGACAAAAATAGCACTCATTACTGGCGGTAGCCGTGGACTTGGCAAAAGCACAGCACTTCACCTAGCGGAAAAAGGCCGAGATATTATTTTAACTTATCATAGCCAAAAAGAAGAAGCTGAGAAGGTGGTTAAAGCCATTGCAGCCAAAGGACAGAAAGCTGTGAGTATACAACTCGATATTATAAAACCAGATGGTTTTGGGCAATTTTCTTCAACGGTGAAACAGATTTTAGAAGACGTTTGGGATCGTCAAAATTTTGATATTTTGATTAATAATGCGGGCACTGGTGTTCATAATGATTATATGAAAACAACGGAAGCAGAATTTGATCGGATGATGAGTGAACATGTGAAGGCACCGTATTTTTTGAGCCAAAATCTATTGCCGATTATGAATGATGGTGGGCGGATTTTAAATTTTTCTACAGGATTAACGCGCGTTACTGCACCTGGATTTTCTGCCTATGCCATTATGAAAGGTGCGGTGGAAATTCTTTCGGTTTACATGGCTAAAGAACTAGGTGCAAGGGGCATTACGGTCAATACCATTGCTCCAGGTGCAATTGAAACAGACTTTGGTGGTGGCGTGATGCGTGATAATGACGATTTGAACCAGCATTTTGCAAAACTTACCGCTTTGGGCAGGGTTGGAATGCCAGATGATATTGGGGGAGCGGTGGCCGCAATTCTTGATGATAAGGCAGGGTGGATTAATGCGCAGCGGATTGAAGTATCTGGTGGTCAGAGCATCTAGCTTACATTTCGAATAGGGTGTCTAATGGTGTGCTGACGGGTTGGTTATCTGGGTGGGTTTGCATGATATCATTCATGTGAGCCCACCATTTTTTCATTAGGTCGGTTTGTGGGAGGGCATCTAGGGTGTGGTTTTTGCGGCGTTTCATGTGGGCGAAGAGGATGTTGGTTTCTGGGTCTAGGTGGATGGAATATTCTATGACACCTGCTTGCTTTAGCATTTGACTTAGTTCTGGCCAGATTTGATCGTGGCGGCGTTTGTATTCGTCTCGCATGCCAGCGTTTAGTTGCATTTTGAAGGTGTGGATTTCGGTCATTGTTTTAGCCTGTCGCGTAGCATGTTGAGCAGGGTTGGTAGGGCGATGACGCCGATGAGTAGTGCGCCGATTATGATGGACATGACGATGCCGGGGACGTTGAGCAGGCCGAGGCCGAAGGTGACTAAGCCCATGATGAAGGCGGCGATGACTGTGCCTTGGATGGTGCCTGAGCCACCTAGGATGTTGATGCCGCCTAGGACTACCATGGTGATAACCTCTAGCTCCCAGCCGCGGGCGATTGACGGGCGGGTGGAGCCTAGGCGTGAGGTGAGCAGAACGGCGGCTACGCCTGCCATGATGCCTGTTAGGCAGAACAGGACGAATTTGACACGGGCTACGCGGACGCCTGAGAATTGGGCGGCGATGGGGTTGTTGCCGATGGCGTATATGTAGCGGCCGAAGTTGGTTTTGTGGAGTAGGACGTAGTAGACGAGTGCCAGGCCTAGGAAGAGGACAAATTCGAATGAGATGACCCAATAGACGTAGCCTTGGCCGAAAAAGGCGAAAGATTCTGGGTAGCCTTTATAGGCTTGGTCGCCGAGAATGATGAATGAGATGCCGCGGAATAGGCTCATGGTGCCGATGGTGACGACGATTGATGGGAGGCCGAGGCGGGTGACTAGGACGCCGTTGAATGCGCCGCAGATTAGGCCTGTTAGCATGCCGACGATTACTAGAGTTGGGGTGTCGGCGCCGAATTGTAGGGCGACGCCCATCATGGTGGAGCTGATGGCGATAATGCCTGCGACTGAGATGTCGATTTCTCCTGAAATGATTAGTAATGCCATGGCTAGGGCGATGATGGCTTTTTCGGTGAAATTAAATGTGGCGTCGGATAGTGCCCATGGGGATAGGAAATAGGGGGAAGCAAAACTGTTGATGATGAAGATGGCGATGGTGACGGCTAGTAGTAGGCTTGGCCATGAGAATAAGGCGGCTTTTAGGGGGGTATCTAGGCGATCTGGGAGGATGCGTTTGGGCGTGTTGTCGCTCATGTTTTGCCCTCACTTTTTTGTTTTAAGATAAGGCGGCCTTTGTTGCGTGCGCTTCTGGCGTTGAGGATGACGGCTAGGATGATGGAGCTGCCTGAGATGGCCATTTGCCAAAAGGGGGAAATGTTTATGACTGGTAGGGCTGAGTTTATAATGCCGAGGAATAGTGCGCCTAATATGGTGCCGACTACGGTGCCAACGCCGCCTGCGATGGAGATGCCGCCTATGACGCAGGCGGCGATGATGGTGAGTTCGTAGCCGTTGGCGACCTCTACCGAGCCGATGACATAGCGGGAGACCCAGAGGAAGCCGCAGAAGCCTGACATGAGGCCTGAAATACAGAAGGAGATGAATTTGGCTTTGCCGACATTGATGCCTGCATAGACTGAGGCGGTGGGGTTAACGCCGATGGCGTAGAGGTTGCGGCCTGTGGGGGTGCGGGTCATGAACAGGAAAAAGGCGGCGGCGATTAGGATGGCGAACCATGAGAGGAGCGGCATGCCGAGGAAATTGTGGCGGGTCATTTGGATGAAGCTGTCGCTTAGTTCGGAGGCGTTGACCCATTGGCCACCTGCTAGGAGGAAAATGGTACCGCGGAAGATTGTGAGTGTGCCTAGGGTGACGACTATGGCGGGGATGTTGAGCTTCCAGACTAGGATGCCGTTAAATGCGCCTAGGGCTAGGCCGCATAGGGAGGCTATGAGCATGAGTAAGGGGATTGGGAATTGGGGGTATGCGGCGTTGATGAGGGCGACGATCATGCCTGAAAGGGCTAGGTTGGCGGCCATGGACAGGTCTATTGAGCGGGTGAGGATGACGACCATTTGGCCTAGGGCTAGGATGATTAGCATGGAGGTGTTGTTGAAGACATCGGCTAGGTTGGCGAACCTGGCGAAACCTGGGGCGCGTAGGGTGACGCCGAAAATGATGATGATGATGCCTGTGGCGAGCCAGAATTCGCGGGATTTTAAGAGGTTTTTCATGCGGTGTCCCCTGCTTGTTGTGTTTCGTCCATGCCTGAGGCGATTACCAGCATTTTTTCGGGGGTTAGATCGGCGTTGTTTTTTATGATTTTGATGATGTGACCTTCATTCATCACGACGATGCGGTCGCTCATGCCCATGATTTCTGGGAGTTCTGATGATACCATGATGACGGAAAGGCCTTGTTCTACCAGTTCGGCCATGAATTCGTGGACAGCAGCTTTGCTGCCGATGTCGATGCCTTTGGTTGGCTCGTCTAGGATGATGACATTGGGGTTGGTGGCTAACCATTTGGCTATGACGATTTTTTGTTGGTTGCCGCCTGATAGCGTGCCTGCTTGTTGACTTAGGGATGAGGCGCGGAGATCTAGGCGCGAGGTGAATTCGCGGGCTAGTTTGAATTCTTCGGCCATTTTGATGAAATTACCGCGTGAGGTTTTGCGCAATGATGGCAGGGATATGTTTTGAAAAATTGGCATATCGGTGACCACGCCTTGGGTGCCGCGTTCTTCGGGAACGTAGACGATGCCGGCTTTTATGGCATCGGCGGGGGATTTGGGGGTAATGGTTTTGCCGTTTAGGATGATTTTGCCTGAGGAGGTTCTGGTGATGCCGAATAGGGCTTGCATCACCTCGCTGCGCCCTGCCCCGACTAAGCCGTAAAAGCCTAGGATTTCGCCTTTTTTTAGGTCGAAATTGATGTTGGCAAATTCCGTTGGGTGATTTAGGTTTTCGATTTTTAGGATGGTGTCGCCTAGTTGGGTTTTTCTGGTGGGGAAGATTTGGTCTACTGCGCGGCCGACCATGAGTTGGATGATTTCGGATTGTTTGGTATCGGCTAGCAGGCCTGAACCTACCATTTGGCCGTCGCGATAGACTGTATAGCGGTCGGCAATGCGGTAGATTTCATCGAATTTATGCGAGATGAATAAGATGGCTTTGCCTTGGCTTTTTAGGTGGGTGATGAGGGTGAAGAGGTCTTCGATTTCTTTGTGTGAAAGGGCGGCGGTTGGCTCGTCCATGATGACGATTTGGGCGTCTATTGACATAGCTCTTGCGACTGCGACTAGGTGTTTGTTGGCGATGCCTAGCTCTTTGAGCTGGGTGCTTTGGTTTATATGTTGGGCACCCATTTCGTCTAATATTTTGCGGGCGGCTTGGCGCATTTCGCGCCAATTTATGGTGCCCCATTTGGTTTTGGGGGCGTGGCCTAGGTAAATGTTTTCGGCGACTGAAAGCTCGTCGAACAGGACGGTTTCTTGGTGAATGGCGGTGATGCCGTAGCCGAATGCGTCATGTGCGGTTGCTAATTTGATGGGGGTGCCATCGATGGAAATTTGGCCTAATTCTGGTTGATATATGCCTGTGAGGACTTTTACCAGAGTGGATTTTCCTGCACCATTTTCGCCGATTAGGGCGGTGACTTGGCCTGCATAAAGTTCCAAACTTACGCCATCTAGGGCTTTAACGCCTGGGAAAGATTTGCAAATATTTTGCAAAGTGAGTTTGGGTGTGGGCATAGAGTTACTTTAATGAATAGCCTAGCTTTGCAGCTAGGCTATGTTGGAGGAATTCTTAGTAGATTTTAGAGAATTCTTCGATATTTGAGGCATCAAATGTGAATGGTGCAGCCATCGCGGCACTATTTGTATCATCCAATGTAATCTCGCCGACATGGCCGATTGACAATGTGGTGCCCGGTTTGGCTTCGGTGCCATTGGCCAAGGCATGAGCGATGTAAACCGCTGAATAACCAAGGTCGATTGGGTTCCATAAGGCCACGGCTTTTGATGAGCCATTGTCGATGAATTGTTTAAATTCAGACGGTAGAGCCAAGCCTGTGACGTTGATTTTGCCAATTAAGCCCATGTCTGTCACCACTTGCGCAGCGGCCACAACACCCACTGTTGTTGGGGCAATGATGGCTTTTAGGTTTGGATGGCTGGCTATGAGGCCTTTGGCTTCATCGGTCGATTTTACGCTGTCATCATCACCATAAACCGTTGCGACCAATGTTATGTTTGGAAATTCGGTTGGCAAAATGGCTTTGCCTGCGTCGATCCAAGAATTTTGGTTGGCGGCGGTTGATGAGGCGCTCAGGATTGCGACTTCGCCACCATCTGGTAGATAATCGGCAGCTAGTTTAAAGATGGTTAGGCCGATGAGATCGGTATCTGATGGGTTAAGATGCATTTGGCGGCCTTCGGCAGCCACTCCAGAATCCCACGAAATAACTGAAATACCGCGGCTCATGGCTTTTTTCAGCACGGGCACTAAGGCATCAGGGTCGTTGGCCGAAATGGCAATGGCGTCGACTTGTTGGGCGATGAGCGCATTGATGATTTCGATTTGACCTTCGGCAGTGGCAGACGTGGGGCCTGTGTAGATGACCGTGACATCGCCAATTTCTTTGGCGGCATCTTCGGCACCTTTGGCGGCGGCATCAAAGAAGCCATTACCTAAAGCCTTGACGACTAAAGCGATTTTGGTTTCGGCGAATGCGGGCGCAGCGCCTAAAACCAGAGCAGACAGCGCGGTGGCGGCTGCTAATTTTTTTAAAATATTCATTATTTCCCTCCCAAAAATGGAGCAGAACTTTTACTCATTACATTTTCCCTCACACCTAAGTGTGCCACATAATGGATTCTGCAAAATTTGGAATCTCTCTATTTGGATTCCATATGATTAACTTTCCATCAAATTTACTCAAAGTCAATCATAAAAACTGATTGCAATAATCATTTACCATCAAATTCAATCAAATATTAGTAAGTATCAAGAAGTTACTGGCCTTTTACTTGGTCAATAATTTGTTCTTGCTTTGTTGCTTTTTTGCTTTGAAGAATCAGAATTTGGCTTTATAGCTAAATTATACAAATAACGAGTATATTTATGCATATTATTATTTCGCCCGCAAAAACTTTAGATTTTGAAACGACGCCTGTTACCGACATTTTTAGCCAGTCGGAATATTTGAACAAATCGAGCACGTTAAATGCCGCTTTGAAACGCCATAAGGCTGCTGACATATCTAAATTAATGGGGTTGAGCGACAATTTGGCTAAGCTGAATGTGGCGCGGTATAAGGCTTGGAAGCTGCCTTTTACGCTGGGCAATGCCAAGCAAGCGGTACTGGCGTTTAAAGGTGATGTTTATATTGGGCTTAATGCTGAGAGTATGAGCAGCGATGATTTTGAGTTTGCGCAGCGGCATTTGCGTATATTATCTGGGCTTTATGGTATGTTGAAACCGCTTGATTTGATTATGCCTTATCGACTTGAAATGGGCACGCGACTTGTGACCCAAAAGGGGACTAACCTTTACCAATATTGGGGGGATGGTTTGACTTTGGCGCTGAATAAAGAGGCCAAAGATGAGGCTTATGCGGGTGAAGAAAATATACTGATTAATTTGGCATCTAATGAATATAGTAAGGTGATTGACCGTAAGAAGTTAAAAGCTACGCTGATCACACCAGTGTTTAAAGATCAGAAAAACGGCAAGTATAAAGTGATTAGTTTTTTTGCCAAGAAGGCGCGTGGGTTGATGGTGCGGTATATTGTTGACAATCGCATCACTGAAGCTGAGGCGCTGAAACAGTTTAATGTGGCGGGGTATTATTTTGACCTTGAGCAATCTAGTGCCACTGAATTTGTATTTTTGCGAGATGAGCAAGCGTAAAAAAAGGCCATCTGATGAGATGGCCTTTTTGATTTATATCCTAGTGATAAACTAGGTTTGGCAACCAAGTGATTAATGATGGGAAAATCATTAATATGGTGAGGCCGAACAGTTGAATGCCCAAGAATGGCAATGCCGATTTGAAGATATCCGACATCGGGATTTCCTTCGGCGCGACCCCTCGTAAGTAGAAGAGTGCGTAGCCAAAGGGTGGCGATAAGAAGCTCATTTGCATGTTTACCAAATAGAGCACGCCGAACCATAATGGGTCGAAACCTAGATCTTTGATGATCGGCACGAAGATGGGGACAGCGAGTAGTAAAATACCGACCCAATCGAGGAACATGCCTAGCACGATTAAAATGATCATCATCAGGATGAGAATACCCCAACGGCCTAGGCCTGTGGCTGCCAACGCGTCGGTGACGAATTGTTGTCCGCCTTCTAGCACATAAAGACCCACGAAGATGGTGGCACCGAACATGATCCAGATCACCATTGATGAGGCTTTAAGTGTTGAAATACACGCTTCACGCACGGTTTGCCAATCTAACTGACCCGCCAATGCAGCCACAATGAACGAGCCGAATGTGCCGATGCCTGCCGCTTCCACTGGTGTGGCAGCGCCTGAGAATAGGGCGAAGAATACCACTAGAATCAGCGTGATTGGAGCCGCCATTTTGCCCATTAGCGCGAATTTTTCGCGCGTGGTGATGCGTTCCTCGATCGGAATTGGAGGCCCAAGCTCGGGGTTGATATACGAGCGGATGGTGACATAAGCGATGTACATGCTGGAGAGCATAAGCCCCGGGATGACCGCGCCAACGAATAGCTCGCCGACCGATTGATCGGCTACCACAGCGTAGATGATGGCCAAAATTGACGGCGGGATGAGAATGCCCAATGTGCCGCCCGCCATGATGGAACCCATAGCGATTTTGCTGTCATATTTACGTTGTAACATCGCGGGTAGAGCGATGATGCCCATGGTGACCACTGCCGCGCCAATCACCCCGACCATAGCGGCCAGAATTGTTGAAGCGATGATGGTGGCGGATGCTAGGCCGCCTTTTAGGCCGCCGAGCAGCTTGTAGATGACCTCGAACATGTCATTGATTATCCCCGCTCGCTCGAGCATCGAGGCCATGAAGATAAACAGCGGAATTGCCGAGAGTTGGTAATCGGTCATCAGTGGGAAAATACGTGATGGCACAATGTTCAGTGTATCCGTATCGCCCAAGATGAACAAGAAGATGACGGCGATGCCGCCCGTAACAAATGCCAGGGGGAGGCCTGCCATAAGCAGAGCGACGAGCGAGCCGAACATTAATAATGTTAGCCAGCCGATTTCAATTTCAAGACCCATTTTTGGCCTCCTTATTTGGTACAAATACCAGCGTGGCATCTTTTACAAAATGCGAAACGCCTTGTAATACGAGCAATACGCCGCCAATGATGATGGTGATTTTAACAGGCCAATATTGAATGCCCCATTCGGTGAAGCTTACTTCGTTTTGGCCGATTGAATCGCGGGCGAAAATCCACCCTGTCCAAACCAGTGTGCCTGCAAAGATGAAGAAAAATACCGAAGTTAATAGATCGATAATCGCCTTGCCGCGTGGTGAATAGTTTGCGTAGAAAATATCGACGCGCACATGACTTTCGGTGAGCATTGCATAAGCACCAGCAATGAGATATTGCATGCCGAACATGAGGAACATGCCCTCATGCGCCCAGTTAGTTGGTGAGTTAAATACATAGCGCATAATCACCTCATAATAATAGACAAATACCGCGATGACTGACCAGAGCGCCACAAATTCGCCCATATATAATGACAATCGATCGATCATGCCGATGAAGCCCGTGCCGACAAATTGGCTGTCTTCATCCATTTCGACCCGCTGCACCTCATCATCTGGGTTTGCTGCCAACAGCGCCAAAGCCCTTTTGAGCATGCGGGGCATGAGGAATAGATCGACCAGCATGAAGGCCATAATGCCTAAGAACGCATAATAAGATACGTCTGACCATTGATCACGTCGGCCCGCAATTTCGCCAACTGTCGGTTCGATTTCGGCGCGTTCTGTGGCCATGCCTGAGATTTTCTCGTTGGCAGAGTCAATGCGGTCAGTATCTTTTTTAATGGTGCGTTCTATACGCTCTTTGCCACGTGTGTCATCGGCTGGTAATTCGGCGATTTGGGTTTGGGCTCTTTCGATTGCCCGTTCGGATTTAACGATGCGTTTTTCGGAACGTTTGGTGGCGTTTTCGATGCCTATTAACGCGCCCGTGGCGTTTGAATATTCTATCCGCGCCTCGCGTTGCATGGAAGAGCCGAATAATATAATGGCGAATAATGGCCAATAAAGTAAGCCTAATTTATTTTTTAAATATAGACGATGAAAACCGAACAGACCGCCGACCACCCAGATAAAATAGGCAATGCCTAGGGTGCGGGAGCCGCGCAGTGGTTGTTTTTGCCGCGCTAGATACATGGCTATCAATGGGAATGCGATTAAGCCGCCCCAATAGAGCCAATGCGGCATTACAAAATCAATACTTGGCATGATGTGCCTCTTGTGAATTTGATG
Source organism: Hyphomicrobiales bacterium (assembly GCA_002401855.1). Taxonomy (GTDB): domain Bacteria; phylum Pseudomonadota; class Alphaproteobacteria; order Rhizobiales; family OSC116; genus OCS116. The sequence continues at coordinate 58,160 of NVUH01000012.1, forward strand.
TGAAAAAAATGAGAGTTGCCTCAGTGTAATGCCCTGCCCGACCCGTTAAGATCAAGCAGAGTGGTTGGTTGATTAAAGATCAAGTTCCATGCCTTCAATCATATCTGGTGTGACATAACCCAATGAGCCAGACATCATATAATCCAACTGGATTTTGAAGATTTTGGCGGCAGTTTTGTCTTTATTTGCCCACGCATACCAACGTCTCACCGCAATTTCGGTGATCACATCGACATCATCTTGACTGAGGCGTGTGACCTCGGTGCCAGCTTTTTCAAACTCAATCCACGCTTTTTGATCAGCAGCCTGAATTTGTGCGTGATGCAGGTTAGAATAGACTTGCACTTCAGATGTCATGAATTGCTTCATTTCTTTTGACAAATTGTCCCATGATTTTTGACCGACAGTGATGTCCATCAAATCAACAGGTTGATAAACTGACATGAAGCCCGGAGGGCCCATTGAAATATAATCTGTCACCTGATCGAAACCGAGTGCTAGGTTAATGGCGGGGCCTACATAGTCGGCCACGTCAATGGTGCCTTTTTCTAGTGCGGCAAAAATGTCTGAACCTGGAAGTAGAGTGGTTTTAGCGCCCAATTCTTGGAACACTTCGGCCACCATGCCGCCTGGAAGGCGCATTTTACGACCGCGGAAATCATCTACTGAACGGATCGGCACTTTAGAATGAATGATGTTGGCGCCATGATGTACAGGGCCAACATAATGCATGCCTTCGGCAGCGAATAATTCTTGTGCAATTTCTAGACCGCCCAAACCGTAGTAAAAAGTATCCCACTCATGTGGGTTACGTAGGCCCATCGGGTATGAGGTTAGGAACACTGCTGATGGCATACGGCCAGCCCAGTAAATTGTAAACGGGTTCATGGCATCGATCACGCCATTTTTAACCGCATCAAATAGTTGGAAATCACCAACCACATCACGTGCGCCAAAAGGTGTGATTTCAAGTTGTCCGTTGGTTTTGTCTTTAATGGAATTACACCAAGTCTTGAATATATCAAGACCGATGCCACCAGGCCAAGATGTTTGCATCTTCCATTTTGTGGTTTCGCCTGCGGCGGTTGCAATAGAGGGGGCGGCTAATGTGCCACCGACTGCTGCAACACCAAAAGCTGATTTTTTGATAAAATCGCGCCTATTGGACGTTTTAGTCATAGTATTTCCCTTTTCCTTTTGCGCAGCCAACTTTTATATTTGGTCTGTGCGTTCATTGCTGGCCAGTATATTGGCCATATGGCTGCAAAATACAGCCAATTCTTGTGCGCTTTTTTGTTTTAAATTGCGCTTATTTCCTTATTCATAGCTGGTGGGATTGGGCCTCCTGTTGCCCAATCTAGCAGCTCGATTGTGTGTATGATGGGGATATTGGTGGCAGAGCCGATTTGCATCATGCAACCAATATTGCCCGCGGCGATAATTTGTGGTTTCGTGGCCTCGATATGTTTGACTTTACGGTCTTTTAGCTGGCCCGAAATTTCGGGCTGCATTAAATTATAGGTACCTGCTGAGCCGCAACATAGGTGTGATTCGGCTGGCTCTACCACCGTGAAGCCCGCTTGTTTGAGTAGGTTTTTGGGGTGGGTTTTGATTTGTTGACCATGTTGTAATGAGCAAGCTGCGTGGTAGGCGACTTTGAGGTTTTTGGCTTTATCTGCGGCGTTTAGGCCTAGATCCATCATCACTTCGGATATGTCTTTGGCGATGTTTGACACCCGTTTTGCATCTTTTGCCAATGTGTGCTCTTTGAACATATGGCCATAATCTTTGATTGTGGTGCCGCAGCCTGATGTGTTGATGACGATGGCATCGAGGCCTTCATTATCCATTTCACGTGTCCACGCTTGGATGTTTTTGGCGGCGGTTTTATGACTGTCTGATGTTTTGCCCATATGATGGGTGAGTGCGCCGCAACAGCCTGCGCCTTTGGCAACCACAACTTCGCAGCCATGGCGGGTGAGGATGCGGATGGTGGCATCATTAATGTCGGTATTTAGGGCTTTTTGGGCGCAGCCTGTCATGAGAGCCACGCGTTTTTTGCGCTCGCCTTGGGCGGGGAAAACTTGGGGTTTGTCATTGGGTGATCTGGGTGGCAATTTTGCGGGTGCAAATTCGACCATGGAGCGTAGTTTTTTGGGTAAAATTTTGGCGAAGGGTTTGGCGATGTTGGCGCCGAACATGGCCAAGCGGAAGCGGTTGGGGTGTGGCAAGATGAGTGCCAACATCCATCTGATGAGTTTATCATCCCAACGTCTTTGGTATTTTTGTTCGATATATTCGCGTGCGTGATCAATGAGATGCATGTAATGCACGCCTGATGGGCAGGTTGTCATGCAGGCTAAGCAGCTTAGGCAGCGGTCGATATGTTTGACGGTTTTTTCGTCTGGGACGCGGTTGTTTTCGAGCATATCTTTGATGAGGTATATGCGGCCGCGGGGGCTGTCTAGCTCATCGCCCAGCACTTGATAGGTGGGGCATGTGGCGGTGCAAAAACCGCAATGCACGCAGGAGCGGAGGATTTTATTCGACATGGCGATCGAGGTGTCTTTAAGCTGTTCGGGGGTGAAATTGGTTTGCATAATTTAGCCGTCCCCATTCAGGTTCATACTGGTCAAAAGGTTTGGATTGAAAATGCCTGACGGATCGGATTTTTGGCGAATGAGTGCTGATAATTTGGCCACGCCTTTGGCTTGCGGATGAAACACTGATATTTTTAATTTGGTTGCTGCACTAGCGCGCACCAAGGTGGCAAAACCGCCAAAACCTGTCATGATTTGGCGCACCGATTGGGCGTTTGTTAGCTGATCATCCATCGACGCCCAAATGAGGCCACCGCCCCAATCGAAATATAATTCTGCATTGGCTTTTTCGCGTAATTGCTGGGAGATTTTTACTGCATCGCTGGGTTTGACTGAGAGGCGCCATAATTGTTTGGTTTGATCAGTATATATGTCTACGTTGCGAATGCTTTGCCATAAGGCATCATGTTTTGAGCCTTCGATAATTTCAACATCTTGATTTGTGACCAAAAGTGCGCGTAATTTATCTAGGCGATAGGTGACTTGGCTATCGAAGCCTTCGACACGCAACAAGGTATGCGATGCGTCTTGGGTATTGGGTAAATGTGCCACGCCTGTGACCTCAAATGGTGAACCTAGGGCTTTTGACATGGCTTTAACGGCTTGCTCTACCGAAAAATTCGCTATTTGTAATGTGGCTTGGCGTTCGGGGGCGGGTAAAACCTTGAATGACACTTCGGTCATCACGCCCAATGTGCCGTAGGAGCCTGCCATTAGCTTGACTAGGTCTAGGCCTGTGACGTTTTTCATGACGCGGCCACCATTTTTGACAATTTCGCCATGGCCGCAAATATAGCGCACGCCGATGAATGCATCGCGGCACGCGCCTGATTGAATGCGGCGTGAGCCAGATATATTGCCTGCAACAATGCCGCCAATGGTTGGTTCGCCTTGGTTGGCATAAATGCTGCGATGATCCATTGGCTCGAAAGACAAACGTTGGCTTTCTGCGGCCAATGTGGTTTGTATTTCTTTATAGGTGGTGCCTGATTTGGCGACTAGAGTTAGGGCTGCGGGCTCGTATAGAGTGATGCCAGAAAGTAATTTTAGTGACAAGGTTTTTGTGGCATTTACTGCCCCGCCGAGGCCTGAGCGCGTGCCACCACCGGTAATTCTTACGCTTTGGTTATTGGCTTTGCAGTCGAGGATTATTTCGCTTAGGGCTTGTTCGGTATTTGGGCTTAGAATATCAGTCATGTTGCACCGCGCGGTTTCTGCGGGCGGCGCTTAAGGCCAATGGAAATACTTTGGCGGGGTTGAGCAGCCAGTTGGGGTCAAAACAATCTTTGACACTCATTTGGGCTTCTAGATCTGCGTCGCTATATTGCACACCCATTAGATCGCGTTTTTCGATGCCGACACCGTGTTCGCCTGTTAGGCAGCCGCCGACCTCGACGCAAAGGCGCAGGATATCGGCACCGAAGGCTTCGGCGCGTTCTAAATCGCCTGATTTATTGGCATCATATAAGATTAGAGGATGCATGTTGCCATCGCCTGCGTGGAAAACATTGCCGACTTTCATGTCGTGTTTTTTGGACAGCTCGCCGATGGCTTTGAGCACATCGGATAATTTGCTGACGGGTACGGTGCCATCTAGGCACATATAATCGTTGAGTTGACCGACTGCGCCGAAGGCGGATTTGCGGCCTTTCCATATCATTGCGGATTCTTCTTCGCTGTGGCTTTGGCGTAGGGCTGCTGGGTTTAATTTATTGGCGATGGCGCTGATTTTTTCTAATTGTTGGTCAATCTCGGCTTCTGAGCCTTCGACTTCGACGATTAGTAGGGCTTCTACATCGGGATAGCCTGCGCCTGAGAATTCATCGGTCACTTGGATGATTAGGCGGTCCATATATTCGATGGCGACTGGTAAAATACCTGATTTTATGATGTCGGCGACGCATTGGCCTGCGGTTTCTGGTTCATCGAAACCGATGAGGATGGGGCGGGCGCCTTCGGGCTTGGGCAAGATGCGTAAAACCGCTTCGGTGACGATGCCGAGTTGGCCTTCTGAGCCGCAGATTAGACCGAGAAGGTCGTAGCCATCGGTGTCTAAATGCTCGCCGCCAATAGTGATGATTTCGCCATCGGCTTGGACTAATGTGACGCCCATTAGATTGTTGGTGGTCACGCCATATTTTAGGCAATGTGCGCCGCCGCTATTCATCGCAATGTTGCCTGCTATGGCACAAGCTAGCTGGCTTGAGGGGTCTGGGGCGTAGAAGAAATCTTGGCCTTCTACCGCGCCGGTGACCGAAAGATTGGTAACGCCTGTTTGTACGCGGATGAAGCGGTTTGGGATGTCTATATCTAAATGCTGGTTTAGGCGGGCGGTGCCTAGAATGATGCTGTCGGCTGTGGGCAATGCACCGCCTGCTAAAGATGTGCCTGCGCCGCGCGGGACAACGGGCACGCCAAGCTCGTAGCATGTGCGCATGATGGCTGAAACTTCTTGGGTATTATTGGGGAGAACCACGGCTAATGGTGGGCAGCGATAGGCGCTTAAACCATCACATTCGTAGGCAATGGTTTCGGCAAGTTCGCTAATTACATTATTTTCGGGCAATGCACGCTCAAGCGCCGCGACAATCTCATCGCGTCGATCTAATATCGCAAGATCTGGCTCTGGCATGACAATTGTGGACATTCGATCCCCTGTTCATCGTCCCCCGTTTTGGGTGAAATTGGTTCTATTCAATTAGAACTCTTCTCATTTATTAGCCTATAGTAGCAGCATGAGTTTATTTTTCAATTTTTTTGAAATATTTTTTTATTTCCACGGTAAATTAGTTAACCAACTGAATTATATAATAAATCAATTTATCAAATTTAGCCATAAACAGACTATTAAAAAAATAAATTAGTGTTATGGTCGTTTTAATATGGGTGAGACGTTTTAAAAATAAGGCAAAATATGGCACAAGATAGCACTGGTAAACGACCGCGCGGGCGGCCTAAATCTGTTTGGGTGGAGAGCCATGCGACCATCGTGCGGGCACTAGATAGAGGTCTTATATTGTTGATTGCTTTGGCCAAAGCCGACAAAATTAGCCTGACAGAATTGGCTAAAAAAGTTGATATGCCGCCTTCTTCGGTGCATCGATTATTAAGCACATTGCAAAAGCACGAATTTGCCGAATTTGACACAGCCAGCCAAGATTGGATGGTGGGGGTGGAGGCGTTTCGGATTGGCAATAGCTTTGTGGCGCGGACAAACTTAATTGAAGCGGCGCGTGGCACGATGCAAAACCTGATGCATGATACGGGTGAAACCGCCAATTTGGGCATTGTGAATAATGGCAGTGTGATATTTGTCAACCAGATAGAAACCAACCACCCGATACGGGCTTTCTTTGCGCCTGGCACGCGCAGCCATATGCATTCATCGGGCATTGGCAAAGCCTTATTGGCCAATTTTTCAAAAAATGAAGTTGAGAAAATTTTGACTGAAAAAGGCCAACCGAACTTTACGGCCAAAACCATAACCACTCAAGGCGCCATGTTTGTTGAGCTTGAAACCATTAAAGCGCTTGGTTGGTCGCTGGATGATGAAGAGCGGTATGATGGCATGCGTTGTGTGGCTGCAACCATCTATAACTCGCACAGTGAGCCGATTGCGGGCATTTCGGTTTCGGGGCCTAGTTTGCGGTTTTCGGATGCGCGTATTGCTGAACTGGGGCCTAAAGTGGCGCAGGCTGCTGACGAGGTGACGCGGTTGATTGGTGGTAAAAAACCTTGATTTTAATTGCGGTCTTTCGCACAGGTTTAGCAGTTATGGTATAAAATAAACCCATATAAATATATTGACATCTCTACTATGTCTCTTATCTTGAAGCTCTTAATTTATTAGATTTTACTAGAGCTGGGGCGCATGATGACCAAAATATCGAAAGAAAAACAATCACTTGACCAAGCGGCTTTGCATTTTCATCAATTTCCAAAACCTGGCAAATTGGAAATTACAGCCACCAAACCATTGGGCAACCAACGGGATTTAGCATTGGCGTATTCGCCCGGTGTGGCAGCGCCTTGTTTGGAAATTGAAAAGGACCCTATGAAGGCGGCCGACTATACGGCGCGGGCTAATTTGGTGGCGGTTATCTCTAACGGAACAGCGGTTTTGGGCTTGGGCGCGATTGGGGCTTTGGCCTCTAAGCCTGTGATGGAAGGCAAGGCCGTATTGTTTAAGAAATTTGCTGGCATTGACGTGTTTGACATTGAGGTTGATGAGCTTGACCCTGATAAATTTATTGACACGGTGGCTTCGTTAGAGCCGACATTTGGCGGTATAAATTTAGAGGATATTAAGGCGCCTGAATGTTTTTATATTGAAGAAGAATTGCGCAAACGGATGAAAATTCCGGTGTTTCATGATGACCAACATGGCACGGCGATCATTGTGGGTGCGGCGGTGATTAATGCTTTGCACATATCGAGCAAAAAAATTGAAGACGTGCAGATTGTGGCTTCGGGCGCAGGTGCTGCGGCGATTGCTTGTTTGAACTTGTTGGTATCGCTGGGCGCGAAACGTAGCAATATCTTGATTACGGACAGTAAGGGTGTGGTTTATAAGGGCCGAAATTCTAACCTTAATAAATGGAAAGGTGCTTATGAGCGTGATACGCCGCACCGCACATTAGAAGATTGCATGGACGGTGCTGATATATTTTTGGGCTTGAGCAAAGCGGGCATTTTGGAGCCGCATATGCTGAAAAAAATGGCTAAAAACCCGTTGATTTTGGCGCTATCTAACCCTGTTCCTGAAATTATGCCTGAATTGGCGCGTGAAGTGCGACCTGACTCGATGATTTGTACGGGGCGTAGTGATTTTGTGAACCAAGTGAATAATGTATTGTGCTTTCCGTTTTTGTTTCGTGGGGCGCTCGATGTGATGGCAAGCGCGATTAACGAAGAGATGAAAATGGCGGCTGTGCATGCCATTGCGGCTTTGGCGCGTGAGCCGATTTTGGATGACAGTGCGGCGTTTGTGGGGGGGCATGTGCCAACCTTTGGGGCTGATTATTTAATCCCCAACCCGTTTGACCCGCGGTTGATTTTACACATTGCGCCTGCCGTGGCTAAAGCCGCCGAAGCAACGGGTGTGGCGTTGCGGCCGCTGGCTGATATGGACGCATATATTTCGAAATTAGAGCGGTTTGTATTTCGCTCGGGCATGGTGATGAAGCCGATTGTGGAGCGTGCCAAACAGGCGCCTAAACGGGTGGTTTTTGCCGATGGTGAAGATGAGCGCGTGTTGCGTGCGGCGCAGGTTTTGATTGAAGAAGGCAGTGCTGTGCCGATGTTGATTGGCCGCCCGCAAGTGATTGAAGCGCGGCTTAAACGCTATGGTTTGAATTTAAAACTCGGCACTGACATTGAATTTATCAACCCTGAAGATGACCCGCGTTATAACGAATATGTGGAGCGGTTTCACTCGATGGTTATTCGCAAGGGTGTGACGCCTGATGCGGCGCGCACCATTGTGCGCACCAACACCACGGTGATTGGGGCTTTGGCGGTAGATTGCGGCGATGCTGATGCGTTGATTTGCGGTTTGCAGGGGCGTTATATCAAGCATATTCGTGATATTAAATCGATTATCGGGCTGGCTAAAAATGCGCCTGATTATTCGGCTTTGTCACTATTGTTGATTGCTGATAAAGAGCCAATGTTTTTGGCGGATACTTATGTGACGGAGCAGCCAACTTGTGATGAGATTGTTGCGATGGCGGCTGAAGCCAGTGTGCATTTTAAGAATTTTGGTATTGAGCCGAAAGTGGCTATGTTGTCTTATTCTAATTTTGGTTCGCGCAGTAGTGAATCGACTGAAAAGATGAACCGCGCCTATCATAAATTGCGGGCTAAATTTCCTGATATGATGCTTGAGGGCGAGATGCAGGGCGACATGGCGTTGAATGAGGATTACCGTAAGAAATTGGTGCCAAATTCATCATTGCAAGGCAGTGCTAACTTGCTGTTATTTCCGAATTTGGATGCTTCTAACCTATCGCTTAACTTGTTGAAAGAGGCTACCAATGCTTTGCATGTGGGGCCGATATTGATGGGCACAGCCAAGCCTGCGCATGTGATCACGCCGAGTGTGACCACACGTGGATTGGTGAATATTGCTTGCATTGCAGCGGTTGAAGCGCAGCAAAAGGTTTAAGCGTTAAGCTGATATTATGAAGGGCGTTCGAGCGTGGGTTTGAGCGCCTTTTGCATATATTGGGCAAAGCTGGTGACGGCGGCGGGGACGATTTCGGCATGTGGCCAGACGGCATAAATGCCGACATTGGCTGAGCCTTCATATTGCGGCAAAATGCGTTGCAATTGGCCTGTGTCTAGTTCGGTGGCGATATCCCATAATGAACGTAATGCGATGCCGCTGCCTGTGATGGCTAGTTCGCGTACAATCTCGCTTGAATTGGTGCTGATTAGGCTTTTACCGCCCATCACCACCTCGCCATCTGGGCCTGCTAAGCGCCATGGCATTTGGGCATTGGTGGCCAAGATATGATGATTGTGCAGATCGGCAATATCTTTGGGTTCGCCGTGGGTTTTGATATAGGACGGCGCGGCGCAGAGGATGCGATCATTGGTGCCGAGACGTAAACTATCTAGGCCTGGGGCGATCTTGGCGGCGATTCTGATGGCTAGATCGATGCCATCGGCGCGGATGTCGACGAATTTGTCGTTCAGGTTGAAATCTAAATCTATCTGCGGGTGGGCTTGTATGAAGCCGTTGAGTAAAGGCGCGACGTGCAGACGGCCGAATGAGGTTGGGGCTGAGACGCGCAGGCGGCCTGCGGGAATGTGCAGGGCGCCTGAAATTTTACCTTCGGCTATGTGTACGGATTCTAGGATGTTTTTGACGTCATCGTAGAAAGTTTGACCTGCTTGGGTGAGGGAAAATTGGTGGGTGGTGCGCAGGATGAGTTGGGTGCCGAGGCGGCGTTCTAAATCGGCCAGACGTTTGGACACCATGGCGTTGGAAATGCGTAATTTGCGGCCTGCACCCGACAGGCTGCCTTCTTCGACGATGTTTCTATATAGTTCATATTCGCTGTGGTTCATTTTCATAATACCGAAAACAGTTTTCGTTATTTACTATCTAGCAAAATACCAATGGATGGTCTAGATTCAAATTAACGATTTAAAAAATAAGCGGATTTTGACCGCGAGCAAAGGGTAAAATATGAAAAGAATATCACTAGAAGCGGCAAATACCATCATCGCAGCGGCGTTTAAAAAAGGTGCTGAACTGGGATTGAACCCTTTGAGCATTGCGGTTTTGGATGCTGGTGGCAACCCGATTGCTTTCCAACGCCAAGATGGCGCTTCAAATTCGCGTTTTCAGATTGCTGCTGGTAAAGCCGCTGGGGCTTTGGCATTGGGTGTGTCTTCGCGCACGATTGAAAAAATGTCGATTGATCGGCCGCATTTTATTGGGGCTTTTGTGAGTCAAACGCCTTTTGGGCTTATTCCTGCTGCTGGTGGTTTGATTGCCAAAGATGCTGACGGCAATATTGTTGGTGCGGTTGGTGTGACGGGCGATTCATCTGACAATGATGAATTATGCACTGTAGCGGGTATTGAAGCTGCTAATTTGACCGCACAAATGTAATGAGAGGATAGAATTTCATGGGTTATATTCATAAATCTGGCATTGAATTTGCCACGCCTTTAGTGGATTTTATTGAGCAGAAATGTTTGCCTGGTACTGGGCTTAATGCTAGTGAATTTTGGCAAGATGCAGCGGGTATTTTTAAGAAATTTGCGCCGATCAACAAAGATTTGCTTGCGGTTCGAGATGATTTGCAGGCCAAAATTGATATATGGCATGATGAAAATCCGGGTGTGATTGCTGATATGGGCGCTTATACTGCGTTTTTGAAATCTATTGGTTATTTGGTGCCAGAGCCGGCTAAATTTAGCGTGACAACTGAGAATGCTGACCCAGAAATTGCCACTATGGCGGGGCCGCAGCTTGTTGTGCCTGTGCTGAATGCACGCTTTGCTTTGAACGCGGCTAATGCGCGTTGGGGCAGCTTATATGATGCGCTTTATGGCACTGATGTGCTTGACAGCAAGCCGCAAGGCAAGGGGTTTGACGCCGTACATGGCGGCAATGTGATTGTTTGGGCTAAAGATTATTTGGACAAGGTTTTGCCGTTGGCATCTGGCAGCCATACTGATGTTGAGGCTTATAAAGTGGTTGATGGGGCTTTAAGCCCTGCGCTTAAAGATGCTGGACAATTTGTTGGTTATGTTGGTAATGCGGGTGATCCTTCTGTTGTGCTTTGCCAAAAAAATGGCATGCATATTCAGCTTGTTATCAACCGTGACGGCAATATTGGCAAGGGTGACAAAGCTGGGCTTAATGATGTGGTTTTGGAATCTGCATTGACCACAATTTGTGATATGGAAGACTCGATCACCGCTGTGGATGTTGGCGATAAAATTGCGGCTTATACCAATTGGCTTGGTTTAATGCGCGGTAATTTGGAAGAAACATTTGAGAAGAACGGCAAATCGCTAACCCGTAAATTGGCGGCTGATCTAACCTTTACCAAAGCTGGTGGTGGTGAGCTGACATTGAGCGGTCGTGCGGTGTTATTGGTGCGGAATGTTGGGCATTTAATGACCAATGACGCAGTGAAATTGGCTGATGGCAGTGACGGGCCTGAAGGTATTTTGGACGCCATTGTGACTAGCTTGATAGCAATGCATGATGTGAAGCGAAACAGCCAATATGTGAATAGCCGTGCGGGTAGTATTTATATAGTAAAACCTAAAATGCATGGGCCTGATGAAGCGGCTTTGACCAATGATTTATTTGATGCGGTTGAAGATATGCTGGGGCTTGAGCGTCACACCATTAAAGTTGGGGTGATGGATGAAGAAAGACGTACTTCGGCTAATTTAGCTGCTTGTATTAAGGCGGTTTCTGGCCGTATCATGTTTATCAATACTGGGTTTTTGGATCGTACGGGTGATGAATTTCATACGTCTATGCGGGCTGGTGCGTTTATACGTAAGGCTGAAGTTAAAAATAGCGGATGGATACAAGCTTATGAAGCGCGGAATGTGCAAATTGGGCTTGATTGTGGCTTATCTGGCCGCGCGCAAATTGGCAAAGGCATGTGGGCTGCGCCTGACATGATGGCTGATATGCTGGAGCAGAAAATTGGTCACCCTAAAACGGGTGCCAACACGGCTTGGGTGCCAAGCCCAACGGCTGCGACTTTGCATGCGATGCATTATCATGATGTTGATGTATTTGGGCTGCGGGCTGAAATTGCCGAACGCGAAACCCCTGCCCTTGCGACTTTAATGACGCCGCCGATTGCTACTGACACCAACTGGCCTGATGACATTGTGCAGCGTGAGCTGGAAAATAATGCGCAAGGCATTTTGGGCTATGTGGTGCGCTGGATTGACAGTGGCATTGGCTGCTCGAAAGTGCCAGATATGGACGATGTTGGCCTGATGGAAGACCGCGCGACATTGCGCATATCTAGCCAACATATTGCCAATTGGCTGACGCATGATATTTGCACAGAAGCGCAAGTGAATGCTGCGTTTGAGAAAATGGCCGCTAAAGTGGATGGGCAAAATGCTGGTGATGCAAGCTATACCGCGATGAGTGATGATTTTGCCAATAGCATTGCGTTTAAAGCTGCCAAAGCCTTGGTATTTGAGGGTGTTGTGCAACCTAATGGTTATACTGAGCCTTTGTTACATGCCTTCCGCATTTTAAAAAAGCAAGAAGCTTAATTTTATTTTAGCTCCCAAACTGAACCCAATCTAGCAATCGCGGATTGGGTTTTTGTTGTTGGGGCTAAAGGCATGTTGATGTGGAATTTGCTTGCGAAAGCAAGGGATGAAAGTTAAGTTTAGCGAAGAGCAAATTTTACGGAGCTATATATGTCATTCTTTTCTAAATTATTTGGTGGTGGCAAAGGTGCTGCATCTGGTGAGCCTAAAATTTTGGGACAAGAGGACTATAATGGCTATAAAATTACTGCCATAGAAATGAAGCAAGGCAGCGAATTTATACTGGCGGGCAACATTAGCAAGACCATTAATGATGAGCTGAAAACTAAGAAATTTGTACGTGCTGATCGGTTGAGTAGTGCTGAGCAAGCCAGTGAAACGGCTTTGCGTAAGGCCAAACAGATTATCGACCAAGAAGGCGATCGGCTATTTGACACTGCTTATTGATTTAGATTTATTCGAATTCTACGCCGACAAATTCAGCATCGCGCCAGACGACATTGCATATATATTCATGACTGCCAAACACCGTGGTGAGCAAAAACTCGTCGTCGATGAAAGCTGGGTTGGCGGTTTTAATACGTGCGCCCTCATCACTTATGCTGACAATCACGCCATCAAATACGCTGGATTGATTGTTGAAAATAATTTTACAGCCTTTGAGCATTTTACGCCGCGCGCCAGTACGCCGATCTGGGCCTGTAAAGGTTGGTGTCTTTGGGCTCGGCATTTGAACTGCCGCTGGTTGGAGTGTTTTACGTTTCCCAAAACCGATATTATTTGTCATATTTACCACCATTGATTGAGCCCCCCCGAAATTCAATTGAGTTATTATGCGCTTATCGGTTTAGAATTTAAATCAAATTCTTCTGGCAGAGTTAATCATATCTTAATATAGACTATTGATCTAGCGGGGTTGAAATGATCTACAAAACTGCATTATTTTAACGGGGCATGGGCAAATAAGACACCAAATTCTAAGCACCAAATGACCACTGAACCATATTGGTTCATGTCAATATAGGCGGGAATTTTATAACTTTGGTTGCCACTTGGGGTTTTTAATTTTGCCAGTTGCACGTTGGGGCTATCTTTGACATCTTGCGCGGTTTTGGGGTTGGAGTTTTTGATTAACCAAACATATAAATCGGGGCCTGGGGTTACATAAAAATGGTTGACGAATTTGAGGGTTTGTTGATCGCCATCTTGCACCAAAACCACGCTGCCCTCGCCGTGATGGCCGCTGTCAAAACCGACAAAATCGCCTGATTTGAGTTGAGTTTCGGCGGCAAATGCCGTGCTGATGAACATGAATATAGAAATGACAAAATACTTGTTTAAGCGCTTCAAAACCACCTCCAATATTAACGATATTCAAATTAGACCATAAATTTGGATGGATCACAATTGTTGTTTCTTTTGCGGCTGTCTTGGTATAGCGTAAACATCTAATAATTTGGGGAAAGTAAAATGGATTTTGATAGAGTCATCAATCGTTTAAATACAAATTCCATGAAGTGGGATATGATGGAATCACTTTTTGGTGTTAGCCCTGTGGATGGCATTCCGATGTGGGTGGCTGATATGGATTTTGCGCCGCCAAAATCGGTAGCTGACTCGCTTAAAGGCCTACTGAAAAACGAAGTTTATGGCTATTATGGACCTGACACCAGTTATAAAAATGCCATTGTGAGCTGGATGGAGCGCCGCCACAATTGGACGATTGAACCTGACTGGATTTCAACCACCCATGGCATTGTTAATGCATTTGGCTTGTGCATTGCCGCCTTTACAGAAAAGAATGATGGGGTGATTATTTTCACACCAGTTTATCATGTATTCGAATTGGTGATTAGTGGCGCTGAACGCCGCGCGCATAGCTCTGATTTGATCAATGTTAATGGCCGTTATGAGATGGATTTGGACGCTTTGGAAGCCTCACTCACTGGCGACGAAACCATGATGTTATTCTGCTCTCCGCACAACCCATCTGGCCGCGTGTGGAGCCAAGATGAGTTAAAAGCTGTGGCTGAATTTTGTGAGAAGCATGATTTATTATTGGTGTCGGATGAAATTCATCATGACTTGGTATTTGATGGCCATAAACACACCATTATGTCGCTAGCGGCGCCTGAACAAATTGCCAGAACCATTATACTGACCTCGGCCAGCAAGACATTTAACATTGCGGGCAGCCATACTGGTAATGTGATTATTCAAGATAAAAAACTACGTGTTGCTTATGAAAAATTTGCCAAAGGCACGGGTATATCGGGCAGCGCCATTGGCATGACCATGCTTGAAGCGGCTTATAATGGCGGCGAAGAGTGGCTTGAAGAATGTATTGAATATTTGGATGGCAACCGCAAAGTGTTTGATGAAGCGATTAACCAAATACCCGGGCTTAAATCGATGAAATTAGATTCCACTTATTTATCGTGGGTGGATTTTAGTGGTACGGGCATGACTAAAGATGAAATTTTAAGCCGCATTCAGAAGGTAGCAAAAATTGCACCTTCACCGGGCTTGCAATTTGGCGAAAGTGGGCGGTTATTTATGCGCTTTAACATTGCCTGTTCAAGATCGGTGGTGATTGACGCCACACAACGCTTGAAAGCCGCTTTTTCTGACTTGCAATGATGCGATTTATTAAACATGCCGCGACATTAATCTCGTGGTGTGTTTTTAAATTTAACGTTGACTACATAGATTTACAATGAGCGCGTCGTTTTTCTTGCGAATTTCGGTGGCGATTTTATGTGCAACATCTTGATCGGCTTCGGGGCATTTTAACGCCGCATCAACTGCGCGATGCTGGCCTTCTAGAATGGCCTTAATCACTGCACGCTCGATGATGTTGACAATTTCTTTTTGCTGATCTTTATCAAGACTGTCTTTAAGCAGGTGGTTGATTTTATCAGTTGCTGTGGTGGATATGGCTTCAAACTTGTCCATTTGTGATCTTTCTCCCTAAGATTTATAAAAAGTTAGAACTTTCATAGAGTTTTGTCAAACCTAACTGTGCTTTTTGGGTTTTTTATTTAGCCGCGCCAACAGCCATGGCAAAAGCGCTGCCAAAATAAACAGGCGCATAATGTGGTGAGCAGCGACAAAAGTTGGGTCGGCATTGAGCAATAAAGCCATGGCAATCATTGCCTCGACCCCGCCGGGTGAGAAAGCTATCAGCACTTGGGCAAATGGCAAATCAGTCAGCATATATACGACGCCCGCAGCGGCGGCTGCCATTGAAAAAGCGAAAATAAAATAGGTGGCGCTGGGCAATAATATGCTTTTAATCAAGCTCCAATTCGCGCCATTAAACCGCGTGCCGATGAGGCAACCCATGATGATGAAAGCGGGAATGATGGCCCATTGCGGCATCACGCCGTCAACCACGCCAGTGATGTGAGTGATGGTTGAAACCAACATGCCGCCGATTAAATAAGCCGCAGGTATTTTTAGCTTTTTGCATATAAAACCCGCGATTGCGGCGGCGATGGCCAAAATAGTGATTAAATATATGGGCATGAGTGTGCGGATGATGTTTAACTGTGGTAATTCTAAATCCATCGATAGTAAAGCAAATGGCACAATTAAGGTGAGTGCCAACATGCGCATGGACTGTACCAAGGCAATCTTTTTTGTATCCGCGCCATTATCCTCTGACAAAGCCAGAACAAAGCTCAAATGGCCTGGAGTTGAGGCCAACACAGCTGCGATTGGTTTGAAGTTGAATAATTTGGTTAAAATCTGACTGCCAAAAACCATAATTAAATAAACGCAGAGCGCCAAAATGATAAAGCTAATTGGCCATTTTACCATGGCATCTAACACGGCAGGCGTGGCGCCTGCGCCCATAGACAGACCAATGAAAATAAAACAAATGTCGCGTAAATTGGGGGTGATGAGCATTTTTTGCCCCGCCAAACAGGCCAGAGTGACGACAATGGCAGGCCCCATTAAAAACGGTGCAGGAAAGCCAAAATAAAAAGCAATACCAGCGCCTAGCGTGCCCAAAATAAGGGTTTTTAGAATATCTATAAATTCAAATTTTATCATTTTGTCTTTTATAATTTAAATTAAAAAGGCATATCAATCATCAGATTAATATGCCTTACGTCAAGCTCGAATGTCAGCGTTTGGAGGGAGATTATGCTGACATTCTTACTTTTTTATATTGCGGCAAATTCAATGAAACGACGGTGCCTTGATCGACCACACTATTAATACTCAGTGAGCCACCATGCATTTCGGTCAATGATTTTGATATGGAAAGACCTAGACCTGAACCATCGTGATTTTTAGTGAGCGGGTTGCCGACTTGAGCGAATGGTTGACCGACTTTGGACAGAGATTCTGCGCTCATGCCAATGCCATCATCAATAATTTCAATAATAATGCCATCATTTAAATTTTCGGCTTTTAAGGTCACATGGCCACCATCATGACTGAATTTTACGGCATTTGATAAGATGTTTAACAAGATTTGCTTCAGCGCGCGTTTATCAGCATTGATGTAAAGGTCATCATTAATTCGCAAGTCCAACTCGACATTATGCTCACTGGCACGACCCGAAATGATGCGTACGCAGCTTTCTGCAACCTCGTTCAGCTCGACCTTTTGCATTTCAAGCTGCATGTTGCCAGATTCGATTTTTGACATATCCAAAATGTCATTAATCACCAGCAATAAATGCTCTCCACTTTTGTGAATGTCGCCAGCATATTCTACATAACGCGGTTCTTTAATCTCACCAAATGTTTGGCTTTGAATCAACTCTGAAAAACCGATAATGGCATTTAAAGGTGTGCGTAATTCGTGACTCATATTGGCTAAGAATTCGGTTTTTGCGCGGTTGGCGCTGTTGGCGCGTTCGGCGTAAACTTCCAATTCTTTTTGCTTGGAAACCAATAATTCTTGCTTGGTTTCAAGCTCTTGCTTGGTAGCCTCTAAATCACTTACGGTTTCCAAAAGCTCGCGTTCGCTTTCGACCAATTTACTTTCATGACGCTTAATGTGCGAAATGTCGGTACCAACACTAACAAAGCTGCCATTTTTTGTGACCCGCTCCGAAACATGCAACCAACGGCCATCGGCAAGCAAATATTCATAGGCGCTATGGTCAGTATCCGTATATTCATCGAGCGCAATGATGTTTTTGGTCAAAATTTCTTGGCCAGCGGCGAAAACATCGTTCTGATGCCTTCCTTTTCTAACCGCTGAGCTGGGTAATTTGAAAAATTCTTGGAATTTCTTATTACACATGACCAGACGACGATCATTATCCCACATCACAAAGCCTTCTGAGATGTTTTCGATGGCTTGTACCAAATGTAAGTCCGCAAGGTGTGAGCGGGCTTCTATGGCCTTTTGTTCAGTGATGTCGGAAGTGACGCCCACTAGGCGTATTGTGGCTTCATATTCTTCTTTGACGATTTCGCCGCGAATGTGCAACCATACCCAATCGCCATTGGCGTGTAACATTCTGAATTCGCGATCAAAAACTTTTCCGCCGCTTTGAATCAATTCGTTAAGCTCGTTAATAATGCCTTTGTCATCATCGTGCAAAATAGATTTGATTTCACCGAATGATAGAACGTGGCGGTATTTTTTGAGCCCTAATATATCGAACATAGAAGAGGACCAGAATACATGACCGCGTGCAATGTCCCAATCCCACAGGCCTGAGCTACCTCTATCTAAAGTCCGGTTTAAATGATTGCCCGTGGCTTCGATAATTTCTTCGGCGCGGCTTGAATGCAATATTTGCATTAAAAAGCCGATGGTCATGAGAATAAGCACGAATGTCGCTATCACTGCAAGTGAAAGGCTGGTACCAATATCCACCCACCATAATTGCTCAATATGGCTGATTTTTTGCATGGCAACAAGCGATAGATTGTGGCCAATAATTTCGGTTTTTTGAATGAAAACTTCGACGCCACTACTAAGAGTGATGGTTCGATTATACGCATTGCCATCATCACTAGAGCTGATAGAAGCCGACTGGGTGATTTGGCTCAACTCATGCGCTATATAGCCCACAGTCTCAGGAATTGAGGCGGTGATGACACCACTGCCATCGACAACCATGATGGTTTGAGCATTTAAATCTACATTTTTAGGTAGAGAGTTTTTTAAGTCGTTAACTGATGGGGCAACCGGAAGGATAGAATTTGCGGTATCAGCAGCTTGTGCTGCCGAGATATTATGCGCCACAATATTGCTGATCAAACCCACTCGGTTACGTTCAGTGTCTTTAATCACCTGATATTGACTAATCCCTTGAGAAACAACCCCCCAAGTGACCACCGCTACAAATATGAGCGATAGAATTGGTATGAGACGTTTCATCAACCGACTGTTGGTGAAAAAATCTGCTTTCTTTTCCAATTGTATCCCCAGGCCTAATGGGGTGTATTTTGGATGTATTCCAACCTGCTGACTATTCTCCAACTCAGCCTCCTTATAATGATCCGCATCAAAAGATTCTTAAGATGTGCCGCACCTTCGAATCATATGTTAGTTGTGAGTCATTTTGGGGTGATTTGTCTAGCAAAATTATGGTTAATAAGAGATTAATTTTTTCATTCAAATTTTATCCTTTTGTCTTGACTTGAACTAAGGGATTAAAAGTTAAGGGATTTTGACGCTATTTCGAATGTATTGGCCGAAAGGTTATTCACATCTATAATTTTTTCTAAGGCTTGTTTGGCTAATTTTTGACGTTTTGGCTCGAGACTTTTCCAACTTCTTAGGGGAGTAAGCATGCGCGCTGCGATTTGCGGGTTCATGCGATCGAGCTTGATGATGGTATCGGCTAAGAAGCTATAGCCAGAGCCATCAAGCGCATGAAAGCCAACTGGATTGCCGCTTACAAAAGAGCCGATTAAAGAATATACATTATTTGGAGTTTCGAACGAAAATTGCTCATGAGTGGTGAGTTTTTTAACCAGACTGAGGGTTTGCTCGTTAATGGCGCGGCCTTGTAGAGCAAACCATTTGTCAATCACCAAATGATCATGTTTGAATTTTTGATAAAAATCGTTGACATAAGCTGCTGCGTCAAAGCCAGCTAAATTGGTCATCACTGATAGGCTGCCCATCATATCGACCATATTATTTGCGTTTTTATAATGCGAGACCAGCAAGGCTTGGTGATCGGTGTTATCGATTTTATTTAAATCTCGCAATAATGCGTTTCTAAATGCCCGCACGCCCGCGCCTTTGGCATCTGGCTCGAAATTTTGGTCTTGATTGAAATGTTGATAAAGCTTTAGCATGTCGGCTTGGTTTTGGGTGGCAATGTGCGTCGCTAAGCTTTCACGCGCGGCATGGATGGCGCTGTAATCGATATTTTTGCCGATTTTTAGGCCAATTTCGGGCAATGAAGGTAAAGTGAGGATCAATGCCCGCAAGGCGGCATCTAAGCCTTTATTATTAATACTTTTACAAATAGCGGTTGCCAAGCGGCCATCTAATATATCGGCCTCAGGCGCGCCGTTGATGAGTGATATAATGGCTTGCATTGCCACGCTTTGGCCTGCTTGCCAGCGGTTGAATGGGTCATTATCATTGGCCATTAGGAATAACAAGTCATCAATATTGGTTTCGGTTTCGACATTTACGGGAACGGAGAAATCGCGCAGGAATGAAATGACGGGTTTTTCGGCTATTTGCTCGAAAGTGAATGTGGTTTTGGCCTCGGTAATCTCGACCATGCCATTGGCAACGGGTTTTCCAGCGATGATTAATGGCATATCTGTGCCATCTTTGGCGAGCAGGCCAAGTTTGATCGGCATGTGATAATTATGCTTTTGCTCTTGGCCTGGGGTTGGTTTGCAGCTTTGTTCGATGGTTAGCGCGTAAGTTTGCGCCTGCTCATTATATATAGTGCTATAATTTAGTGTGGGGGTGCCTGCTTGGCTGTACCAGATTTCGAACTGGGTTAAATCGCGGCCAGTGACTTGCTCAAAACAGTGGAGGAAATCTTTAACCGTGGCGGCTTGACCATCGAAATTTTCGAAATAATAATCCATTGAGGCGCGGAAGCCTGCTTTGCCGACTAGGCTATATAAGGCGCGCACAACTTCGGCGCCTTTGCGGTAAACTGTGGCGGTGTAGAAATTATCGATCTCGATGAAAGAGTCGGGGCGGCATGGATGTGCCATGGGGCCCGCATCTTCGGCAAATTGCCCTGCGCGCAGGCCTTTGACATCGTCGATACGTTTGACGGCGCGGGAGCGCAGGTCTGAGGTGAATTCGGCATCTCTGAATACAGTGAGGCCTTCTTTGAGGCAAAGCTGGAACCAATCGCGACAGGTGATGCGGTTGCCTGTCCAATTGTGGAAATATTCGTGACCGATGACCGCTTCGATTAGTTCAAAATCCATATCGGTGGCGGTTTCTGCGCTGGCTAGGATGTATTTATCGTTAAATACATTTAAGCCCTTATTTTCCATCGCGCCCATGTTGAAATGTGGCACGGCGACGATGTTGAATATATCCAAATCATATATGCGGCCAAAGCGGTCTTCATCCCATTTAAATGAGCGTTTTAATGCGCCCATGGCATATTCGGCTTTGGCTTTATTGCCGCGTTCGACATAGATGTTGAGCGCCACGTTATTGCCATCGGCGGTGAGGTAGCTGTCACTGAGACAATCTAAATCGCCTGCCACCAAGGCAAATAGATAAGTGGGTTTTGGGTGTGGGTCTTGCCAGATGGCAAAATGTGTGTTGGTTTTGCCTTTAACCGTGCCTTGTTCGATTAGGTTGCCGTTTGACAGCAAGATTGGGCATTGGTTTTTGTTGGCTTCGAGGCGCACATTATAAGTGGACAGGACATCTGGGCGATCAAGCGAGAAAGTAATTTTGCGAAAACCTTCGGCCTCGCATTGGGTGCAATATGTATCGTGCGTAAGATAAAGACCTGACAGGCTGGTATTGGCCTCGGGGTTGGTTTCGGCCAATGTGGTGAGGGCGAATGGCTCTGATGGTGGATTGTGAATGGTTAGGAAATCATCTTTATGGCTATATTCGCTGGCTTTTAGTTCGCTGCCATTGATGGCGATGGTGATGAGCTTTAAATCTTCGCCATTGAGTACCAAGGGGGCGCCTGTTTGATTGTTGGGTTTAATGGACAGCACTGCGTGGGTTTGGGTTTGGTTTGCGGCTAGTTTGAAGTCTAGTTCCATGTGGCTGATTAGATAATCGCTGGGCTTATAGTCTTTTAGATAGATGGTTTGCGGTTGCTCAGTTTTCATCATTTCATCCCATTATATTTTCATAAAATTTTGGTCAGCATATAAGGTTTGTTGGTAAATGCATTAGAAATATAAAAGTTTAACTAAATTTATGGCTATATTTTAATATATTAAGACTAAATAGTATGCGGGGTTTATTTTAAGGAATAGATATGGATATTTTTATTATGACATATACAGGCTTAGCCTGTTTCTCGCTGGCTTACTTGGCTTATCGGCCTGAATTGAAATTGGTAATGATTTCATCAGCCAAATAGTCTATAAAACCAATCCATTGCCAAAAAACAATGCATTGAATGCATTGTTTTCTAGCGCGTGGGGTGGCTGTTCTCGTAAAGATTTTAGCCGCGTTCTCGCGCATGGATTGGCGCATATTTGCGCTTATGACGTTGATATGCTGGTTGGGTTTGTGAATGTGGCGTGGGATGGCGAGGCGCATGCATTTATTCTGGATACCAGTGTGCATAAAGATTACCAACATCAAGGCATTGCGACAGCTTTAGTAAAACGCGCGGCTGAGGCGGCGCGGCAAGCTGATGTTGAATGGCTGCATGTTGATTATGAGCTGCATTTAACTGAATTCTACGCCAAGTGCGGGTTTGAGCCGACTGAAGCTGGGCTGATTAAGTTACAAAAATAGCGGGCATTTCAAACGCCCGCTATTATTTTCATATATTTATAGTGCTGCTAGATGTTTATCTAGATCAGCAATGATGTCATCTACATGTTCGATGCCGATTGACAGACGAATAAAGCCCGACGCTGCACCGCAAGCGATGCGTTGTTCTTCGGTCAATTGCGCGTGGGTGGTGGCGGCAGGATGAATGATCAAGCTGCGGGTATCGCCAACATTGGCAAGATGGCTGAATAACTCAACGGTTTCGACCAATTTAACGCCTGCATCATAGCCGCCTTTTAGGTTGAAGGTGAGGATAGAGCCTGCGCCTTTAGGTAGATATTTTTTGGCTAGATCGAAATATGGGCTGTCTGGCAGACCTGCATAAGACACACTTTCGACTTTATCGTGACCCTGTAGATGTTCCGCAACTTTTTGGGCGTTGGCAACGTGGCGATCCATACGCACGGCTAAAGTTTCGATGCCGGTTTGGATGAGGAAGGCATTCATTGGCGAGATTGCTGGACCTAAATCGCGCAGGCCTAGCACGCGGCAGGCGATGGCGAAAGAGATGTTGCCTAAGGCATCCCATAATACCAAGCCGTTATATGATTGCAAAGGTTCGCACAGGCTTGGGTATTTTTTATCTTTGCCCCAATCGAAATTACCGCCATCGACGATGACGCCGCCCATGCTGTTGCCATGGCCGCCTAGAAATTTGGTGGCGCTATGCACGACAATATGTGCGCCATGCTCTATGGGGCGGCACAAATATGGTGAGGCTAAGGTGTTATCGACAATTAATGGAATGCCTGCTTCGTTGGCGATTTTTGCAATGGCTGCAATGTCGATGACGATGCCGCCTGGATTGGCCAAGCTTTCAATGTGGATGGCTTTGGTTTTGGGGGTGAGCGCGGCTTTCATGGCTGCGGGGTCGGTGGCATCTGCCCAATTGACTTTCCAGCCGAATTTTTTAAAGCTTTCGCCGAATTGGTTAATTGAACCGCCGTATAATTGATTGGCGGCTAGGAATTCATCGCCAGACTCGAGCAATGTATGCATGATGACCAATTGTGCGGCATGGCCAGAAGCCACTGCCAAAGCAGCTGTACCGCCTTCTAGTGCTGCAACGCGTTCTTCAAGTACCGCTTGGGTTGGGTTCATGATGCGGGTGTAGATATTGCCGAATTCTTTAAGTGCGAATAGGTTTGCAGCATGTTCGGAGCTGTCAAACTCATAAGCTGTGGTTTGGTATATGGGTGTGGCGCGCGCTTTGGTGGTTGGATCGGCCTTTGCCCCAGCATGTACTGCTAGTGTTTCTATTTTTTGAGTGTCACTCATCATTATCTCCCGTTGTTATATTACATTTATTTTATGTTGATTATTTCATTAATCATACCACTATGTATTATAGCTATAACGCTAATTCTTTAACAATTCAAAAGATTTATGGGAAAAGCTAACTTTTTGGCTTGTCAGCACAATCAGTACAGCGTATATAGCCCTCACAACTGGTATCGGGGCGTGGCGCAGTCTGGTAGCGCACCTGGTTTGGGACCAGGGGGTCGGAGGTTCGAATCCTCTCGCCCCGACCAGTTTTTCCCAAAATCTACAATATTATTGTTGCGATTGCTGAATCTCGTGGGCTTGTTTAAAATGGCCAATTGGGTTATTGCGGCGTTTTGATTGACGCCGTGTGACAATTTACAAAAGCTATTTTAGTATATTTATCCTTACATTACATAGTTATTTTAAACCAATTTATACTTAATAAATTGAATATACTTAAGTTTAACTATTTTATATTACAAGTTAATTATCCAGCCCAGAATAAGGTTGGTGAATAAACTTTAATATATTAATTAGGTAACCCTCAATGAATAAACATATTGAATTTGGCAGAATTGCCAAAAAGAAAACATCAACATTTTTAGAAAAAAATACTCAACTAATCGCTATGTCAAGCATGGCTGCTTTGTTAACCGCCTGTACAACACCCTGGGATGATGCGATTGACAAAACTGCTGCTGAGATGGCCAATTCATCAATTGATGGCTCCGATGGAACAGACACACTGACCATTACAGGTGGCTTGGGCACATTTGATTTCAGCACTGCTGGTACAAGTGGTGCGAAAGTAGTAAATGTTGAAAACATTGTTTTTGGCAATGGCGGTAACATCATCACTGGTTTTGACGCCGCCGTTAAAAATCTCACTGGTGGCACAGGTTCTGATGGATTTAGTGTTACTGGCATGGCTAGCGGCGGAACGATTTCTCTTGGTGAGGGTAATGATGTAATTGGCGGTTTGACCAAAGCTTTTGTGGAAACTAGCGGCGCGTCTATTAAAGGTGGCGCTGGTAGTGATACAATATCATTCCTCGAGCTTGGTGCGAACGAGAATGTGTCATTGAGCAATGTTTCAGGTTTTGAAGCGTTACAATTTGTTAAATCTCACGACAGCACTCATAAAATTACACTTTCAGATGGCATCACAACTATTATTGCGGACACTGATAATGCCAATGAAAAGATGTATTTTAATGCATCAATTGCGCAAGCGGAAGCTCTAACAACTTTGGCCGACCAAACAGGTACGGGCGTGCTTGGTCTTACGCTTACCGAAGCAGGTAATATAGACCTGACGGGGCTTACGTTATTGTTTAATCTCGATGAAATTCAATTGGCTGATGGTACGAATAACCTTACGGTGAACTCTTCATATACAGGTTCAGTTGGCATTAACTTTTCTATTACGGGTGGTACAGGCGCCGACACCCTAACTGTTAAAGGCTTGTTGACGAGTGATGGTAATCTTGATGGCCTTACGGAAATTGAAACCATTGTGCTTGATAGCGGTGCTGATGGCCTTACTTTAGCCGATAGTGTTGTTGGCTCAGGTGATTCACTTACAATCAACGCAACAGCCAAAACTGGCGCTTTGACATTTAATGGCAGCGCAGAAACCAATGGTACATATACGGTTCTTGCTTCAAACTTTGGTGATACGATTACTGGTGGTGCAGGTGCTGATACAATTACGAGTGGTACAGGTGCCGATACAATGACTGGTGGTGGTGGTGGTGACACTTTTATTATAAATACAGCTTCTGGTATTACGCTTGCGACTGCTGATACGATTACTGATTATGCCACAGGAATTGACAAGATTGAATTTGGCGGTGCAGCTGGTACAGGAACGAATGCGGCAGGAGCCGATGGTTCTAGTAATGTTGATTTGGCGGCGTTTATTGTCGATGCTAATGCAGCTCTTAACGGTACTATCGTTTATTATGTTGAGTTTAATGTCAATAATTCAGGTAACGGTTATATGGTATATGACCGTGATGGTGATGGCTCTTTTGGCGAAGGTGATAATCTTGTTATACTAACTGATGTTGGTGCATTGAGTGACCTGAATTTCGGCGACATTGTTTAAACCTTAGCCACAAATATATAATATTTAGGCTCGCAACTTAGGTTGCGGGTTTTTATCTGGTTGAAGGGGAAGTGTATGTATCTCTGCGTCCAACCAGTTTTTCTTCAGAAAGTGGCTATTCTTGTTGCGATTGTTGAAGCTTATAGGCTTGTTTGAAAAATCCTGTTAGGTTTTTATCGCCTATATCGTTGAAACTTCTAAGTTTTAAATGTCGTCTAAATTTTCCACCGCCTTCTAATAATCCATTTGGATCATCGAAAAGATAGCCTTTGGAGAATTCGAAGCTGACGTGTTTTTTGCTGATAAACACGCCGCCGATTTGGGTTTTGTGTACTGCGTCTTCTAGCTCAAAAACTAGGCCGCCATACATGGGGCGCCAAAAACCGGTTAGTTCTAGTGCGGCGATTTTGTCTAAAATCATGGCCTTTATTTCTTCGAAGAAATTGGTGTTTTCATGCATTTGTTTTTCCTATTTACAGAATTGGCCCTAGCATGGCGATGATGTTATTGATTAATTTACGGCTTGTTGGCCAAGATGCTACGGTGATTTGTGATATTGCGTTTGATTGTAAGATATAGGTTTTTTGGCGCTCTATAATCTGGCCAACGATTGCTTGATCATATATCAGCATGTTATTTTCATAATTTAAATCAAAGCTTCTGCGGTCGAGATTGGCTGAGCCGATCATGGCGAACTCGCCATCAATGGTGAGTGATTTGGTGTGCAGGAGGCCGCTTGTATACTCGTATATTTTTACGCCAGCATCCAATAATTCTTGATAATAGCTGTGGCTGGCGGCTTGCAAAAGCCAGCTGTCATTTTTGGCGGGAAAAATCATGATGGTTTTAACGCCGCGATAGGCTGCGGATTGTATTGCGCTTTGTATCGCCTCGTTGGGGATATAATAGGGTGTGGTGATAATCAACTCTTGGCGGGCGGTGGCGATTAGCTCGACAAACATTTGCGACATGGCTAAATGCCGATCGGTTGGGCCCGTGCCGATGACTTGGGCGGCAAAGCCCTCACCTATCTCCGCCAGCGGTTGGTGCAACAGGTGAGAGACGTCTTGGCCTGTACAAATCATCCAATCATTGGCGAAAAGATATTGATTTTGCAGCGCTATTGGGCCAGTTATGCGCAGCACCATATCGACCCATTGCATATCGTCATCCTCATCAAAAGTATCGTTCATGCAATTTTGGCTGCCGCAATAGGTGATGCTGCCATCTATAAGCACAATTTTACGATGATTTCGCAAATCAATGCGGCTTTTGATGATTTTGGATATTGGATTGCCGATTGGTAATATTTCGGCCATTTGCACGCCTGCATCCTGCATGGTCCGCCACAAATCAGATCTTAGCAATTCGGCTGAGCCAATGCTATCGACCATGGCGCGGCATTTTACGCCGCGCCTGCTGGCGCGCATTAACGCTTCGGCTACTTTTTGGCCGCTTTCATCGGGTAACCAAATGTAAAACAGCATGTGCACATGTGCTTTTGCTGCGTCAATATCTACCACCATGCTATCTATCATCGCGGCGGAACTTGCTAGCAATTGTGCTTGATTGCCAGAGACGGGGTCGAATTTACTGATGGATTTGCCGAGTTTAAACAAATGTTCGAAACGGCTGGCGGATGCGGTTTGTGAGCTGGTGGGCAGAGCTTTTAATGATTGTGAAAAACTGGGCATTGCATCTTGAATTTTTTGCAACCTAATGATGCGTTTGCGGCCGATATTTACCTCGCCCAACAGCCAATAGCCCCCTGCCCCTAGGATTGGCAACAAAATAATCACCGCCACCCAAGCAATGCGTGAGGCTGGCTCGCGATGTGGGCGCAGCAAAACCCAGATGATCACAATGAAATCAATGATAAAAATCGCGAGAATGAATAAGTAATAAGTCATAATGTCCTTATTGCCATTTAATATCAAATGGCGGCAGTTGACAATTATATAGTTTGGGCTGACTATCATTTTAACAAAGGGGAACGTTAATATGAATATACTTTTCATTGGTGGCATGGGCTAAATTTCATTGCCGTGCGTGCATGAAGCTATCAAACAAGGCCATAATGTGAGTGCGTTTAACCGCAGGCAAACTGGTGGCGCATTACCTGATCAAGTGAATGTAATTATTGGCTATATGGATGATGATGTGGCCTATGACAAATTAGGTACGCTGAAATTTGATAAGGCAAGATTGAATGTGAAGTTGTATTAAAGCCAAGTGAAAACTTACCGTGGACGATGACAAGATCGGTCGATTTTGCGGGCCATTTGTGCGCATATTTGGCGATAAAATTTGGAATACGCTGCTTGATAATAGCAAAACTAAAGCATTGGTCGGTGAATTTGAATGTTGCGAAAACTTGGATGAAGTGCTGGCTGATTCAGTTATGAACTTTAAAAACCGCGTTAAAACCGCGGGCTCACAAGTTGATGATACGGAAGATTTGATGGATAAAATTGCCAAAGAGCAGCTTGCGCTCGGTGAAAATTAATAATTTTGCTTATAAAACATGAAAATTGACTGAAAATTTATAACAATCTTGCAAATAATTAAGTAATTTATTCTCGCCATTACTTCGCAACTTCAATATTTAAGAAGAAAATACCAGTAATAAGATATTACACACAACTATTTACCACTTATTATTTAGTAAATTGCTGCAAAAATTAAAGAATACAAATTTTATGTATTTTCCTTAAAATAAATTATGTTTAAGTTCAAGTAGTTAAAAATATAATTCGGTTTTTGAGCACAGTTTCATAAAACTTCATAAGAAAACTGAATAAATTGCTTTCATATTTTACCAGAATGGGTATAAATAACGTGCAAACGAATGATTGTCTAGCGACGTGTAGAAATAATGCCAAGCTAATCATGTTGGTATCACCAATTAAGTCAGGAAATTTGTAGAACGCACTAATTGAGGATATTATATCATGGCGACTGGTAAAGTTAAATTTTTTAACGAATCTAAAGGTTTTGGTTTCATTGAAGCTGACGATGGCACAAAAGATGTATTCGTACATTTTTCGGCTATTCAAGGCGAAGGCTTTCAAACATTGGCTGACGGCCAAAAAGTAAGCTACGAAATCAAACAGGGCAAAAAAGGCCCAGAAGCTGATCAAGTGACTAAGCTTGACTAGTTTATCAATTTATTTTGATTTTGAACGCCTTCAACTTAATTGTTGAGGGCGTTTTTTTTGGACTAAATTTTGGAGTGAAATATGAGCTATTTGGGAAGTTGCTATTGTGGGCAAGTGACAGTGAAAATATCTGGTAGCATTGACTCAATTATTCATTGCCATTGTTCTAAATGCCGCAAAGCCTCTGGCACGGCTTATGCCACCAATGGGGTGGTGAAGTTAGATGATTTTGAAATTACATCTGGTGCTGAGCATATTGGCAAATTCGGTAAGGTGGTGGGGAAGTATCGATATTTTTGCAAATTATGCGCGTCGCCTATATATAGCTCAAACATAGATGATGCGGCGCATATACGCATTAGGCTGGGCATATTGGATGGTGAGGTGGATGAGCGGCCAATGGCGCACACATTTGTTGGCTCCAAAGCCAACTGGGAAGATTTGGATGTTGGGTTGCCACGCTATGAGCGGTATGAGCCGGGGCGTTAAAGCTGTTTAAGCCAATCATATAAGCCTTGGCATTGGCTGAAAACATTCATCAAGTTGGTGATGCTGTCTTTGCCTTGTAATTTTTTAATATCAGTATCAAACCACACGGCCATGCCTTTGCGTTTGAGCCATTCGGCATTTTTATGGTCTTTATCAAAGCCTGATGGCACGCGCTTTAATGGCGGCTCGTTGACGGTAAAGCCCTTGGCAAGCAAAGGGTTTACAAGATTTAGAAATTCTTGTGATTGCTCATCATCTACCATGGCGCGGCGGAATTTATCTAAGGTTATTTTATCGAAAACCATGGTGCCAACCCCGATGCGAATTTTATCGGCCTCGACCGACACATAGAAAATGGGGATATCACCGCTATTGTTTTGGGTGCGGCCTTCGGGATAGATTAACATTCTGACATTGTTTTTATAAGGTGATTTATCTTTGCTAAATCTAACGTCGCGATAGAAACGAAAAATCTTACCGTCCATCTCCCTATCAGTCATTACAATGAGTGCTGATTTTAGACTTTGAAGCAATGCTTTGGCGGGCGCTTCGACTTGATTTCGGTAAATGGGTTTATTGGCTTCAAACCATTCTCGGTTGTTATTGGCCGCAATGTCGTGCAAAAAAGCGAAGGCATCGGTGCTGAAGCCCGTAAATTTATTCAAATCACCCATGTATTGCTCCTCGTTTGGCCTATCTAGTTGGCTATTTTACATAATAATGTGCACTTTAGGCGTAAAATCAGCATTTTTTATATAAAAATAAGAAAGATTATATATTATGAAATTAGAATCTATTTGTTAAAGGTATCAACATGCTCGTACATATTTATCAACCCGCGCGCAACCCCATGCAATCTGGTGTTGGCAAGACCAAAAACTGGCTGCTTGAGTTTAACCAAAGCGAAGCCAAAAAAATTGGTGCTTTGGCAGGGTATCTGGGTTCTGGCGATACGCTTTCAACCCAATTGAAAATGAGTTTTGAGACTAAAGAAGATGCCATTGCCTTTGCCGTTAAAAAAGGTTTGGCTTATAAAATTACCGAGCCACATAAACGTGCAAGATCGCCGAAAGCCTATGCTGATAATTTTGCTTATGGCCGCAAGGTGAATTGGACGCATTAATAAGTTAGTTTCCACACTTATTGTTATAAATTGCCAAATAAATCACGACAAATGCAAATTTATTGGCTAATTTGCGCAGACATTGCCCGCGTAGCTCAGTTGGATAGAGCATCGGATTTCTACTCCGAGGGTCAGGGGTTCGAATCCTCTCGCGGGCACCAGTATTTTATTATACATTTCAATATATTATTAAAAAACCACTCTAACGTATTGAGGCCAATTAGACAGCTTTTTATAAAAAGTTAGACACTTTTGTTGAATCTTTGTTCTTTTATTATTACTACTAGGGTGTGAACCCAATTCATTTATTGCTTTAGTTAGTCATTCTGTGATTCACTCTGTCAAAAGATGGAGTTTTACATGGGACGATTTGATTTAACC
>NVUH01000013.1 GCA_002401855.1 Hyphomicrobiales bacterium
GTATGCTGAGCTATTTAACATCCAAGACCTAAAAAAAGTTGATGATATAGTTGCCGCTGCAAAGGTATTTTCAAGGATACTCCGTATCGCTTGCTACGCCTAACGGCGACGCGCAGTCGCGCTTGCCTCAGCCTTACAGCTTCGGACTTATTTTCCATGAAAAACACGCTGAGTAAATTATATAACACCTATATTCGGAGTTTCGTCAAACTCTAGCTTACTGAGCTTAATGAGGTTGGATTGGGTGGTGCATTTGCGATCGATCAGCGGCTGAGTGGCTTAGCTAGGGAGCGGAGCGAGCGCACGCAGTGCCAAACATAAAGAATGGCAAAGCCGAACAAACAAAAAAAACGGGCAGTTCCGAAGAACTACCCGTGCAGTCAGTCTCTAGTTGTTAATCAAAAGGGAGGAGATTAACGATATCAGGAACAAAAGAGGGAGGGAAGTTCCTGAAGATCCTAGAGCGATCTGTTGAAATGAATATAGGTTTTTTATACAAAGATGAAAAGCGCATAGAATGTGTATTAGCTATGCACTATTCACATGGCTTATGCCATGTGAATAGATTTATGTTTAGCCCCTGCGGGCGTGGGATGTCCATCCCACTTGCTGCGCCTAACGGCGACGGCCAGTCGGCCTTGCCTCACCCTAAAGTGTTCGGACTTATTTCCCACGAAAAGCATGCTGAGAAAACAGCATGGCGCTTATATTCGGAATTTCGTCAAATTCTAGCTTACTTAGCTTATGAGTTTGCGTTGGGTGGTGAATTGGCATGCGATCAGCGGCTGAGTGGCTTAGCTAGGGAGCGGAGCGAACGAGCGCGCCCGAGTAAAGCGACAAAGTGCCCTTGGGGTGCAGTGCCTAGTATAACTAGTAAATATTTAGCAAGGCTAAAAATTTACAATAAAAAACGGGCGCGCTGTGTTTCAAGCTGCCCGTTATAATAATCTCTGGCCTGCCAAAAAAGGGAGGGATTGGCTGATAGAATTTAAAGGAGGGAGGAAAATTCTATCTAAAAACCAGAGACGATCTGTTGAGGCCACTTATCTACTTTTCGCTGCCATACTACAAGATCATACAGCGCATAGGAGCTATGCGTTATTGGAATGCCTCAATAAAGTATTGATATCTATTAAAAATTCCACTCTTTGGCTTTGGATACTAGGAAATCTTTGAATACAGCTACACGTTTTGAATTTCGTAACTCTTCGGGAAAGACTAAATAAGTGTCGAATTCTGGGGGTTCGATGTCTGGCAATATGGGGATTAGGTTGGCATCATCGACGATATAATCGGGCAGGGCGGCAAGGCCGATGCCGTACATGCAGGCGCGTTTCAGGCCATAAACACTGTTCATACTTAGATGTGCTTCGCGTGGGGTGCGCGAATCGCGGCCCAAAGTTTCTAACCAATTGATATTTTTATAATAGGTCGGGGCGTTGCTGCCATAGGTGAGGATTTTATGTTTGTCTAAATCCTCTATGGTTTGGGGGGTGCCATATTCGGCCAGATAATCTGGTGAGGCGAAAACATGAAAATGCACAGTGAATAATTTGCGGGCAATTAAATCTTGCTGGGTGGGTTGGTGTAATCTGATGGCCAGATCGGCCTCACGCAGGCCTAGATCTACATCGCGGTCGCCCAAAATAATCTTGAGGTTAATCTCTGGATATTGGTGCATAAATTCATTAAGCCGTGGGGTGAGCCAATTGGCGCCGAGGCCTTCGGTGGTGGTGATGGTGAGATCGCCAAATGGTTTTTCGGTGCTGTCTTTCAGCATGTTTTCTGCCATTTTGAGCTTTGAAAAAACATCATGTGCGGTGCGGTAGAGCATCTCGCCTTGTTCGGTGAGTTTTAAGCCGCGGGCGTGGCGCAAGAATAATTTGGTTTTAACCTCGTGCTCCAAATTGGCAATTTGCCGGCTGACGGCTGACTGGCTTAAATGTAGCTCCTCGCCAGCGTGAGTGAAGCTGCCTGCTGCGGCAACGGCATGAAAAATGCGTAACTTATCCCAATCCATTTTTTTTCCTAAACTTGATCGGCCACAACGATGGCGTTAGCCACTCCCCCGCTATTGCGATTCGTTTCAGCATATTGTTTTTATGGGGGAACGTCAAAGGTTGAGCTTATTCTTGCTCTGCTAAGTATTTTTCGACCTCAAGTGCGGCCATACAGCCCATGCCTGCGGCGGTGACGGCTTGGCGATATTTATCGTCAGTTACATCTCCAGCAGCATAAACACCCGGTATGTTGGTTTCGGTGCTATCGGGCGCGGTGATGAGATAGCCGCCTTGTTTGGTGTCTAATTGGCCTTCAAATAGGCTAGTGGCTGGTGCATGGCCAATGGCGATGAACACGCCATTGGCGGGTATGGTGCTGACTTTACCAGTTTTGAGGTTTTTGATTTTGGCACCTGTGACGCCTGCGGGCATTTGACCGAGAATTTCTTCTAAAGTGGTGTCCCACAAAACTTCGATTTTTTTATTTTTCTCGAGGCGATGGATGAGGATTTTTTCGGCTCTAAAGCTATCGCGCCTGTGCAGGACGGTGACTTTGGTGGCGAAGTTGGTGAGGAATAAGGCTTCTTCGACGGCTGTGTTGCCACCGCCGACCAGAACGACCTCTTTGCCGCGGTAGAAAAAGCCATCGCAGGTGGCGCAAGCGGATACGCCGAAGCCTTGGAAAGCTTCTTCGGACGGAAGGCCGAGCCATTTGGCTTGTGCACCGGTGCAAATGATGAGGGCATCGCAGGTATATTTGGTGCCGCTATCGCCAATGAGCACAATGGGTTTGGCTTTTAAATCGACTTCCATGATGTGATCTTCGACAATGTTGGCACCCATTTTTACCGCTTGAGCTTTCATTTGCTCCATCAACCATGGGCCTTGGATTTCATCGGCAAAGCCGGGATAGTTTTCGACCTCGGTGGTGATGGTGAGTTGGCCGCCTGGTTGAATGCCCATAATGATGGTGGGGTTTAACATGGCGCGTGAGGCATAAATGGCGGCGCTGTAACCAGCTGGGCCTGAGCCCAAAATAATGAGCTTTGAATGTGTGTCGGCCATGAGTACTCCTGAAATAAAACCTATATCTTATGTCGCCCATTAGCGCGGGTTTTTCAAGTGGTTTATCCTATAATTTTTACATTGTTGATGGAAATCAACAGGCACTATAATTAGTGATGCGGGGCTAGTTTGAGGTTTGCGGTTTTTTTGTAATATTATGATTCATAATTGTAACTATATTACAATATATGCTATCGTTGGGTAATGAATTGTTTGAAAGGGTGATTATGGTTGCGGTGAATTTGGATGCATCGGATTGGAAAATATTGCAAATATTGCAAAATAATGGCCGCATTACCAATGTGGATTTGGCGAAAATGCTGGGTATATCTGCGCCGCCATGTTTGCGACGCGTGCGGGCGCTTGAAAAAGCCGGCATGATAAAGGGTTATTGCACCATATTGGCTGAGAAGGAATTGGGTTTTGACCTGACGGTATTTGCTATGGTTGGTTTGCACAGCCAATCTGAAGCGGATTTAATAGCGTTTGAAAAATTGGTTGATAGTTGGCCATTGGTGCGTGAAGCTTATATGCTATCAGGCGAGGCGGATTATATATTGAAATGTGTGGCGCCCGACTTGACGGTGTTTCAGAATTTTGTGATTGATGATTTAACCGCTGCGCCAAATGTGGACAATGTGAAGACGTCTTTGACTATTAAATGTGCCAAGAGCGAGAGTGGGGTGCCACTGGAGTTTGTGAAGCCTATTTAAATTAAATAGGCTTACTATTTAAATTCAATAGGTTTATTTGAATTCAACACTTAAAATTTCATAAGTTTTGCCGCCGCCTGGGGTGTTGACCTCGGCGCTGTCTTCGACTTGTTTGTTGATCAAGGCGCGAGCGATTGGTGATGAGATAGAGATTTTACCTTGTTTAACATCGGCTTCGGCCTCGCCAACAATTTGGTAAGTCACTTCTTCA
The DNA here is from genome assembly GCA_002401855.1 of Hyphomicrobiales bacterium. Classification (GTDB taxonomy): domain Bacteria; phylum Pseudomonadota; class Alphaproteobacteria; order Rhizobiales; family OSC116; genus OCS116. The sequence continues at coordinate 3,990 of NVUH01000013.1, forward strand.
TCAGTGTCTTCATCGACCAAGCCAACGGTGGCGCCGAAGATGATTTTATCGCCAGATAGTTTGCTGACATCGATAATCTCAGCCAAGGCTAAGTTGGATTCGAGCATTTGAATGGTGGCTTCATTCATGCCTTGGTCTTCTTTTGCGGCATGATATTCGGCATTTTCGGATAGATCGCCATGTTTACGGGCTTCAGAAATAGCGTTAATAATGGCAGGACGATCGACGGATTTGCGGCGTTTGGCTTCCGCTTCCATTGCGGCATGTCCAGCAATAGTCATTGGGATTTTTTCCATTTTTTCGTCCTTCAATATTCTATAAAAATGCTTAAAAAAATAAATCCTCAGACTGAACGAATCAGTGAGGAATGAATAGCACCGTTTTCTAAATTAGCTTGCAGTGTAGCATAATGAGTGGAAATTGCAATAGCCGAACCCATTCAGTATTTTAAACTTATCAATTGATCCATTGATTTATTGACTGGTTTTTGAGGCTAATTGAGTTGTTTTTGAGGTGTTTTGAGTTGTTTTTGAGGTTGTTTAAGCTTAATGTGCGGGAAAGGAAATGAAAATGAATGAAATAATTGAGACAATTGACGAACTTGAGGCTTTATATAATATACCGAGCGGTTTGCCGGTGATGAAGGAAATAGACTATATTAACGCGCCTTATCGGCAGTTTATTGAGGCCTCGCCATTTTGCATTTTATCGACTTTTGGTGCCAAGGGCGTAGACTGTACGCCGCGCGGCGATGCTGAAGGTTTGGTGCGGGTGGTGGATGAGAAAACCATTTTATTGCCTGACAGAAAGGGCAATAACCGCATGGACAGTATGCGCAATATTATTGGAAATTCGCAAGTTGGGTTGATATTTTTAGTGCCAAATGCGGGGGAGACCATACGCGTTGCGGGGCGGGCTAAGATTATTGTTAACGCTGAGTTGAATGCATCATTTCTGATGAAAGGCAAGCCTGCGCTGAGTGTGTTGTCTATCACGGTTGATAAGGTTTATTTTCATTGTGCGCGGGCGTTTGTGCGCTCGAAGCTTTGGAAGCCTGAAACTTATCCTGACCGCAAAAGCCTGCCATCGGCTGGGCAAATGGGTAAGGCGTTTGACAGAGGATTTGATGTTGGTGAGTATGATGAGGCTATGACTGATGTTTGAGCTTAGTTGATGTGCGTGGCTTGTGGTTCAACCTATTTAATGTATTGAACTCTAGCATGTAATTTATTGATTTGTTTGTTGGATGAAATGAATTTAAGTTGCATGAAAGGGAGTTTGATATGAGACAAAAAATTACCAGTGTTGAGCAGTTGGAAGCTTTGTATGGTGAGCCAGGTGAAATGTCGCTTAAAAAGGAAATTGACTATATTAGTAATAGTTATAAGCAATTTATTGAGGCTGCGCCATTTTGTATATTATCGACTTATGGAGCCAAGGGCATAGATGTGACGCCGCGGGGTGATCCCGCAGGTTTTGTGCGGGTGTTTGATGAAAAAACGCTGCTTTTGCCTGACAGAAGAGGCAATAACCGCTTGGATAATATGCATAATATTATTAAAAACCCGCAGGTCGGGCTGATATTTTTAATTCCGAATGTTGGCGAGACTATACGTGTTGCTGGGCGGGCTGAGATTATTGTTGATGAGGCGCTTAATGACTCGTTTGCTATAAAAGGCAAGGCGGCATCGAGTGTTTTATCTATTACGGTCGATAAAATATATTTTCATTGTGCCAAGGCGATTATGCGTTCTGGTTTGTGGAAGGCTGAAAGCCATGTGGATCGTAAAAGCTTGCCAAGTGCGGGGCGAATGGGCAAAGACATCGACAAGAAATTTGATGCCGATGCCTATGATAAAGCTTTGCCTGAGCGGTATAAAAAGACGCTTTATTAAAGTTTAGGCGTAGCTTTGTAAATCGCGGACATTTAGCTCGTCATTTTTATAGCCTTCGATGGCTTCGGCCATGGCACATGAACCGCGGACGGTTGTGTAATATGGCACTTTGCCGAGTAGGGCGGCGCGGCGTAGGGTTTTGCTGTCTTCTAAGGCTTTTTTGCCTAATGTGGTGTTGAACACCAGTTGAATGTCGCTGTTTTTGATGGCGTCTACAATGTGTGGGCGGCCTTCTGATACTTTATTGACATGTTCTACTTCTAGGCCTTGTTGGCGGAGGTAATCACCTGTGCCTGTGGTGGCGACTAAGGTAAAACCGTTTTTGATGAGTTGTTTGGCGGCGGGTAGGATGGTTGATTTGTCATCGTCTTTGACTGAGATGAAGACTTTGCCTGATGTTGGCATGATGACGCCTGCGCCTAGTTGGGATTTGGCGAAGGCCATGGCGAAATTGCTGTCGAGACCCATGACTTCGCCTGTTGAGCGCATTTCTGGGCCTAGGATGATGTCGACACCCGGGAAGCGGGCGAAGGGGAATACGGCTTCTTTGACTGCAATGTAATCGAAAGTTTTTTCGGTTAGGTTGAAGTTTTTTAGTTTTTCGCCTGCCATGATGCGGGCGGCGATTTTTGCTATTGGTTGGTTGATGACTTTTGCAACGAAAGGTACTGTGCGGCTGGCGCGGGGGTTAACCTCTAGGATGTAGATTTGGTCGTCTTTGATGGCGTATTGCATGTTCATTAGGCCGACTACGTTTAGAGCCAAGGCCATTTTTTTGGTTTGGCGTTTGATTTCGTCAATTTGGTTTTGGGGTAGAGAATATGGCGGGAGGGAGCAGGCGCTGTCGCCGCTGTGTACGCCAGCTTCTTCGATATGTTCCATGATGGCGCAGACGAAGACGTCTTCGCCGTCGCATAATGCGTCGATGTCGACTTCTATGGCGTCTTTTAGGTAGCTGTCTAGGAGGACGGGGCTTTCAGGTGATACCACCACGGCTTCGGTGATGTAGCGTTGGAGATGTTCGGTATCGCGGACGATTTCCATGGCGCGGCCGCCAAGCACATATGATGGGCGCATAACGACAGGGAAGCCGATGCGTTCGGCAATCTCAAAAGCTTGTTCGTCGGTTGAGGCGATGCCGTTATTTGGTTGCAATAGGTCTAGCTTGTTGATGAGGGCGCTGAAACGGTCGCGGTCTTCGGCTAGATCGATCGCATCTGGGGTTGTGCCTAGGATTGGGACGCCGTTGCGTTCTAGGAATTCTGCCAGTTTAAGCGGGGTTTGGCCGCCGAATTGGACGATGACGCCGTGTAGGGTGCCGTTGGATTGTTCGACACGGATAATCTCTAGGACGTCTTCTTCGGTTAATGGTTCGAAGTATAGTCTGTCGGATGTGTCGTAATCGGTTGAAACGGTTTCTGGGTTGCAGTTGACCATTATTGTTTCGTAGCCCTGTTCGCTGAGCGAGAAGGCGGCGTGGCAGCAGCAATAATCGAACTCAATGCCTTGGCCGATGCGGTTGGGGCCGCCGCCTAGGATGATGACTTTTTTGGCATCTGTTGGTTCGGCTTCGCAAACTGGTGCGTCTATGAAGGGGAGTTCGTAGGTTGAATACATGTAGGGGGTGGGGCTTTTGAACTCGGCCGCGCAGGTGTCGATTTTTTTGTAGACGGGGTGGACGTTTAGGGCGTGGCGTTTGGCGCGGATTTCATCTGCTGTGGTTTTTGTTAGTTCGGCTAGGCGGGCATCGGAGAAGCCTAGGGCTTTGATTTTGCGTAGGTTGATTGCGTCTGTGGGGAGGCCGTGGGCTTTGATGCGGGCTTCCATGGTGACGATGAGGTTGATTTGCTCGATATACCATGGGTCGAATTGGCTGACGGTGTGGATTTTTTCTGGGCTCCAACCGTGGCGTAGGGCTTGGCCGATATACATGAGACGCTCTGGGGTGGCGTTGGCTAGGGCTGCATGGATTGCGGTGTCTAGGTCGTTGTTATCGGGGTTGGGGATCTCAATTTCATCTAGGCCGTTATAGCCAGTTTCTAGTGAGCGTAGGGCTTTTTGTAGGCTTTCGGCGAATGTGCGACCGATGGCCATGGCTTCGCCGACTGACTTCATGGCAGTGGAGAGGTTGTTTTTGGCGCCGGGGAATTTTTCGAATGTGAAACGCGGGATTTTTGTGACGACATAGTCGATTGTGGGTTCGAATGAGGCGGGGGTTTGGCCGCCTGTGATGTCGTTGTCTAATTCGTCTAGCGTATAGCCGACTGCTAGTTTTGCAGCGATTTTGGCGATTGGGAAGCCTGTGGCTTTTGAAGCTAGGGCTGATGAGCGGGAGACGCGGGGGTTCATTTCGATGACGATGAGGCGGCCATCGGCGGGGTTTACGGCGAATTGTACGTTTGAGCCACCTGTTTCTACGCCGATTTCGCGTAACACTGCCAAAGATGCATTCCGCATGATTTGGTATTCTTTATCGGTTAGGGTTTGGGCGGGGGCAACCGTTATGCTGTCGCCTGTGTGGACGCCCATTGGGTCGACATTTTCGATGCTGCATATAATGATGCAATTGTCTTTGGTGTCGCGGACGACTTCCATTTCATATTCTTTCCAACCGATGATGCTTTCTTCGATTAGGACTTCGTTTGTTGGAGAAGCGTCGATGCCTGAATCTACGATTTCGTAGAATTCTTGCACGTTATAAGCCACGCCGCCGCCTGTGCCGCCCATGGTGAATGACGGGCGGATGATGGCGGGCAGGCCGATGGCTTCGAAGGCTAGTTCGGCCTCTTGGCGGTTGTGGGCGACGTAGGATTTGGCGGATTCTAGGCCTAATTTATCCATGGCTTGGCGGAACAGTTCGCGGTCTTCGGCTTTGTCGATGGCTTCGTGGTCGGCGCCGATCATTTCTACGTTATATTTTTCTAGGACGCCGTCTTTGCGTAGGGATAAGGCTGTGTTGAGTGCGGTTTGGCCGCCCATGGTGGGGAGCAGGGCATCGGGGCGTTCTTTTTCGATGATTTTTGCCACGACTTCGGGGGTGATGGGTTCGATGTAGGTGGCATCGGCCAGATTTGGATCGGTCATGATTGTGGCGGGGTTTGAGTTGACCAGAATGACTCGGTAGCCTTCTTCTTTTAAAGCTTTGACGGCTTGGGTGCCTGAATAATCAAACTCGCAAGCTTGGCCAATGATAATGGGGCCAGCGCCAATGATGAGGATGGATTTGAGGTCGGTACGCTTGGGCATATTCATCTCCGAAAAACAGCTTTTGAAGTTTTAACTCATGGTCAAGTTAAACTTTTGGTTTTCTAGACGAAAAATAGGCGTTTGGCTATCAAAAAGTGTGGTTAACGGGCAGTTATAAATGGCTATTCGTAAAAGGCTTAAGCGAATTTATAGATTGGCGAAGAAACGATCGAAAAGATAGTAGCTATCTTGTGGACCCGGGGAGGCTTCTGGATGATGTTGCACGGAGAAGATTGGCTTGCCATCGACCTGTAGGCCGCAATTGCTGCCATCGAATAATGACACGTGCGATTCTGTGACGTGAGCAGGGAGGCTTTTGGCATCGACTGCGAAGCCGTGGTTCATCGAGGTGATTTCGACTTTTTTGGTGTTGTTGTCTAGCACGGGATGGTTGGCGCCGTGGTGGCCTTGGTGCATTTTGATGGTTTTGCCGCCGAAGGCTAGTGCCATCATTTGATGACCGAGGCAGATGCCGAAAATTGGTTTGCCGCTATCGATGAGGGTTTTGATGATGGGGACGGCGTATTCGCCTGTGGCTGCTGGATCGCCGGGGCCGTTGGAGAGGAAAATGCCATCGGGGTTGAGGGCAAGGATGTCTGCGGCGCTGGTGCTGGCTGGCACGACGGTGACTTTGCAATCGGTGGAGGTGAGGCAACGCAATATATTACGTTTAATGCCGTAATCTACTGCGACGACGTGTTTTTTAGGGGTGGTTAGGGTTGTGAAGCCGTTTTCATTTGTATCGGCGACTTCCCAGTTCCAGCGTTGTTCATCCCATGTTAGGGGCTCTGAGCAGGTTACGGTTTTGGCGAGGTCTAGGCCTTCTAGGCCGCCCCATGCTTGGACTTGTTTGAGTAGGGCGGGGATGTTGAACTCGCCATTGATATCGTGTGCGATGATGGCATTTGGGGTGCCTTTTTCGCGAATTAGGGCGGTTAAGGCGCGTGTATCGACGTTGGAAATGCCGATGATGTCGCGCTCGATGAGCCAGTTGTTGAATTCTGTGGTGCTTCTGTAGGAGCTGGATTCTGAGATGTCGGCTTTGATGACCATGCCTTGCACGCCTGAGCGGCTTTGCCAATTTAGGGTTTCCATATCATCATCATTGGTGCCGATGTTGCCGACATGTGGATAGGTGAAGGTTACGATTTGGCCAGCATAGGAAGGGTCGGTTAGGATTTCTTGGTAGCCAGTGATTGATGTGTTGAAGCAGACCTCGGCGACTATGCTGCCTTGTTTGCCGATGCCTTTGCCGTAAATCTCGGTGCCATCGGCCAGAAGTAGGAGCGCTGTTGGTTTTTCTGTTGACCAATTTTCAGGAGCTAAATCTTTGGTTTTTTGAGTGTTATTCATATTGGCTCCTGATATATAGGCTCTTTACAGACTATATAATGTAGATTGCTTGGTGGGGCAATGCTTAAATCGCGCCGAAAATATATAAATTGATGTGAAAGGTCAAGTGTAAAATGAAAATTAATTTTATCAACAATAACAACGAGTTATTTGATTTTATTTTCTTGCGTTTGAGGTGGATTGGCATTATTATTGCCGCTTCTGATAACTATATTTGAGTTAACCATGCGCGAACAAATTAATGTGGCTTTAAAAGCAGCCATGAAAGCCCGCGAATCTTTGAAAACCTCCACATTACGATTAGTGAATGCAGCGATTAAAGACCGCGACATTGCCGCGCGTGGCAATGGTGGTCGCGACTTAGTGGGTGACGAAGAAATTTTGGAGATATTATCCAAAATGGTCAAGCAGCGGCGCGAAAGCCATGGCATATATAAAGAAGCCGGCCGTGATGATTTGGCCGATCGTGAAGCAGAAGAAATTGTTATTATTACCGAGTTTTTGCCTAAACAAATGGATGATTCGGAAATTAAAGCCGCTTGTGAAGCGATTGTGACTGAGATTAAGGCCGAAGGGCTGAAAGATATGGGCAAGATTATGGGCGCTCTTAAAGCTAAATATGCGGGGCAGATGGATTTTGGCAAGGCATCTAAAATCATTCGCGGTTTGTTTTAAGAGACTTGCAGGGCGCATTAATAAATTATATATTGAAGGCTTAAGGAGACACTCCTTGAGCCTTTATTTTTGATGATGAGTTTTTGGTACTGGAATAAAAATGCGTTTTACGCCTGCATTTATGGATGAAATCCGCGCTCGGTTGCCTGTTTCGACAGTGGTTGGGCGGCGGGTGAAGCTGACCAAAAAAGGCAAAGAATTTACAGGACTTAGCCCATTTAACTCTGAGAAAACGCCTAGTTTTACGGTGAATGACCAGAAGGGTTTTTACCATTGTTTTAGCTCTGGTAAACATGGGGATATTTTTAGATTTTTGGTGGAAGTTGAAGGGCTTAGCTTTCCTGAAGCGGTGGAAAAATGTGCCAATGATGCGGGAGTGGCGATGCCTGCACGGGATGAATTTGCCGAAGAAAAAGAGCGCAAACGTGCCAGCTTGATTGAAGTGATGGAAATGGCGGCGGTGTTTTTTGAGCAGAATTTGCAAAAACCTGTGGGGGCGAAGGCGCGGGGATATTTGGCGGGGCGTGAGATTACGCCGAAAATTCAGCTTGAATTTAGGATGGGTTATGGATCTGCGGATCGTTATGCGCTAAAAACTTATTTGGCTGAGAAAGATGTGAGCCAAGAGCAGATGATTGAAGCTGGGTTGGTGATTGGCGGGCCTGATATTGCGGTGTCTTATGATCGGTTTCGAGACCGAGTGATGTTTCCGATTGCGGATTTGCGCGGCAAGATTATTGCGTTTGGCGGGCGGGCTTTGTCTAAAGATGTGCCAGCGAAATATTTGAATTCGCCCGAAACGCCGTTGTTTCATAAGGGACATATATTATATAATTTCGCCAAGGCGCGGCAGAGTGCGTTTAATGCGCAAAGCATAGTTGTGGCTGAAGGTTATATGGATGTGATTGCGTTTGCGCGGGCGGGGATTGAGCATGCCGTTGCGCCGTTGGGCACGGCCATGACGATTGACCAATTGAAGCTGTTATGGCGCACGGTGCCTGAACCGATATTGTGTTTTGATGGTGATAAGGCGGGGGTGAAGGCGGCGTTTAGGGCGATGAATTTGGCTTTGCCTAACATTGAGCCCGGGCTTTCGCTTAAATTTGCGTTGTTGCCTGATGGGCAAGACCCTGATGATATATTGCGGGATTTTGGGGCGGATGCGTTGAAGGAAATTTTGGCCAATGCCAAGCCGATGGACGAAATGTTATGGCTTGACCATACGCAGGCTGGCGGTTTTGAAACGCCTGAGCGCCGTGCCATGTTGGAAAATGGATTGATGGAAAAGGTGCAGGAAATTCAAAACCCGACCATTGCTAAATATTATAAGAAATCGATGGAAGATCGGTTGTTTAAGTTTTTTCCGAATGAGCGATATAGCGGTGGCAACCGTGGGCAGAATGGACGGAACTCTAATTATAATACTGGCGGACAGCGCAATTATAATGGCGGTGGTTTTGGCCGTAACAATCGGGGGCAATTTGGCGGCGGGCAGTTTGGCCGTAATCGGGTTGAAATGGGATCTTCGGCACTTAAAAATTCGGCTTTGGTGCAGGATATGCATATGGTTAAATCGCCGCGCGAAACTGTGCTTGTGATGGCGCTTATTCATCATCCTTGGCTGGTGGCAGAATTTTTTGACGAGGTGGCGAAGCTGAAGTTTTTGTCATCAGAGCTTGACTCTGTCTATAAAGTTATTTTAGATGTGATTTCTACGGATCCGGATCTTGACAGCCACCGCCTTCGAACCCATATGAATGATATAGGGTTAGGCCAAACTTTAGAACGTCTCGACCAATCCATAACATTGCGGAATTTTGGGTTTTTAATGCCTGATGCCGAGCAGCAAGATGTGATTGATGGCTGGATTGATATCTACCGTCAATATCGTGGAAACGTTATGAATAGTGACGTTGCGGCTGCTGGTGTTGCCTTGGGCGATGAAGAAACCGAAGAGAGTTTGGCAAGGTTACAAAGTATACACACACAGAGAGAGCGCATGTTGCGCAATGATGATAATTAGAGTTTAAGAAGTGGCATAATTTAAAAAACTGTGGTTTTGGTTAAGAGAAGCTTAACTGGTTTTTCCTTATAATTAAGATGAATCGATTCGGTCTGGCGATAATTGGACTGAGTTATACACAGGATAGTCACGAGCCTAAGCTCATAATCTGACGGAGAATTGCTTATATGGCAAGTCTGGCAAGCAAATCGACCGAAACCACTGAAGCAGCCACTGATTCTGCACCCGTAATTGACGCAGAACAAGCTGTGAAGTTGATGATCAAGACCGCTAAAAAACGTGGTCACATTACCTATGATGAAATTAATGAAATTATGCCTGCGGGTGAATTTTCTTCGGATCGCATTGAAGATGTGCTTTCGATGATTTCGGAAATGGGCATTAACATTATTGAGAGCGAAGACGAACTTGAAAGCGCGAGCGGTGATGCTGCTGTGCCTGCTGAAGTGAAAACTGGCGCGATTGTTAAAAAAGAAACCAAAACTGGTGCGGGTGACCGTACTGATGACCCCGTGCGGATGTATCTGCGTGAAATGGGCACGGTTGAATTGCTATCACGCGAGGGCGAAATTGCCATTGCTAAACGCATTGAAGCTGGCCGTGAAGCGATGATTGCTGGGCTTTGTGAAAGCCCGCTGACTTTCCAAGCGATTATTATTTGGCGCGATGAATTGATTGAAGAGCGCATTTTATTGCGTGATATTATTGACCTTGAGGCGACATTTGCTGGCCCTGATGGCAAAAAAGTGCCGACAGCTGAGGACGATAAGAAAAAAGCTGAAGCCGCTAAGAAAAAAATTGAAGAAGACAAAAAAGCCGAAGAAGAAAAAGCCGCGCGAGGCGAAACTGGCGAAGATATTGAAGACGATGATGACGACGACGACGATGACGAAGACGAAGATGAAGAAAACAATATGTCTTTGGCAGCTATGGAAGCTGAAATTCGCCCACAAGTTATGGAGATTTTTGACAAAATCTCGATTGATTATATTGAATTGCGCGAGTCGCAGGAAGCCATTAACAGATTAAACTCTGCGGGTGAGAAAATTCCTAAAGACCTGCAAAAACAATATGACAATTATAAAGGTAGAGTTATTGATGAGGTGAAAAGCCTAGCGCTTAATAACAATCGTATTGAAGCTTTGGTTGAGCATTTATACAGCATTAACAAGCGTTTGATGAGCCTTGAAGGCAAGTTAATGCGCACCGCGACAAGCCATGGCATTAAACGTGAAGGCTTTTTGAAGCAGCATCATGGTAATGAGCTTGAGATAGATTGGGCTGAGCGTGTGGGTAAGCTGAAAGAAAAAGGCTGGTCTAAATTTGTTGAAATTGACGGTGCGTTGATTGAACAAGTGCGGACTGACGTGCAGAACCTAGCCAGTGAAACTGGTCTTGATATTGGCGATTATCGCCGTGTGACACAGCGGGTGCAAAAAGGTGAACGTGAAGCGGGTAAGGCCAAAAAAGAAATGGTTGAAGCTAATTTGCGTTTGGTAATTTCGATCGCTAAAAAATATACCAATCGTGGTTTGCAATTCTTGGATTTGATTCAAGAAGGTAATATTGGGTTGATGAAGGCGGTTGATAAATTTGAATATCGCCGTGGTTATAAATTCTCGACTTATGCGACATGGTGGATTAGACAAGCGATTACCCGCTCGATTGCTGACCAAGCGCGTACTATTCGTATCCCTGTGCATATGATTGAAACGATTAATAAAATTGTACGTACTGGCCGCCAAATGTTACATGAAATTGGCCGTGAAGCGACGCCTGAAGAACTGGCTGCTAAGCTTTCTATGCCGATTGAAAAAGTGCGTAAGGTGATGAAAATTGCCAAAGAGCCGATTAGCTTGGAAACCCCTGTGGGTGACGAAGAAGACAGCAGCTTGGGTGATTTTATCGAAGATAAAAATGCCATTCTGCCTATTGATTCGGCTATTCATGCTAACTTACGGGAAACCACCACGCGGGTGCTGGCATCGCTGACGCCACGTGAAGAGCGCGTATTGCGCATGCGGTTTGGCATTGGGATGAATACTGACCATACGCTTGAAGAAGTGGGGCAACAATTTAGTGTGACGCGTGAGCGGATTAGGCAGATTGAAGCCAAGGCTTTGCGGAAGTTGAAACATCCGAGCCGTTCGCGTAAATTGCGCAGCTTCTTAGATAGCTAAGCTGAAAAAATATGAATTTAAAAAGGCGCTCTTTGTGAGCGCCTTTTTTGTTGGTTGTTTAACTTATTGCGCGATATTCCAGATTACGGTGACGTTGCTGGTGATGGCTTGTTCGCCGGCTTCTATGGGGGCGCTGTTTGGGGCTGCTGCATCCATCATCATGGTGCCGCGTTCTAGTTTGGCTTGTATGAGAGGTTGGTTGCGGGCGCGGCCTTCGGTGATTTCGATGATTTTTCCGAGATTGAAGCCTAAAGTGGCGGCGTAGATTTCGGCGCGGCGTTTGGCATCTTTGGCGGCTAAGGCTCTGGCTTGATCTTCTAGTGGTTGTGGGTTGGCGATGGCGAATTGGATGTTGTTGATTCGGTTGGAGCCTAATGTGACGACTTTATCTAATATAGCGCCGAGTTCATCTAGATTACGTATTGTGATGTTGAGATTGTTAAACACCTCGTAGCCGATGATTTCTGGCAGGCCTTCTTGGTTTTGAACGCGGTTATAGCGCGGGTTGATGGAGAAGTTGGAGGTTTGGATGTCTTTATTTTCGACCTCAATTTTTTTGATGGCATTGATGATGTTATTCATGGCTTTGTTGTTTTTATCTAGTGCAATGCGGGCGGTTTGGGCGCTGCTATTGACGCCTAGATTGATGTAAGCAATATCGGGTGCGCTGGTGACAATGCCTGTGCCTTGGATGGAAATGGTTTCGGCAAATGTTGGCGTTATGAATGATAAAGACAGTGCGATTGATGCGATAATGAGTTTTGGAGCGAATTTCATATGTTTTCCTTAAGTTTATATGCCTAAGCTAGTGACGAAATTTGGCATTTCAATGGTGTAATTGAGTAATAATTGTGATTTAAAGTGCATTCTGAATTTACACTATACAGAATATCCTTTATAAAAAACAAATTCCTCGTGAAGAGGGCCTGTAGCTCAGTTGGTTAGAGCTATCCGCTCATAACGGATCGGTCGTAGGTTCGAGTCCTACCGGGCCCACCATTTTCTCTATATATCACGCGCATAGTGTGTGAAGTCGAGTGATTGGCCGTTCAGTGTTTCGGCGTTTTTATTTATTCTTATATGTTTGAAGCCGTTCTTTTCTAGTACGCGAATCGAAGCGATGTTAATCGTTGTGGTATAGGCGGTTAGGTTTGTGAGGCCGTGGGTTTTTGCGAGTTTTATGAGTTTAGCAGTCATTTTGGTGGCTAAGCCTTGACCTGTTTTGTTTTTGGCAAACCTGTAGCCCAATTCGGCGGTTTGGTGTTTTATGTTGGATAAATTGACGCGGCCGATGATGGTGTCGTCTTCATAGACTAAATATAAGAAGCATTCGCTAGATTTTTGTTCTTCGACCAAACCTTCGATGATTTTATGAAGGCTATCATGGTTGAAATAACCTGAGGGGCGAGGTGGGGCGAATTGTTCGAAATAGGTTTTGTTTTTCGTTTCGAAGTTTAGGATGGCTTGGCAATCGGCTGTTGATATTAATTTGAGTTGCATGATTTTTCCTTCGGTTTACATTTAAATATAGCTTAAAAATAGTGAGAGACAATATGGAAATTAATGTGATTAGGGGTTACCATGCACATGTGTATTTTGATGCTGGGAGTGTTGAGAAAGCGCGGGGATTGTGTGAGCGGGCGGCTGCTAAATTTGATGTGCCGATGGGGCGGGTTCATGAGAGAAATGTGGGGCCGCACCCGAGATGGTCTTGCCAATTGAGTGCATCGGGGGCGCAATTTGCGCTGTTGTTGCCGTGGTTGGTACTTAACCGTGATGGGTTGATTGTGTTTTCGCACCCTGTGACGGATGATGCTTTGGTTGACCATCGTGACCATGGGATTTGGTTGGGGGTGGGGCTTGAGATGGATTTGAGTATTTTTTAGTTGAGTTTCGCTTTTGCCTTGGTATTGGGTTTTAGTTGCCATTGGCAATAGAGATATGCCAAATAGCCGCCGATGAATTGGGCGATGGTGAAGGCTGCGACATCTATGGGGCGGATGCCTGCGAAGCTGTTGGACATAGAGCGGGCGATGGTGACGGCTGGGTTGGCGAAAGATGTTGATGAGGTGAACCAATAGGCGGCGGTGATGTAGAGGCCGACGGCGGTGGCGACCATGTTTTTATTGGCTTTTAGGGTGAGTAATATTGTGATGACTAAGCCGAAGGTGGCGATGGCCTCGGAAAACCATTGGCCATTGCCTGTGCGGATTTTTTGTGAGGCTTGGATGAGGGGTTCATCAAACATTAGGTGGGCTGCCCAGACGCCTAGGATGGCGGCGGTGATTTGGCAAATTATATAGGCTGCAGCATGGGGGAGGGTGAGTTGGCGTTTTAGGGTGAAGATGAAGGTGACGACGGGGTTGAAGTGGGCGCCTGATATGGGGGCTAGCATATTGATAAGAATGATGAGGATTGCGCCTGTGGGGATGGTGTTGCCGAGTAGGGCGATCGCCATATTGCCTTCTGCCAAGCGCTCGGCCATGATGCCTGAGCCGATTATTGTGGCGAGGAGAAATGCTGTGCCGATGAATTCGGCGGCTAGTTTTTGTTTGAAAGTATAATTTTGCATGGGCGGTTCAACATATGGTTAGCAATCGCAGGCGATGGCCTCGATGATGGGGGTGCAGATTTCGGGGGTGCCGCCGCAGCAATCTTCCATTAGAAATGAAAGCAGGCCGCGTAGGGCTTCGAAATTGGCGTAATAGCGGATGGCGCGGCCTTGGCGTTGGTTTTTGACTAAGTTGGCATTGAGTAAAATGCTTAAATTGGCCGACATGGTGTTTTGTTTGACGTTTAGGATTTTGCCAATTTCGCCTGAGAGTTTTCCATCGGCGCCTGATTTGATGAGCAGGCGGAAAATATCTAGCCGTGTTTGTTGGCTGAGGGCGGCGAAGGCGGTGGTGGTGTTTGAAATATCCATATATCATGAATATTTGATATATGGATGAGAGTCAATGAAAATTTTGTGAATTTATTCTAGGGCTTTGATGTAACGTTTGACGGCTTGTTGCACCAATTGATCGGCATTGGGCATGACATTTTCTTTGAATGCGCCATAGAGGCGGTCGAATTTGTAGGGGGCGATTATTTTGCCTATATGTGCCACTTTGCGGGCGGGCAAGGGGATGACATTGGGAAAACTATACATGAAGCTGATGGAATTTATGCGTTTTTGGGGGCAGATGGTGTCGTTGGCGAATAATATGCCTTGACCATCGGATGCGCCTGCCCAATGCATGACGCTGCTGCCGTTAAAATGTCCGCCGCATTTGATTAATGTGACATCATCTTCTAGGCGTAGTTCATCGCCTTCCCAGAATAGAATATTGTCTGATGCTTCTTGCACCCAAGGGCGGTCGTTTATATGGATGTAGATGGGGATGTTGTCGAAAGCTTGGCTCCAATCTACTACATTGGAATAGAAATGTGGGTGTGAAATGGCGATGGCTTTAAGGCCACCTTTGGCCTTTATGTCCTCGATGAGTTGATCGTTGATGAGGGGCATGCAATCCCATAAATAATTGCCGTTTTGGGTTTGAATGAAATGTGGGTCTTGGCCGATGCCGACAAGATGTGGGGTGATGGACAGGCGGTAGACATTGTCTTCTACCTTATGCCAGATGGTGTCGTGCTGGTTTTTATGTTGGGCGAGTTCGACCCATTTTTGGCCTTCGGCACGGACATATTGGCGGTCATCTTCGCAGATTAAGCAACGGGCTGGTGGGTTTTGGGCGGGGCTGTGCTGTACGCCGCAGACTTTGCAGGTAAATTTTGGCATTGGGAAATTCCTTTAAATATTGGAGAAAGACATGTGGCGCGAAAGTTCGAGATATTGCGGCATATGATATTGTGATTGTTCGATATGCAGCAGGTATTCACGACGGGTTATTTGCCTGTCGGGGAGGGAGGTGAATAATCTGATTATTTTTGCCATTGTCTTTCTCCTTATGTCTTTCTCCGTTATTTAAGGTCTATGCGGTGGCTGGGTTTATGACATCGTCGCCTTTATTCCAGTTACAGGCGCATAGCTCGTCGGTTTGTAGGGCGTCTAATACACGCAATACTTCATCGGGATTGCGGCCTACATTGCCGTCATTAATCATCACAAAGCGGATGATGCCGTTGGGGTCGACGATATAGGTGGCGCGTTGTGCGACGCCGTCATCGCCTAGAATGCCGAGGGCGGAGGTTAGTTCGCGTTTGACATCGGCCAGCATGGGGAATGGGAGATCACGCAGCTCGGCTTGGTGTTTGCGCCATGCCCAGTGGACGTGTTCGCTATCGACGCTTCCGGTTAGTATTTGGGTGTCGCGCAGGGCGAAATCTTCGTTTAGATCGCCAAAAGCGGCGATTTCTGTGGGGCAGACGAAGGTGAAATCTTTGGGGTAAAAGAAGATGACCTGCCATTTGCCCGCGTAAGTTTTGTCGCTGATGTCGATGAAGACATTGTCGATGTTAATGTCATCTAGCGGCAATGCTGCCACTGCTGTTACATTATATTCTGGGAATTTTTGACCTAATCCTAACATATTTTTCTCCTGTGTTTTGTTAGCTATTATTTGTTGAGGCTGTTGAGCATCCACAAAGTTTTTTCGTGAATTTGAAGGCGAGCAAGGCACACATCTGATGTGACTTCATCATTGTTTTGTTGCGCGATGGTGAGGGCCTGGTTTAGGCTGCTGATGAGAGTTTCGTGGCCTGTGACCAAGTTGGTAATCATATCTTTGGCGGTGGGCACAGTATCATCTTGCTCAATTTGACTGGCTTTGATTATTTTTGCGTGATTGAGCGGGGCATAGGCGCCGAGGGCGCGGATGCGTTCGGCAATCTCGTCTATCGCGGCCCACATTTCGGTATAATGCTCTTCGAACATGGTGTGCAAGGTGTGGAAGTGCATGCCTTCGACATTCCAATGATAGCTGTGGGTTTTGAAATAGAGGCTGTAGGTGTTGGCCAATATGTTGTTGAGCTGTTGAACCACGATGTCTTGATTATTATGGGGCATATTTTTCTCCTGTTATTTGTTGTTTAGATATTAGGATATTTAGTTTGATAAATAAAATATATTGATTTTATTATTATGATATATTATATTTATCGATATGAACTTACGTGATTTAGAATATTTAGTGGCGGTGGCGCAGTTTAGGCATTTTGGCAAGGCGGCGGCGCATTGTAATGTGAGCCAACCTGCGTTGAGCATTCAGCTTAAGAAACTTGAGCAGGAGTTGGGCGTTGCCTTGTTTGAGCGCAATAATAAGCGGGTGTTGATTACGCCGATGGGCGTAAAGATTACCATGCGGGCGCGGATGATTTTGCAGCAGGCGGCGGATTTAAAGCAATTTGCGGCGGGAGCTAGTGATGTATTTGGAGGTGAGTTGAAGTTGGGGGCTTTTCCGACTTTGGCGCCTTATTATTTGCCGCAAATTGTGCCGAAGATTATGCAAGAATTGCCTGATATTAAGTTATTATTGGTTGAAGATAAGACTGATATATTGGTTGAGAAGTTACAAAAGGGTGAGATTGATTGTGCGTTTATGGCTTTGCCTGTTGAGGCGGAGAATTTGGATTACCAGCATTTATTTGATGATGAATTTTATTTGGCGGTAGCGGCTAGCCATGAGTGGGCGGGGCGGGATGAAATTGCGGTTGATGAGTTGCAAGATAAGAGCTTATTATTGCTTGAAGAGGGGCATTGCATGCGGCAAAATGCTCTAGATGTTTGCAGTTTGCATGGGGCGCGGGAAACTCAGGAATTTAGAGCTACTAGCCTTGAGACTTTACGCCAAATGGTTGGCATTGGGGCTGGCATTACATTAATGCCGAAGATTGCGATGCAAGCGAATGATGGTTTGAAATATATAAGATTTAGCGGCGCAGCACCTGTGCGGCGCATTGCATTGGTGTGGCGTAAAACCACGCATAAGCGCGAATTGTTTGAAAAATTGATTGAAATTTTTAAGGCTTGATATTGCGGTTATGGCGCACTGATTGGCTTAAGTGGAAACGCCTAAACCAACGCCGAGTATGATGAAAATGCTGGCCGATAGGCTTGGGAAAAATTTACCATTGACTGACTTTGCAACACGGCTTTTCATGCGGATGAGCAGATAGGCATAGCCTGTATGGATGCTGATGACAATGGCGGCAATGCTGAGATACATGACTGAGAATTGTGACAATATTGAATATTCTGCCGTTACAAATTGCGGCAGGAAGGCTGAAAGGAATATCACGGTTTTGGGGTTGCTGGCTGAGACTAAGATGGCTTCGGCAAATCTCTTATGTGCTGGTGGAACGGTGATTTTTGTGATTTGTGCGTCAGGCACTTGAATGTCGGTTTTATGGCTGGTGTAGATTTTATATGCGGCTTTGAGACCTAGATATATAAGATAGGCTGCGCCGATATATTTCAACTAAATATAGGCGGGAGAACCAACTGTGAGCAAGCTGCCGACGCCAAAACCGATGGCAATGATGATGGCTAGTTGAGTGAGTAGATTGCCTGCTATGGTGATGAAAATACTGCGGAAACCGTATTTAGCGGCATGACCCAAAACGATGAGCACATTTGGCCCTGGTGAAAAGGTAATGCCGATATAAGCCACGCAAAATATAAACCAGAGCGATAAATCCATTTTATTCTTCCCTTATATAATGGGAAGGAGTATGGCGTATTTTATTGATGTTAGCTATCGAATATTTTGCCTTGTGCGAGTAGCCAGTGGTAGAATTTTTGGGCGATGGGGTTGTAGTCGGCATATTTGGATTGGATGAGGTAGAAGCCATATTCTGTGGTTTGCCAGCCGCCGAAGATATTGACGAGGCGGTTTTGGGCGAGCAAATCTTTGACATAGGCATGATGGGCGAGATATACGCCTTGGCCGTTTAAGGCGGCGGCGATGTTTAGATTACCATCTGAGAAGGCTTGGAAATTAAGCTCGTCTATTTCGGGTTGGGTGAAGCCTTTGGTGGTTAGCCAGTTGCCCCAAGTGTTTTCGTAATGGTTTTCCATACCCATGCTTCTGAATAAGGTGTGGTTTTTTAGGTCTTGAAAATTGGTGATTTTGGCGGCGATTTCGGGGGTGGCGACGGGGGTGACTATGTCATTTAGGAATTTTGTGCTGGGGTATTTTTTGTAATCGCCAAAGCCGAAACGGATGCCTATGTCGATATTGTCATTTTCTAAATTTTGCAGCTTTGAATTGGTGATGATTTCGATTTGTACATTGGGGTGTTGCTCATTGAAAAGCGGCAGGCGTGGCAAGAGCCAATAGGTGGCGAATGAGGCGAAGGTGGTGACGCGCAGAACTTGTTGTTTGTTGGGGGTTTTTAGTTTTTCTGTCGCGTTGTGGATTTGGTGGAAGGCATCATTTATTTGGTTGAAGTAATTTTGACCAACGGGGGTGATGTTGATGACGTTGGCTTGGCGGTTAAAAAGGGTGATCTCTAGATGAGTTTCGAGTTTGTTGATTTGTTGGCTGACGGCTGATGGGGATACCCCCAGCTCATTTGCAGCGGCAGCGATGTTGCCCAACCTTGCGGTTGATTCAAACGCACGCAGGCTGTTTAATGGGGGGAGATGGATGAATTTCATGTGATCACCATTAGTTAATCTAATGGTATTTTATATTTTCTAAATTTATTTGGCCAGTGTTTTTTTGTAGCTTGTTCAAAATAACTGAAGGGGTTGTTATGAAAAATATTGGATTGAATAATGGCGTGGTCGAAATGACTGTGGCTATGGTGCTTTCGGGCTTTATTGGTTTGTTTGTATTTGAAAGCGGGCAAGACCCGTTTACTGTGGTGTTTTATAGATGTGTGTTGGGGGCAGGGTTCTTAGGGCTTTATTGTTGGTGGCGGGGGGTGCTGACTAGAGAGATATTATTGAGTAAGTCGATGCTTTATGTGTTGGCGGGCGGTGCGGCGCTGATTACAAATTGGATATTTTTGTTTTCGTCATTTAATTATGCGTCTATCTCGATCAGCACTGTGACTTATCATTTTCAGCCGTTTTTTTTGCTGTTGTTGAATGCTATTTTGTTTAAGCAGAAAATTCAATTGGGTAAGGCTGTGTGGTTGTTGGTGGCGTTTGCGGGGTTGTTGTTGATCATTGAGTTGGATCTTGAACAGATTAGTTTTTCTAATGATGAGTTTTTGGGCATGTTGATGGCCTTGGCGGTGGGGTTTTTATATGCGGTGGCGACATTGGTGGTGAAGCAGGTGAAGCATTTAAAATCTGAATTGGTAGCTTTTGTGCAGATTAGTTTGGGCGTGCTGTTTTTGTGGCCGTTGGTGGATTTTGGGCATTTGAGCATTTCTGGTTATCAATGGTTGAATATTTTGGCATTGGGGTTTTTGAATACATTTGTGATGTATATTATTATGTATCGGGCGTTTGCTAAGCTAGATGTATCGATTATTTCGGTTTTGGTGTTTATTTATCCTGTGGTGGCGATTTTGGTGGATTATGTGTTCTATGGGCAGAATCTATCTGGTGTGCAAATTTTTGGGATTGTTTTGGTATTGGTGGCGGCGTTGATGGTTAATATTGGTGGTAAGATATTCACAAGGAGTGCCAAAGCTTAGAAAGGTTGTAGCCACAGATAACCGACTCGGTGTAAGCATTGAGAGAAATTTTTACGGGGTGTCTGTGGCGAAATTATATTTCAGTTTTAGTGCAATGAATGCGGGGAAATCGACCAGCTTATTACAAGCGGCGTATAATTATGTTGAGCGTGGGATGAAGGTTGAGCTTTATACTGCGGCGTTTGATGACCGGGCGGGGGTTGGCAATATAGCCTCGCGCATTGGGTTGGATAGCAAAGCTAAAACTTATGATGCTGAGACAGACCTTTATGTTGATACAAAAGCTGGGCAGGCTATTGAAGCGATTGATTGTATTTTGGTTGATGAGGCGCAGTTTTTGAGTGAAGCTCAGGTGTGGCAGTTGGCAAAAGTGGCTGATGAATTGCGGATTCCGGTGATGTGTTATGGTTTGCGGACGGATTTTCAGGGGAAATTGTTTCCTGGGTCGGCGGTTTTATTGGCGATTGCTGATAATTTGCGTGAGATTAAGACGATTTGTTGGTGTGGGCGTAAAGCCTCTATGGTGTTGCGGTTGGATGCTGATGGGGTGCCGATTGTTGAAGGTGATCAGGTGGTGATTGGGGGTGAGGATTCATATGTGTCTGTTTGCCGCCGTCACTGGAGTGAAAAGAAACCTACGGGGGAATGAATATGACGAAGAAACTAATTAGCACGGGCTCGCCGATGGAAAAGCAGGCGGGTTATAGCCGTGCGGTGGCGCAGGGTGATTGGGTGTTTGTATCGGGTACGACAGGGTTTAATTATGAGAATATGATTATGCCTGAAAGTTTGGCTGAGCAGATACATAATTGTTTTAAGACGATTAATGAGACTTTAGCGAAAGCTGATGCAACACTTGCCGATGTGGTGCGGGTGAATTATGTGGCGACAAAGCAAGAATATGTTGAAGAATGTTTTGAGATTTTTGGGCAATATTTTGGTGATATTCGACCTGCGGCGATGTTGATTATTGCTGACTTGGCTTTTGATAATATGAAGATTGAAATTGAAGTGACGGCGTTTAAGGGCTAGTCGATTTTACTAAATTGTTTAAATAGGCTTGGCGCATGCAATTGCCGCAGGGGCGGTAGCCGCGGGCGATTGCATCTTGCTTGGATTTAAAGAATACGCGGTTTTTGCGTTTCATGCGTTTGCCAGATTTGCATTTCAGAGTGCCGTATATTTTTAGATTTTTATTGCCGCCTATGGTGATGGCTTGGCTTTGTATGAGATCGGCTATTTGTTGGTCGGTGAAATAGGCGTGGTGATAGGTTTTAGCTGGTTGCGTCATGGAAAATAACTCCTAGCATATATGCTGTGATGAGCTGCTCACATTGTGAATAATTTAACATATTTGGTACAATCGCATAACCGTTTTTGTGGAGGTGGTCGGCGATGGTTTTCCAATTTAATTGGTCTATTTTTTGTGTGAGCAGGTTCATTTTGGTTTTTCTTAAACTTTATTGATGCTGTTGCCGCCATCTACCATTGTGGCGGTGCCGGTGACAAAGCTTGCGGCATCGGAGGCTAGGAAGAGGGCTGTTTGAGCGATCTCTTCGGGTTGGGCTATGCGTTTTAGGGCGTGTAGATTGCGGACGAATTCGCGGGTTTGTTCATCATCGCCAAAGGCTTTGGCCATGTCGGTATCGGTGCCACCTGGGAGTAGGGCGTTGACGCGGATGTTTTGTGGGCCATATTCTACTGCTAGAGATTTTACTAAGCCTACGATGCCTGCTTTGCTGGCTGAATAGGCGGCCATTTGGGGCATGCCGTTGCAATAGCCGACAAATGATGAGGTGAATATGAGGGAGCCGCCTGATTTGTTGATGGCGGGTAACTGGTATTTTGCGGCTAGGAATGCGCTGGTTAGGTTGGTTGTGATGGTTTGGTTCCAGCCTTGTAGGGTTACATCTGGGGTTGGGCCGCCTGCGCCTATTGTGCCTGCATTGTTAAACGCGATGTCTAGGCCGCCGAAATGGTCGATGGCTAGGTTGGTTAGGGCTTGGTGGTGGGCTTCATCTGCCACATCGCCCGCTAAGGCTATGGCTTCGCCGCCTGCTTGGGTGATTTCGGCGACTAGGCTATCTAGTAGGTTTTGGCGGCGAGAGGCCAATACAAGCTTTGCACCATTTTTAGCAAATAACAACGCCGTTGCACGGCCGATGCCAGCGCTGGCACCTGTTATGATCGCGGTTTTATTTTCTAGCATATTCATAATCAAATCCTTTTCAAATTGTTTGATGAAAGGAAGTTAGATTATAAAAACATATGGTTCGACCCGAAATTGGTTGTTGAAATATCTAGTGGGTATGACCAGTTTCGGGTTGATCATGATTGGTTGAGCAGGAGCTGTTTACGGGTTTGCCGGTGCGCAATTCTTGCAGGGCTTGGGTGATGATTTTGTAGGAGCTGGAGAGGAAGAGGCTGCTCATGAGGCCTGCTACTATTAGATCGGGCAGGGCGGATTGGGTGTAGTAGACGGCGCCTGCGGCTAGCATGACTAGGATGTTGCCGATGGCGTCGTTGCGGGAGCAGAGCCAGACGCTGCGGATGTTGCTGTCGCCATCTTTGAACCTATAGAGGATGAGGACGCTGAGGAGGTTTGCGGTTAGGGCCATGAGGCCGATGATGCCCATGGTGCTGTATTCTGGGACATCTAGGATGAATAGGTTGTAGATGGTGGCGCTTAGGACGAAGATGCCCATTAGGGTTAGGCTTAGGCCTTTGGCTAGGGCGGTTTTGGCGCGGATGGCTAGTGGCATGCCGATGACTAATAGTGAAATGCCATAGGTGGCGGCGTCGGCTAGGAAATCCATGGCATCGGCGAATAATGATAGAGAATTGGCGATTTGGCCGCCTAGAATCTCGACTATGAACATGCCTGCATTTAGGGCTATGACCATCCAGATGGCGCGTTTATAGGCGGGGGTTGCGCCATCGAAGGTTACGTCATGTCCACATTTTGCGCTCATATTTTTTTGCCAATTGGTTGAGTGATTCTGTAGTTAAGTTCACTATAAATGCTCTAGCGACTATAGGTTCAAGGGTTATTTTTAATTTAATTTTTGACTTGCAAATGATTCGCAAATGGCTTTAATTTGGGGCATGACTATAGAAGAATATACAATTGGGCAGTTGGCCAAATTGGCGCATTGTAAAGTGCAGACCATTAGATATTATGAGCAGAAGGGTTTGCTTGATGAGCCTGTGCGCACCGAAGGTGGGCAGCGGCGGTATTATGAAGCGGCGCTTGTGCGATTGAAATTTATTCGGCATGGGCGTGAGATGGGGTTTTCGCTAGATGACATTGGGGAATTGTTGCAGCTATCGGCGCTTGAAGGGCATGATTGTAAGCAGGTTGATGCGATTGCCTCGGCGCATTTGGTGCGGGTGGATAGTCGGTTGAAGCGGTTGCAGAGCCTAAAAGTTGAATTGACGCGGATGATTAATTCTTGTCAGCACGGTGAGGTGGGGGATTGCCGCATTATTGAGGTGTTGCAGAATCACGATCATTGTGGGCATGAGCATGGCGAGATTGAGAAAATCTAAATTTTAAGTGGGATGTTTTTGACATCGCCGCCTTTGTTGGAGATGGTGATGCTGTTGTCGGGCACTGCGCTCCATGTGCCATCTTTGGCGTATGGTTCGGAGGCGAAACAAATGCCGTTGGGGCATTGGCGTTTGAACAGGCTGGGTGCGGGGCGGCCTTTGGATGCGTATTTAATCATCACCAAACGATCATCTTTGAACATGGCTGCGGTTAGCACCATTGGTTTTTTGATGTTTTTTTCGGCTGCCAAAGTCTCGATGAATTTTATGTAATTTTGGGTGGCGGCAATTGGATCGGCATCGAATCCATAATCTAGCAGGCCGAGGAAAATCATTTCGCTGTCGGTTTGACCTTTTTTGACGCTAAACATGTTGTCAGACAAGGTGTTTTCGATTTTGCGTTGGATTTGTTGATACTCGTTAATTTGGCCATTATGGGCGAATACCCAGCCATCTTGTTTGAAGGGGTGGCAATTTAAGCGCGAAATGGGGGCAGAGGTTGAGGCTCTGACATGGGCGATGAAGGTTGGGGACTTGGTGTGGTGTGCGATGTCGTGCAGATTATCGCAGCCCCAAGCGGGCATGGTGTCTTTGAATATGACAGGCTCGGCTTTTTCACTCTGCCATGCGAGGCCATAGCCATCGGCATTGACTGACATTTTGCCTTTGATGGCGTTATGGCTTTGCTCGATGAGCGAATGTTCAGGCTCGAAAATATGATCTGAGATATAATTGGTTTCGCCTTGATAGGCTAATAAACGGCACATTTATGCTTCCACCTTAATATGCTTTTACATTTGTATTTTGCTTCATATGCCACAATTTAGTCATAATCAATTCATGATTTGACCCTAATTTCGGCAAATAGCTGCCTCATTCATATAGCATATTCCAAATCATGGAAATGAATATTTATTTCAAAAACATGAAACAATGGAAAAACTAATGACACATCGTATAGAACAACCTATCAGCCCAGTATTACAAACTAGCTATGCCAGTGTGTTTATCGTCGGGGCTTTTATAGTGGGAGTGGTAGCGGTATGTGCCATTTTGTTTGGAGCTGGTGACTGGCAATTGGGCCATGATAATCCGCGTGATGTCATGCCGATATTAATGGCAGTCACTGGCTTTTTTGCTGTTGGTTATGGTGTGATGAGTGTGGTGATGAGCCGATTTTTTCAATCAATTGCTTATAGACGCCCCAATTATAGCCATTTAGAATATTAATTTTTTCTCCTCTCTTATAATTATCTCAGCGAATGTGCCATCCCGAATTGATAAGCGGGGTGGTTTTTGCATTTATCAATATCAGTTAGCTGGGTATCAATTTAATTTATTTGACATTGGCTTGGTGGCCTGCGTCTACTTATTTGAAATTGGGAGATTGTTATGGAATTAACGACATATTTAACCTTTGTTTTGGCCTGTGCCATATTGATTATTATACCTGGGCCGACGGTGGCGGTGGTGATTGCCAACTCGCTTAAGCATGGGGTGCGCATTGGCATGGTGACCGTAGCGGGGAGTATGTTGGCGATGGGCATTTTGTTGAGCTTAGTGACTGTTGGCCTGAGTGCTATATTGGAGAATCTTGGCCATACGCTGACCTATATTAAATGGGCGGGTGTGGCTTATCTTATATATATTGGCTATAAAACGTGGACGGCGCCTGGCTCTAATTTGAGTGGTATGAAAGCCGAAGCGCCAGACCCTAGGAAGATATTTATGCGGGGGTTTATTGTGTCGATTAGTAACCCCAAGGCTTTGGTGTTTTTTGGGGCGTTTTTTCCGCAGTTTTTAAACCCTGAAGGTGATATAACCGCGCAATTGGCGCTGATGTCGGTTACATTTTTTGTGATTGCCTTGGTGCTTGACAGTGCGTGGACGGTGATGGTGAATATTGCCAAAAACTTATTATTGAGATCTGAAAAGATTGTTAACCGTGTGTCGGGCGGGTTTTTAATGTTGGGCGGTGGATTGTTGGCCTTGATTAAAGAAAAATAGCTTGAAAATATAACGGCTTGGGTTAGATTAGAATTAGTTTATTTCGATGAGGCTGATATGCGTAAAGTCAAATTTTCCAATTTATTAGATGGCTATGCGAATTTTCGTCAGAACATTTACCCCAAACACGAAAAATTATTCAAAGAATTGGTCGATAAAGGCCAAAGCCCTGAAATTATGATGATTTCTTGCTGTGACAGTCGGGTGAATAGCACCCAGATATTTTCGGCCAAAGCCGGTGATATGTTTACCTTGCGCAATGTTGGTAATTTAGTGCCGCCTTATGAGTTGGATGGTGGTTATCATGGCACCAGTGCGGCGATTGAATATGCGGTGACTGAGCTAAAAGTGAAGCTGATTATTGTGATGGGGCATAGTTATTGTGGCGGCATTAAAGCGGCTTATGAAAATAAGGATGCATTTGCTGAGCTTGATGCTGAAACGGGTAAAGGTTTTACCCGCCAATGGATGAGCATGATTAAGGAAATTAGTGATGAGATTCATGAATGTCATCATGACCTATCTGAACGTGACCAGCTAAAACGGCTTGAGCAGCAGAATGTTTTGTTGAGCTTGAAGAATTTGCGCAGCTTTAAATTTGTGCAGGATGCGTTGGATGCGGGTGAGCTTGAAATGGTTGGCTCGTGGTTTGATTTGGACAGGGGGATAATTTTGATTGGCAATGAAGCGACGGGCGAGTTCCACAGAATTAAATCTACATAATGCTGAAAAAATTTGATCTTAAATCTAA
This sequence comes from Hyphomicrobiales bacterium, assembly GCA_002401855.1. Taxonomy (GTDB): domain Bacteria; phylum Pseudomonadota; class Alphaproteobacteria; order Rhizobiales; family OSC116; genus OCS116. The sequence goes on from NVUH01000013.1 coordinate 30,261, forward strand.
CTTGATGATATTGATATTTTGCATCACGTGGGCATCGGCTTTTGCCGCGGCGAAATATGGCTTGCAGTTTTGGCCGCCATTTTGGTTTTTGGCCACACGGTTTTTACTGACCGCTATTTTCTTTTTTGCATTATGCGTCATATTTGGGCGGTTGATGAAGATTAGCCTCAAGCAGTTTTGGGGCTTGGTGACGTTGGGTTTGCTGAATAATGTTGGTTATTTGGGCTTTGCTTGGTATTCGCTCAGCTTGCCTGCGACGCCATCTGGCTTGGCCGCGACGATTATTAGCGCCAACCCTGTGTTGGTGACATTGGCGCAATTTATATTTGTGACGGCGGCGTTTAGCTATAAAAAATTGATTGGTGTGTTGCTGGGTTTTGTGGGTGTGGCGTATATATTGCAAAGCCGTGTGAGTGTTGAAGGCGTGCCACTTTATGTGATTGGCCTGTTGTGTTTTGGCTTGTTGAGTTTTAGTGCGGCGACGTTTTTATTCACTCGGCTTAATGGCAAGGTGGATTTTTGGCAAAGCCTAGCGGTGCAGAATCTGACAGGGGCGGTGGTTTTATATGTGCCAGCCTTTATGTTTGAAACGGTGCCGAGCGTTTGGTTTGAAACTGAATTTGTGTTGAGCATGTTTTATTTGGTGGTGATTATTGGCTTGAGCTTTGTGATTTGGTTTAACCTGATTGAGCAAAAAGGCACAGCCGAAGCCTCGAGCTTGCATTTTATTATGCCGCCGCTCGGGCTGTTTTATGGCTGGTTGGTGTTTGACGAGAGCATACCTGCGGCGGATTATATTGGGCTTGTGCCGATTGTGTTGGGCATTTATTTGGTGACGCATGTGCGGAAAAAGCCTAACTGATGGCTTGCAGTCAGCTGATGAATCAACTACAAATACTCAACTAATTTTAGCAGACGAGGTGCGCATGGCCGCTTATCAATATATTTATACAATGGACAAACTTTCTAAAACCTTCCCTGGTGGCAAGCAATTGTTTAAGGACATTCGGTTGTCGTTTTTGCCTGGTGCGCATATTGGTGTGGTTGGTGAGAATGGTAGCGGTAAATCTACCTTGCTAAAAATTATGGCGGGTTTGGACACTGAAATTGGTGGCGATGCCTATGCAGCCGAAGGCGTGAAAGTTGGTTATTTGGCGCAGGAGCCGCAGCTTGATGAAAGCCAAACCGTGCTTGAAAATGTGATGGAAGGTGTGGCAGAAACTAAAAAATTGCTTGATGATTTTAACGCGGTGGCGGCCAAGGTGGCTGAGGATTATACTGACGAATTGATGGAAGAAATGAGCGCGCTGCAAGAGAAGATAGATGCGGTGGATGCATGGAGCCTTGACCACCAAGTGGAAGTGGCGATGGAAGCTTTGCGTTGCCCGCCTGCGGACGCGACCGTGGGCACTTTGTCTGGCGGTGAAAAACGCCGTGTGGCGATTTGTGCTTTATTGTTAGCTAAGCCTGACTTGTTGTTGCTTGATGAACCGACCAACCATTTGGATGCTGAAACGATTAGTTGGTTGCAGAATTATTTGGTCAATTATACGGGTACGATTGTTTGCGTGACGCATGATCGGTATTTCTTGGATAACATTACGGCATGGATTTTGGAGCTCGACCGCGGTGAGGGCATTCCTTACGAAGGCAATTATACCAATTGGTTGGAAGAAAAAGCCAAGCGGTTGGCGCAAGAAAAACGGGTTGATGAGAACCGTAAGAAAACCATTGAGCGTGAGCTTGATTGGGTGCGTTCTAGCCCTAAAGCGCGGCAAGCCAAATCTAAAGCGCGGATATCGGCGTTTGATAATTTGGTGGCGCAAGAAGATAGTGAGGCGTTGCGCACGGCGCAGATTGTCATTCCTGCCTCTGAGCGTTTGGGCGGAGTGGTGATTGAAGCTGAGGGTTTGAGCAAGGCGTTTGGTGAAAAATTGCTGATTGAAGGTCTGGATTTTAGACTGCCACCGGGCGGGATTGTTGGGATTATTGGTGCCAACGGTGCGGGTAAATCGACCTTATTTAAAATGATTATGAAGCAAGAAGAGCCTGATGAAGGTAGCATTCGGGTCGGTGAAACTGTGCAGCTTGGTTATATTGACCAAAACCGCGATTCGCTCGATGGTGACAAAACGGTTTGGGAAGAAATTTCTGATGGTAATGACATTATACAATTGGGTAAAATTGAGCGTTCGAGCCGGGCTTATTGCAGTGCATTTAACTTTAAAAGTAGTGACCAGCAGAAGAAGGTTGGCATATTATCGGGCGGTGAACGGAACCGTGTGCATTTGGCGAAAATGTTGAAAACTGGTGCAAATGTATTGCTGCTTGATGAACCGACCAATGATTTGGATGTGGAAACCTTGCGAGCGCTTGAAGATGCTTTGATGAATTTTGCGGGTTGTGCGGTGGTCATTACCCATGATAGATGGTTTTTGGACCGTGTTGCCACGCATATTTTGGCATTTGAAGGCAATAGCCATGTTGAATGGTTTGAAGGTAACTTTAGCGATTATGAAGCCGATAAAAAACGCCGATTGGGTAGCGCAGCTGATAGACCTACGCGGCTTAAATTTAAGCGTTTCCATGTATAGATAAGGTTTTTCTGGGGGGCGTTATTTTTAATCGTTTGCTTGCATCGCCACAATTGGAACAATTAGTCTATGTATCCTGCTCGGGGTATTGCATTGTTTAAATATGCGAATATATGTGAATTGATATATTCCAACGGAGAAATTATGAAAAGTCATTTATTAAAAACATCACTTATTGCGCTTGGTGCTTCTGTAGTCATTAGCTCCGCACCGTTGGCAGTTGATGTGCCAAATTTTGCGGCTCTGGATTATGTGCCAGCCAATACGGCGTTTTTTAGCGGCAGCTTAAAAGCGTTTCCGATGAAGAAATACTTGGAAGCCAATAAGAATTTATTCACCGCGAGCCGCCCGCAAGATATGGATGAAATGTTTGAAGACGATGCGCCTACGGACAAATTTTTCAGAGCTTTGGTAAAAGGTTATTTTGCCAATATTGCTGAGCCTGAGCAGTTTATGAAAGCCTATGGCCTTGGCGATGAAACACGTATGTTAATGTATATGGTGGATTTTCACCCTGTGCTTAAACTTGAAGTGGAAGATGGTGAGGCATTTATTGCCACCATAATGGCGGCTGAAAAAGACTCTGGGCTGGTGGGTGTTGAACATGAAATTGGCGGCGTTAAATATCGGTCTTATTTGCTGAAAGAAGGCACAAATAATTTATTTGAATTGGTTGTGGCTTCGCATGATGGTTGGGTGACTATAACTGTGGCTAACGCTAATGGTAACAATGGGCATTTGAAAGTTGCATTGGGCAGTGCAAAGCCGGCTAAAGCGCTTAGCCAAACCTCAATATTGCAAGATATGACTGATAAATACGGTTTTGATGGCACGCAATTGGGTTATGTTGACCATCGCATTGTGGCTGATAGGTTTACTTCGGCGGAGCCGATAGCATTTACGGCAAAAAATGACTGGAAAGAATTGGCGAAAATTCAAACGCCAGCTTGCCGTGCTGAATTTGCTGACATTGCCAAAGCTTGGCCGCGTACGGTTATGGGAACATCGAAATTTTCTGTTACCAATACTGAATATAGTGCCGATTTATTGACCATTATTGAAAGCACTCATAAAGCTACAAATGATGCTTTGATGGATCTGCGGGGATTTATTCCTGCTCATGTGGGCGGGGCTGCTGATCAAGTGATTAGCATGGCATTTGGTTTGAACGCCAATAAAATAACGGGTGCATTGACTGCGTTGTGGACTGCGGCAACCAGTGTAAAATATGAATGTGTGCCGCTAGCTGATATGCAAAAAGAATTGATGCTAGCTGATCCGGCGTCTTTGGGTTTGTTTGCGGGTATGGCACAAGGTATTATGGGCTTATCGGCAACTATATATGAAGCTGATGTTAATTTGCCTTCTATGGGGCAACCTCAAATTAACGCATTGGATGTTTTGATTAGCCTTGCCTCTGAAAACCCGATTGCACAATTGCAAACGGGTAGCATGATGTTGCCGATGTTGCGTGGGTTGAACATACCTGCTGATGGAACACCAGTTGTGTTGAATGATGTATTGCGGCAAGTGAATATGGTTGGTGGGCAGACATTTGCGGCTATTTCTGGCAAGCATTTAAATGTTTATAAAGGCAGCGAGGCTGCTAAAGGCTCGGCAGCGCTAAAAGATGAAGCGATTGATGCTAATGGATTTTTTGAAATTTATATGCATTATGGAAAATTGTTTAGGGTTTTATCGAAAGCTATGGAAGGTAATGATGACCCAGCTATTGAGCAATTTAAAGCCCTATCTGATAGCAAGATGAAATTGCGCATGGCTTTGGACTTTACTGAAAATGGTATTGAAATTGCTGCTGATATGGATGTTAAATATTAACCTAGCTTAGATTTTTTTTAAGAATGAATGAAGGCGACCTGCTTGTTTGGGTCGCCTTTATAGTTTGATGGCTTTGCCTTGGGCATTGGTGAATGTGGTGGTGAGGTTGTAATCGCCTTGGCGGATGTTCAGCTTAAATTGTTTTGAGGGTTTGTAGTTTTTGAGCAAGGCTTTGAGATGTTGTGGGTGGGGATGGGTGAGGGTGAAGCTGGTGAGTTTAATGCCTAAATCGGCCATATTGGGGGCGGGGGTTTGGTTGTTTTGCCATTCTATAAGCGTGGGGAATAGGCCGTTTTCGGTGAGTTGGCCATTTTTGGGTATGGTGATTTGCCAGGTTAAATTGCCGCGTGTGACGTGGTGAATTTTGCCAATGTCTTGGTTTAGGTTTTGTAACTCTGCTTTGAGGTTGGCGGTGCGGGCGACCCATGTGACGAGTTTTGGTGATTGTTTTAGTTGGTTTTGAAGGCTTGGATTGTCTAGATCGAACCATCTTTGTTGTGGGGCTTTTGGGGGGTGTGCTATTGGGTTGATGGTGATGAGTTCTAAAAATATGCCATCGCCAATTTGCATGAGGTGGTTATGTGTGCCCATCTGATCATGGGTGCCACCGAACGGGATTTTAACGGCGAATTTTTGTGAGATAAACTCTACGCCTTGTTCGAGGCTATTGGCGGCGATGGCGATGTGATCGAAGGTAAAACTCATTATTGCACACCTATTGTATTGCGATTTTTAAGATTTCGATCAATTTATCCATGTCATTTTCATTGTTATAATAGTGTGGTGAAAAGCGTAGTTTTTCGGGTAATTTGCGTTTTTCGCCATCCCATGGGGCGCTGTGATCGCCCGCTAAGGTGAGGTGGATTTTTTCTTCTTCTAAAAAGGCTCTGATTTGTTTTGAAGATTTTGTTTCGTGATAGCAGGTGATGATGGATGATTTTATTGTGCCCAAATCGGCGATGTGCATATTGGGTATTTCGGCAATGGCTTTGCGGAGTTTGATTGAGACGATTTGGCTGCGCTTCCAGATTTTGTGCATGCCTAAATCTAGCGCATAATCGCACGCGGCGTGCAGGCCTGCGCGTAGGGCGTAGGCGTTTTCCCAATCTTCGAAGCGTCTTGCGTCTTTGCGTAAATTGTAATTGTTTGCGCCGTCTAATTCGGCACCAAAAAAGTCTAGAGTGTTGGGTTCTATGGTTTCTAATTGTTGGGAACTGGCATAGAGAAAGCCGTTGCCACGGGGGCCGCGCAAGAATTTACGACTGGTGGTGGTGAGGTAATCGCAGCCGATCTTTTTGACGTTGACGGGATATTGGCCGATTGATTGGCAGGCATCGAGCAGATAGATAATTTTATGCTTGTTGGCGATTTTGCCGATGGTTTCGGCGGGTTGAACGAGGCCGTTATTGGAGGGCATGTGGGAGATGGCGATGAGAACGGGGTTTTTGCCAGCTGATTTTAGATCTTCGATTTGGGCGTCTAGGGCATCGACATCGACCTCGCCATGTTCATTGTCGGGAATGACAATTGTTTCGATACCGTAAAGTTTTTTGACGTGCATGAAAGCCACTAGGTTGGCGCCATATTCTAAGGTGGAGGACAATATGATGTCGCCAGCTTGCCAAGTGAGGGCGAGGCTGTAAAATACTTTTTGCCAAGCTATGGTGGCGTTTTCGACGATGGCGATCTCGCTTGGTTTGGCGTTGATGAGTTTTGCGACTGAGGCGTAAAGATCTATCTCTAATTCTTCTTTATATTTATTATGGGTGTGGTAGCCGCCAATGCGGGCTTCCTCATCGAGCATGAACACCATGGCGTTATAGATGGGCTCTGGGCTGATGGCGGCGCCTGCGGCGTTCATGTAAACTATTTCGGCAAGGGCGGGGGTGTCGGCTCTGATCTGTTCAATGTCCATTATGAATCCTATTTAAAATGTTGGTTTATGAATATATTATTGCGGGAAATTGTACAAATTTAAAATTTTGATAGATATTTCTTTACTTTTTTCATTGTTAGATATAAATATATCTTTATATGTGATTTAACTGGTGTTTTATGGAACAGATTTTAGCTGAATTAAGAGCGATTGCTGAGGAGACGCGTTTGCGCATCATCCTTTTGTTGGCGCGCGGTGAGCTGAATGTGAAAGACATGACCAATATTTTGGGGCAGAGTCAACCGCGGGTTTCGCGGCATTTGAAGTTGCTGCTGGATTCGAGCTTGATTAACCGTCATCGTGAGGGCAGTTGGGTGTATTTTCGATTGTCTGAAAAGGCACGTAATCATTCATTCGTGGCTTCGGTAATTGGTACGGTTGATGAAGACGACAAATTGTTAAAACGTGACTTAACGCGGTTGAATGCGGTGAAGCAATCGCGCAGTGAAGAGGCAGCTAAATATTTTGCTTCGATTGCGGAAGATTGGGATAGCTTACGCAAATTACAGATATCTGAAGATAAAGTTGAAGCGGCGATTGCTGAAATGTTGGATGGTAAATTGGGCAATTTGCTTGATTTGGGTACAGGCACTGGGCGTATGCTCGAGCTGTTATCTGGCCGTGCATCGTTAAGTGTTGGTGTGGACTTGAGCCATGAAATGTTATCCTATGCGCGGGCCAAACTGGAAAAAGCCGGACTGACCAATAGCCAAGTGAGGCAGGGTGATATTTTTAACCTGCCGATGGAAAGTGGACATTTTGATACGGTGATTATTCACCAAGTTTTGCATTATTTAGATGAGTCGCTTTCGGTTTTAAAAGAAGCGGCGCGGGTGATGGCGCCTCATGCTAAATTGCTAATTGTTGATTTTGCCAGCCATGATAATGAAGAGTTACGGGTGAGCCATTCGCACAGACGGCTTGGGTTTTCGAACGAGCAAATGGCTGAATGGGCTGAAATTGCGGGCATGAAAATGGTTGAAACGCAAAGCTTTCCGCCTGATGAACGAATGCCCAGTGCGGCAAATATAAAATTAACCGTCTCATTATGGTTGTTTGAGCGTGTTTGAGCTTTGAAGATTTATAAATGAGCCAGTGAGTGCCGATTGATCGGTCTGCTGTTTAGTCTATTGATTAGATGTAGAATTTAAGTTTCAAGAATCCAAAAAAATAAAGACAGTATTATGAATAAAGAGTTGAATGTATCCTTCGAGTTTTTTCCGCCAGCGACGGAAAAAATGGAAGAGATTTTATGGAAAAGTGTGAAGAGATTAGAAGTGCTGAAACCGCGCTTTGTCTCGGTGACTTATGGGGCGGGTGGCTCGACCCGTGAACGTACGCATAATATTGTGACGCGTTTGGCGAATGATACCAGCATGGTGCCGGCGGCGCATTTAACTTGTGTGGATGCATCACGTGAGGAAATTGATGAGATTGTTCAGAATTATTGGGATGAAGGCGTGCGCCATATTGTGGCATTGCGTGGTGACCCGAAGGCTGGGATTGGTGAAAAATATATTCCACGTGCGGATGGTTATGCCAATGCTGAGGCCTTGGTAAAAGGCATTAAGCAGATTGGTGATTTTGAGATTAGTGTGGCGGCATACCCCGAGCAGCACCCTGAAAGCGGGAGTTTGAAAGCTGATTTGGATAATTTGAAGGCCAAAATTGATGCGGGGGCGACACAGGCTATCACCCAAATGTTTTTTGATAATGAGCAGTTTTATCGGTTTTTGGATGAGTGTGAAAAGGCTGGCATTAACGTGCCGATTATACCTGGGATTGCGCCAGTGATTAACTTTAAAGGCACAGTAAAATTTGCTAAAATGTGCGGCACATCGGTGCCGAGATGGCTGCATCGGCGGTTTGATGGTTTGGATGATGATGAAGAAACGCGGCGTATGGTGGCGGCCTCTGTGGTGGTGGAGCAAGTGCGTGATTTATATGCGCATGGGGTGCGGGATTACCACATCTATACTATGAATAGAGCTGAATTGACTTATACTATTTGTCATCAATTGAAGAATATTGGGTAGGGATTATCATGACCAAAAAATTGGCATTAGAGCGAACAAAATTATTGCATGAGATGGCTGCTGAGCGGATTTTGATTTTGGACGGAGCTATGGGTTCGTTGATTCAGGATTTGAAATTTAGCGAGGAACAATTTCGCGGTGAAAAATTTGCTGATTGGCCGATGGATATTAAAGGTAATAATGATATTTTGTCGGTTACCCAACCTGACGCGATTAAAGATTTGCATTTGCAATATTTGCAGGCTGGTGCGGATATTTTGGAGACCAATACATTTTCATCGACGACCATCGCGCAAGCTGATTATAAGATGCAAGATTATGCTTATGAGATAAATTTGCAAAGCGCGATTGTGGCGCAGCAAGCGGTGGCTGAGCATTTGGCTGCGACGGGTAAGCAGTGTTTTGTGGCGGGGACCTTGGGGCCGACCAATCGGACAGCCTCTATGTCGCCTGATGTGAATGACCCTGGTTATCGCGCGGTGTCATTTGATGATTTGCGCATTGCTTATGGCAGCTCGGTGCGGGCGCTGATGAAGGGTGGTTGTGACCTTATTTTGGTTGAAACTATTTTTGATACGTTGAATGCCAAAGCGGCTTTGTTTGCGATTGAAGAAGTGTTTGAAGAGATTGGGTATCGGTTGCCGATTATGATTAGTGGCACGATTACTGACCTTTCTGGACGTACGCTTTCTGGTCAAACGCCTGAAGCGTTTTATTATAGTGTTGACCATGTTGAGCCATTTTCGGTTGGGCTTAACTGTGCGTTGGGCGCGCAGGAAATGCGGGCGCACATTCAATCTATCGGCAATGTGGCACCTGGTTTGGTGTGTGCTTACCCGAATGCAGGTTTGCCTAATGAATTTGGTGAATATGACGAAAGCCCTGAATATATGGCTGGGTTGCTTGAGGAATTTGCGGCTTCTGGTTTGGTGAATATTGTGGGTGGGTGTTGCGGCACGACGCCTGCGCATATTAAGGCCATTGCTGATGCAGTGGCGCCGCATAAACCGCGGGTTGCGCCTGAAATTCCTGCACTGATGCGGTTGTCTGGGTTGGAGCCATTTGTATTTACGGACAATGTTAATTTTGTGAATGTGGGTGAGCGTACCAATGTGACGGGTAGTGCGGTTTTTAAGAAAATGATCTTGAATGATGATTATGAAGCGGCGTTGACGGTGGCACGCCAGCAAGTTGAAAATGGCGCGCAGATTATCGACATCAACATGGATGAAGGCATGTTGGATGGTGAAGCGGCGATGGTGCGGTTTTTAAACCTGATTGCGGCTGAGCCTGACATTGCCAAAGTGCCGATTATGATTGATAGCTCCAAATGGAGTGTGATTGAGGCGGGGCTTAAATGTGTGCAGGGTAAGGCGGTTGTAAACTCGATCAGCATGAAAGAAGGTAAAGAGAAGTTTATTCATTATGGCAAGCTGATTAAGCGTTATGGCGCGGCGGCTGTGGTGATGGCGTTTGATGAAGATGGCCAAGCTGATACTTATGAGCGCAAGGTGGAGATTTGTACGAAATCTTACCGTATTTTGGTTGATGAAGTTGGGTTTAAGCCTCAAGATATTATTTTTGACCCGAATATTTTTGCGGTGGCGACGGGGCTTGAAGAGCATAATGAATATGGCAAGGCGTTTATTGAAGCGGCCAAAACCATTAGAGAAACCTTGCCGCATTGTCATATTTCGGGCGGACTGTCTAACTTATCGTTTAGTTTTAGGGGCAATAATTTGGTGCGTGAGGCTATGCATAGTGCGTTTTTATTCCATGCGATTAAGCAGGGTATGGATATGGGCATTGTGAATGCTGGCCAGCTGACCATTTATGATGACATTCCGAAGAAATTATTGTTGGCGATTGAGGATGTGTTGTTTAACCGCACGCCTGAGAATGGCGAGACGTCATCGGACAATTTACTTGAATTGGCGCAGGAATATGTTGGCCAAAAGGGTGTGAAGCGCGAGGTTGACTTGACGTGGCGTGAGAAGAATGTAGCTGATCGGTTGGCGCATAGTCTGGTGAATGGCATCACAGCGTTTATTGTTGAAGATACGGAAGAAGCGCGGCTTGGCGCTGAGCGGCCGTTGCATGTGATTGAAGGCGCGTTGATGGACGGGATGAATATTGTGGGTGATTTGTTTGGTTCTGGTCAGATGTTTTTGCCGCAAGTGGTGAAATCTGCCCGTGTGATGAAAGCTGCGGTGGCGCATTTGATGCCGTTTATTGAAGAAGAGAAACTCTTAACAGGTGATACCAGTACCAATAATGGTAAAATTTTAATGGCGACTGTTAAAGGCGATGTGCATGATATTGGTAAAAATATCGTGGGTGTGGTGTTGCAGTGTAATAATTTTGAAGTGATTGACATGGGCGTTATGGTGCCTGCTGCGGACATTATCAAAAAAGCCAAAGAAGAGAATGTTGACATGATTGGCCTGTCGGGTTTGATCACGCCGAGCCTTGATGAAATGTGCCATATGGCGGCTGAGATGGAGCGCGAAGGTTTCACCATGCCATTGATGATTGGTGGGGCGACGACGAGTAAAGTGCATACGGCGGTGAAGATTAACCCGAATTATAAAGCGGGGCAGACGATTTACGTGACTGACGCTAGCCGTGCTGTGGCTGTGGCGACTAAATTGATGGGCGATGGCAGTGCTGAATATCAGGCTGAAACATTGGCTGAATATATCGACATGGCTGAGAAACATGCGCGGGCGCGTAATGACAAAGACCGGCCTAGTATTGCGCAAGCGCGGGCTAATGCGATGCCGATTGAATGGGATGGGTATGAAATTAAAAAGCCGTCATTTTTGGGTGTGAAAGATTATAAGAATTTTGATTTGGCGGAGATTGCTAAATATATTGACTGGACGCCATTCTTTAGCAGTTGGGAATTAAAAGGGGCTTATCCGCGTATTTTTGAGAGTGAAAAATTTGGCGAAGCGGCCAAGACTTTATATAAAGATGCGACGGCCATGCTGGATAAAATTATCGCGGGGCGGTGGACCAAAGCTAGTGGTGTTGTGGGTTTTTGGCCTGCTAATGTGGTGTCGGATTTTAGTGGTGATGACATTACGCTTTATACTGATGATGGCCGCGCTACGGTGCTGGATACTTTTCATGGTTTACGGCAGCAGATGAAAAAGCAGGCTGGGCGTTATAATGATTGTTTGGCGGACTTTATTGCGCCGAAAGATAGTGGCGTGCAGGATTATATTGGTGGTTTTACGGTGACCACAGGGCTTGGTGAGCAAGACAAAGTGGCTGAGTTTAAGGCTGCGGGTGATGACTATAGTGCGATTTTATTCCAAAGCTTATGTGATCGGTTGGCGGAAGCTTTTGCTGAGCTGATGCATGCCAAAGTGCGGCGTGAATTGTGGGGCTATGGGCATGAGGAGAATTTTGGCATTGAAGAGTTGGTTAAAGAGCAGTATCAGGGAATTCGACCTGCGCCTGGTTATCCTGCGCAGCCTGACCATACTGAGAAACGCACCTTGTTTAAGCTGCTTGATACGACCAAGCGGATTGGTGTTGAACTGACTGATAGTTGTGCTATGTGGCCGCCTTCGAGTGTGTCTGGCATGTATTTTAGCCATCCTGACAGCCATTATTTTGGTATTGGTAAGATTGAGAAAGATCAAGTGTCTGACTATGCAAAGCGTAAAGGGATGTCATTAGAAGATACCGAAAGATGGTTAGCGCCTATTTTAAACTATAATAGGTAGTTTAAGGTGTTTATTTCGGCTTTTGCTCGCGAGCGGATTTGGGTTGAATTTTGTGGTTTTGGTGTGTTTGATTTTCGCTAGCTAGCGGACTCTGTTGCTTGCGTTAAGATTCCGTTAAGTATATTGATTTGTTAGCTAGCGAGCTTCGGTGGCTATAAATGCGTATAAGCTGAACGGTTTGAGCTATCGAAATAATAACCAGTTGAGGAATGGTTTAAACCATTTAAAACAAGTGCTAATGGTTATTTGATGAAGTAATGATTCAATTAATGTTGTGAAGGTTGTAAGTAACGTGAATGAAGTTAGGTTACCATGTTTCTGCTGGGCGGCTGTAATCTATTGGTTGTAGAATATTTTTCTTTTGCATGAAACGCATGACGCGCAGCAGCACAGCATCGCCGCCAATGTATAAAAACACGGCGCCGACGGGTGGGTTGACGGTGGGGATGAAGCCCAATGTATAGGCATCCCACGCCCAAACGCTGAAATAGGTGCCCGTGAATTCGACAATCAATACATAAATAGCGACATAATAATAAAGGGTTAGCCATTTTTTGCGGCGTAGAGCGCGGAAAAATAAAATGCCGAGTATGAGTGATAGTATGTCGAAGAATATCAGGCCTGCGCCGATGAATAATGCGCCGAAAAATAACAGGAATATTTTTTTCATTATGGCATCATGCTTGTTTGCCCATTTGGTAAAGGCGAACATATAGCCTGAGCCATAGAGTATGGCATGGCCGAACGGTACATAAAGCGGGATTCTATTTTCTCGATAATCATACATATCTAAGATATTGCAAAAAATGATCTCGCCAATATAAGACAGTGGTACCATAATTAGCATCAAGCGACGTAAGCGGCTATCAGCGGTTTGCAGCATGGTAAAAAAGTAGATGATTACGATGAGGGTGACTAGATTTCGGCCGTCAAAATATGTATCGGCGAAGAGTTGTGAGTCTAGACCCAAAAATATAAAAATGAAAATAATTGAGAATAAAGAAAAGAAACTGCGACCTGCGGCGTTGCCATCGGTTGGTTTGTTATAATATTTATTGAGGGCTTTGAGCATGGCTACCATTTTTCTTCGGGTCTTATGCCATTGAGTGGCGTGAGTATTTGTTTTTTATCAATAAAACGCATGATACGCAATAATAGACTATCGGCACCGATGTAGAAAAATACCGCACCGACAGGTGGGTTGGCGGTGGGAATGAAGCCTAGGGCGAGTTTTTGCCATTGCCAGACTTCAAAATACGTACCCGCAAATTCTAAGGTGATCACATAGAGGGCGACATAATAATATAATGTGTTCCAATTTTTGCGTCTGAGCCCGCGGTAGAAAAATAAAAAGCCGAAAATGAATGAGAAGATGTCATTGAAAAACCAGCCTGCGCCGATGAATAAGCTGCTGAATAATATAAAGAATATTGTTTTCATTATATCATTATTATTTTGTGCCCATAGCCTTGCGTGGAGCAGATAGCCGCATGCATAGACGGCGGCATGGCCAAATGGCACATAGATGGGAATGCGGGCTAAGCGGTATTCATACAGGCCGAGAACCAAGCTGAAAATAATCTCGCCAAACAGGCCGAGTGGCACGAAGACGATCATTAATTTACGCAAACGGGTATTGACGGCGCTTAGTAGAACGAAGAAACAACCAATGACCAGAATGTTGACCAAAGGGCGGGCATCAAAATAGTGATCGACCATATATTGCGAATCAAGTGCTAGGAAAAAAACGGTGAAAGGAGCAAAATAAATCGCAAAAAAATGCTGGGTTTTTAGATTGCCATCTGTTGGCTTGTTGTAAAAATTATTTGCCGCTTGATACATTATATATGCATAAACATATCTAGTTAAATTATCAATATTTTTGATAATATTTTCGTTCATTTTTTCTATATCTTGAGAGAATATTATTGAAAATATTGTATGTCGTTACATTATAAAAATCTATATTTTGGGTTGGTGTCTGCAATTGCTTTGATTGGTTTTTATATCATTTCTATTGGTGGAGAGAGGAAGAAGCTGGGCGTGCTTTTGCCATTGCGGCATTTATTGAGATTCCGATGTTAGTTTTCAGTGCAAAATTATTGATTCTTCTAAACCACACTCATCTTTTAGTGCTAATTTTTGCTATGTCAGTGATGATTTATTTTGGCATGAGTTTCACTTTGGAGGTATACCAATTATAAGCAATGCAGGTTTTTGGTTGTGTTATGGTGGCATTGACTGTTGGGATTGGTATGGTATTGATACAAGATATCATGCCTGAAAGCCCGGCGGTCATTATGGCACATTACTCCAATATGCTTAGGTTTGTGACTTTAGTTGGGGGTGGACTGATTCGGTTTTTTGTGGAATATTTTGCTACAGATGATTTATTGGTCGCGACTGGTATATTGCCAGCAATTGGTATGGTGATTGTTTTGGTTTGGTTGAGGCGCTTTTAGATTGTAATTTCTCTTTTGGGGGTTGGAAGAATGCAGGATGAAATTTCGAACAGAAATTATAATTGCTAGCTCATTGCATGAAGTGACTAAGTTGTTTGCCGATCAAGATAATAATCAATATTGGCAATCTACATTTGTTCATATGCAAAGGCATAATTTTGATGCCAGCCGTAGCTTGCAATTTTTTAAAATAAATGGCCGCATAATTGAAGTGAATATTCAAGTGGTGGAGGATAATTTACCGCTGAACTATCGGGTTTATTGTGAAATGCAAGGCTTGGCGCAAAAGGTGAATCATATATTTTCGGCTTGTTCGCAACATGAAACCAAATGGGTTATGGAGAGTGAATTTATTGCTGAAAGCTTGATTGTGAAGATCTTTATGCTGTTGCTGCCAAGTATGTTTAAAAAACAAAGCAGAGTTTTTGTGCAAGATTTTAAAAATTTTGCTGAAAATATGAAAATCCAACCCAATAAAGATAAAGATAAAGATTTTTCTAATGATTTGGGTCGATTAATATGACATTGTTGTGCCATCATAACCGATGATCTGGTTCGCATCTTCAAGCTTTGTGGTTTCAATAATATTCAATAGACCGTTGACTGAGGTGACGACATCAATATCAGCGGCTTCGGTGCCCATATCGGTTTTTACCCAACCTGGGTGGAGATTCATAATGATAAAGCCTTCTTCGGCCAATTCGCGGCCAAAAATTTGCATGGCGCGGTTGAGTGCGGTTTTGGAGGTGCGATAAGCATGGGCGCCATTGCTTTGGCCCTCAAAACTGCCCATAAAACTGGATAGGTTGACTATTTTTTTGGTATTGCCTAAGCGCAAGCCCCGCATGGCGGCGCGCATCACACGGATGGGGCTGATGGTGTTGGTGACAAGCACTTCGGCAAAATCGACTAAATTAATATCATCAATGCTGCTTTCATAGGTGTCTAAAATACCTGCATTATTAATTAGAATTTCGATGGGGGTGTCGGCAAGGGTTTTGCCAAAATTGTCGACTGATAATTTACTGGTTACATCGAGTTTATAAATGGTGATGTTGTTTTCATTTTTATCGGCAAGCTCGTTAAGTTTTACAGCTTGCAAGGGTTTGCGGGTGGCGGCCAAAACATGATAGCCTGCGGCGGCAAATTGTTTGGTGAGCTCGTAGCCGATGCCGCGATTTGCACCTGTGATGATGACATTTTTAGATGAATTTTCCATATTTTACTCTTTTAGCTTAGAAATTGTGTATTGCCGCCACAGATGAGCACGCCAATTTTTTCGTTTTCTGACGTTTCATATTTGCCCGATGCCAAAGCGGCAAAAGCGGTTGCGCCACCTAATTCGGCTAATATGCGATAATTATTCCATAATGAAGTTTGAGCTTGTAATATATCTTCATCTTCAATGCAAATAAATTCATCTACATATTGTTTGGCGAGTGCAAAACAATTTTTGCCACACAAGCTAGCGCCTAAGCTATCGGATGCGATGCTGGTGGGGGTGACGAGCGTTGGCGCGCCATTGGCCATGGCGTGATACATGCTGGCGCTGTTGGTTGGTTCGATGGCAACAATTTTAATATCGGTGACTTGTTTGATATAGGCTGCCATGCCTGCAATGAGGCCGCCGCCGCCGACAGCGATGAGGATGGTGTCTAAATCATCGACTTGTTCTAACCATTCTAATGCCAGTGTGGCTTGGCCTGTTATGGTGGTTATGTCGTCATAGGCATGGATTGAGAATGCGCCGCTTTGTTTAATATGTTGTTCGCAATTGGCTAAGGCTGCGGCGTAGTTTTCGCCGTCTAATAGAATCTCTGCGCCAAAATCTTTGATGCGGCCAACTTTGGCTTTCGGGACGGCTTTGGGCACAAATATATTGGCTTTTACACCTAATTGTTGTGCGGCATAGGCAACGGCGGCGCCGTGATTGCCGCCTGATGCCGCTGCGACAGATTGGGGTAATTTAGCTTGTGAAAGTAGGCTGTAGAAGGCGCCGCGGGGTTTGAAACAGCCTGCGTGTTGGAACAGTTCGAGCTTAAAATTAATGCGGTTATTTTGATTGCGGTCGCCTAGAATATCGGCGGCACTAACATCCATAACCGGTGTTTTGCGGATATATGGTTTAATCAGCGCGTAGGCTTGGTCTATTGTTGATTTGTTAATCATAAAGTCCCCTAATTTTGGGGGACTATATCATGATTTTTTACCAAAGCCACCACCAGATGGAGTTTTTATGATCAATATTTCGGATATATCTGCCTCGGTTTGATCGCAATGTTTGAGTGGCTCTATTGTGCCTGATTTGCGGATGATGCTGTTTTGCCCAACTTGGCCATTGCCGCCGCCTTCAAGCCCGAACGGGGGGATGCGGCGGTGGCCGGTGAGCAAGGCAACTTGCATTTTTTGTAGGAATTTTATTTTTCGTAATGTGCCATCGCCGCCATTATATTTGCCGATGCCGCCTGAGCCGCGCATGATCTCGTAGCTTTTTAGCATGACGGGGTAGCGGAATTCTAGGATTTCTGGATCGGTGAGGCGGCTGTTGGTCATGTGGCTGTGGATGGCGCTGGTGCCGGGGTGGGTTTTGCCGGCGCCTGAGCCGCCGCAAATGGTTTCGTAATATTGATATTCGTCGTTGCCGAAGGTGAGGTTGTTCATGGTGCCTTGGGCGGCGGCGAGTACGCCTAGCGCGCCAAATAAAGTGTCGGTGACGGCTTGTGAGGTTTCGACATTGCCTGCGACCACGGCGGCGGGATAGACTGGGTTGAGCATGCAGTCTTTGGGGATGATGATTTCTATCGGGGCTAGGCAGCCTGCATTCATGGGGATGTCATCATCGACTAGGCAGCGGAATACGTATAGCACGGCGGCGCGGGTGACGGGCTCTGGGGCGTTGAAATTGTTGTTTTGCTGCGCGGATGTGCCGTGGAAATCGACGATGGCTGAGCGGGTTTTTTTATTGATTTTTATGCTGACGGAGATTTGGGTGCCTTGATCCATTTCGTAGGTGAAGGAGCAATCATCTAACGTGGCGATGACGCGTCTGACATTTTCTTCGGCATTGTCTTGGACATGTTGCATATAGGCTTTTACGACGTCAAAACCGAAATAGGTGACCATGCGTTTTAGCTCGCTGATGCCTTTTTCGTTGGCGGCGATTTGGGCTTTTAAATCGGCAATGTTATATTTGATGTTACGGGCGGGGTAGGGGCCTGAGGCGAGTAGATCGTGGGTTTTTTGCTCTTGGAAAAGGCCTTGATCTACCAGTAGGAAATTGTTGATGAGGATGCCTTCTTCGTCCAAGCTTGTGGCATCTGGGGTCATGCTGCCGGGGGCTTTGCCGCCTATATCGGCATGATGGCCACGGGAGGCTACGTAGAATAGGATTTCGGTATCTGCCTCGTTGAAAATGGGGGTGACGACGGTGATGTCAGGCAAATGCGTGCCGCCATTATAGGGGTTGTTGAGCATGTAGACATCGCCTGATTGCATGTTGGGGTTTTGGGCGATGATGCTTTGCACGGAGCGATCCATCGAGCCTAGATGTACGGGCATGTGGGGGGCGTTGGCGATTAAAGCGCCGTCGGGGCCGAATACGGCGCATGAGAAATCTAAGCGTTCTTTGATGTTGACTGATGAGGCGGTGTTTTCTAGTGTCACGCCCATTTGCTCGGCGATTGACATGAAGAGATTGTTGAAAATCTCTAGCATAACAGGATCGGCATCGGTGCCGATGGCGACATGTTGGGTGCGTTTTATGACGCGGGTGAGGACGATGTGGCCTGTGGCGGTTTTTTGGGCTTGCCAGCCTAGCTCGACTGAAATTGTGCCGTGATCTTCGATGATGAGGGCGGGGCCGTTGGCGAATTGACCTGCATAGATGAGGTCTTTTTTGTAGATTTTGGCTTTGTGCCATGTGCCGTTTGAAAAAATCTCGGATTGGTCGATGGGCGCGGCATCGCCGATGTGCAGGGCTTGTTCGGCTTCAGTTAGTTTTGCGCCGCCGCCATAGGCTTCGACATTGATGGCTTCGATGATGAGTTGTTTTTCGGGTGAAATAAAGCCGAATTGTTGGATGTGGGATTTTTCGAACTGGGCGACCATGTGGGGAAGGTTGCCGAAGGCGACATTGATGGTGCTGTCGCTGCCTGCATAGCGGATGTGTAATTGTTGGTCGAGTTTTATGGCATCTAACGGCACATCTTGTGTGGTTAGTTTGGCTTGCATGTTTTGCGATAATGTTTGGATTTTGGTTTGTACGCGGGTTAGATTGTCTACCGTTAAATCTAGCTCTATTGATTGTTGTTGGGCGGCTCTGATGTCGGCTAAGCCCATGCCATAAGCGGATAGGATGCCGCTGTGGGTGTGGAGGAATATTTTATCCATGCCGAGGCTATCGGCAACTAAGCAGGCATGTTGGCCGCCTGCGCCGCCGAAGCTGGTGAGGGCGTATTCGGAGACGTCGTAACCGCGCTCGACGGATATTTTTTTGATGGCTTCGGACATGTTTTCGATGGCGATTTTTAGGAAACCTTCGGCCACGTCTGCGCCTGTTTTGCCGCTGCCTATTTCATTAGCTAAGCTATCGAATTTTTGTTTGACCACTTGTTCATCGAGCGCTTCGTTTTGGTTTTTGCCAAAGATGGGGGGGAAATATTTGGCTTTTAATTTGCCGAGCATGACATTGGCATCGGTGACGGTTAGCTCGCCGCCGCGGCGATAACAGGCAGGGCCTGGGTTGGCGCCTGCGCTTTGGGGGCCAACGCGAAAACGTGCGCCATCATAGGTGAGTAGTGAGCCGCCGCCTGCGGCTACGGTGTGGATGTTCATCATCGGGGCGCGCATGCGCACGCCTGCTACTTCGGTTTCGAAGGCGCGTTCTAGCTCGCCGTTAAAATGTGAAACATCGGTGGAGGTGCCGCCCATGTCGAAGCCGATAATGTTGTTGAAGCCTGCCAG
This sequence comes from Hyphomicrobiales bacterium, assembly GCA_002401855.1. Taxonomy (GTDB): domain Bacteria; phylum Pseudomonadota; class Alphaproteobacteria; order Rhizobiales; family OSC116; genus OCS116. Next base: position 49,827 of record NVUH01000013.1, read on the forward strand.
TTGACTGGTTTGGGTGGCGCCGACTACGCCGCCTGCGGGGCCTGAAAGGATGGCATCTTTGCCTTGGAACATGTTGGCTGCGGTGAGGCCGCCTGAGGATTGCATGAACATTAATTTGCAGGTGTTGTTGGCTTGGTTGGCCTCGTTGCCGGCGTTTAGCTCGTCTTCGACTTGTTTGACATAGCGGCGGAGGATGGGGGAGAGGTAAGCATCGACCACTGTTGTGTCGCCGCGGCCGACTAGTTTCATGAGCGGGCTGACCTCGTGTGAGACGGAGACTTGTTCGAAGCCTATATCTTGAGCGATTTGTTTGAGAATGAATTCATATTCTGGGTATTTGTAGGCATGCATTAGCACGATGGCGACGCTGTTAATGCCATTGTTATAGGCTGTTTGCATTTGAGCTTTGGCATCATCTTGTGCGGCTTGGGTGAATTTTTTATCTATTGCACCGTCGGCACGTATACGGGCTGTGACTTCGACAACTTGTGTATAAAGCATTTCTGGCTTTAAAATATGGCGGGCGAAAATGTCTTTGCGATTTTGGTAGCCGATCTCTAAGGCATCGCGGAAACCTTGGTTGATGACCAATAGGGTTTTATCGCCTTTGCGTTCTAGCAGAGCATTGGTGGCTACGGTTGTGCCCATTTTTACGCAATCGATTAGGTGTACGGGAATGGGGGTGGTTTGTGGCACGTCCATTAGGTCGCGAATCGCCTGAATGGCTGCGTCTTTATAGCTTTCGGGGTTTTCGGATAGGAGTTTATGGGCTAAAATTTCGCCTTTGGGGTTTTTGGCGACTATGTCGGTAAAGGTGCCGCCGCGGTCGATCCAAAATTGCCATTTATGATCTTGGGTGCGTTTGTTTTTATCGGGCATTATATTTACCTAGATTAGAATTGTTTGATGCAAGAGAACAAATTAGAAAGAAAATGTCAATAAATTATTGACATTTTATTATCGTTATATCATATTTATGCCCAAGCCGCGATATTTGGGCTGTGAAAATTATAAATGAGGGAAATCAAATGACTAAAATTATGAAGAAATTTGCCAAAGTGGCATTGGCTAGCAGTTTTATGGTGGGTGTGGCGTTTGCCGAAACTAAGTGGGATATGCCGACACCTTATGGTGATAAAACATTTCATACGGTGAATGTGCATGAATTTGCGGCTGATGTGAAAGCCGCGACTAATGGCGAATTGGTGATTAATGTGCATAGTGCGGGTTCACTGATTAAACATGCTGAGATTAAAAAATCTATCCGCCGTGGCATTGTGCCAATTGGTGAGTTTTTCTTGAGCCGTTTGGCCAATGAAGATGCGGTGTTTGGTGTGGATAGTGTGCCGTTTTTAGCCACAAATTATGAAGATGCTGAAAAGTTATGGGCAGCGAGCAAGGGTAAAATATCTGAAAAATTGGCAGCGCAAGGGCTGATGATGCTTTATGCTGTGCCGTGGCCATCACAAGGGGTTTATGCCAAAAAAGAATTGAATTCTGTGGCTGATATGAAGGGGCTTAAATTCCGTGCTTATAATGCGGCGACTGAGCGTTTGGCGCAGTTGGCTGGCATGGAGCCAACGCAGATTGAAGCGACTGATATTTCGACTGCGTTTAGCACTGGCCGTGTGGATGCGATGATCACATCGCCTTCTACTGGTGCCAATAGTAAGGCATGGGATTTTTTATCGCATTTCCATCATACGCAAGCGTGGTTGCCTAAAAATACGGTGATTGTGAACCAAGCGGCATTTGATAAGCTAGATGAAGCCAGCCAAAAAGCTGTGCTTGAAATGGCAGCAAAAGCTGAAAAACGCGGTTGGGATATGAGCAAGGCCGAAAGCGCTGAAAAAATTGGCGTGATGAAAGAAAATGGCATTACCATTGTGACGCCAAGTGAAACTTTGCAAAGTGAGCTTAAGGCGATTGGCAAGACTATGACCGCTGAATGGTTGGAAAATGCGGGGGCTGATGGGCAGGCCGTATTGGATGCTTATAATAAATAATGAAAATAGGAGGCGGGTGTGATGCCCGCTTTTTTTATGCGTGATATATATGAGGCATGTAAATGCGAAAAATATTAGATGGTTTGTATCGAATCTCGGCAGTTTTGAGCGCTTTGAGCATGGTATCAATTGCTACCGTTGTGGTGGTTCAGGTGGCTTTTCGGATTGTGAATTCGGTTTATTTTAGCTTGACGGATGACAATCTTGGTTTGTTATTTCCATCGTCTGCCGAATTTGTTGGTTATTTAATGGTGGCGACTAGTTTTTTGGGGTTGGCTTATACCTTGCGCAAAAATGGGCATATTCGGGTGAGCATATTGTTGAATAATGTGCCGCCGAAATTGCACTCTATATTTGAATTTATTTGCCTGAGTTTGGGCAGTGTTTTTATGGGGTTTATATTTTACCATACTGTTTTATTTGTTTATGACAGTTATGTTTATGATGAAGTTTCTTATGGCATTATTGCGGTGCCTTTATTCATTCCGCAGCTATTTATGTTGTTTGGCATTGGCGTGTTGCTTGTGGCGTTTTTAGATGATTTTATTTGTCAGTTGCGTGGTGTGGAGCTGAGCTATAAAAGTGCGGCTGAGGCCGAAATTGGCAGTGGGGGGTCTGAATGATGGATGTTTCGTTTTGGATGCCGATTGTGGTGGTTTTGGTTTGCTTGTTTAGTCTGTTGTTGGTTGGGGTTTGGGTGGCGCTTGGGTTGTTTTTAACGGCGTTGGCCAGTATGTTTTTGTTTACCAGTATTAATGCGGGGGCGGTGTTGTCGTCAACCATTTGGAGTGGCATTAACAGTTGGGAATTGGCGGCTTTGCCGATGTTTATTTGGATGGGCGAGATTTTATTTTCATCGGGGCTTTCGGAAAATATGTTTAAGGGGTTGAGCCCGTGGATGCGTAATCTTCCGGGGCGGTTGTTGCATGTGAATATTGTGGGTTGCGGGATTTTTGCGGCGGTTTCTGGCTCTAGTGCGGCGACGACGGCGACGATTGGTAAAATGTCGATACCTGAGTTGGAAAAGCGTGGGTATGATGAGAAGATGATTATTGGGACTTTGGCGGGGAGTGGCACGTTGGGGTTGCTCATTCCGCCATCGATTATTTTGATTGTTTATGGGGCGGCGACTGATCAATCGATTGCGCGGTTGTTTATAGCGGGCATTGTGCCTGGTTTGGTATTGTTGTTGATGTTTATGGGTTATGTGGTGATTTGGTCGTTGCTCAACCCTGACAAAAGCCCTGATGCGGAAGCTAAAATGCCGCTTATCGAAAAGATAAAGGGCACACGGCATTTGATGCCTGTGGTGTTGCTGATTACGGTGGTGATTGGCTCGATTTATACGGGGATTGCCTCGCCGACTGAGGCGGCATCTTTGGGCGTGTTGATGGCTTTGGTGTTGAGTTGGGTTGGCGGGACATTGAATAAAGACAGTTTTAACACCGCGTTGATGAGTGCGGTGAAAACCTCGACGATGATTGCGTTTATACTGATTGGGGCGGCGTTTTTGACTGTGGCGATGGGCTTTACGGGCATACCGCGTGAGTTGGCTGCACATATTGGTGAGATGAATTTGAGCAAGTATGAATTGCTGATTGCGCTGACATTTTTCTTCATTATTTTGGGTTGTTTTTTGGATGGGATTTCGGTGGTGGTTTTGACTACTAGTGTTATTTTGCCGATGGTTGAGCAGGTGGGTATTGACCTGATTTGGTTTGGTATTTATTTGGTTTTGGTGGTTGAGATGAGCCAAATTACGCCGCCTGTTGGGTTTAACTTATTTGTGCTGCAAGCGATGACGGGTAAAAATATTTTTAAAGTGGCATTATACGCTTTGCCATTTTTCTTGATCTTGGTAGTGTTGGTGATATTGGTGACCTTATTTCCAAGCATTATCTTGGGGTTAGGCGCAGGTTTATATGGTGGATGATTTATGACAGATAGTGGTGAAACCTCTTTAGGTGAGATTAAATCGATTGTTTCATCGGAACATTTATCGAAAAATCACGTATCTAGTTTGAGTGAGGTTGAGTTTGGCTTGATCATTGCGGGCAGTGCGTTTAACCGCTGGATGGTGCATTGCATGTCGGCGGCTGGGGTGGATGATTTGGGCGGGTTGGATGTGCTGGTTTTGCATACGGTCAACCATAGAAAAAAGCCCAAAAAATTGGCTGATATTTGTTTGGTGTTACATATTGAAGACACATATACGGCGACTTATGCGATTAAGAAACTGGAGAAACAAAAGCTGGTTTCGAGCGCTAAAAAGGGCAAAGAAAAATATATCGAAATTACCCAAAAGGGTGCAGATATGTGCGATAAATACCGTCAAGTGAGAGAAGCTTGTTTGTTGCCTTCAATGGATGCAACGGGTAAAAGTAATGAAGAGTTGGCTGATATTGCCGCGACTTTACGGGTGCTTTCTGGCCTTTATGACCAAGCTGCCCGCTCTGCTGCATCTTTATAATTAGCTATTTGGGAAGGCGGCTTCTAGCGCCACTGTCATCATATCGCCAAAGGTTTGCTCGCGCTCTTGCGAGGTTGTATCGGCGCCTGTGACCAGATGGTCTGAAATAGTTAGTACGGCTAACGCACGGCGGCCATAGCGGGCGGCCAATGTGTAAAGCGCTGATGCTTCCATTTCGACAGCGACATGGCCATGTTCGGCAACGCGCATAAGTGGGCCCATATCGGTGGCGTAAAAACGATCGGATGTGACGACACCGCATACGTGATGAGGAAAACCGTGTTTGACGGCGGAAGCGGCGGCATCGCGTAATAATTCGAAATTGGCGCAGGGGGCGTAATCCCAATCATTCATTTCGCGGCGGTTGGTGCTGCTGTCGGTAGATGCTGACATTGCGATGACGATGTCGCGGACTTTTACCGCTTCGGTTAGGCCGCCTGCGCTGCCAACACGAATGGCGGTTTGCACGCCGTAATCTTTGAACAATTCGTTGACATAGATGGAGATAGATGGCACGCCCATGCCCGTGCCTTGCACAGAGACGCGGTTGCCTTTATAGGTGCCGGTAAAGCCTAACATGCCGCGCACTTCGGTGTAGCATACAGCGTCTTTTAAAAAGGTTTCGGCCACCCATTTGGCGCGTTGTGGATCGCCGGGTAATAAAATGGTTTCGGCAATCTCGCCGTCTTTTGCACCTATGTGAATGCTCATATGTTACTCCTTAATCTTGCCGTATATATAATTGGATCAGGGTAATCTAAAAATAAAAAAATTCCAATTGAATAAAGGTTTAAGGCAGTAATAAATAAAATGATGGGAATAAACTTGTTTTTAAACGGGTAATGCCTATCTTTATTCAAATGATTATTGGGTGAGGAAAAAATATGTCGATATGGGGTAAGATTGGTGGCGCGGCTGCAGGTATGACTTTTGGTGGGCCGTTGGGCGCATTATTGGGCGCGGTTGCGGGGCATTATTTTTTTGATAAAGATGGCGCGGAGATTAACCACACGCATAATAAAACGGCTCACCCTGGTGGGTGGGCTAATGCCAAGACCAGCAATTGGAGCCGATCGCAGCCTGAAGACAGCGTTATTTTTACCATGGGCATTATTGCTTTGGGGGCTAAAATGGCCAAGGCCGATGGGGTGGTGACATCTGACGAAGTGGCGGCGTTTAAGCAAGTGTTTAAAGTGTCTGATGCTGAAACTGCCAATGTAGCTAAATTGTTTAATGTGGCCAAGCAAGACATTGCGGGTTATGAGGCCTATGCCAAGCAAATGGCTGATTTATTTCGCAATAAGCGGGCGATGTTGGAAGATGTGATTGATGGCTTGTTTCATATCGCCAAAGCTGATGGGGTGATTCATCCCAAAGAAGTTGAATTTTTAACCAATGTGGCGCAAATATTTGGCTTTAGCCAAGATGAATTTGACCGCATTGTGGCGCGGCATGGTAACCAGACCAGCAGTGGCGTTTCGGGCGAAGGTGACCCGTATAAGATTTTGGGTGTGACCCGTAATACCGATTTTGCGGACATTAAAAAAGCTTACCGCCAATTGGTGATGGAAAATCACCCTGATAAGCTAATGGCGCGCGGTGTGCCTGAAGAGTTTGTTGAAATTGCCAATGAAAAACTTGCTCGTATTAATGCAGCTTTTGATGTTATTGAACGTGAAAAAGGCTGAATGCATTAATTGGCTTGATTTTTATATCCTAAAAGTATTATGTTGCCGATGCTAGATGGCTGGGCAGTCGCTTGATCGTAAGATTGAGAGGAAAGTCCGGGCTCCATAAAAACACAATGCTGGTTAACGGCCAGCGAGGGCGACCTCAGGGAAAGTGCAACAGAAAATAAACCGCCGTATTTTTTACGGTAAGGGTGAAAAGGTGTGGTAAGAGCGCACCGCATTTTTGGCAACAAAAATGGCATGGTAAACCCCATTGGGAGCAAGACCAAATAGGAGCGGCAGGTTCAGGGTATTTATACTTATGATGGGTGCGTTTTTACACCAGATCGCTCGGGTTGGTTGCTTAAGATATTTGGTAACAAATATATCAGATGAATGATTGTCTCACACAAAACTCGGCTTATAGGCCATCTAGCGATTAGTTTACTTAAACAAGTGGTTTGTAAGTAATAGCTATTTATTTGCTATTATTGAATAATAACATTTCAAGCTTAGTTTGGGTGTGCCTTGCGAAGATTGGTCGTAAACTAACGACTATTTGGCCAAAAAACAACTGACTTGAGCGTTATACATAATGTCATGTATGGTTGCAAATTTTATGGTTAATTTATAGTTAACTCCATTGACTTCCATAAAATCCCATGATATTCCATAATCATCCAGTTGGCGTTGAAATTAAGTAAATGCTAACGAGGCGGATCTGAGTGGATATATTTTTAGGCAACGGCCGGATATAACGGATAGGGCTTTGAAATATATTTGTTTTAGGCGGGGGAAATGAGGCCATTTCTCCCGCATTTTACTGTTTGGTAAAAAACCAAATATCTCTTTGAAGTTAAACCAATTTGTTTTGAGTATGGTATATTATGGAACCGTTTGTTTCCTCTTTTCAGAATAAAATAGACAAGAAAGGTCGGGTTTCGGTGCCTGCGGCGTTTCGGACTATTTTGGATAGAGATGTGCAAGCTGATGGGGTTCATCAGGTTTTCTGTTACCCCGCCATTGAAGCCCCAGCCGTTGAATGTGGCGGTGTGCCGCTATTGTCAAAAATTTATCAATTGTTAGAAGATTTGCCGCCTTATAGTGAAGAGCGTGATGTGTTGTCGACCGCTTTATTTGGTGGTTCGCTGCAGTTGAAGATTGATAGTGATGGGCGGATTATCATTCCAGATGAGATGCGTGAGCATGCTAATTTAACCGACTATGTGACTTTTGTTGGCATGGGCGATAAATTTCGTATATGGTCGCCAGAATTGTTTGCCAGCTATATGGCGGAAGCGCGCGAGAAAGCCATTGAGCATCGCAAATTATTCGGAATGAAATATGATCGAAAATGACATTGATAACCCGCATTATTCGGTATTGATGGCTGAGGTGTTAGACACATTGGCTGTTAAAGATAATGAGGTGATTGTTGATGGCACATTTGGTGCCGGTGGTTATAGCCGCAATATTTTAAATGCTGCTGAGGTTAAATTATACGCGATTGATCGTGACCCAAATGCGGTGGCGGCTGCCGATGCAATGAAGGTTGAATACGCAGATAGATTTGAATTTTTGCAGGGTCAATTTGGCGATATGCAGAGCTTATTGGCTGATGTTGGGGTTGAACAAGTTGACGGCATTGTGCTGGATATTGGCATTTCATCAATGCAGATTGACCAAGCCGAGCGAGGTTTTTCGTTTATGCGCGAGGGGCCATTGGATATGCGGATGAGTGTGGCTGGTATGAGTGCTGCGGATGTGGTCAACACATTTAGTGAAGCTGAATTGGCGCGGATATTTTATATTCTGGGTGATGAAAAACGCTCTTACCCAATTGCTGGGGCGATTGTGCGGCAACGTGTTGAAAAGCCATTTGAAACCACATTGGAACTTGCGAATTTGGTAGAGAACACCATTAAAAAGGGCAAAAGCAAAATTCATGTTGCGACTAAGGTTTTTCAAGCCTTACGGATATTTGTTAATCAGGAATTGGGTGAATTGGTTAAATCGCTCAATGCGGCGGAAGCTTTGCTGAAACCTGGTGGGCGGTTGGTTATTGTGTGTTTTCATTCGCTTGAAGACCGCATTGTGAAAAATTTCTTAAAATCACGGACAGGTAATGTTTCTGCACCTTCGCGGCATGTTATGGTGGTGGAAGAGCCTGTGCAATCAAGTTTTACGTTAATCAATCGTAAGGTAATTACCGCTACAAAAGAAGAGTTGGAGGTGAATATTCGATCTCGCTCGGCGAAATTGCGTGCGGCTATGCGCACAGATGCACCAAGTTTTGATGAATATTTTAATCCGCTCCCTGAAATGCCAAATTTGGCATGATGATTTTGAGTGCATATGTTTAAATATATTCTGATAGCGGGTATTGTTTTGGTGTCTTTAATGACATTTCAGCTTTATGAAGTGAGTTATAATACCAATGACATTCGCGGTGACATTCGTTTGTTAAAAGCCGAAATTATTACTGAAAAAGAGAAAATAAACCTGTTGCGGCTTGAACTTAACAAAGCTCAAAGCCCTGAGAATATTCAACGTTTGAATGACAGTTTATTGCAATTAAAACCGCAGAAAATTGATCAATTCATCACCATATCGCAAATGCCTGAAAAAGTGGCGATCTTATTGCCAGAACCAGACAATTTGATCGTTGGTGGTCAACAGATTGTTGACCCCATTGGTAATCTTTTGGCGCAATAGGCTGGGTGCAGATTTATTGGCAAAATTAAATATATATTTACCCTAATGAGCTATGAATATCGGAAATGTTATTTTTGGTAAAAAGGCGTCGATATGTCTCAGAGTGTTCGTAGAATTTCAATGCCTGAGGCGAGCCGGAAAATAAGCCTTAAAACCCCTAAAAAAACTGACCATAATCAAATATTTAAACGCCGGCTTGTGGTGTTGAGCGGTTGTTGCTTATTGTTGTTTGGGATTTTATTTGGGCGGTTGATTGTGTTTGGCATGAACCCAATGGAAGCTGTGGCTAAGGTGGCATCGAGCGCGGCTGTGTTGGAAAAACCACGGGCAGATATTGTTGATCGTAACGGCGTGTTGTTGGCCAGTGACATTCAAGTTCCCTCGTTATTTGCCAACCCGCAGAAAATTGAAAATGTTGAAGAGACGTTGGACCAGTTGGCTTTGGTGTTTGATGATTTAAACTGGGATCAAATGCGCAGGCGGTTGAATAGCAATGCGCGGTTTGCGTGGATTAAGCGCGAAATTAGTGAAGAGCAGAAGCAAAAACTTCATAATTTAGGCATACCGGGTTTGTTTTTTAACCATGAAAAAAAGCGTATTTATCCTGCGGGTAATTTGGCCTCGCATGTTTTGGGCCATGTGAATATCGATCATGTGGGCAAAGCGGGTTTGGAGAGTTTTATCAATTATTTTCAGACTGAAAAAATTGCTAATTATCGGCAGGAAGATGCGGGTAAAATATACAAGCCATTGGTTAGCTCTATTGATCTTGGTGTGCAGCATGTGATGCGTGATGAATTGAGCCAAGCCATTGAAAAATTTGATGCCATTGCTGCAATGGGTGTGGTGTTAGATATTCATACTGGTGAAGTGATTAGCATGGTTAGCTTGCCTGATTATGACCCCAATATACCCAAACAAGCGCTTGAAACAAAACGCATGAACCGCACCACGGGCGGGGTGTATGAGCTGGGCTCGGTGTTTAAATTGCTGACTATGGGCATGGGATTAGATTATGGTGTGACGACGCTTGAGGGCGGTTATGATGCAACTGACCCATTGTCAGTTGGGCGCGGTAAATTTATTGGTGATTATCATGGTAAGGGACGTTATTTAACGGTGCCAGAGATTTTTAAATTTTCATCAAATATTGCCACCGCAAAAATGGCTTTAGATGTGGGTAAGGAGCGTCAACAGGCGTTTTTGAGAAAAATTAAATTGTTGGATAAATTGGAAACTGAATTACCCGGCGCGGGCATTCCGCAATATCCTTCCGATAAAAATTGGAAGCGGGTTAGCACCATAACCATATCTTATGGCCATGGTATTGCGGTGACGCCATTGCAGGGTGTTGCGGCGGCGGCGGCAATGATGAATGGTGGTTATTATGTGCCGCCAACCTTTGTGAAACGCAGTGTTGAAGAAGCTGAATATTACCGTGAACGGGTGATTAAGCCCGAAACTAGCCGTGATTTGGTGGGTTTGATGCGGTTGAATGTATTAGAGGGTAGCGGTAAACAGACTGATGTGGATGGTTATTTGGTGGGTGGCAAAACTGGCAGTGCTGAGAAACCTATTAACGGTAAATATGATAAAGATAAGTTGATTTCGTCTTTTTTGAGTGTATTTCCGACGGATAAACCAAAATATATGATGTTGGTTTCGATTGATGAGCCGAAAGGCCTGCCTGAAACGCATGGGTTTAAAACCGCAGGTTGGAATGCCACGCCAACCACGGCCAATATCATCAAGCGGATCGCACCTTTATTGGGTATGGCACCGCGGTTTGACAATATAAAAATTGATGGCAATAACCTGCTTGCAAAAACTCGTAATTAAGACATATTCTGGTTATATTATGAGTGAAAATGGGTGATTTGAATGCAATTTAGTGAGTTAATCAAAGACATAAAAAATATCGTGGTGAGCGGGGATTCTCTTGTTGAAATTGCGGGATTGGAAGCTGATAGCCGTCAGGTGAAGGCAGGGTTTTTATTCGCGGCGTTAAAAGGTATGCAGTTGGATGGCACTGAATTTATAAATAAAGCCATAGAAGCGGGTGCCAAAGCTATATTGGTGGCTGATGATTATGCGGGTGACATGTCTGGTGATGTAACGTGGATTAAATCGGCTGAGCCGCGTCAGACATTGGCATTTTTGGCGGCAAACTTTTACCCTAAACAACCGCCTCATATATTGGCGATTACTGGTACGAATGGCAAATCGTCGATTGCTGATTTTTTGCGGCAAATTTTTACCCGTGCGGGTAAACGGGCGGCGAGCCTTGGCACATTGGGGGTCAAAACCTGTGAGCAGGGCAAGCCAGATAAGCATATTGAGTTGCATCATACATCGCCAGACCCGATCACTCTGCACAGGATTTTAGATGAATTGGCTGCAGATGATGTTGAATATTTGGCGATTGAAGCCTCGAGCCATGGGTTGGAGCAAAACCGTATGGATGGGGTGAGGATTTGCGCGGCGGGGTTTACCAATTTAACGTTGGATCATTTGGATTATCATTCCAATATGGAAGAATATTTTGAAGCCAAAATGCGACTGTTTACTGAGCTGTTGCCGAAAACCTCGCAAGCGGTGGTTTCGGCTGATGGGGCGTATGCCACGCGGGTGGCGAATATTGCGGGTTTTGCGGGTAGTAATGCTAAGAAAGTTGGGTTTGCAGGCGATTATATCAAGCTCAATAAAGTTGATAATTTAGCGCATGGGCAGCGGATGGATTTTGATTTGCGGGGTGAAAATTATATAGTTGATTTGCCGTTGATTGGGGTGTTTCAGGTTGAGAATGCCTTGGTGGCGGCGGGGTTGGCTTTATCTACCAATAATGTGGATGTTGAAAATGTGATGGCGGCATTGGCCGAGCTTAAAGGTGCTAAAGGGCGGTTGGAATTGGTTGGGAAAAGCCAAAAAGGTGGCCGTGTGTTTGTGGATTTTGCGCATACACCTGACAGTTTGGAAAGTGCTATTTTGGCACTGCGACCTTATTTGGATGAGGGTAAAAAATTGGTCACTATATTTGGTTGCGGTGGTGATAGAGACCAGAGCAAACGACCCTTGATGGGCGCGGTGGCTGAGACAAATTCGGACATGGCGATTTTGACTGATGACAACCCGCGGTTTGAAGATGCGGCGCGCATTAGAGCGATGGCTAAAGTTGGTTGTCCTCATGCATTGGAAATAGGCGATAGGGGTGCTGCGATTGCTAAAGGTATTGAGTTGCTTGATGATGGTGACATATTGCTGATTGCTGGCAAAGGCCATGAGATGGGGCAAAAAATTAATGGCGTTGAGCATGAATTTTCTGACCAAGTTGAAGTGCTGAAGCGCTTAGAGGCTGGCGCTTGATGGCGGATATTTTGTGGCCAGCAGAGGAATTGATTGCGGGCCTTAATGGTGAGCTGATCGCAGGTGATTTGCAAGGGGCTGATGGCATTTCGATCGACAGCCGCGACATTGCTAAAAATGATGCATTTTTTGCCATTAAAGGTGATTTGTTTGACGGTCATGATTATACCCAAAAGGCGGCTGAAAATGGTGCGTCGGTGATTGTGGTTTCTGACATTAAATATAAAGTCGAACGGGCAGGGGTGGCGATAATTTTGGTGGATGATGTGCTAGATAGCCTTAGGCGTTTGGCAATGGCCTCGCGGGCGCGTAGCAAGGCCAAGATTGTGGCGATTACTGGTAGTGTTGGCAAAACCACGACCAAAGAATTTTTACGTGCTTGTTTGGAAGTCTGCGGTAAAACTCATGCGTCGATTAAAAGCTTTAACAATCATTGGGGGGTGCCGATTAGCTTGGCGCGGATGCCGAAAGATACCCAATATGGGGTGTTTGAAATTGGTATGAATCACCTTGATGAAATTACGCCGCTGGTGGCTATGGTGCAGCCGCATGTGGCGATTATTACGACTGTTGCACCTGCGCATTTGGGGCATTTTAAAGATTTGCAGCAGATTGCGCAGGCGAAAGCCGAAATATTTAGCGGTATGATGCCCGATGGCGTGGCGATTTTAAACCGTGATAATGAATTTTTTGAATATTTGTTTGATGCGGCGCAGGCGCAAAATATTGATGATGTTCAATCTTTTGGTGCTGACGAGCAAGCTGATATGTGTTTGTTGGGTGTCGAATTAATGCCGAACAGCTCTTTGGTGACGGCCGCTTATAAAGGGCAGAAATTTAATTATGAAATTGGTTCGGCGGGTTTGCATCAGGTGCAGAACAGCCTTGGGCTTTTATTGGCGGTGGAAAATTTAGGTATTGATTTAAATAAGGTTTTGCCGATGCTTGCAAATATTGAGTTAAGCGATGGGCGCGGTGCACGGGTTGAAATTGCCATTAATGGTGGTTCTATTGTGGTGATTGATGAGAGTTATAATGCCAACCCCGCTTCTATGGTGGCGGCATTTAGCGTGCTTGGCGCGCAGCAACCGCAGCAAACTGGACGTCGTGTAGTGGTTTTGGGTGATATGTTAGAACTGGGGATAGAATCTGAGCAAATTCATGCTGGTTTGGCCAAAGACATACTTGCCAATAACATAGATGTGGTGATGGCCTGTGGTAAAGATATGAAAAACTGTTATGATTTGCTGCCGCATGAAAAACAGGGGGGATTTGCACAAAGCTCTTCTCTATTGGCGGATATTATATTAAACAGTTTGCAGCCCTATGATGTGGTGATGATCAAGGGAAGTTTGGGCAGTCAAATGTCGAACATTGTGAATAAGTTAAAAAATAGTAAGGCATCTGCATGATCCATTATCTGGTTAGCGAATTTAGTGAATATTTTTCATTTTTAAACGCGTTTAGCTACATTACCTCGCGGGTTGGTGCCTCGGTTCTTACCTCTATGTTATTGGTGTTTTTATTTGGCCCTAGGTTGATTAAGCGGTTGAAAATTAGACAAGGTGAAGGCCAGCCAATACGCGAAGACGGGCCGCAAAGCCATTTGTTGACTAAAAAAGGCACGCCGACCATGGGCGGCTTGATGATTTTAATGGGCATTGTGGTGAGTACATTATTATGGGCCGATTGGAGTAATATGTATGTTTGGTATGTATTGCTGGTGACGATGGGCTTTGGTGCGATTGGCTATTATGATGATTATTTAAAGCTTAAGAATCGCAGTGCTGATACAAAATTTAGTGGGAAAATGCGTTTGTTGCTTGAATCTATTGTGGCTTTTGCTGGGGTGCTTGGCATTATGTCGCTGCAACGTGAGGGGTTTGATACGTCTTTGGCGTTTCCGTTATTTAAAGATTTGTTGTGGAATTTAGGTTGGTTCTTCCCGGTATTTGCGGTGTTTACCATTGTGGGTTTTGGCAATGCGGTTAACTTGACCGATGGCTTGGATGGGTTGGCGATTGTGCCGGTGATGATTGCCGCTGGTACGTTTGCCTTACTGTCTTATATTGTGGGTAATGCCGTGTTTTCGGGTTATTTGCAAGTGCATCCGGTGCCTGGCACAGGTGAGTTGGCGGTTTTGCTTGGTGCGTTGATTGGCGCGAGCATTGGATTTTTGTGGTTTAATGCCCCACCTGCGATGATATTTATGGGCGACACAGGCTCGCTTGCATTGGGCGGCACATTGGGTGTGGTGGCTGTGGCGATTAAGCATGAGATTGTTTTGGGAATTGTGGGTGGCCTGTTTGTATTGGAAACTGTGTCGGTGATTGTGCAGGTTGCTTCGTTTAAATTGACTGGTAAGCGGGTGTTCCGTATGGCGCCATTGCATCATCATTATGAGCAAAAGGGCTGGGCGGAATCGACCATTGTGATAAGATTTTGGATCATTGCGGTTATTTTGGCGATGGTTGGGCTTGCGACACTTAAACTGCGCTAAGAGCGCGTTGGAAAATTACGCTAGAAAAATATGATTGATTTAAGTTTATTTAGTGGGCAGAGATTTGCGGTTTTTGGGCTGGGTATAAGCGGGCTTTCGACTGCATTGGTTTTGGAAAAAGCGGGCGCTGATGTGACCTTGTGGGATGACAATGAGGTGTCGTGCCAAAATGCTATTGATCTTGGGCATCATGTTAAAAATTTAGCGTCAGAAGATTTTAGGCAATTTGATGGTTTGATATTAAGCCCCGGTGTGCCGCTCACTCATCCTAAACCGCACTGGGTGGTGAATAAAGCCAATGTGGCAAACTTGCCAATTATGGGTGATGTTGAGCTGTTTTTACAAGCAGTGAAGCAAGACAGGCGCGCTAAAATTGTGGCGGTGACGGGGACTAATGGCAAATCAACCACTGTTAGCTTGATACATCATGTATTGCGGCAGGCGGGGTTGGATGCACATTTGGGCGGAAATATTGGCTCGACAACTGTGCTGGATATGCCTGAAATTGCGCAAGACCGTATTTATGTTGTAGAGCTTTCAAGCTACCAGATTGATTTGATGCCGAGTTTGCAAAAACAGGGGTTTGCGCCTGATATATCGGTGCTGATTAATGTATCGGCTGACCATATTGACCGTCATGGCAGCATTGAGAATTATGCTGAAGTGAAATCGCAAATATTTGTGCAACAGAGTGCGGATGATTTGGCGATTATTGGGGTTGATGATGAATTTGGGGCGCGGTTTGCGAAATATTATGATGCCAAAAGCCTATCGGCAGTTGGTCGGTTGGCCGATATATATTGTGAAAATGGGCAAATAAGCGCGGGCGGAAAAATATTGCTGGATTTGAGTGATGCGCCGAACTTACAAGGTGTGCATAATGCTCAAAATGCGGCGATTACCTACATGATTGCGCAATATTTTAAGGTTGACGATGCGGTGATTGCTAAAGCGATGAATGATTTTTCGGGTCTTGAGCATCGGATGGAATTGGTTGGCAAAATTAGCACCGATTTTGGTGATATATTATTTATTAATGACAGCAAAGCCACCAATGCTGGGGCGGTGAAACCTGCTTTGGGCGCTTATGAGCAAATTTATTGGGTGGCGGGTGGCCGTGCCAAGCAGGGCGGGCTAAAACCCTTGTTGAAACCGCTGCAAAAAATTAAGAAAGCCTATTTATATGGTCAATGCGCGCAAGACTTTGCGGGGCAATTGATTGGGGTGGCAAATTTTGAAGTTTTTTCACAAATGAGCGAGAGCGTTAACAAAGCCCTAACTGATATCATGCATAATGCAGAGGATGGATTAAAGGTTATTTTGCTTTCGCCCGCTGCTGCTTCTTTTGACCAATTTGAGAATTTTGAAATGCGCGGCAAACAGTTTAAGCAATTGGCCAAAAAGCTAGGCGCTAAGCCTATCTAGTTTGGGTGAGTTTGATGTTATTAAGCAGAACAGATCGTAGTTATTTTAGCGAATGGTGGTGGACCGTAGATCGGTTGGCTTTGGTGACCTGTGTTATTTTAATGGTGGTCGGTTTGGTTTTATCGCTGGCGGCTAGCCCCGCGGTGGCAACCAAGATTGGTGTTGATGAGATGTTTTTTGTTAAAAAACAGCTTAAATTTATGCCCATTGCGTTGTTTTTAATGTTGTCGATTAGTTTTATTTCATCTGAACGGTTTTTACGGTATATCGCGTTGATTTTATTCATTGGCGGTGCGGTGCTTATGGTGGTGGCGATTGTATCGGGTGCTTCGATTAAAGGCTCTAACCGTTGGCTCTCGCTTGGGTTTATGACCTTGCAACCTTCTGAAATGGTGAAGCCCGGATTTGTGGTTTTAAGCGCTTGGTTGTTTGCGCAGGGCATTAAATACCCCGGTGTGAAGGGGGCTTGGTTGGCGTTTGGATTGTTTGTTACATTTGCTAGTTTGCTGATTTTACAGCCTGATATGGGGCAAACTGTGTTGGTTGCGGCGGTTTGGTTTTGCTTGTTTATTTTATCGGGTGCGCCGTTATGGATTTTTGCGGCATTGGCTGGGGTTTTTGCTGCGGGCTCGGTGATTGCTTATAATACGATGAGCCATGTGGCCTCGCGGATTGATCGGTTTTTGGACCCTGAATCGGGCGATACTTACCAAGTGGACATGGCGCTGCAAAGCTTTATGCAAGGCGGGTGGTTTGGCAAAGGGCCCGGCGAATCCAGCGTGAAAGCCTTGCTGCCTGATGCTCATACCGATTTTGTATTTGCGGTGGTGGGTGAAGAATTTGGCATTATTGGTTGTTTGCTGATTATTGCGGTTTATGTATTGATGATTTTTAGCTTTTTGCGCCACGCTTTTGTGATTGAAGAAATGTTTAAAAAACTCGCCATCACTGGTTTGACTGTGATGTTTGGCTTGCAAGCTTTTATTAATATGGGGGTGAATTTGAATATTTTACCTGCCAAAGGCATGACGTTGCCGTTTATTTCATCGGGCGGCTCATCTTTGCTGTCTATGGCGATTACCATTGGTTTGTTATTGGCGTTAACCCGCCGTAGGCCGCAAGTGGGACGGTTGCCTGTGGGTGGGCGGTTTCATGCGTCATCATCAATACAGGGCGCTTAAGTGATGGGGGTGAAAAATATTCTCATTGCGGCAGGGGGAACCGGTGGGCATATATTCCCTGCTGAAGCTTTGGCCGAAACGCTCAAACGGCGTGGGCATCATGTTTATTTTGCGACTGATGTGCGCGGTTTGCGGTTTGTTAAAAATTTCCCTGCGCATGAAGTGAAGCTGATTGATGGTGCCACGGTGTTTTCTAAATCACCGATGTCGGTGGTTAAGGCTTTGTACAAGATTATTAAAGGTGTGGTGCAATCGGTGGTTTATATCCGCGCTAAAAAGATTGATATTGTGGTGGGGTTTGGTGGTTATCCGAGTTTTGCGCCGATGATGGCGGGTAAATTATGCGGTAAGCCAAGTGTTTTGCATGAGCAGAATGCGGTGTTGGGGCGGGCTAATAAATTGTTGGCTAAATTTAGCAAGCAGGTGGCGTTGAGTTTTCCGAAAACAAAATTTGCTGAGGCGATTGGTGATAAAGCGGTGTTTATTGGCAATCCGTTACGCTCCATTGTGCATGAGTTAAAAGACACGCAATATAAGCCGTATATTGCGGGTGAAAAATTTAACCTTGTGGTATTTGGTGGTAGCCAAGGGGCGCAGGTATTTAATGATATCTTGCCCGCTGCGATGAAGAAATTGCCTGATGACATTCGGGCTAAAATAAACCTTGTGCAGCAGGCGCGCCAAGATAATGTTGAGCGGCTGACTGAGCTTTATGATGAACTGAAAATGGATGCCATTATCGCGCCATTTTTTGGTGATATGCCTAAGCTTATCGCGAATAGCCATTTGGTGATTGGCAGGGCGGGGGCGACGACAGTGGCCGAGCTTTGTTATATTGGTATACCGTCTATATTGGTGCCATTGCCAGGGTCGTTAGATGGTGATCAAGCTAATAATGCCAAGAATATTGCTGATATTGGTGGCGGGTGGTTGTGCAAGCAAGATGAATTTACTGCTGATTATTTAGCGGGCAAAATACAAGATTGGATGAGGGCATCTGAGCCATTGACACAGGCGGCACAGAATGCCAAAAATCTAGGCCAACCCAAGGCGGCGGAAAATCTCGCTAATTTGGTCGAAAAATATATAGGATAGGGTAGTTATGCGATCTCCAGAAGAAGTGGGCGCCATACATTTTGTAGGCATTGGTGGCATTGGCATGAGTGGCATTGCCGAAGTTTTGCATAATTTAGGCTATATTGTGCAAGGCAGTGACGTGGGCGAAAATGCCAATGTTGCGCGCTTGCGTGATATGGGCGTAAAAGTGATTGTTGGGCATAGTGCTGAAAATGTGGATGATGCTGCGGTTTTGGTGGTTTCATCGGCGATTAAGCCAGATAATGAAGAGCTGGTTGCGGCACGGGCGCATTATATTCCAATTGTAAGACGGGCTGAAATGTTAGCCGAATTGATGCGGCTTAAAAGCTGTGTCACCGTGGCAGGCACGCATGGTAAGACGACCACAACCTCGCTGATTGCTTGCATATTAGAGGCGGCTGAATTTGACGCTTCGGTGATTAATGGCGGGATTATTAATGATTATGGCACCAATGCCAAGCTGGGCAGCGGTGAATGGATGGTGGTTGAAGCTGATGAGAGCGATGGCTCGTTTATGAAATTGCCAGCCGAAGTGGCGGTGGTGACCAATATCGACCCCGAACATTTGGATCATTATGGTGATTTTGACACGTTGAAAGATGCGTTTAAGGGTTTTGTTGAAAAAGTGCCTTTTTACGGGTTTGCGGTGATGTGTATTGACCATCCCGAAGTGCAATCTTTGGTGGGGCGGATAGATGATAAGCGTATGGTGACTTATGGCGAAAGCCGCCAAGCTGATGTGCGGTTTTTAAACCTGACTTTTAAGCAAGGTGATAGCTTGTTTGATGTTGAAATTCACGACCGTAAAACGAGTGATGTGACGTTGATTGAGCACATTCGTTTGCCGATGCCCGGCAAGCATAACGTGTCTAATGCGACAGCGGCGATTGCTGTGGCTTTTCATATGGGCGCGAGCGTTGAGGCAATTAAAACTGGGCTTGCGGGCTTTAAAGGGGTGAAGCGGCGGTTTACCAAAACTGGCGTGTGGAATGGTGCGGCGTTTTTTGATGATTATGCGCATCACCCTGTTGAAATTAATGCGGTGTTGCGGGCGGCGCGTGATGCCTCGAGCGCCAATGTGATCGCCATTGTGCAGCCGCATCGCTATACGCGATTGCGTGATTTATTTGATGAATTTGCCACTTGTTTTAATGATGCGGATATGGTGATTGTTTGCCCTGTATTTGAAGCGGGTGAGGCGCCGATTGAAGGCATAGACCATGTGCATTTGGCTGATGCGATGCGTCGCAATGGCCACCGGCATGTGGTGAGTGTTGAGCATCAAGATGAGCTGGCTAAGTTGCTGGCGCAGAATGCCAAGCCAGATGATTTTGTGGTGTTTTGTGGGGCAGGCAGCATTAGCACTTGGGCCAATGACATGCCGAAGATTTTGAATGAACAAGGGTTTTGATTGATGGTAAAAACCACGATTGACATGCTGCCTGAAGTGCGCGGAAAATACAAACAAGATGCTGATTTGGGCAAACTGACTTGGTTTCGGGTTGGCGGGGCTGCGGATGTATTATATACGCCTGAAGATGAAGCGGATCTGATTGATTTTTTGCAAAATAGGCCTGCTGATTTGCCGATTATGTTGATTGGTATGGGATCGAATATGTTGGTTCGTGATGGTGGTGTTGCGGGGGTGGTGATTAAGCTTGGTCGCGGGTTTGGTAAGGCCGAAGTGATTGGTGATAAAAGAATTTTGGCGGGCGCGGGGATGAGTGATGCGCGGGTGGCTAAGGTGGCTTATGATGCTGGTTTGGGTGGGTTTGCATTTTTGAAGGGTGTGCCTGGCGCGATTGGCGGTGCTTTGCGGATGAATGCGGGAGCGCATGGGGCTGAGGTTAAAGATATTTTAGTTGAATGTCGGGCTTTGGACATGAATGGTGATGTGCATATTTTTAGCCTTGATGATATGGGGTTTGATTACCGCCATTGCGGTGTGCCTGATGATTATATTTTTATTTCGGCAGTGTTTGAAGGTGTGCCCATGGCGCAGGATGTTATCAAAGCTGAAATGGACAAGGTGACGGATTTGCGCGAGGCGGCACAGCCGATTAAAAGCCGTACGGGTGGCTCTACATTTAAGAACCCTGATGATAAAAGTGCTTGGAAATATGTTGATGAAGCTGGGTTTCGGGGGCAGATAAATGGCGGGGCGCAGGTGAGTGAAATGCACACTAATTTTTTGATTAATATGGGTGAGGCGAGCGCTACTGATATTGAGGATTTGGGTGATATGGTCAAAGCCAAAGTTAAAGCTGACACAGGGACAGATTTGCATTGGGAAATCAAACGTGTGGGGCGTAAATTATGAGTGATATAAGGCTGCCACAAGCTGAAATTGATGCGATTATTGATTTGAATAATTTAAAACGTGTGCCTAAAAATACCCATGTGGCGGTGTTGATGGGTGGGTGGTCGGCTGAGCGGCCTGTGAGCTTATGGTCGGGCGATGCTTGTGCTGCGGCTTTGGAAACTGTTGGCTATAAAGTGACAAAAATTGATGTGGGGCGCGATGTGGCATTGCGTTTGGCTGAGGTGAAGCCTGATGTGTGTTTTAATGCATTGCATGGGCCATTTGGTGAAGATGGGCACATTCAGGGCTTGCTGGAAATTCTTGGCATTCCTTATACGCATAGTGATGTTTTGGCCTCGGCGATGGCAATGAATAAGCATGTGGCGCGGCAATTATTTGCCTCAGTTGGCATTCCGATTGCCAAGGGTAAAGTTATCAACCGTTTTGATGCGGCTAAAGAGCATGTGATGGAGCCGCCATATGTGCTCAAACCTGTGGCTGATGGGTCATCATTTGGGGTGTTTATTGTACCTCGTGGTGCCAACCAACCGCCGCAAGAATTATTGGCGGCCGATTGGCCGTTAAGTGACGATATGCTTGGTGAACAATATGTTGCGGGGCGCGAACTAACCTGCACTGTAATGGGCAATAGAGCCTTGGCGGTGACCGACATATATTCGAATAGTGAGTTTTATGATTTTGAGGGAAAATATGCTGAAGGTGGTTCTAAACACATAGTTCCTGCGAAAATTAAACCAAATATTTACCAAGATATAATGAAATGGTCAGTTAGAGCCTGTGAAGTTTTGGGCTGCACGGGGGTGGCGCGAGTCGATTGGCGATATGATGACAGTGCTGCTGCCAATGATGAGTTAATTTGTCTTGAGGTGAATACACAGCCTGGTATGACGGGCTCATCTTTAGCCCCAGAGCAAGCACAAAAGTTAGGTATTAGTTTTGAGAAATTTGTTGCATGGATGGTGGAGCAAGCGAGATGCAAACAAGAAATAGTCGGTATCAAGGCGAAGGTACAAAACCGCTGAGACCCACGATTGATCGTGATCAGCTGAGGCGCAATGTCTCGGAGCGGGTTTCTGCATCTAAACCCCAGCAACAACAAGCTCAAGAGTTTACTTATAATCAACAAGTTGGGCAATCACACGCACAGCAAGTGCGCCAAGCTACGGCACGCATTGGTGTGGCGAATGAAAATAGATTTGCGCAAACCAGCCAAAGAGTTAAAGCTAAAACGACCAAAAAACTAAGCTTTGGTAAAAATATATTTAAGGGTGCGGCGATTATTCTTTGGCGGCCATTTGGTGGTTTTTTTGGTTTTGTTAAACGTAGATATACGCATTTATCGCTTAAATTTGAGCAAGCCAACCTATTTAATGCCAGTTTGCACTCTTTGGTTAATTCGGCTTTGGTTATTATATTTATCATTACGGCTGCTATTCTTTATCGGAATGGCCAGATTGCTACGATTAAACATGACATCATTGAAAAAATGGGCGAATGGTCGAGCGCTGCTGGGGTGAATGTGCAAGAGGTTAAATTATACAATCGCCAACATACCAGTAAGGCGGAGGTTTTGGCGGCTTTGAATGTGGAAATTGGCACACCGTTATTGAGCTTTGATGTGGATGCAGCGCGGCAGCGTATCGAACAAATTGGTTGGGTGGCCGAAGCTGAAGTGCAGCGCATTTTACCTGATCGGTTGGAAATTTCTATTGTTGAGCGTGACCCGTTTGCCATATGGCAAATTGAGGGGAAGCGTTATTTGGTTGACCGCCAAGGGGTTGTGGTGGCTGATGAAATACTGCGTGGTTATCATTTATTGCCGCTTATTGTGGGCAAGGGGGCGTCGGGCGAAGCGTCGGGCCTTTTAAACGCTTTAGAAGAACGGCCAGAGATATTTGAATATATCCGCGCTTTGGTGCGGGTGGGTGAACGCCGCTGGGATTTGGACTTAACCAATGATGTGCGCGTGTTATTGCCTGCGGAAAAACCCGAAGCTATGTTGGCCGATTTAGAGCGGATGATTGTTGACCAAGATATATTTAGCCGCGGTATTAAGCTTATTGATTTTAGGCTGAATGACCGTGTGCGGTTTGAAATGGATGAAGTGACAGCCAATGCATATTTTGATGCTAAGCAAGCTGCGTTAGAAGATATAAAATAAAGATATTTGTAAAGTAAAGAGTATTTGTTATGACGATTATTAACATGCCTATTGCGGCCAAGACGCCCAGCAAACAACCATTTGTTGCTATATTGGATATTGGTACGAGCAAAATTACCTGCATGATCGCTAAAATTGGCCATTCGAGCAATTGGCCTGGTTTGCGCGGGGCGCGGCATCAGATTCATGTTTTGGGTGTTGGGTATACCCGCTCGCGCGGGATTAAAGCTGGCAATGTGATGGATATGGAGCTTGCTGAACTTTCCATTCGTAACGCTGTCGCAGCGGCTGAGAAAGAAGCCAATGTGCGGGTGAGTGAAGTGATTGTCAATGTATCTGGCGGGCGGGCGCGCAGTGATATATATGACATTGAAGTGAAAATTGCGGGTGAGCAAGTTACTGATGCTGACATGTGCCATGTGGTTGAAGAAGGTAGACGCCAGAGCCAAGCGTTAGACCGGGCAATTTTGCACACCGTGCCTGTGGCTTTTTCGATGGATGGCAACCGAGGGATTACCGACCCGCGTGGTATGTTTGGCGATCATTTGGGTGTTGATATGCACGTGGTGAGCGCTGATGCGGGGCCATTGCGTAACCTAAAATTATGCGTTGAGAAATGTCATTTGAAAATTCAAGATTTTGTGGTAGCTGCTTATGCTTCTGGACTGGCTTGTTTGGTTGAAGATGAGATGGATTTGGGCGTTACTTGTATTGATATGGGGTCGGGTTCTACGTCTATCTCGGTGTTTTTTGAGGGGCGGTTTATTTTTACTGATATGATTGCTATTGGTGGGCATAATGTGACCATTGATTTGGCACGTGGATTGAACACACAAATTGCCCATGCTGAACGGGCAAAAATTATGCATGGTTCGGCCATTGCGGGTGCGGTGGATGAGAGTGAATTGATCAGCATGCCAATATTGGGCGAAGAAGATTGGGAATTACAAGATATTGAGAAATCTCTGCTGACGGGCATTATTGGGCCGCGTATTGAAGAGACATTTGAGATTATTCGTGATCGGTTGGATGCCAGTGGTTATGGTGATGTGGCGGGGCATCGTGTGGTATTAACAGGCGGGGCGAGCCAGCTAACTGGCGTGCGGGAGATTGCGGCTAGGACATTAGGCCGCCAAGTGCGGATTGGTAAGCCGTTGACGATAGCGGGTTTGAGTGCTGATTATGCTGACCCGAGCTTTGCGACAGCCGCTGGTTTGTTGGCCTATGCGGGTAGTAAGCCGTTGGCGTTGAATAATGCTGAGACGGAAGAAGCGCAGAAGCAAGTGGCGAATGGTGGGATATTTTCGCGTATGGCGCATTGGTTGAAGAATGATTTTTGAATTGTGAGTTTGCTGTGGGTTCAGAATTTTGGTGGTGCCCTTGTTGATGCTCTGGAAGTTTGCATTTTTTCGTTCGGCTTTGGCCTCTCTTTTTATCGTTCGCGTTGCTCTCTATAAGCACTAGCGTGCGTTCGCTCCGCTCTCTTGCCACGCCTAACGGCGACGCGCAGTCGCGCTTGCCTCAGCCTAAAGGCTTCGGACCCTTTTCCCAAGACAGGCAATATGGCACCAAGAATAAAATTCAGAGTCTGCATTGTGGCACCTATACTCGGCGTATCACCAAACTCGAGCTTACTAAGCTTAATGTAATTGATTGGGGTGGTGAACTCGCATCCGACCAGCGGCTGAGTGGCTTAGCAAGCGATACGGAGTATCGCGCACGCAGTGCCAAACATAATGCAAACTTCCAGAGCATCAACAAGGATACCACCAGAATTCAGAGTATCACCAAACACCAGCTCACTAAGCGTAATGCAGTTGATTGGGGTGCCGAATTTACATCCGACCAGCGGCTGAGTGGCTTAAGCTAGAGAGCGGAGCGAACGAGCGCGCCCGAGCGAAGCGACAAAGTGCCCTTGGGGTGCAGTGCCAAGTATAAAGCCAACCCAAATCAACCCCTAAATATCTAAACAATATCCGCTTCAGGCGTGGCACTAATTTTGTGAATTGCCAAATCGGCACCCTTATATTCATCGTCTTCATCAAGCCGAATGCCAACAAATTTCTTCAGCAATCCATAGGTGATAAAACCAGAAATAAGCGCCAGACATACAATGATGAGCGAGCCTAACAATTGCACCAACGGGTTAACCCCACCAAGTCCGCCCAATGCCTCTAACCCAAAAATACCTGCCGCAATGCCGCCCCACAGGCCACACAAACCGTGCAATGGCCAAACGCCCAAAACATCATCAATTTTAAATTTATTTTGGCAAATATCAAACATATAAACAAATATACCGCCTGCCACACCGCCAACAAGTAATGAACCTAAAGGATGCATAATGTCTGAACCAGCACACACAGCAACTAAACCTGCTAAAGCACCATTATGAGTAAAACCTGGGTCATTTTTGCCCAGCCATAAAGCTGTCAGAATGCCGCCAGCCATCGCCATTAGCGAATTAATCGCCACCAAACCAGAAACACTGGCCGTGGTCGCTGCTGAAATGACGTTAAACCCAAACCAACCGATGCACAACATCCAAGAGCCCAGTGCCAACCAAGGGATAGACGAAGGCAGGATGCCCATAACCTTGCCGCCTTTGCCATAACGCCCTTTACGTGCGCCAAGCAGAATAACCGCGACCAGTGCCAACCAGCCACCAAAGGCATGAATAATGGCCGAGCCAGCAAAATCATGAAATTCGGCACCAAATGTGGCAGATAACCATGCCTGTACGCCGTAATTTCCATTCCAGAATGTGCCTTCAACAATCGGGTAAAAAACACCTACAATCAAGGCTGTCGCCATAACTTGTGGCCAAAATTTTGCTCGCTCGGCAATGCCGCCAGAGACAATGGCAGGAATGGCCGCCGCAAAAGTTGCTAAGAAAAAGAATTTAACCAATGACAGGCCTTGTGGCATAAACACCGCATTGGCAGTGTTGCCGCTTAATATATTGGCATTGACGAAAAAATGCATGCCATAAGAAATATAATAACCAACGATAAAATAGACCACGGTTGAAACCGCAAAATCAACCAGAATTTTAACCAGGGCATTGACCTGATTTTTATGCCGCACTGTACCGACTTCTAAAAATGCAAATCCACCATGCATGGCAAATACCAAAATGGCACCCACCAGCAAGAAAAATACATCAAGACCAATGGTAACCTCAGTAATTTGTTCTGACATGCTATCCCCTAGATTAACATTCATTCGCCTCTATGCGGCTGAGGCGTTTTTACTCTGCGTAAGTATCGCGTAGAGACCATCTACATTATCGGCACCACGAATACCAGCAACATTTTTGGTATCACGCATAAAACGTGAAATTCTTGCCAAAGCGGTTAGATGATCAGCGCCAGCGTTTTCAGGCACCATCAGTAAGAAAACCAAATCAATCGGGCGGTCATCAATTGAGTCAAAATCTACTTCATTCTCCAAGCTTAAGAATATACCGACAATTTCATCTAAGTTTTTAAACTTACTATGTGGTATCGCAATGCCTTTGCCAACACCAGTAGAGCCTAATCTTTCGCGTTCAAGCAAGCTATCAAAAACTTCGCGGGCATCGATCTGCGTAATTTTAGCGGCTTCATCGCTTAAAAACTGTAAGATTTGTTTTTTGCTTTTTGCTTTCACATTGGCAAATACGCTGGTAGGCGCCAGAAAATTAAAAATTTCCATTTTACAATAAGAATGCAGACAAATGTCTGCATTCAACTCCATCATTTTTCAGATTAACATTCTATCAACCTGCAGGGTTAATCCACCCAATATTTCCATCATCACGACGATACACTATATTGATCGCGTTACCACCACCGTTTTTAAATACCAAAAACGGACTGTCCGATATATCCATCTGCATCACCGCTTCACCGACTGACAATTCGCTAATCTTTGTGGTTGTTTCTGCCACAATAACTGGCGATAAATCAACAGGTTCGTCCACATGATCGTCCGACGCCGCAATGATTATATCTGACACCTCCATCATTTTAATGGGGTTGCCATTATTTTGATGATGGTTTTTCAAACGCCTTTTATACCTTCGTAATCTTTTGTCAAGTTTTTCTGCCGCTTCATCCATGGCGCTATAGGCATCAGTATCTTTAAAATGAGAGTTTAAATTCATACCAGAGTCCAAATGCAAGGCACATTCTGCAGTAAAAGTGCGGCCTTCTTTTATAATGGTGACATGTGCCGACGCACGACCGTCATCAAAATATTTAGAAACAATATTGGTGACATTCGTGGTGATATGTTCGCGAAAAGCGGTACCAATATCCATTTGTTTTCCAGTAATTTGTATTTGCATAACAACTCCTTATAGGGGTCCCTTCATCAAGGGACGGTGAAACAGTCCAAATGATTACCCATTTGAGAGGTGGCGAATACAGCCACCCTTGGGGTTAGCACTCACTAATATTAAGCCCTTTATGGCGGAGATTAATGGGGGTTTAAACGGGGTTGCAAAACCCATATTATTTGATAAGCCTACCAAATAAAACTGCCGCAATGCTAAGTGTAAACCATGTATAAAAAGCCCAAATATTACAGAGCAATGTACAAATTTTAGCAACTGTACAATAGGCTGTTTATTTTGAGTTAAATTGCAATATCTTTGACCAAATTGCAGATAGCTTAACATGAATGAGTCCTAACCCTTAAACAGTATGTTTAAGACCAAATCTCTCGCTTTTTAGTTAAAGCGAATTTTGGCCTCACGCATCAACTGTAATTTGAGTGTAAGCCCAAAGATAAGATTTCGGCAAGGTAAAAATGCAAGAACCATCAAAAACACCTGGGTGAGACGGTAAAAACTAGGGCTTTTGATTTAGATCAATATAAATAATAACAAAGGCTTATCTACTTAAAGTGGTGAAACTATTTAACTAGATGTTTTTTTTGTCGGCGGCGGTTGATAGATGATTCAATATTGAGCGCTTCGCGATATTTGGCCACAGTACGCCGCGCAATGTCAATGCCATTAGCTTTTAAAATAGTCGCCAATTTATCGTCAGACAGTATTTTTTTCGGCTCTTCGGCATCAATTAATTTTTGAATGCGTGCCTTAACTGATTCGGAACTATGCCCTTCGCCGCCATCGGCCGAAGGCACTGATGAGTTGAAAAAATATTTAAGTTCAAACAAGCCGCGTTCGGTCATCATATATTTGTTATTGGTCACGCGGCTAATGGTCGATTCGTGCATTTCGACCGCGTCAGCCACGGTTTTGAGGTTGAGCGGGCGTAAATATTCAACCCCATAAACCAAAAAACCATCTTGTTGCTTCACAATTTCGGTTGCCACTTTAAGGATGGTATTGGCGCGTTGCTCAAGACTGCGTACCAACCAATTGGCATTGGTCAAACATTCGGTTAAAAAATTAATGTCAGTTTTGTCATTCACCGTCTTACGGATGTCGGCATAATAATTTTGATTGACCAAAACCTTCGGCAAGCTCTCACCGTTCAATTCGATTCGCCAAGAGCCATCTTTTTTCTGCCGCACAAATATATCGGGTATGACGGTTTGCGCATTGGTCGTGCCATATTGCAAACCTGGCTTGGGGTTAAGCTCGCGAACCTCGGCCAACATTTCGGCCAAATCTTCAGCATCAGCACCGGTGATTTCCTGCAATTCATCTAACTTATGTTCAGCCAGTAAATGGATATTGCTCACAAAGCTCTGCATCATCGGGTCAAGCCGATCCATATCAGCCAGTTGCAGCGCCAAACATTCGCTAACATCGCGGGCAAACACTCCAATAGGGTCTAATTTTTGCAGGCGTTTTAAAATCCGCTCGACTTTAGTGGGGCTGGCGTTAAGCCGTTCTGCCGCGCCCTCAAGAGTGCCGCTTAAATAGCCGCCTTCATTGAGCATATCGGTCAAATGCAACGCAATAGATTTTTCAACCAGATTAAAAAATGTATAATTAATTTGATCGGTAATATGATCTTTAAGCGTAATTTCGGCGCTGTTGAGATTTTCAAGTGCCTCAGTGCCACCATATTTATCTTCGCGTGTTGTGCTCGAGGCACTAACCGCAGTATTGTCCCAACTATTGTCACTTTGTGCTTGATATTGCTCTTCAGCTTGAGCCTTGTCGGCTTGTGATTCATCAGCATATATATTGTCAAAGCCAGTGTCCAATTCACCTTCTTCTCGGGTTGGCAAATTTTCTTGGTTTAAATTCAATTCGGTATTTTGCGTATCATCATTGCCATTGGCTTCGTCTTGGCGTGCATCTTGCCCATCATTGGGCGAAACATCAGCATTATCGCCTTCGCCAAGATCAATTTCGAGCAGCGGATTGCGCTCAAGCTCCATCTCAATATGTGCCGAAAGCTCAAGGTTAGATAATTGCAAAAGCTTAATCGCTTGTTGCAATTGCGGGGTCATCACTAGGGATTGCCCTTGTCTTATTTCTAACCTAGGAGTGAGCGCCATTTATCCCTCTGACCTATCCATGCTTTATTGACCTTTATGCGAGAAAATATCATGGTCTTCCCAACCCAAAAGATCCAACTCGGCACGCGTGGCCATAAAATCAAAGCATTTTTGGGCAATATGTGTGCGGCCTTCACGCGCCAGCATCATATCTAACCTATCTTTCAAACCATGCAGATAAAACACATCCGATGCAGCATATCTTTGTTGCGCGTCAGACAAATCCTCAGCGCCCCAATCAGAGCTTTGTTGGCCTTTATCAAGCGAAACGCCAAGCAATTCACGGCACAAGTCTTTCAACCCATGATAACTGGTATAGGTGCGCACCAATTTAGAGGCAATTTTTGTGCAATATATAGGCGCGCAATCAACATCCAAATATTGTTTAATCACCGCCACATCAAACCGCGCGTAATGAAAGATTTTTAATATTTTAGGATCGGCAAACAAACGCGCAAGGTTAGGGGCATTATAACTGCTGCGGTTAACCTGCACCAAATGCGCCTCACCATCGCCAAAACTTAGCTGCACCAAACATAATTTATCACGCAACGGGTTAAGACCCAAAGTTTCGGTATCAACCGCAACACTATCAGCGAATTTTACGTTACTTGGTAAATCACCCTTATGAAAGTGTATTTTTTGGCTCATGTTTTTAATCCATTATGTTTAACTTTGTAACTTGTTTAACAGCTTGGGCTTTAAAGTCAATTAACGCTAGCAATTTTCAGGCCAATTTTATACGCAGGCTAAAAATGGGTAAAAAAAGCCTCGAATTTCCAGAGCACTGGCTACAAAAAGACAGTTAGCTGTTAACCAATGCTCTGGAAGGTTGCATTTTTGCTAAGCACTGCGTGCGTTCGCTCCGCTCTCTAGCTACGCCTAACGGCGACGGCCAGTCGGCCTTGCCTCACCCTATGGGTTCGGGCTTTTTTCCCAAGAAAAGCACAATGAGTAAGTAATGTAGCACCTATATTCGGAGTTTCACCAAACTCTAGCTCACCAAGCTTAATGAGCTAACGTTGGGTGGTGGATTTGCCTCCGACCAGCGGCTGAGTGGCTTAGCTAGAGAGCGGAGCGAACGCACGCAGTGCTACTAGCTCACCGATAGGTGGGCGAAAAAAAGAGGCGCAGCCGAACGAAAAAACTATTATAACTTCACCGCCCAATATTTTAACCTTGAGTTGCCAAAAATATAAAATATACTGAACTCAAATTAGAATCGTTTAAAACGGGCATCATATGAAAAAACCTTCAGACAAAATTGTCACCATCATTGGTGGTTCTGGCTTTATTGGCCGCTACATCACCCGCAGGTTGACCAAAGCTGGCTATCGTGTGCGTGTGGCCGTGCGCCGCCCAGATTTAGCTGTGCATGTGCAGCCCAATGGCGGTGTCGGGCAAGTGTTTCCCATTCAAACCAATGTGCGCTATCCCAATTCGGTTGAAGCGGCGGTTAAAGGCGCTGATTATGTCATCAACTTAGCCGGTATTTTGGACGAGGGCGGCAAGCAAAAATTTGCCACGGTAAATGTTGAAGGCGCCAAAACCGTTGCCGAAATGGCCGAAAAGCATGGCGTTGAAAAACTCATTCATTTCTCAACCCTCAACGTGGCCCCCAAACAAGATACAGATGATTCAGACACTTATAAAAGCTCTAATTATGAAGGCGAATTACAAGTCAAAGCCGCGTTTTTAGGCGCCATCATCGTGCGCCCATCATTGGTATTTGGCCCCGAGGATAGAGTGTTTAATCTAGTGGCAAGATTTGCCAAATTAAAACGCATCATCGCGCCAGTATTTAGTGAATTAGATGCAAAATCAGAACCCATATATGTAGATGACATTGCAAAAGCGGTGGTCGCTCTACTCGAAGGCGATTACGAAAATACCACATTCGAGCTAAGCGGGCCGCGCATTCTAACCATGCAACAAATTACCGAACTAACCTTGCACGCCACCAACCGCGACATTAAAATAGTACAAGTGCCAAAAATTATCAGCTCCATATTCGCCTCTATCTGCACCATGTTGCCCTATTCGTGGATCACCAAAGGCGAGGTCGAGCTATATAGCCAAGATCAACTTGTTTCTGACAAAGCGATAATGAATAACCATGTTCTGGCCGATCTAGGCATAGAAGCCAGACATTGCGAAGAAATCATATTGCAATATCTACAACATTACCGCCCCGAAGGCGATTACGGCATACATGATTTGAAGCAGGAATAGGGTATTAGTTGCTGGGTAGCACTCCTGTTAATGCTCTGGAAGTTTGCATTTTTACGCCCACCTTTCGGTGGGCTAGTGGCCCCTGCGGGCGCTTGCCTCCGCAAGCTTGCAACGCGCTAACCGCGCGACGGCCAGTCGGCCTTGCCTCAGCCTAAAGGCTTCGGACCCTTTTCCCACGATAAGCACAAGACTGCAAGCGCAGAATTTTTTAGGAGGCACCGAAATGCAGAGTTTCGCCAAACTCTAGCTCACTAAGCGTAATGTAGTTGATTGGGGTGCCGAATTCGCATCCGACCAGCGGCTGAGTGGCTTAGCTAGAGAGCGGAGCGAGCGCACGCAGTGCCAAACATAAAACAACTTCTTATTATTTACATATATATGTAAAGTATCAAAGCCGCACCCAGCACCAACCGATATATCACAAACGGCAACATACTCATCCGCTTCAGCAATGCCATCAACCCCCAGATCGACATAAACGCCACCACAAATGACAACGCCGCCATAACCAAAGCATCAACTTGCACACTCACATCAGTCTCTTTGCTCAAATCCACCAACAACAATAACGATGCACCCAAAATAGTCGGAATGCCCATCAACATCGAAAGCCGTGCCGATTCATCGCGCTTATAACCCAGTCTCCGCGCCATCGTCATCGTCGTGCCGCTACGGCTAGAGCCAGGTATCAGCGCCAAACACTGCGCAAACCCAATCAACAAAGCATCTTTAACACTAAAATCTTCGGTATTTTTAACCTGCGCACCAATTCTATCAAACCAATAAAGAAAAACCGCAAACACAATGTTAGCCCAAGCAATCACTTCAAGGCTGCGCAAATTATCGATAACCCCGATTTTCTTAAGCGTAAAACCAATCACAAACACCGGAATGGTGCTCAAACTCAACAGTAAAAATAACTTACGATTGGCCGTATTTTTACCCCGAAAAATATCAAAAAATCCAACAGTTATATTTCTAACATCACGCCAAAAATAAATCAGCACGGCGATGAGCGAGCCGGAATGCAAAGCCACGTCGGCCATGATGCCTTGGTCTGGCCAAGAGCTGAGTAATGGCAACATGGCCAAATGGCCAGATGAGCTAATTGGTAAAAATTCTGTAATACCTTGAATCAGTGAGAGAATAATAATTTGTTCAATGGTCATAAAATTACCCTATTAACATCATAAATGATCTAATATATGATTCATGCTTAAGAAGCAAAACATTTAAAAATGTGAGAGGCCATTACATTATATGATGAAACTGTTGCAATTTCCGCTTTGCCCGTTTTCGCGCCGCGCGCGCATGACGATGGACGAATATAACATTAATTATGAAATGCTAGAAGAGCACCCTTGGGCATGGAACGAAGAATTTCTATCGCTAAACCCAGCCGCCACGTTGCCTGTGCTGGTTGAAAGCAAAAACCTAGTCCTATGCGGCGTTGTGCCAATATCTGAATATTTTGATGAAACCACCGCCAAAACCAGCGCCGAACACATTTCCCTGTTTCGCGGTGTGGCGGCAGAACGCGCCGAAGTGCGCCGTTTGGTCGAGTGGTTCGACATTAAATTCAACCGCGAAGTGACCAATTTAATCGTTTCAGAAAAAGTCTATAAACGTTTTATAACCGCCGCAGATGGCGGTGGTTCGCCCGATATGGAAATGATCAGAGCTGGCAAAGAAAACTTAAATTATCATTTAAAATATATTGATCATTTATTGATCGACAGGCATTGGCTTGCTGGCGAGCATATGAGTCAAGCCGATTTTGCCGCCGCCGCGCATTTAAGCTGTTTGGATTATACTTCTGACGTGCCGTGGAAAGACTTTTTTGAGGTTAAAACATGGTATGTGAGGATAAAATCGCGCCCGTCATTCCGCGGTATTTTAGACGATAAAATGCTGGGTTTTCACCCCGCTGCCCATTATGCTGACCTTGATTTTTAGGGCCAGCATGGTTTCGGGCTGTTGACTTCCCCACATCAAAAATTTAAACATGGCATATGAGCCATGATCAACATGAAATTGCCAACAAGATCGAAGCTGAAGCCAAAGCTTTGGGCTTTGACGTGGTCGGTTTTACCAAACCAGAAAAAGTCGCCTATGCAGGCGCGCATCTCAAGCAATTTGTAGAGCAAAATTTATATGGCGAAATGGATTGGATGGTTGACACTTTAGAGCGTCGCTCGCAACCCAATAACCTGTGGCAAGAGGTGCAAAGCGTGATCATGCTCGGCATGAATTATGGCCCGACCGATGATCCATTATGGCAACTTGAGCATAAAGACAAAGGCGTGATCAGTGTCTATGCCCGTGGGCACGATTATCACGATTTGATCAAGAAAAAACTCAAAGCCCTAGCGCGGTTTATGGTCAGCGAACTGCCCAAGAATTTCAACATTGAAAATGACATTGATGTAAAAGTATTTGTCGATACCGCGCCTGTAATGGAAAAACCCCTAGCGGGGGCAGCGGGTTTGGGTTGGCAAGGAAAACACACAAATTTAGTCAGCAAAGACTTCGGTTCATGGCTGTTTTTAGGCTCAATTTTCACCACGCTAAAATTGCCGCAATCCGCACCTGTTAAAGACAATTGCGGCAGCTGCACCGCTTGTTTAGACATTTGCCCGACCGATGCTTTTTTGCAAAGCCGCCAAATTGACGCCCGCAAATGCATTAGCTATTTAACCATTGAATATGGCGGGCATATTGAACGTGATTTGCGCCCCAAAATCGGCAATCATATTTATGGCTGTGATGATTGTTTGTCGGCTTGTCCGTGGAATAAATTTGCGCAATTGTCGAGCGAAGCCAAATTCCACGCCCGCGTTGAATTATCAATGCCCGAATTGGGTGATTTGGTCATGCTAGATGACGCAACATTCCGCGATCTATTCACCGCGTCACCAATAAAACGCATCAAACGGCGGCGGTTTATACGGAATATATTAATCGCCATCGGCAATAGCGCAAATATTAAATACCTGCCACAAATTGAGACATTGTTAGAAGATGAAGAACCCCTCATTCGCGGTGCCGCCATTTGGGCGGCCGAGCAATTGATGAGTGACGCCGCCTTTGCCAAAATTCATGCACGACTGGCCAATCGCGAAGCAGATGAAGGCGTGAGACTAGAATGGGCGGCATCTCAAGCAGCGATAGAGGAGAATGCGGCGTGAAGAAAATACTAATATTTGGCATGGGCTATGTCGGCCAGCATTTGGCAGCGGCTCTAGATGGACAATATCAGGTGATTGGCACGTCTCGTGAGGCATTAAGCCAGAATCAAATAAATTGGAATGCTGCCGAAGCAACAGAGTCGTCAAACCAAGCCGTTGCGCAACAAATACTGCAAGCCGATGCCATTCTTTGTTCGATCCCGCCTGATGAAAATGGTGATGTTGTTTATGCCCAATTTGGCGAATTGATTAAAAAATCAAACGTAAAATGGCTAGGTTATCTTTCAACAACGGGAGTTTATGGCGATCATCAAGGCGGCAAGGTAGATGAAACCACGCCGCTAAATGCCCAAAATACACGCGCAAAAAAACGCATATCGGCCGAGACGCAATGGCAAAAATTAGCAAATAACACAAATCAAGTTAATTCACCAACAACGACCGAACGGTCGGTACATATTTTTAGATTACCAGGCATATATGGAGTGGGCAGATCAGCATTCGAAGCACTAACCGCAGATCGTGCCAAACGCATTGATATGCGGCTAAAACACGGGCCGCAAAAAGGCGAAAAACATTTTTTTTGCCGCTCTCATGTTGATGATATTGTGCAAGTGATTGTTGCATCGCTTAAAAAGCAGCTGTCGGGCATAAACATCTATAACATTGTCGATGATTTGCCCGCACCGCAGGCTGATATTGTTAAATATGCGGCAAAGCTAATGGGGGCAGAGGTGCCAAATCTGTTGTCCGAGCCGCAAGCTGATATGAGCGATATGGCCAAAAGCTTCTATGCAGAGTGCAAAAATATGCAAAATAATAAGATCAAAACCGAGCTGGGCGTGAGCTTAAAACATCCAGATTATAAACAAGGCCTAAGCGCAATATGGCAACAAATCAAAGCTTAAACAACTATAAAAACATATGTATATTGGCAACAAAACATTCAATTTCACCAGCAGAATATTCGCAGCTGACTGATTATTTTGGCTTAGCGCAATTCACTCTAATTGCACCTAAATTTGATGGCGATGGCCAAGGGCGGCTTGATCTGTGGGTTGATGGCGCGCGCAGTGGTTTTTTAAAAGTTCTGACCATTTCACGCCGTATGTCTTGGTCGGGTTTTGACTTGGTAATCAATTGGGAGCAGGGCGGTTTGGAAAAGGCATTATGCATTATGTTGCTGCCAAAGCCCCAAATCATAACAAAACAGCAATTTTTAGCCGAAAATACTTGACTAATTACCTATTTTCACCTTATGTGCTATTTGCAGGGATTAGACAAGTCTAACCCATATTTTTTAGGCAATAAAAGGAATGTTTCCATAGCCCGTAGACCAATGAATAAAATGCCAGAGCGTACTGGCCCCAGAATCAATCAATTGATTAGAGTTCCTGAAATTATGCTGGTTGGCGCCGATGGCGTGAACGTTGGCGTGATAAACACGGAAGATGCCATTAAGCAAGCTTATGAAAGCGGTCTTGATTTGGTCGAAGTGTCGCCAAATGCCAAACCGCCTGTCTGTAAAATAATGGATTATGGCAAGCATAAATTCCAAGCTCAGAAAAAAGCTTCAGAAGCGCGCAAGAGACAAAAAATTGTTGAAGTCAAAGAAGTGAAGATGCGTCCAAACATTGACACCCATGATTATGACACCAAAATGCGCAATTTAGCAAAATTCATTGGCAGCGGCGATAAAGTGAAAGTCACTTTACGCTTCCGTGGCCGTGAAATGGCACATCAAAATTTAGGTATGGATCTGCTTCAGCGCGTCAAAGCTGACGCCGCTGAATATTCCAAGCCCGAAATGGAGCCAAAGCTCGAAGGCCGCCAAATGATCATGATTTTGACGGGTAAATAAAAGCAAAGCTTTTATTTACCCTAAACCCCGCTCACCTTCGGTGTGCGGGGTTTCTTTATGTTTGGCCCC
>NVUH01000014.1 GCA_002401855.1 Hyphomicrobiales bacterium
TTTTTTATTTCGTCCATAGGGGCCGGTTTGTTCATACGCTTTAATCCTTCTTTGCTATTAGATTATTATCGTATGTTGCGGTGACCCGTTGAATCCATCCGTACAAAAAATAGTACTGGAAAATAATATCAGATATTATAAAATACGACTAAGGGATTGTCTGCAGTTTGAGCCCGTATTTGAATATTTATAAGGTTTAAAACATGACGACATCTAATTATAATTTAGATAGATTGAGTTTTTTAGTCATTGATGACAATGCCTATATGCGGCGCATCATACGCTCTATTCTGCATGGGCTGGGCATTCGCAATGTATTTGACGCTGAAGATGGTGCATCTGGCTTTGAAGCCATGAGCCACCACAACCCCGACATTGTTATATTGGATATGTTAATGCCAATTTTTGATGGCATCGAGTTTTTAAACTTGATTCGCACCCCAACCAATGAATTTGCATTTATACCCATTATTGTGGTTTCTGCTCATTTGGAAAAAGAGCGCGTTGCCGCTGCCCGTAACGCTGGTGCCAATGAATTTTTAGCCAAGCCTGTATCATCTGACCAAATGCTCAACCGCATAATAAACATCATTGAAAACCCCCGCCCCTTTGTAAATGCCACAAATTATTTTGGCCCATGCCGCCGCCGCACAACTATAAAACGCAAGGGCGAAGAGCGCCGCCTGAATGATGATGAAAAATATATGGTACCCATGGCCACGCAGCCGCAATCACAATAATCACAACAGCTATACAAGCGTGTAGACTGAATTGGTTTAGTTTTTATTTTTATTCATCACATAAATGAGTTTTTTAAGCGCCAAATCTTCACGCCTATTTTGGGGTGTTTGTTTAGGCCCAGAAACCGACACTTCGAGCCCTGTGCCGCCATGAATGGCTATGGTTTTAAAATAAATACCGATGGTATGATGTTCAAAATAAACTTCATTCATAATATACGCCTCAAAGAGAATCACTATATTCTAAACTTAAGTTCGACTTAAATCAAAGTCTGTCCAACATTCATCCAACGCCGCCACCAGATCTGCTATATTTTCATCTGTATGCATCGGGCCAGGTGTCAACCGCAGCCGCTCTGTGCCACGTGGTACAGTTGGGTAATTGATCGGCTGCACATAAATTTGATATTTTGACATGAGCTTATCAGTTAGCGCCTTACATTTAATCGGATCGCCGACAAGAATGGGCACAATATGTGTATCATTTTCAATCAGTGGAAGTTGTTTATCGAGCAGCATGGCTTTAAGTTTAGTGACTTTATCGCGTTGGCCTTGGCGCTCGACTTGGCTTTGTTTTAAGTGCGCAATAGACGCAGTTGCACCCGCCACGATGGCAGGAGCCAAAGCTGTGGTAAAAATAAACCCAGGTGCGTAGGAGCGAATCGCATCGACCAGATCAGCACTAGCAGTGATATAACCGCCCATCAGGCCAAAAGCTTTGGCCAATGTGCCTTCAATGACATCAAGACGGTGCGTCATACCTTCGCGCTCTGTGATGCCGCCGCCATGCGCGCCATACATGCCAACGGCATGCACTTCATCGATATAGGTCATGGCATTATATTTATCGGCCAGATCGCACAAAGCCGCAATCGGTGCGATGTCACCATCCATTGAATAAATGCTTTCAAACGCAATCAGCTTTGGTGCATCAATGTCAACCGTTCTGAGCTTAGCTTCTAAATCATCCAAATCATTATGCTTGAATATTTTTTTATCGCCGCCGCGCCCAGCTTTAATGCCTTCAATCATCGAAGCGTGATTAAGCTCATCAGAGAATACGGTTAAGCCCGGTAAAATGCGATATAGAGTGCTGAGTGTGGTTTCGTTAGAAATAAAGCCAGATGTGAATAACAGAGCCGCTGGTTTTTGGTGCAGATCGGCAAGTTCGGCCTCTAATGCCACATGATATGAGGTTGTGCCAGATATATTGCGTGTGCCGCCTGCCCCAGCGCCAACAGTGTCGATGGCTTCATGCATAGCGGCCAAAACTTGGGAGTTTTGCCCCATACCTAAATAATCGTTAGAACACCAGATGGTGACATTTTTAACACCACCATCTTGATCACGATGAGCTGCATTGGGGAAATTGCCATTATCGCGTTTCAGCTCAGCAAATTCGCGGTAACGGCCTTCGTTTTTAAGCTCTTGGATAGAATTTTTGATAAATTCTTGATAATTCATAGGGACAATACTTTGTGCAACACTTAGTTGGCCTGTATATAAACACAATTGAATGATTATAAAAGAGCAAAATTGTCGCACCTCATAAATTAATCCATGGCAAATTTTTCGAGCTTATAATGCTCTGCAATGATTCGACGCACTGTGCCCGTTGTCGAGCGCATCACCAAAGTTTCAGTCTCTATTTTATTGCCTTTCATGCGCACACCAAACAGCATGTCACCGTCAGTAACACCCGTTGCCGAAAAAATCACATCACCACGCGCCATATCACGAATGCTAAGTTTTTTATCAAAATCCACCACGCCCATTTCGGCCGCGCGGTCTTTTTGGCTTTGGCTATCGGTTTGCAATCTAGCCTGCATATGCCCGCCTATACAGCGCAATGCAGCAGCCGCCAGCACGCCTTCGGGCGCGCCGCCTACGCCTATATATATATCAACACCCGTTTTTTCAGGGTCTACCGTAGCAATCACCCCGGCAATGTCACCATCATCAATTAACATAATAGCCGCGCCTGTTGCCCGCACTTCGGCAATTAAATCTTGATGACGTTCGCGATCTAAAATACACACACCTAAATCGCTAACAGCGCAGCCCTTGGCTTTGGCCAAACGCGTGAGGTTTTGCGTTGGTGTGTCATCCAAATCAATCACATCGGCATCATATTGCCCGCCAATGGCGATTTTATTCATATAAACATCAGGCGCGTGCAGCAATGTGCCACCAATTGCCATCGCCAAAACCGCTAAACTATTGGGTTTATTTTTAGCACATAATGTTGTGCCTTCGAGCGGATCAAGCGCAATGTCAACTTTGGGGCCGTTTTTTGTGCCCACTTCTTCGCCGATGAATAGCATGGGCGCTTTATCGCGTTCGCCCTCACCGATCACCACCACACCGTCAATATCCAACGCATTCAACTCGCGGCGCATGGCATCCACAGCCAATTGATCGGCAGCTTTTTCATTGCCTTTGCCGCGCATATGAGTGGCTGCAACCGCCGCTCGTTCTGTAACGCGCGCCAATTCTAGCGTTAGAATACGATCTAACGCGGGGTTCATTTCTGTCATTTGTAACTTAGCCCTTAAGTTTGGTTCAGCGCGCGTCTTTCAACACCTGCCGAACAGCCCAATAAAAAATTTAAAAAATCATCGCCCAACGATTTTAGAAATCTATTTTGATGTAACTGATTATCGTAACGGAAGCTAGCGTTTTTCATAAAAAGCATGGATGAAGGTTAATTCACACATGCTTTTTGCTAAATAATTAAACTGAAACGATTCAGGAGAATTTTTCAATCCTAATCACCCGCGATTCTGCGGCCAAAAAGCCATCAGCATCCATTTTCTTCAAAACATCTTGAATCTCTCGTTCAGAAGTTTCGGCTGTAAGCAAAGTGACAGGTATCACACCTTCATCACTCTCGGCTTTTTGCTGTATCAAGCTATCTATAGAAATGCTGGCCTCAGCCATTCGTTCTGAGATTGCCGCCAGTGCGCCGACTTTATCCTTCACGCTCAAAGCAATGTAATAACCGCCTTCATGGCGGTTCATCCGTGCTTTTTCATATGGTTTTAGTTTCTCGGTCGGCATAATGAAAGCAGGCTCGATAAAACCACGCAAAATTTGCAATATATCGCCCACCACGCTACTGGCAGTGGGGCCTTCGCCCGCGCCTTTACCTTCGAGCATAATGCCATCGAGCATTTTGCTTTCAATATAGACCGCATTATTCACATCATCAACTGCGGCAATTGGTGAGCTTTTGCTAACTAAGGCCGGATGAACTCGTTGCTCAATGCCTGTTTCGGTTTTAAGCGCCATGCCCAGAAGCTTGATGCGATAGCCCATCGCATCGGCATTACGAATGTCAGCGGCGGTAATTTTTTCGATGCCTTCAATATAGATTGAATCAAAATTCACCTCAGTGCCAAACGCCAGACTGGTTAAAATTGCCAACTTATGGGCGGTGTCTATGCCGCCCACGTCAAATGTTGGGTCAGCCTCGGCATAACCTTTGGCTTGTGCATCGGCTAATACGTCAGCAAAATCGCGACCTTCTTTTTCCATTGTGGTCAGGATGTAATTGCAGGTGCCATTCATAATGCCAGCAAGATGCGTGATCTCATTGGCCACAACGCTTTGGCTCATCACCCGTATAATCGGAATGCCGCCTGCAACAGCAGCCTCAAACATCAGAGCCACATTGTTGGCCTCTGCAAGTTTGGCCAGCATCACACCATGTTTGGCAATCAGCGCTTTGTTGGCAGTCACTACGTGTTTACCCGCTTCAAGCGCGTTTATAACGGCCTCTTTCGCAATGCCTTCATCGCCGCCGATAAGCTCGACAAATACATCAATATCAGGCGATTTTGCCAATTCGCGCGCGTCATCAAACCATGCATAGCCATCGAGTGACACACCACGCTCAGCGCCTTTGGTGCGGGCGCTCACAGCGGTGATTGACATGGTCGTGCCGAACATTTGATTATAAGCCATTTGGCGATCATTCACCAATTTCACCACGCCCACACCAACAGTTCCTAAGCCTGCAATACCAAGTCTTAAATCACTCACATTTCTATCCTCGTTTTTAAAAGTACAGAAATACAATCTACTAAAGCGCGGTAACGTGCAACCGCTAGCGCAAAGTTACATACAAAAAACGCTCCCAGAAGTGGGAGCGTTTCAAATTGGTATGGGCAAATTCAATATTCGGAGAACATTTTTTTGACGTTTTTGGCCGCTTGCTTGATGCGGTGTTCATTCTCCACCATACCGATGCGGATATAACCTTCGCCATATTCGCCAAAGCCAATGCCCGGCGCAACCGCCATATCGGCTTTTTCTAGCAGCAATTTTGAAAATTCGAGTGAGCCTAAATGTTTGAACTTTTCAGGTATCTCGACCCATGAGAACATCGTCGCTTTGGTTGGCTCAAACTGCCACCCTGCCCGTCCCATGCTGGAAACCAAAATATCGCGGCGGCTTTTATATAGGTTACGCACATCCTCGATATAACCTTCGGATCCGTTACCACTGGGGCCATTAATCGCTGTTGCTGCTGCCACTTGCACGGGGGTGAATGCACCATAATCTAGGTAAGATTTCATGCGTGTCAGAGCTGAAATAAGCCGTTTATTGCCAACTGCAAAGCCAACCCGCCAACCCGCCATCATATGGGTTTTGCTCATTGAGGTGAATTCGACGGCAATATCTTTGGCGCCATTAATTTCCAAAATCGAAATGGTTGGGTTGCCATCATAATAAAGCTCGGCATACGCCAAATCTGACAAGATGATAATGTCATGCTTACGACATAATTTAACCACCTCTTCATAAAAACCCCGATCAGCCACATAAGCTGTGGGATTGGATGGAAAATTAAGCACCAAGACTGATGGTTTAGGAATCGAATGGCGAATGGCACTGTCAATATCGTGCAACATGCTTTCATCTGGTTTGGCCGAGACATGGCGCAATGCTGCGCCTGAGATGAGAAAACCGAATGAATGAATTGGATATGTCGGGTTTGGAACAAGCACAACATCACCTGGGGCTGTGATGGCTTGTGCCATATTGGCAAAACCTTCTTTGCTGCCCAAAGTAGCGATGATCTCCGTATCAGGGTCTAATGTCACCCCAAAACGCCGCTCATAATAACCCGCTTGGGCTTTGAGCAAGCCTTTAATGCCTTTTGATGCTGAATAACCATGCACTTTTGGGTTTTGCGCAGTTTCGATCAATTTATCGATCACATATTGCGCAGGTGGTTGATCAGGGTTGCCCATGCCAAAATCTATAATGTCTCGCCCGGCCGCCCGTGCGTTGCTTTTTAGTCTATTGAGTTCTGCAAATACGTAGGGTGGCAATCGTTTAATACGATGGAATTCCTCGTTCATAACACGTCCTTTCAGGGTTTGAATTATAATAAATTTCAGTCTATGCTACACCACACTATAAATGATTTAAAAACGTCTGTAATGGGCTTAATATCTATTGTCCACCACTTAAAAAACAGAAGATTCTACTGCGGAGAAAAATATGCATCTGGTTGAAACAAATTGGTTATCTGAAAATTTGGGTAATGAGAATCTAGTTGTGCTGGATGCCACTTGGCATATGCCCAATTTAAACAAAGATGCACGGCAGGAATATTGGGACGCACATATAGACGGTGCGGTGTTCTTTGACATTGACCGCATTGCGGACACCAGTGTGAATTTGCCGCATATGCTGCCTGACGAGGCTTTGTTTAATGCTGCTATGG
Source organism: Hyphomicrobiales bacterium (assembly GCA_002401855.1). Classification (GTDB taxonomy): domain Bacteria; phylum Pseudomonadota; class Alphaproteobacteria; order Rhizobiales; family OSC116; genus OCS116. Next base: position 6,478 of record NVUH01000014.1, read on the forward strand.
ATGAAATGGGCATTACCAATGACCATCATATTGTGGTTTATGACGGCTATGGATTTTTGAGCAGCGCACGGGCATGGTGGACGTTTAAGGTGATGGGGCATGAAAAGGTTTCAATATTAAATGGTGGGTTGAAAAAATGGAACGCTGAAAGTAGAGCCACCACGGCAGCGCTTGCGAAAGCCAATGCTACCAACGGCTATAAGGCCAATTTAAACGCTAGCAGCGTAAAAGACATTGCGCAAATGCATGCGCATGTTGCGGCCAATGACATACAAACCTTAGACGCCAGATCAGCAGGTCGATTTAGCGGTGTTGACCCAGAACCACGCGCAGGCCTGTCATCTGGTCATATGCCCAACGGCTTTAACTTGCCATTTGTGCAACTTGCCAATGATGATGGCACGGTGGTGAGCAAGGCTGAGATCGAAAGCTTGCTCAGCGCATCTGGCATTGATATGAATATGCCGATTGTCACTACCTGCGGCTCGGGCATCACCGCCGCCAACCTATGGTTTGCGATGGATTATATCGGCATTAAAAACCTCCACCTATTTGACGGCAGCTGGACTGAATATGCACAGCATGCAGACAGCGTGATCGTAAAAGACTAACTCAGAGCCTCTATCTACCCCTCGCATCCGAGCCCACCATTCATTTCAGTGAGTTCGTGCTCAGCCGTTCGCAGCCGCACTCGCGCTCACTGAAATGAATGGGAGTTATGGAAACGAGGGGCATACTGAAACTCAGAGTTTGCCACACAAAAAAAGGCAGAACCAAGTTCTGCCTTTTGAATTCATATGCCGCACAATCTATTTTTTCAAAATAGATTTACCTGCGAAGATGGCGCTATCGCCAAGTTCCTCGGATATGCGGATAAGTTGATTATATTTTGCAACTCTGTCTGAGCGTGATAGTGAACCAGTTTTGATTTGGCCACAATTCAGCGCCACAGCCAAGTCAGCAATGGTAACATCTTCAGTTTCACCACTACGATGAGACATCACTGATGTATAGCTCGCACGGTGTGCCATATCAACGGCTTGGATGGTTTCGGTCAGGGTACCGATTTGGTTCACTTTCACCAAAATACTGTTTGCCACACCTTTATCAATGCCATCGCTTAAACGTGTTGTGTTAGTCACGAATAGATCGTCACCCACAAGCTGCACTTTATCGCCGAGTTTTTCGGTAAGTAGCGCCCAACCGTCCCAATCATCTTCGTCCATGCCGTCTTCGATGGAGAAAATTGGATAGTCATTAGCCAGATCCACATAATAATCAACCATTTCGGCGGATGTTAATGACTTACCTTCGCCTTTAAGCTCATATTTGCCATCAACATAAAATTCAGAAGCCGCAGAATCTAATGCCAATACAATATCTTCGCCAGCTTTATAACCAGCCGCTTCAATTGATTCGAGAATAAAATCTAGCGCCAAACGAGATGAACCGATATCAGGAGCAAAACCGCCCTCGTCACCAACATTTGTATTGTGACCAGCAGCTTTTAATTTCTTTTGCAGATGATGGAAAATTTCAGCACCCATACGCACCGCTTCACGAATATTTTTAGCCGATACGGGCATAATCATAAATTCTTGAATGTCGATCGGGTTATCAGCATGTTCGCCGCCATTGATGATATTCATCATCGGCACAGGCAATGTGCAAGCATTTGTGCCGCCAATATAGCGATATAATGGCATGCCTAAGCTATCAGCTGCCGCTTTGGCACAGGCCAAAGACACGCCCAATATAGCGTTTGCGCCTAGTTTGCTTTTATTTGGCGTGCCATCAAGCTCAATAAGAATGCGGTCAATTTCGCGTTGCTCTTCTGCTTCTGTGCCAGCCAGTGCATCAAATATAATACCGTTTACGTTGGCGACAGCTTGTTCAACGCCTTTGCCTAAATAACGATCACCGCCATCACGTAGCTCAACCGCCTCATGCGCACCAGTTGAGGCGCCAGAGGGCACAGCAGCACGACCGACAGAGCCATCGTCCAAAATCACTTCAACTTCTACAGTTGGGTTGCCACGCGAATCTAAAATTTCGCGTCCTAAAATATCAATAATTGCAGCCATTTGCAGCATCCTTCTTTGAATTATTAATAGTCAAATTTCGCCTTAGACATAAGGAAAACCTACCCAAAAAGCAATAACTAACTAATTTAATTATTGATTGGTATGCTTTTAAACCACAGACTTACATTATATACTGGCATAGATTTTAGTTTTGACTTACATCTAAACTAATATATTAATTCATGAGGGACCGATGACAAAACCAAAATTATTAGTAGCACGCCACTTGCCAAAAACGCCAATGCAAAAAATTTACGACAATTTTGACATTGTCGATATATCGAAAGATGAGCAAACCAATGAGCAAGTCATCGCAGCGGCCCAGGGCTGCCAAGCCATTTTAGTTGGCAAAGCTTTGCATAAAGACCTGATCGACGCCCTGCCCGACAGCATTAAGATATTCTCAACCATGTCAGTCGGCTATGACCATATTGATGTGGCAGCTGCCAATGCTCGCGGCATTATTGTGTGCAACACGCCATCAGTGTTAGACAATGCAACCGCCGAAATTGGCCTATTGCTCATGTTAGGCGCTGCACGTGGCGCTAATTGGGGTCATGCACAAGTGGCTGCAGGTCAATGGGGCAAACCTGGTTCAACATCGCCGTTTGGCATAGATGTTACAGGCAAAAAAGTGGCTATTTTAGGCATGGGACGCATTGGCCGTGCTTTTGCTAAACTCGCACGTGGCCTGAGCATGGAAGTGCATTATTACAACCGCTCACGCTTATCTGCTGATTTGGAGCAAGGCGCTATTTATCATGACACATTGGAAGGTTTATTGCCGCATGCGCAATTCCTATCCATCCATGCAGGCTTAACACCAGATACTAAATATATTTTAGATGCTAAAGCCATCGAGTTGATGCCTGATGGGGCGGTTTTGGTCAACACATCACGTGGTGATTTAGTGGTTGATGACGCAGTGATTGCCGCGTTAAAATCTGGAAAATTCTTTGCCGCTGGTTTGGATGTATTTACCAATGAGCCGAATTTAAACCCCGAATATCTAAAATTAGGCAATGTATATATGTTGCCACATATTGGCAGTGCCACCCATGAAACACGTGATGCCATGGGCAACCGTGCCGCCGAAAACCTTATTGAATATTTCAAAGGCAATGACCCGATTAGTGTGATTAAATTATAGCGTCATAATTTACCCTTGCATTAAATATAGCTGCGCTTAAGGTGCAGTTATATTTATATGAGGAGAAAATAATGTCTAATGAAATTACCAAACGTTTAACTGAACTTGGTGTCACTTTGCCATCACCCGCAGCGCCTGCTGCCAATTACGTGCCTTATGTTATTTCGGGAAATCAACTTATTATATCTGGCAATTTGCCATTTGGGACTGATGGCCTTGAATATGTTGGCAAAGTTGGTGATGACATTAGCTTAGGAGACGCACAAGCTTCAGCAAAATTATGCGCAATTAACCTACTCGCTCAAGCCAAAGTGGCTTTGGGTGGTGATTTATCCCGCATAAAACGCTTGCTTCGCCTTGGTGGCTTTGTCAACGCGACACCAGATTACATCCAACACCCAGCCGTGATTAATGGCGCATCTGACTTTATGGTTGCTGTGCTAGGTGATGCCGGCAAACATGCCCGTGCCGCTGTTGGCGTGGCCAGCTTGCCGTTTGGTGTATCTGTTGAAATCGATGCCATTTTCGAAATTGAATAATGACTGACCTTGGTTTCATCAGCCGTTTACCGATAGCCCATCGTGGCTTGCACAATGCCGAAAAAAGCGTTGTTGAGAATAGCCGTGGCAGCATAAAAGCCGCCATTGCGCAAAATTATGCCATCGAAATTGATGTGCAACTAACCAAAGACAATCAGGCCATTGTTTTTCATGATGAAACCTTAGATAGATTGATAAACAAGACAGGCAAAGTGGTTGATTTTACATTGTCTGAATTGCGAAACATGATTTATAAAATGGGTGGCGAGAGCATTATAAGCTTTGCCCAATTGCTCGAAATAGTCGATGGCCAAGTGCCGTTGATTGTGGAAGTGAAAAGCCTCGCCAATAATATTGGGCCGCTCGAGGCTTATATTGCCAATTTAATGCAAGATTACAAAGGTGACATCTGCATCATGTCATTCAACCCATTCACAGTAAAAGAATTTAAACGCATCGCACCGCATATCATCCGCGGCATCGTGGCCGAGCATAATATGCAGCCGCACGAATGGCCTGGCACCAACGGTTTAACCCGGTTTTTGTTCAAAAACCTGCTACATTGGCCGCTAACTCGCCCGCATTTCATCTCTTATCATGTGCATGACCTGCCAAGGTTGAGTGTACGCATTGCCAAATTGTGCAGCACGCCCGTCATTACATGGACGGTAAGATCAGCAAAAGATGCAGCTTATAGTGATAGATATGCCGATCAGATTACCTTTGAAGGCTATCGGCCCTAGCCTATTCTTACATTTTTCTAGCAAAACAACCGCTTATGCCCGCTGAACGTAAGTTTGCACAGAGCTGATTGGCATCATTATAGCTAATTATTGGCCCCGCAAACACCCGATAGAATGTGCCTTTATTAGGGATTATCGCCTCGCGAATGATCGGGCTATACCCAGCCAATATATTAGGGAATTTAGCCGTGATTTCCAAATAAGCCTGACGCGCCCCCGCCTCGCTTGGCAAAGAAGCCAATTGCACACCATAAGCCCCACCAGATGCCGCCACCACTGGTGACAAACTATTGGGAACGCTGGTCGGCACAGTGGTTGGCCTAATCACAGGTTTTGGCGCTTCTGCAACCACATTAACCGCTTGGTTAGAAGCAATTTGGTTAGAGGCAATGGCAATGGCATTTGATAAATCTGTTTCTGGCAAAGGTTGTGCAGTTGCCTCTGGCAATTCTGTCGCCACCGCAACATTTTGGGTGCCGGTGTTATTTTCAGTGACAATCTTTTTAAATAGATCATTAGCATCTACCACAGGTAAATCATCAACATTAGATGTAGTAACACGTTCAATAGTGCTTTGCGGTAGCTGATTGGCCTGTGCAATCAGATCGCTAAGTTTAACTGGCTTGGCATCAACCAATATAGTCTCCAAACCATCTATATTAATTTGATTTTGGTCCAGCTGATTGACATCTTCGGGTTTTAATAATATTTCAACATTGTCGGCACCGCTCTTAATCAGGGTCAACACATTCTGTATATCTTTATCATCATTATCCGCCACCACGCCATCAGATATTTCGACCCGATCTTCTGACTTAGTGGCTTCATCGACCACATCTTCACGGCTATCCAACAAAGCAGGTTCTGTAACTGTAACGCCCTGCCCCACATCGGTCGCGCCGCTTTCTATTCTATCGGTGTTTTTAGAACCATTGTTGGTCGTTTGCAACTCTGAATCAGCATTGGGGAAGGTTTTAATTTCGGATTTATCAGCCAAAATAACTGGCACATCAACAGCCGATTCAGTGTTGACATAGCTTGTGTAAAGATAATAGAAACTGCCGCCAAGAACCAAAATTAAGGCCAAACCTGCCGTCACTCCGCCAATAATAAAATTACGACGTTCTGAGGTTTCGGCTACATATTCTTGTTTAAAATCTTGCTGCGCAGAATCTCTTACTGGTGCGTCACCAATGGCTTGCAATTGACCAGATTCATCATGGCCGACATTATCATAATTCGGTCTATTGGTAGCATATTCATCTGATGCATATTCATCCGATGCATATTGAGTTTGCTCGTAACCGCCTTGCGCCGTCATTTGAGGCTTATCATATGCAGGCGCATGTGGTTGAGGCACATAACCCGCTTCGGTATATGACGGTTGCGCATATTCTTGTTCGGTGACATTGGATTCTGAATATTGCGGTTGCGCAAAGCCTGACTCCAAATGTGTTTGTTCCGTTGGAGCCGGTTCCACGTAAGTTGGTTCGGTATAGGCCCGTTCCGCAGGAGCTCGTTCAGGATAGGTTTCGGCAACATATCCACCAAACACTGGTTCAGTTTGCCCCAGCTCAGTTTGTAGCGGTTCAACATAATCTGATTTAGCATGAATATCAGGCTCCAGATATTCATCCGCTGCCACATAACCTTCGTCATTATTGAGGGCTTCACCAGCGTTGAGGTCAGGCGCTACATATTCAACAGCTTCTGCATAGGCAGGTGGTTCATTATGTTGTAGCGTGAGGTTAGTTTGATAATTTGGTAATTCTGTCGAATAAATATTATCGTCTTCAGTGTAACTTTCATCACTCTGGTTCACAAAAATAACCGGCTCAGTCTGCTCTTGAGGTTGGCCTTCTACAGGCGTTTCATAATAATCTTGAGTTTGATATTCATTGGTATAATAACTATTTACATTCTCGACATATTCTTCTTCAACTTGCCCTTCAGCATATTCAGCTTGAGGGAATTGAGCGTCAGCATATTGATCATCCGTTAGCTTTTCAGCCTGAGCGTCCTTGCCATCAGCTGGCAAATCGTCATTAGAATCATTATTATAGTCACTCACAATCGTCTCCAGCTTTCACACAATACACTTACAACCTAACCTAAACATGGTTAAATAACACATAATTAACACTATTTTACACCAAAAAGCTCATTATCTCATTTCATGTGGCGCATCAACGCCTAAAATATCCAGACCAGCCTTTATAATATACGCCACACTGCGCACCATTGCCAACCGAGAATGGGATAATTCTAAATTGTCATCGACTATAAAGCGCAATTGTGGCATCTCTTTGCCCTTATTCCACAAACCATGGAAATGAGATGCCAAGTCATACAGGTAGAAGCTAATTCTATGCGGTTCATGAAACTCGGCAGCACCCGTTGCCACTTTCGGCCAATTTAGCAGTGTTTTCATTAGGTTAATTTCGGCTTCGTCTTGTAGCAAGCTTAAATCAACCTTGGTAAAATCAAATGTCTCAACATCAAAGCCAGCCAAAACACTTTTGGCCTGCCGCATGATAGAATAAACCCTCGCATGGGCATACTGCACATAAAATACCGGGTTTTCGCGACTTTTTTGAGTCACTTTATCATAATCAAAGTCCAGCGGTGCCTCATTTTTACGATAAAGCATCATAAAACGGATGGGGTCTTTACCAACTGCCGCGTGCAATTCACTCAAGGTGATAAAATTGCCAGAGCGTTTCGACATGGTTTGCACTTCGCCATTTTTAAGCAATTTAACAATTTGGCAAATTTTAACATCTAGCTCGGCTTCATCATTGCTCACCGCCCGCACCACAGCTTTAAGACGCTTAACATAACCACCATGATCAGCGCCCAATACGTCAATCTGCTCTTTGAACCCACGCAAATATTTATCACGGTGATAAGCAATATCTGCCGCAAAATACGTATAGCTGCCATCAGATTTTATCAACGGGCGGTCAATATCATCGCCCCATTCAGTGGCTTTAAACAGAGTTTGTTCACGCTCTTCATAATCATCGGGAAGTTGGCCTTTGGGCGGCGGCAAGCTACCTTCATAAACCAAACCGCGCTGGCGCATATCAGCCAAGGTTTTTTCTATCGCGCCGTCTTCATGTAATTTACGTTCTGAAAAATAATTATCAAATTTCACATCTAACAAAGCCAAATCATCTTTAATTATCATCATCATGCTAGCCATGACTATATCTTTAATCAATGGCAACCATTCGGCCTCATCTAGATTTTTGAGTTTATCGCCATATTTCTTTGCAAGCTCTTGTCCCACTGGTTTGAGATATTCACCGGGGTATAAACCTTCAGGAATCGCGCCTATGTCATCGCCTAAAGCTTCGCAATATCTTAGATAAGCACTGCGTGCCAATGTTATCACTTGGCCGCCTGCATCATTGACATAATATTCCCGATAGACATCATAACCCGACCATTCAAGCAGGCTCGACAGGCTATCACCAAACACTGTGCCGCGCACATGGCCGATATGCACCGGCCCTGTGGGGTTGGCCGAGACGAACTCAACCATTAATTTTCTATTGTGTTTTTCTGGCCGCCCGAAAAGCTCTTTTTCGGCCACCAATTGCGCAAACCGTGTGGTCCAAAAACCATTGGCAACTTTAATATTGATAAACCCTGGCCCTGCCACATCTACCGCCGCGACATCTGGATTTTCCGCCAATGCATCAGCTATTTTAACCGCTAAATCGCGCGGCTTCATACCCAATGGCTTACACAACACCATCGCGGCATTGGTGGCAATATCACCATGTGCTTTATCACGTGGTGGCTCGGTATTGATGCGCGTACAGTCTAAATCACCATGCCCCATATCGGCAATAATGTTAACAATGATTGATTTGAAATGAACAAAAATATCCATGAAATTCTTTCTATTTGGCCTTAGCCACAATGTGTTTGCCGTGTTTTAACGCATTTGGGGGGTAGACGCAAACAATCGTTGATGTTCAGTGATCGCATAACGATCGGTCATACCCGCAATGAAATCGCCAATTTTACGTTTCGAAACCTCAGTTGCAACGGCATCAAAATCTATCTGCCAATCCTGCGGTAGATTTTCGGGCGATTTGAGATAAGTTTCAAACAAATCTTCAATAATCTGTGCTGCCACCACACGCTCTTTAACCACTGATTTCGAGCGATACATATTTTCCATTAAAAAGGCCTGTAAACTCTTAATAGCAGCCAATATCTCAGTTGAAAAATTACCAATGGTTTGCGGGGCATTGTGAACATCCGTAGGGGTTTGAATGTTAAATTTATCCACATTTTTCTGGGTGTTACGCAATATATCCTCAACCATCAGACCAATTAACCTGCGGTTGGCTTCGTGCATTTGGCGAGTTGAGCTTATATCCGCATATTCGTTTTTCACCTCGCGTAGCACATCGCCGAAGATGGGTAGGTCATATAGATCTTCGAACGCAAACAAGCCCGCCCGCAAACCATCATCTATATCATGGTTATTATAAGCCACATCATCAGCACAAGCCGCCACTTGTGCTTCTAAATTGGAATATTTATCAATCTCAAGATCAAACTCTCGGCAAAATTCATTGACATAATGCGGCACACCATTTTTTTGATATTTTTTTGTCGGGTTGCCCGCCGCATCAATCAACGGCCCATTATGCTTTACCAAGCCTTCCAAAGCTTCCCAAGTCAGGTTCAAACCATCAAAATCTGCATATCGCCGCTCTAATTTGGTGACGATTTTTAGGCTTTGGGCATTATGCTCAAACCCGCCAATGTCACTTAAACATTGGTTCAGCACATCTTCACCACAATGCCCAAACGGCGTGTGACCCAAATCATGCGATAAAGCCAAGCTTTCGGCCAGCTCTTCATTTAAGCCCAAAGCTTTGGACAATGTGCGGGCAATTTGCGCCACTTCAATAGTGTGGGTTAAGCGATTGCGAAAATGATCACCTTCGTGATTGACAAAAACCTGTGTTTTAAATTGCAAACGCCGAAACGCCGATGTGTGAATAATCCGATCGCGATCACGCTGAAAAGCGCTGCGATGCGCGCTTTCTTGCTCATCGAACAAGCGGCCCCTGCTCACGCTGGCTTTTTGTGCATAGCTCACCAGTAAAGATTCATTATTTAGGGGCTTAAAATTCAAAACAAAATGCCTTATATTAGATATCCATAGCCAATAACCTAAAATCGGTGACTTGACTATATATAACTCTATTTTGGTGGTTTTTATGGAAAATCCGACAGTCACAAATAATGCTTTAACTCAAATTGAAAAAATCCTGAGTAAAGAGACAGATAGCTCAAAACTTAGAATCAGCATCTTAGGTGGTGGTTGCTCGGGTTTTCAGTATAAATATGACATTGTGACCAAGCAGAATGCCGATGATTTAGTTTTAGGCCGCGACAAAGCACATGTGTTAATCGACCCAATGTCTTTGCCGTTCCTGCAGGATGCCACCATAGATTATGTCAGCGACATCGCAGGGGCTGCATTTAAAATCAACAATCCCAACACCGCCGCCGAATGTGGCTGTGGCGTTTCATTCTCGATGTGAATAATGAGAGTGCTGTTTCAATATAAGGCCGTATCTTAATGATAAAAATAAGAAAATATGATTCACGAGACCTAGATTGGTTGGTTGAACTGAACAATGCTTGCGTGCCTTCTGTCGACCCACATACGGCCAAAACCTTGGCTGAAAATATTAAATTCTGCAGCCACGCCTTAATCGCCGACAGATATGGTGTGCCGCTCGGCGCGGTGATGTTAATACGCGAGGGCACTGATTATGGCAGTAAAAATTATGCATGGCATAATGACCATAATGATCAACATTTATATGTGGATCGCATCATTGTATCTGAAGATGCGCGTGGCTTAGGCGTTGGCCGAAAATTATATAATTATGCTATTTTAGCCGCCCAAGCAGATAATGTGCCGCTCACCGCCGAAGTGAATACGCAGCCCAACAACCCGCAATCTCATGCATTTCATGAGGCATTGGGTTTTGACACTGCTGGCGAAATTGAGCATGAGCCGGGCTATGCCGTCAGATTTTATCGACATTCTACAAAATAATAGGAAAACCATGAAAATAGTCAGCTGGAATGTAAACTCTATCAATGTGCGCCACCCCAATGTCGCTAAATTTTTAAAACAGGTTGAACCCGATATCTTGCTAATGCAAGAGTTGAAAATGACCGATGAAAAATTCCCGCGCGAGGTCTTTGAAGATTTGGGCTATAATGTCGCCACCCACGGCCAAAAAACCTATAATGGTGTGGCAATTCTATCCAAACACCCGATTGACGAAGTGATCACCGGCCTGCCGTTTTTAATCGAAGGCGATGAAGATGAGCAAAGCCGCTATATTGAAGCGGTGATCAGCTTTGGTGATGAAGCCATTCGTGTCGCCTCGATATATTTGCCAAATGGCAACCCTGTTGACGATGGCAGTGACAAATACCCTTATAAATTACGCTGGTTTGATCGTTTAATCGCCCATGCCGAACAGCTTTTAACTTATGAAGAAAAATTGCTGTTAGGTGGCGATTACAACATCATACCCAATGATGATGATGTTTGGGATGCGCAAAGATGGCGTGGTGATGCGCTTATCCTGCCACAAACCCGCGCAAAATTTAGAAAATTGCAAAATTTGGGTTTTACTGATTGCTTTGTAACCGCCATTGCCGAGCCGCATCAATATACATTTTGGGATTATCAAGCAGGCGCCTGGCCAAAAAACCACGGCATTCGCATTGATCATCTGTTGGTTTCGGCGCAATTGGCCGATTGCTTGAGTAAAGTGCAGATTGAAAGCTACACGCGTGATTGGGAAAAACCATCTGACCATGTGCCAATTATGGCTACTTTTGATTTTTAAAGGAAAATTTTAATGTCTAACGACATAGCAAAATTTTGCACCATGGTTGAGGATAGGTTTACCCCAACCATTAAGGCTCTGGCTAATATAATCCTACAAAATGATGCGGCGGCCATAAGATCCATCGGCAAAATGATGAGCAGTGATGCTTTGTTATATTGCCAGCAAGATATAATGAAATATGCCATAACCTGCCATGCCAAGCATATCAGCCTGCACCTCATGCCCATCTATTGTTATGCAGACATTCATACCAAATATAAAAACCTCATCAAAGCTGGTAAATTTCAAAAAGGCTGTATAAATTTTAGCAATTTAGATGACATTCCGCTGATGGAAATTGGTCAGATGATTGTTGAATGTGCCGCCAAGCCCTACCCAACTCAATATCAATTGGATCGCCTGCTAAAATAGCAAAAAGGCGACAGTGTTAACTGCCGCCTTCCCGTTCATTCACTACATTTAGTCATGTAGATATTACCAATTGCCATTCTTAGAATGGCCCCCATTCTTGGTATTTCCCCCACCATTTTTAGAGTGACCACCGTTTTTGGAATGGTCGCCTCCATTACCACTGCAGTTACAAACTGCGTGATTAAAGCCGCCACTACCACTATGATAATCACTCATAATGCTGAAACTGGCTTGAGCCTGATGTTGTACCTGTGTTTGCGATTGAAATTGGGCTTGTACTTGATATTGAGCTTGCACTTGGGTCTGATACTGAGCCTGTGCTTGAGCTTGATAATGCGCTTGCATTTGCGCTTGATACTGAGCCTGTGCTTGGGCTTGATATTGGGCTTGTGTTTGTGCTTGATATTGAGCCTGAGCTTGATATTGAGCCTGTGCCATATACTGGCCTTGTGCCAGATATTGATCTTGGCAAATGTTCCACCCATTTGAATGTGCCCATGCCGCACCACCATCAGCACCATGTGCTGCATTCAGCTCAAAACAAAGTTCTGCGCTGCCGCCATTTTTGCCCCAAACAGTATCATTGGGAATATCGCCTGCAAAAACCAAACCGGCTGTCATTGGCACGATGGCCCAAACCGCTAATAATTTAACCAAAGCATTATTTTTATATTTTGAAATCATCATTATTCACTCAATACTGTTGATGTGTATGAATGAATTATTAACCTATAACCGCTCGCAAACCTAGAAAAAGAGCTAAATATAGTTAAAATTTTAGGTAAATTGCAAGCGCTTTAATAAATGCAAAAAGCCGACAACAAGCACAATGGGGGACAAAGACTCACTGTCGACTAAATGTCCGAATGAACGGTGAGGCCAATTTATATTTTAAGGTTAATATTATCAATTATACTAAAGGTGTATGCTGGTGAAGAATTAACTTTAAAGGGGGGAACCGTAAGCTTCTCCACCAGCCCTCATTAAGAGTGTGTTAACAATTGCATAAAAACCCGCACATTAAAATTAGACAATATATGCTGTTCTTTAGTAGAATATATACTTGAAATAAAACTAATTACTTTTAATAACAGTAACTTATACTAATGTATAATTAGCAAAACTCACGAAAACCTTAGCCCCACTAGAAGCCAAAGCCATTTAAGTGTAATTATAGTGGGGTTAATTATTTTTTGTGTATAAAATCTAAAACACAGCCCAACCAAAGCCAAATCATAAATTTGACTTCACACCATGTTCTATACATCGCAAATGGTTGGAAACATCTCAACTGGTACGCCCTAGGAGAATATCAATTCGAATCACTTCATAATAAATCAATGACTTAGGTAATTTTCAGCAACAAAAACCACCCAAAAAACCACCCAAAAAATATCACAATTTCTAGCCCTATTCACCTTCAACATAGGCATAAACAATTTCCGCCTGCGGAACTGCCCCACTTGGCATAATTTTATTCTTAAAATACCCGTCCCCAATTCGCGCAATATCACCCAAATAAAAATCAGCCTCAATAAATATAAAACTATACCCATTGCATCTTTTACACCTAAAGGCGCGTGGTTTTAAATTCATGCCAAAATGCATTTGGTCGCCAAACCGCTTCAAAAAAAACTCGATATTCATCGGTTTCAAAATCCAACAATCTTGGCACATAATAAAAACCTCATGGTTTCCATTTAAGAGTGGCGATAACATTTGTTGTTTTCTATTGGTGCGTATTTTATCCATCACCCATCAACCTCATAAGGCCTAACAACCCAACTAAAGTTTTTCTCTCCGCATTTTATGCATTTAAATCGCCTCAGCAACGCCTCAGCCTGCACAACGCTTAAATCACCATAAAGCCGCATCCCCTCCCCCAAATCAAACGGTTTACTGGTCATGCAAGTAAAGCAATGCAGGCTCACGCTAGCCCGGTCAGTTTTCATATCTGACCAATGAAATATCGTTTTTTCAGCATTTTTCATTTGAGAACAAATAAAGAACACGTAAAATAAAGTCAATTGAACTTTAGACACAAAAAAAGCGGCCAAGGTGTCACCCTTGACCGCACATCTTGTCTCATTTTTGTTAATTTCCGACCATCCGTCCACTGTATCTGCGCCCCATACTATGTTGATATGGCAATCTGTGCATCCCGCACGTAACAGAGTGGCCTTGCCCTCCTTAAAGAAATCCAGCAAGCCTATTTTCTTAACACACATCATTAACCTGATTTAATAATGCGCTGCAACGCCTCAACCCTGCGAGCGCAAACACTATATGCAATTGCCAAAGCCGCCACCTGTGTCATAACCTTGCCAGGTTTAAACTTAAACTGTTTGCAAGGCTCACTCAGTGGTTTTTCAAGTTTTACGCTACTTGCTCGAGTCGGCATAGTTTGACAGCTTGTCAGCATCAGCCCCATCAATAACACAAGCATAATCATTAAATTCTTCATAGGATTGTTTCCTTAGCTTATCGGCGTTTATCACGACTTGTTTATGATCTTTATTTTGATATTTATTAATCTCGTTCTGCACCGCCGCCGCTAATTTATATGGCTCACGCCCATGGCTAATGCCTGTGTAATAGGCAATAAAACAAGCCGCCCCCCCAACCAGAAACCATTTTGGAATCCATCTTAGGGCGGAAATGAAAAAGCTATATGCCATGCTCATCCACCTTCTTGCCGCGCTCATGCATAATAAACAAAAACACCCCAACCAAGCCCAAAATCACCAACATCGGCATCGCGCCTGCCTCAGTCAACCCGCCAATTTTATCGGCCAAATCTCCACCTTTTTTAGTGATGGCCGTTACTTTATCAATAGCCTTGCCAATATTATCAGATTGGCTAACAATAGCGCCCAACGAGCCAAAACCAGCCGCCCAATTAGTTTTGCTGGTAAGTCTGGTTTTCGGCAAACGATAGCCCAACAATCTAGATTTTGGATATTTGCTAACATTCACTTCATTGCCTTGGTTGCCACTTAAACAATAAATATAATCCTCATCCTCACCCTTATAAAACCCAACATGAGCCTTCCAAGAATTTCTATTTTCACGCCAAAAAACCACAATGCAGCCAACAACAGGCACATCAATCCCCCGTCCCCATTTAAGGTAAGATCGGGCATTTAAAGCCTTAGTGCTTGCAATACCAGCATTTTCAAGGCAAGAGCCAACAAAAGCCGCGCACCATGCGGTTTCGTCATTCTTCACCTCATCATGCTCCACATCGGCAAAATACCCCACCACAAGCGGGTTATGTTCCTTGCCTTTAATCTCTTTCACACCCAAACGAGATTCCGCAATTTTCATCCATTTTTGCATTATATTCTCCACAAAAAAAGCCGCTCAAAAGCAGCTTGTTAATTAATAATTTTTCACCCGGCTTAAGTTGCCTCAAAAACAATCAAACCCAACACCGCTAGGCAACCCATCAAAACCAATAATAGGGTCACCCGTTATCGCCGTTGTGGTTACGCTCGCGCAATGCGCAGCATGCTCGCCATTTTCCGTGTCACAGCAATATTTAAGCTGGGTAAATGCCTCAATTCCCGCTATATGTTCGTTTGAATGCAACATTAGCCAAAAATCACTTTTAACCAGCCGTGGGGTGGTGATAACAGGGTTTTCGGGGTCGCTTCGGTCAGCCACTTCATCATGAGTGATCGCAGTAAGTTCAAAAAAACCACATTGCGGCGGCGCTTTAAACTGCTCTATAGCATCTTGGTCAACGTAAGTCATACCTTGCCCCGAGAGCAAAGTTATCATCGCCGCCCTATCAGCAGCGTTTATAATACAAGCCATCATGTCGTTAACTCCACGCATATAGCGTCATCTAAAGCTATGCCGTAAAGAACAGATTTTTTAAAATTAGCTATAATTTGTTCGGCATTATTATGATGGGAGCTACCGAAGTTGATTTGCGCATAGTCGGTGTCCCGACTTAGCCGAGGCAATAGTTGAGTACCCGCCAATACGCCATTTATAAAAATTTTAACTTTCCCATCAGATATTGTTAAAAGTGTTTTTAAATTACCTGTAGAAATAGGAATATGTGTTGGAAAAAAGGAAAATTCAGCATTTTGCTCAACATCAATATATGCAATATTGTCGCTAGCATCTAGCCTTCTGAACGATATTAGATTGGAATTAGCACCACTAAATTCCAGTATGATGCTTCCTTGAATTTCACCAAAACTTAAAAGATTAAACTCAGTGTATAGACTTAATTGAGTTAACTTAAATTCACTAATGTCATCACTCACATTAATGGCGGCGCTGGTTCCTGTTACGCCTTCGCCCGTCATTACAGGATCATTAGCATATGAACCAATTTCAAGTTGTGGGGCAGCAAAACGAATTGTCGTGTCAATGCTTTCACCATCTAATACGGTTGCGTAAAACGATCTTATAAGCTGCTCTATATCTCCTGTTTTGGTTAAGGTGTATGTGGTGTCATATCTTGTTAACTCATCAGTTTCATCATTGAACGATTGAATTACTGAATGTGAAATAGAACCATCGATAGTTGAGCTTTCGGCTACCTGTAGAGGTACACTTGAGCCATTAGAGACATCTGGCTTATCACCTATAGTTTTTCTATAAAGTGAGGCTGTATATGCCTCACCTGCCGCACCAACTGTAGGATGACCCATATATATGTAAGGGTATTTGGTATCCCCAACGGCTGTAAGAACTATGCGTATATCTATCGTTGGCAAACCATTTTCAGAACCGATGGCAACTACAAACACCTGATCAACCCAATTGGCTTGATAGCCCCACCCAGTAGGCAACCGGCCGACACCGCCATTAGTAACCTCACCAACAACAGCGCCTTGCAGGCCTGTGCTTGGGATAAGGTTGGTAATTACTGGGCTAACCTTCATACCTAAATTTGTTTGTGCCACCGCATTAGGTGGGAAAGTGTGATATACACCAGAAGCATCGACCATTAAAGTTTCAGAGGCACGAGTATAATCTAATTCATCAACAATATGCCCCTTGCCAGCCGCATCAGCAACAATGTCACGCGGAAAATCAAAATTAACCAACCCACCATGCTGCTCCAAATGTAGTTTTGCCGCCACCACAGCGTCCATAACACTCATAATTCCCTCCAATACACAATATCATTTTCAGCACCGTAAATATAAAGCGTTTCAGCCGCAGTTACGTTGTTAAGCTTTTCATTCAACGCCATAATTTTAATCTCTTTAGTGTCATCAGCCGCACCAACAACAATACAATATTTAAGCTGATGCGGGTTATTCGTGTTTTCCAGCACACCAAGGCCAGTCACAGGAAATTCTTGCCAAACACCTGTCTCAGCCAATGTCATTTTAAAAGTTGCCATTTTATTTATCTTTCAAAATTTGTATAATTTCTTTCTGAAAATCATCTTGTTTTTCAGCCTGCAGCTCAATTGCCTTTTGTATAGGGGCAAGATGCACAGCCAAATCAACACGCCTCACATAATCCCGTTTAACGTCATCAATCCGCGCATTTGTATCATCGTCTTTTCTCTCAATACGCTCATGAACATATTTAAATTTATCACTCATTGAATGGCTAATTTTCATAAAAGCCCCAACAATCATAATTACAAAACCAATAACGCTAAACACTATCTTGTAGACATCATCCATAAAATCAACCTCTATAAAAACAGCAATTCATCATCGCTTGCCACATCGCCTTTAATCAAAAAATAGTACCCATCATAAATTTCACCATCTCGGCTAATCACCACATCAGCTTCCTCACCAGTCAAATCAACCGCCATAAAAACAGCCTGTGGCACAGCCAATTTCACAACCGCAAGCGCCGCCAATTTATTCATCATAGCCGTTGCGGCAACCGTCAAATTCGGGTCTATGTCCATAATTTATAACTCCAAAATAACTATAGGGTTGAACCCAGAGACCCACAATTAGCGCCTTTAAATTCGTATTTTATGCCTTGGTATATTTGTGAATTATTCGCCCTGCATTAAAATTTGAAGTGGAGTCTGCTAGGGTTTTAATTAGGTTGTATAGTCCCTCACCAGCCCCTCCGTCGCCATTAGTATATCGTAGATAACACAGATTAGCGCCAGAAATACCATTAGAAATTGCAATATCAGTTAACTGACTTAAGTTTGGTGCTGTCAAAAAATTCAATGCAATAGTGCTAATTATCGCCCCCGATGGAGCGGTTGTTAAAGCTATGTCATTGGCAGTAAAACCTTCATATTCAGTAATCCAAATATAAACCTGATTCCCGAGAAATTTTTCCCCAGGAACAGCATATTCAGTATTAAGCGCAGCTATGTCTATAGAAGTAGAATCATCTATTCCCAAAGATTCTATAAACTGTTCGGGGTCAGATAGTGCAACTGGCCCGACAATTTCTAACGGGTTGCCATTAACCCCTTTAATTCCATTTAAGTTAAAAGTCATTTTAATTCCTATTCAATTATTGTTAAATTTCCCAAAACCGTCACCACCACGCCGTCCGCCACACTGGTAAACAACCCGATGGCATTTTGATTTTCTAATATGGTCAAATTTTCGGTTAAGGTGTCTGGGCTAACAAAAACATTTGCATGTAACTCATCACCACTAACTGCCGCAACCGCTGCATATCCATAAAGTAAAATATTTGCCTCACTAGCCGCCGCATTCCCAGCAGATTCATCAATCGCCGCTTGCCCATCAGTAATTATCGTTTCAGCCTCAGCCACCAGCAAATCAACAGCCGCCGTACCATCATTAATAATGGTCTCAGCTTCATCAACCGCCGCCAAAACGGCAGGTATATGCGAATTCACATCCTTCGCAATTTTCCTAAAGCTCGACAAAGTGCCACCATTGCCATCATCAACATCAGTCGTATCATCGCCTTCAACCACTTGTTTAATAATGCCAATATGTGCCGCAAATTTGGCAACTTGAACACTTAAGCTTTGATATAAATCCTCAAAAACACTCATCAAAAAAATCCTTTCTATGCATAAACCCGCGCATCATCAACAAACCCGCTAATCGTTGCGCCATTTTTTGTAAATTTCATATTTGTCACCCGCACATTGCACGGCTCATCATCCAACTGGTTGTAAAATGTAATCGTGTCAACCGCTTCTGGCTCATCAAAAAACGTCACCACATCAGCCTGCGCACCATCAACCACAGGCATTTCCGCCAAATTTATCGTCATCCCATCACCAGCAATTGCAACCGCAATTTTTTGGCTAGCCCGCGCATCACCCAACCGCAAAACCGCAAAACCATATTGCGCGTTAAGCGGCGTTTCAAGCACAATCACATTGCCGCTCATCGCATATATTTGCGCCGTCTCACCTTTATCAATCAAGCCATGCGCCAAATAAATCACACTGCCAACATTCGGCAAAAGCCCGTCAAGCTCAGTCTTAAAACTCACATCCGTTTTTCGGTATTTCATGGCATTCACCATATGCCGCGCAATGGCTTTAACCGTGGTAATGCTAGTCACCCCCTTAGCCTCAATCACAATCGGGTTTTCAGGCTCACCACCACCATCAAGCGCAAGCTGGTAATCATTATGCTGCCAAATCCGCTCATCAATAAAATCAAGTTTTACCCCGTCATAAACATCATCACTGCACAGCATATTGTAAGTAACATTCATGCTATCCTTAACAATATGAAACCCATTAAATTTATATCGCGCCTCATCAACACCCAGTGGCGGCACCGCAAAATTCGGCAATTCAGTTTGCATATCACGCACAAAGCTAATTTTAGCCCCACGCCTAATCGGCTTCACCCGCATGCCAAAGCCAATTTGCACCAGCCAATCCCAATATTTTTTCTGAGTGGTTATCCGCGCATTAAAAGTCTCACCAAGCTCCAAATTCATCCCGTGCAAATGCCACAGCGCATCCAAATCAACCAGCCTTAAAACCTCTTCAAAGCCGCCAAAATATTCGTGCAAAAAATGATACATCACCTGCGCGGGCGTATTCTCAAACCGCACAGCATCATAAACAAATGCATTACCGGCTTTCTTAAAAGTGTGAATATGCCGCTTCACAATGCCGTTTAAAATCATGCCACCATTAACAGGCAATCTTTTCATTTGCCCCGCCGTTAACTTAACCATCACACCAGCTACATTGGCAACATATTGCCCAGCGCCCGCCATCGATGCTATGCGCACACTGGTTGCTTTTTGGCTATCGCTAGATTTTTCAACCATCCGCTTAAGCCGCACCTGCACCCGCGCCTCAAAAAACGCATGATCCACCTTTTGCGCCCCAGCCTCTAAAGTCAATTCAGTTTCACTTTGCTCATAAACATATGTGTCAACAAATATAACCGAACAATTATAAGCCTCATTATCGCCCAAGCCATTAGCTGGCACAGGCACTTTAATTTCAAAATCACCACTCAGCCCATTCGGCAAGCCCAAATCATCAACCTGTTGCCAATAAAGCTGAACACCGCTCAAAAAATCATAATCCTCAAAATCCGCCTCGGCCGATTGCGTAACTTCAAACTCATCGCCCACCCCTTGTAAAAAAGCTAGCGACAACTCAAACCGCGTATCAAGCACCCCGCTAACATTCAAAGTCTCATAAGGCGGGCAAAGGTCAAACCATTGCGTAAAACCTTCATCAACTCCCCATAAAACTTGCTCAGGCAAGCCATCATCACGCGGCATAAGCAATTCTATGCCCTGCGCGTCAGTAACGTCATACCGTGTTGCAATGCCGCCATCTTGCTGCACATCAACCGACAACTCACTAAAATCACCAATCTTGGTCTTTCCAAGCTTCAATTCACTAACTTCAGCAACCCCATTGGTAAAATGGAACGTCTCATTAAGCTGGGCTTTATTATCAATAAACCGCGTATATGGCTGGCTCAATAAATCAGGATAAACCAACATTTCACCAAACACTTCACTAACTGGCTGTCCCAACCGCGCCACATTATTTTGCGGGCTTAAATTCTTAAATTGCTCAGCTTCATCATTCACAGCACTTTGTGGCAACAGCGTATTAATCGCCAAATTCCCCACAAATAAAATAGAGGATATCGCAATCTGTGTCGCCAATGGCACAGCCAAACCAGTCGCCGCCGCCAATGCAGCACCCGCGGGTCCCGCCACCACCACAACCGCCGCCAACAGCGCAATTTGCGCCAGCATCCTAAACCCATCTTTGCCGCCATCATCGCCGCCGCCCGCAGCCAATGCCGTAAATATAACTTGGTCACAAGGCTCAATCACCCGCCCCCAATCATCAGGCACAAGCTCACCATTCACATAAACCAAACATACAACACCCAAGCCCATTTCACGGTTAGCTAGCTTATCAAGGCTAATCCGTTGCCCGTTATAGCTCGTGGCATAATCGTCATAATGCAAACAATCATGTAAACAAATCACATTGCTCATTTCGTTTCATGCCTCAAATATTTCAAAATTTCATAATTATTTTCATGGCCGCCAAAGCCACCATGCGGCGTAAACTGCACCCCGCCAATGTCATCACAGTGCAACACACCGCCACCATCAACCGCCAAATAAACCCCAATATGGCTCACAGCCCGCCCGTTGCCCATCATCACCGCGTCACCCTCAATAGGCTCCACAACCACCCGCCAATGGCTAAATTCTTTATGATGTTTAAACGCCCGCAATTTACCAATCACGTCTATCGATGGGTCAATGCCAATGTCAGGCACATCAACCCCAAAATAAAGCTTCTGCACCCGCATAAACAGGCCATAGCAGTCAAAGCCCTGCACACCACGCCCCATTGCCACCCAAGGCAAGCCAATATAACCCAGCGCCCAATGTCGCATGCAAACCACCATTCAATTTTAGGTAAAAACTAACCGCCCAATTTCTCAGCCTTGCCAGCCAAAAACGGGTGATCATCCAAATTATATTTTTTCCGTGGAAATTTCATATGCACCAAATTCGGCATATCACCAATCAATTCAATATGTGCATCACCACCACTTAAATCTATTTTCTTCACTTCAAACCGAAGCGCCTTATGGTCAACCCGCGTCTTTTCAGCACCCAATAAATACCCGCGAAAAGTAACATAAACCTTCAACCCAGCATCACTCGCAGCCCGCGCATTACGGCTAATTTCACGGCTAATATTGCTAATCCGCAACGGCGCACGCCGCCCGCCTTTGTCATTCTCATCAGGTATTTTCAGCTCAAACGGCAAATCAATAAACCGCGCCAATTTACCGCCATTCACCGCCGCCTCAGTTTCAATCAAACAATCCCGATAGCCAACTTCATGCCCTTCATATTCGGCATAACCTTCGGCCTCACCACCAGTATAAGCATATAATTCAGTCGCCACGCCTTGCCCATCAACCAACCCCTCATAATAAAGCGATATAGTCAAAATCACCACAGCCGCGCCGCCACTAGCCGCCCGCCCACGTGCCATCGCACTTCGGTAAGCCGTGCTCATCTGTTCTGTAGTCATAAAATCATTTCCAAACTTAAACTTAAACCAGAAGCTAAGCTTATCCAGCCAATGCAATCCCCGCCCAAGCATCAAGCTGCGGTTGCAAATCCAAACCATCACCCAAAGCAATCAACGCCGCAAATTCTTCATCAGTACCCACAAAATAAATCTGCTTAGCCAGCGCCGCATTAGGCAATTCACGCACCATCAAACTAATGCTAATCTCATACAACCCTTCACCACTAACAATTTTCTCCACCACCTTTGGCGGCGCAGTAAATTTCATCAAAGCATCATCATCAAACCCATGCAGTGACGGCCATTTAAAATAATTAGTCTCCTGCGCAGCATCAACCAAATAAAAATCCATCACATACAATTTGCCCAACTCAGTACACAACATAGTCACATTCGCTAAAAACACAGGCCGGCTATTCCGCACCCGCTTTTTAGGCACACCAAGCTCCATTTCAGTCTCAGTCACCCCCTTAGCATATTGCCCATTCTGTCCAACTCGAATGCCAAGTATATGCTTAGAATTTCTAGGAAACGTAATCATCAAGCGACCTCCAAAGCATCTTCAAAAATTCAATAATTTTGCGCATAATACCTAAAATCCACTAGCAATCGCCGCAGCCAAATTACTCTCACCATCAGCCATCCGCTTCACCAAACCATTCTCAATCACTTCAACAATATCAATTTCAATATCATTGCCATTCTGCCGAACACTAACCCCAGCCGAACTAGTGTTATTCACAACAACGCTAACATTTACAACAGGTTCAGTAGCAATGTTAATATTTTGATTTGCCGCATTCTGGCTAGCAAAAGCAATCTTATTGCCACTATTAATCTGCTCCAACAACCCGCGATATTTAGCAGTCGCCCCCGCATTAACAACAAACTCACCATCACTTAACCGCGCAGCAATACTATCACTAGTCCCAGTCCCAGCACCATGAACACCACCACCACCAGCAAAGCTTTGTACAAATCCACCATCTTTTAACCCAATCGGCAACAGCTCAAACAACCCATCAATCGCCAAGCCAGAAATCTTGTCAAAAATACGGTTCATCATATTATTAACCGTATCAGCAAGGCTTTTCATGGTTATCTCACCATTTTTAAAAATCTCACTAAACACACTCTTAAAAGTGTCCTTAACGCCACCAATAACAGTATCAACCACCTCGCCATATTCAACCGCCGCAGCCTTAGCCTCCTCAAAAATACTCTTAATACCACCCCCACCATTACCACTAATATTTTGCGCCTTAACCGCCGCGTCATATCGTTTTTGCGCATTCACCATCAATTTGTCATATAAAATCCGGTCGGACTGGTCATCTAAATCAAGTTTTTGCAAAAACTCATGCTTTTCACGATTCAGTACTTCAAGCGGTGTTTCGACAGAACGCAGCAATTGCGTCATTTCATTGACTTTATTTGTCAACACCCGCGATAATTCGCCACCAGCACCCTTCCCCGCGTCCTTACCCAAATCACCCGAAAAATCAATAATTTTAGCACTGTCTATTTTACGCAGGTTTTTCATCGAATCATCATATTGCGATGTGGCTTTTTTCAAATCCTTATTGGCTAATGCCAATTTATTTTTTAACTCGCTTTGCCATTCCGATAGAGCACTCGCCGACATATTGTTATCTACAGCATAATCGGCCTGTATCACCATTTCTTCACGCAAACTAGTTACGCTTGTCTGTGCCTCATCCCGCCCAACCAATGCAGTCGAAACATCTTGCGTTGCCAACTCTCGACCACGTTGGCGCAATGCCCGCGTCAAACCATATTGCGCCTGCGTGGCAATATCCGTTGTTTTGGCTAACCTCATATCCGCGTCAGATAACCGAGCCGATAAATCGACAGCCCCGCCCAGCGCTTCACTCAACAAATTTATTGCCAAAGCCGCAGCGCCACCCGCCAATATCAACGGCAGCAATGGCGAAGCCGCAACCGCCGCACCAATAGCAATCACCGCAGGTATTAAACTAGCGGTTATCATCCCCGCCACCCCAGCAAAACCAAACTCAATCAAATCAATATATTGCGGTATGCCCTCAATAGCGTCTGCCATGCTATCAAAGCCACTCACCACCGTTTGGCTAATACCGTAAAGCTTATCAAGTTGACCAGCAACCAACGTCACACTATTGCCAACCCCTGTCATGGCTTGGTCAATACGTTTTTCAACATTCAAGAACTCAGCATCAATTTTGGCCGTTTGGCCGTACAAAGCATCAAACACCCGCGCAGCCGTAAGCTCACCCGCCGCGCCCATTTCACGCAGTTTGCCAATACTCACATCCATGCCATCAGCAATAGCCTGCGCCAAACGTGGAGCATTTTCCAAAATAGATTTTAATTCGTCACCAGATAGCCTATCAGATGATAAACCCTGCCCCAATTGCAACACAGCATTAGCGCCTTCTTGCGCTGTTTTACTGCCAATACTAATCGATTTGTTAATATTACTAACAACCTGCAACCGCTCTTTTTCACTCTTATTAAGCTGCCTTGTGCTTCGGCTAATCCGCGCATAAGCGCTAACAGTCGAATCCAAACTACCATATGTCTTTTTCGCAAGCTCAAAATTCTGGCGCATTGTCGCATTAACATTGCCATATTCACCCACAATCAACTTAATTTGCGTTCGTATGCTCGATGCACCATCCAATTGATTTTTAATCCCCCGCACCGCAAATGCGGTGGCAACCGCCGCACCAAGCGCATAATGCCCAACCGTCAACCCTTTAATTTGGTTTCTTAAACGACCCAAAACACTATTATGCAGCCGCGCGCGAGCAGTTGCATCACTAATAATTTTGACTTGTGCCGACATGGCTCTGTTAAAAATAGTCGCCGATAACGATGTGTTTATAAATTGTTTTCTAAGGTTGCTAATCTCGTTTCTAGCAAGCTCAGTGGCAGTCGCATATTTTCGAGTGGTTGCCGCCGCTGCCCGCACTTGGCCTCTAAATTCCCCAGAAGACGCGCTAATATCAAACATCCCGTTGATAATTTTTCGCATTTTCAAGCCCGCACCCTCGGTACTTTTTACCAGCCGCAACAAGCTTGTTTCAGCCTTACTCGGGTCAGCAGTAATATCAATACCCAATTTCACATTATCATTACTAGCCATTTCGTCACCTATTTGACCAATGCTCTTAATTCAGAGAATTCATCTTTTGTCATTTTATTATTTTGTGTATTTTCTTCGTCAAAACCCTGCATTCGCAACCAAGCCTTGTGAGCGGCGGCATATTCACGTAACGTCAACCGCCAGAAATCACGCGCAGGCATACCAAGGTTCGCAATCGCAAACCCTAGCATTTCGTAGAAATCAATCAGCTCGACTTCTTCTTTGCCTGTGCCGCTTTTGGCTTTTTTTCTGGCGCATCCATTTCTTGCCTGCCAAGCGTTGCTTGTGTCAATTGCCCAACCAACCCCATAAGCCCATTAAAACTGGCCTTAGTAAAATCTGGCAAATCGGTTTTTTCCACGCCATTAGCTTCCATAATCACCGCCATCAATTCACGAATCTTCGGAAAATCAAGCAACGGTAATATTTCATCCATATAATCAAAAGCATTTTTGCCATATTTTTCTTGAATTGCTTCAAGCGCCGCAATATCCAAGCTAGCCTTATAAGACTGCCCAGATACAATGAATTTCACATCACTTTGTTCTAAATTATCCATATTTGTCCCAATCTAACAATGTTATCTATTCAGCAGTAAAAACATATTTACCAGCAGGCATAAACCCGATACTCATAGATAAATCTTCTTCCATGTCACCACCAAAGCTCAATTTCGGTATATTCCAACCCGCCACGCATGTGTAAGTACCAAGCCCAGGCACAACACATTTACCATCAAGTGGAATTTGTGCTTCAAAAGCACCAACCGCCAATTTCACCGCCGCATGATCTTGAAAAAGGCCATCGCCTTCAATGCTCAATTCTTTCATGCCATAACGTGTGGTTTTTTGCAGTGGCGCACTACGGTCATCACAATCAGGCACAGTGGTATCAACCATATTTGCCGAAACTTCCAAACTATGCGTTTTAATGCCGCAAATCATTAAGAACTCACCCGCATTATCGGGGTCATCCATTATAAATGCTAAGCTACGAGCTAATTCACCCATGGTCATTATTCCTTATGTAAAAGCGCATTAAATCGCGCCATGGTTTCATGGTCTTCACCATCTTGGTTAAAGCCCGCTAGTTCCAAAATAACGCTCAACAAAACCAAGCCAGCACCCGCCACCTCAAATGTCTCATCAATCAATATTTCGGTTATTTGTTGCCGAATATTCAAACTATTTTCCAACGTTTCGGCACCGTCAAAAACCTTAATACTAAATTGCTCATTCACCACATCAAGGCCGCGTAACCGCTCTGTCCGACCACTAAAATCTTCAATCAACACATATGGCTTAACTAATTTTGGTGGCACATAACTGTAAATCCGCCCACCACATACAGCATCATCAATAAGCGCAGCCCTAACCGCCTCCGCCAATGGCACAGTAAAAAAACTCATAATTCAAACCTATTTATTTGCCCCAAACCCGCTTAACAGATTTGTTAATCGCCCGCGTTATGCGGCTTTTGACGCCCTTTTTCATCCCATCCCAAGCGGGGTAAAATGTCGCATTAGCCGCCACTGGCTTTATTATTTTACCCGTTTTAGGGTTCACCATCACATGCCCAAATTCAACCATTGGCGCATAAAATGTGTCACTCACCACCCGCACCCGCATTGCATCATGTTTTGCCCCATCAATCGACCGCCCGCGCTTCACACTATCAGCCTTCAAAACTTTAATACCCTGTGCCAACTGCCCTGTATAACCTTTTGGCGCGGCAGATCGCGCTGCATCGGCAAATTCCTCTGCCCCAATATCCATAGCCCGCTGTACATCTTTTTTAATTTCAACAGGCATTTCCATTAGCTTGCGCCGTAAATTTTCAATCCCAATAAAACCACCTTCAGCCACAATCAACCCTCCACCAATGTCGCCTCATATTCAGCATAAACATCCCCAATCGGCTTATGGTGCTGAATATTAATATACAATTCTCGGTCACCATTGCTCTGCCATATAATCCGATCGCCAGCTTGCACCAGTTCAGGCAAAAACGCCCGCGCCCAAGTCACAATTTTATAAACCCCAATCGCCTTTTTACCACCTTCTATAAGCCCACTTTTCGCTCGTATTGGCGTAATTTGCGCCCACGCCCCCTCTAAATCAGCAAATTCACCATTTTGCCCACCCATACTGTCTGTGCTAACCGCCTTGCGCTGCAACATAATTTTATCATTCAAAACAACTTCAACCATTTTTCACAACCTTCACTTGTAATTAAAACCCGAATCGCGCGACAATATCCCCAAAAGTGGGGACGTATGAGTAAATACAATTTTTCTATGCCAGCCGATTACGCGGATAGATACACTGAGTTTATTGACAATATTGCCAAATATGATTTTAAGGACATCATACCAATTGCTAATGAAATCAACAAAATTAATGCCAATAGAATTGATAGCCTAAAACAGGCGATGATTGAATCAACCGCAGTTTTTGCCGAAAAGTATGAAGTTTCTGATATTCCTTACCTGTTAGATAAATCCCGACAGATATTATTAGCCTCCGTTACAGCAGATGAAAACACAGACTATTCTATTCACGACCATCCAGTTAAGCTAGAACGGGATCAACCGACAATCAAACCCTCTGCCGTGACATATACCATTTATCATACCGATCATAATGGTAACCCCACGACAGATTCTTGTGTCGACATCATTTCATATGCTCACGAACTTTTACCATTTTTAGACGCTGTCAAAAACAACGGTAAAAAATGGACTATTTTACTAGATAATATTTCTAAAATCCGCGTAAATCCATCAAGAAAAATCATAAAAAAGAGGAATATATATTCCTTCATTAGTGATAACTTCTAACCCAACATTCCCCGCTTCAACGGCCGTTCACGCACCAAATTCATAGCATCACCTACCAACGTCGCCAATTTCTGTTCAAATTTTTCAATGTCTGTCAAATTTTCCACCCCGTTAAACCGCCGCAAAATCATGTCTTTGCATTCAAACGGCTTCACACCAGCCAAACCATCAACATAATTTTTCGCCGCCTCAATATCTTGGCTTAATATTTGGCTATAACTAAACACCCCAAAATGCGCCGCCAAAGCATGGCAATAATCTTCAACGGTGCGCACCACCCCACCAGCAGGCCAACTATTCTCAATAGCAATCGCAATCTGGCATTGCAAATCAACCAATTGCTCACCCGTCAATATCTCTCTCTTAATCGCCTTTTTCGGCTTATCCTGCTCAATTTTCGCAACTTTCGGCGGCTCAATCGCTTTTTGTTGCCAATCAAACACCAATTCAGTCACAAAAACCGAAAATTCAGGGCTAAGCCACTGGGCAAGATGAATAGCCATTTTAGGGTGTATCCACGTCCCCCGCGTCTGCTCATCCCATCCGCCTTTTTTTGTTTTAATTAATAGCAAAGCGGGAATTCCCGCTTTGGACGAAAGCGCCCGTATATAAGCCTTTGTGGTTTCTAATCTTCTATATTGCTCCATCTGCTTACCAAATATTTTACACATCGTGGTAGCATGAAAATACCCATCCTCATCACGCATAGGAATTTCATATTTGCCAAATTTATTTATTGATATAGCTTTCATTTCTTCATCCTTTGGTTTTTTAAACCACCTCATCGCTACTAACAGATAGGGTGATCGAACGTAAACAAGTTAGTAGACAGTCCCAAAAGAAAACTGCGTGCTTGCGCACCAAGTCCACGCCCGACCATAAGTTACACCCACCAAGGCATAAAAAAACACGCAGTAAAATTCGCGTGTAGGACGCTTTTGAGAAACGAGCTACTAAACTCGGTGTCACTATTGCAACACACCCGAATCTTGCACCATTTTCACATATTTGTCAAATCACCCATAAAAAAACCGCTCCAAACAGCGGTTAAAGATTCAATTTGCCGTTTTTAGCGACTCACTATATATTTTCAATTTTACAACCTAAAGGAATATAAAAATGGCCGATGATAAAGATCCCGTTGCAGTCAATACTGGCAAACCCAGCACCGTAACAACAACCTCAACCTCAGTCGATACATCAGTTGAAAAGCCTTAATCGTATTATTTATTGTGCCAAGAAATATTCATTTTAATAATTATATTCGCTGGCAAATAGGTCAATTTGCATTTTTGTTTAGGGTCATGCCCTTCAAACACTAGTGGTGATTCGTCGTGCGCATCGGCATACAATGCTGTTACATATAATGACACATTACCCACACCGTCTAACGCAATGTTATTATTAGGCAAACCCGCTGGTAATTTATAAAAATTACTTTCATAAACCTTGCCATCATTGGTGTAAATTTGCACATTCCGCCATAACGCATCAGTCTCATCTAAAATAGAAGCAATCACCGAAGGGTTATGGTCATCGACATGAATACCAACCTGCCTAATGATTTTTGCCCATATTTTCCTTAAATACCGCCGCCAAACAGCCGCAACCACAAGGCTAGCAATCACCGCACCAACAACTTGATATATCGGTTTATTCAAGCCAAATTCAGCTAGTAAAAGCGTAGCCAATTTTGCAAGCAATCCATAAACTAAAATTTGCATGCCAATATCAACAGGCCGCAATCCGCCATCCCTGCCCACAGTGGCAACATAAAATCCCAAATATCCAGCCACTAAAATGATCTGAATGTCCAAACTTAAATTAATCAACGAATCCATATATACCTCCAACGGCTAAAATAACCAAATTACACCCGATTCCACCACCTAAATCGGCCTAAATCCACCCATCAGCGCCTTAACCCCATTCCCAATAGCATATTGCTTAGTCTCACTAGTGTCAGCCTTCAGCTTATACCAATCCGCCACCAGCAGCTTAATCGCCTGCCCAATGCTTTTATCAAACCCATCATCAGCAGCCGCCCAACCAGCAATATAATCAACGCTAATTTCGCCAAACTCCCCATAATGAACAGGCCAGCTAAACCCCTTGCGTAACTTAACACTCACAAAATTCGTCATATCGTGCTCAGTCCGCACCCCATCAAGCTCAAAATGTTGCTCCACACCAAAAGCGTCAAAATAATTTATCGCCCCCAAAACCATATTGTTCGCCCGCCGCAAAACAAGCCGGTCACCAAACTCCACAAAAACCATCTTAACATTGCGCCGCACAATGCAAATGCCATACATCCGCTCCAGCGCCGCAACCCCAGCATCAAACAACCCATCAATCAAGTCATTATCATAATCCCCACCAACCCGCATATTCAGCTTAACATCAGCAACAGTCACACCAATAATACCATCACCCTCAACAGCCCCAAGCTCCAAAGTCCCATCACTCATAATATCACCATCAAAAAATCAAAAGCTCAACCCACCAAAAACCTATTTCTTACTAGGCATCCGCTTAGTTTTCTTACCATCAACCCCAGTCTCAACAGCAGGCGCAACCACATCAGCAGCCTTATCACCACCAGCATCAACCAAATTAGATTCTGTTTTATCGTCATCTACAGCCTTTTTATCATCCGCTGCGCCATAGATCGCCAAATTAGATTCGGGTTTTTCATGATCAACAGCTTTTTCGCCCGAGTTTACCGGGTCGACCACCAAATTAGATTCGGTTTTTTCATCCCCGCCACCAGTTTCAACATCGCCAGTAGTGGCATCCGATGATTTGCTATCACCGCCAGTCTCATCAACATCGCCATCAACTGGCTCGCTCAATAATTTAGCAATTTTATTTTCGGAAACTTCTAAAGCTAGGTCAAGTTTATCAAGGCTATCTTCCAGAACCAAACCATGCTGTTTTTCGTCTCCCAACAACTTTTCAGTATTCGCCAACTTTTCACGCAATCCATCATTATCCGCAGTCAATGCAGCAATTTCGGTATTTTGCTCATCAATATGCTGTTTTTCATCACCATCAGCAGCAACATACATCGCCTTTTTAGCATCAACATACATTTTCGCATTTTTGTTACTAAATTCTCTTACCTGTCCAGCGTGATAACTGGCACTTAAGCCACTAATTCCCACTGTAAATTTAATAGTTTTCATTTCATCACCATTTATAAAAAAGAGGCGCAGCCAAAAGCTACGCCTCACAACAACCCAAAAACCAACAATTAAGCGTGCATTTTCATCTTTTTAACGGTTTGCCCTTCAAAGTCACGCAAATGCCCGTCACCACGTTTAATGCCCAAAAACGCAATTTGGTCGAGCTTGGCATATTCAGGTGCATTATCGAAGCGCTTCATAGATTTACGCTCAACATCACGCACATAATAATTGCTCAACATACCAAAGATAATTGGGTAATTACTGGCCGTTGCATCATCAATTTTTTCATTAATATGGTAAGGATAGCCCAATATCGTAGCAGGCTGTCCATCAGCGGTCGCGCCTTTCCAAATATAATCACCTTCGGCGTTTTTTAACTTCTTGATAATTTTTAACGTTTTATCGTTAAACGACCATGCAACGCCCGCCATTTTCCGAACCACAGGGTCAAGGCTATGCTCAAGTTCAATTAAATCGTCAAATGTAAATGCCGCAGGCAAGTCAGTCGTATGCCCAAGCGCAGCACTAACCACAATACCTTTAGGCTGGCTAACACCCGTACCAACGGTATAAAGGCGGCTTTCAAGTCTAAACCAGCGCATTGCCATTATGGTCAAAATTTCATTAATCAGGTCAAACCCAGTGTCTTGTACTAATGATTCATCAACCGCCAGCATTTTAGTCGACATTTTGAATGCACCAAGCGTAATCGAGCCAGCAACAGGGTCATCACCATCAGTCGCAGGGTCATCAGTCGCCAAAAGCTCACCTTCATTATCACCATCATCAAAGGTCGGGAAGCTAATCGGGTTGCCAGTGCCAGTCGTAATAATCGTGGCATAAGAGCGAATACCGCCCAAATCTTGCAATTTCGTAATGGCTTTTTTAGCAATTTCGGTCGGAATATAAAAACCGCCCTTAACATCAGTCGTGCCATCCATTGCATTCTGAATTTGCGCGGCTCTCACAAATTCCACATCTTCGGCAGACATAGCTTGCACACCAAAGCGCAACACATTGTCAAAAATGCTTTCACTACGTACCATATTAGCCTGAATTTGGTCAGGCGACATATTGTAGTCATCAGCCAGAACATTAATATATTCAGCCTTATCAGCCTCGGATTTCAAAGCACGGTTCAGCACTTCAATTTGTCCATCAAGTTTTTCAACTTGATCATTCAAATCAATCACTTTTTCATGCATTTCGTCGGTGTAATTTTCAAACGTTAGGCTGGTAATTTCACCAAGCGCTTTAAATACCTCAGCGCGTTTGTCACGCAATGTGTTTAGTAAAATAGTCATTCCATTTTCCCATAAAAAAACCGCCCTAAAAAGGACGGTCGGTTAGTTAAGCGAGCGTTATGCTCAGTTTTTAAGCATTAACGCTTAATTTCAATTGCATGGCCTTAGCCTGCATATGTTTTTGCCGCAACGATGTTTGCAGCGGCTCAGGCTCAGCACCTTCATCAACAACATTTTCCGCAAAAGCTAACTTGCCTTTATTTTTAGCCTCAACAGTTTTTTCATGCCGCGTTTCAACAATCTCATCAATAAAACCAGCAGCTAGCGCCTCATCAGCATTCATAAACGTTTCAGCATCCATCAATGCCAGCATAGCTTCTAAATTCTCACCAGTTTTCGCCGCATAATCCGCCGCAATAGTATTGGTAATTTTCAACAAAATTTCGGCCTGCTTATTCATATCAATATGGTCACCCCAGCAAAAGCCAGATGCATTATGCACCATAAACAAACCACCATCATTCATCGCCACGCTAGCGCAGGCACAAGCAATAAATGTCGCCGCACTAGCGCAAAGCCCATCAATCACAGCAGTAACTTTGCCTTTATACGCCACAATAGTGCTAACCATTCCCCGCGCCTGCATCACATCGCCACCCGCACAATTAATATGCAGCACAACGTCTTTACTATCCGCTTTTTCAAAGGCTTTAGTGATCATTTTGGCGGTAATGCCATAAAATAAGCTAATGTCATCATCAATATAAATATGCACTTCATTGCCAATATTTTTAACATTCAAGCCACTATCACCAGCCTTATTGGCAAATCTATCAGCCAAATGCCCAAAATCAGCCAAGGCCGCAATTTGGCTTTTCGCATCACCAATATTCAGCTTATTCATCACAACCATGCCCATCAAAGGCCAGCCACTAAGCGGCTTTATCAACATCTTGTTCATCGTCATCACCTTCATCATCAGTTGGTTTTAAATTATTATCAACCCGATCAATCTTATCAATCGGCTGGTAAAGCTTATCAGCTTTAGGGTCAGCAATCGGCGGGTAGCCTTTGCGTTTCCGCACCTCATTTTGCGTCAATGTGCCGGGTATCTGGTTACCACCAATCGCCGCAGTGTCAGCCTTGGTCGTGGCTTCCAAATCACCCTTAGTCAAACCATCACGGTTAAACCGCATTTCAAAATTATCATTGGCATGAAAAAGCTTAATCTTCATTTCGCATTCCATCTTTTGCAAAATGGGGTTAAGCGTCAGATTAATAAAAAACTTAAACTGCTCCCCAACACCTTTACCAAAGCTGGTTTGTTTATCCAAACTACCAATCATAACCATCGGCACACCAAATATACGGCAAATTTGCTCAACGCTAAATTTCCGACTTTCCAACGTCTGAGCATCTTGCGCACTCAAACTAAGCCGCTTATGCTGGCCACCATTTGTAATAACGCCTACTTTTTTAAACGAGTTATTCCCACTAGTTTCAAGCTCAAAATTCTTCTTAAACTCAGCAATTTGTTCAGCCGTTGGGTCATTAGGAAATTCAACCAAATCTTTAACATTACCACTGGTCGAAAAGTATTTATGGCTAAATTCTTCTTCTGTATTTGCGGCTGCGATACTACCACCAGCAATTGCAATGGCCGTTTCACCTAGCAAATCAGAGCTGCCGAAATTCCTAAAATGCAGCATATCCGCTTGGTCAACAACATCAGTCCCGCCCCAAGGGTTAGTCACCAAATAAATCAACTTCGGGTCACGTGATTTTGTAATCTTCACCCGTACCTGAAAATCTTGACACCGCACAAGCGATTTAACTTTGCCGTTCTGATCTCTATTAATCCGCACAAATGCACGGCCATTAAGCAGCATATCAATTAAAGCCTGCTCCCACATATCCCGCGCCGTCACCAGGTTATTAGGCTTAGTATCCAAAATATCATAAAGCGGGTGCTTTTTATCAATAGCCCCCGTCTCATCATCAACCACATCAATCCGCAACGAGCCAATCACTTGGCTAATCACCCGCACACAACTAAACACCGCACTATGTTGCATAGCAGCTTGCGGCGTAACAAATTTACTTGTCGAACCACTCAAACCAGTAGCAAACAACTCAGTCCCACCACCCAATTCAGAATAATGGTTGTGCGCAACAGGCGCAGCCTGCGCACCACCAAATAACCGTCCCAAAATTCCCATAATAAAACTTCCAATTTATCAATAAACACCACCAAGGCTCTGTATCGGCTTCGGCGGCTTAAGCACTCTCAACCGAGCCGATGCATGCAACCCAGCATCAATGCCATCAACTTTATTCTGACTATTCACAGCTTCTTTTTTCGGCAAAATCGAACCATCAACCCGCCTATCAACAAATGCATTACTGGCCATCCATTTTAGAATGGGGCAACCATCATGCTTAAAAGACCCTTCACCAATCCGCGCCTCTAAATCCAGCGCAGCAGGCGAAATATTCGCCGCATTCTTATGCATCATCACAGCGGGTATGCCTTCGTCTTCTTCTAACTCAGCAGCAGTCGCACTCGCGCCAGTCGCATTATCAAAAACAACCTCGATAATGTTCAAGCCACCATGCAGCTCAACAATAAATTTTTTAATTTCTCGCAAGTCTATGCGGCCACCAGCCATTTTAATCAAATAGCCAGCATCATGCCAATCTTGGTAAATCTTATGGTTTTTATGTTCAACATTATCAATCGTCATTTCTGGCAAAAAATGATACGGAATCCAACACAGTTTATTTTCACTGTCAATCCAGCTAATCACTACCGATGTAATGTCATTATATTCACTTAAATCAACGCCAATCTCAACAAACCCACCACCAGCCGTATGCGCCTGTAATTCTTCAAACAAGCTGGGCGCACAACATTTTTGCCACGCCAGCATATCAAGCCAAACATCCGCACTATGCCGCCAAACATTCATCCGCTTGGTTTCAAAATTCGCTAGTTTCTGGTTAGATGCCCGCGCACCATGCGCCGCCTTGCGCATAATTTCAATGTCGATAGACACACCCAGCAACGGGTTAGGTTTTCTCCAATTCTTCTCATCAAGCGTATCATCACCAACATCAACCGTAAAAATGATGCCAAAATAATGATCAAAATCTTCTTCATTTGGCCAAACACGCGTCAATATCTTAATCAGAATGCCACGCTCATCGTAACAAACACCGACCAGATTTTTACCAGCCGTGGTAATCATCATCAGCAACGCGTTAGACCGCGCCCCATCGGCTGATTCTATCACATCCAAAATATCGCGATTTTTATGCGCGTGTAATTCATCGACAACCGAACAATGCGGGTTGTGGCCGTCATTCGTGCCACCGTCCGCACTAATCGCCTTCGCAATCCCATCGTGATGATCACAAATAATTTCATAAGCTCGAACCCGAAGCCCAAACTCACGCCTTAAATCGGGCGTTTTCTTAATCATGGCTTTCATGATGTTAAGAACAATTTTCGCCTGGTCTTTAGTGGTCGCCGCCGTCAAAATCTCAGGCGCAACCTCATTTTCGCAACACAGACAATACAAAGCAATACAAGCCGCAAAGGTCGATTTTCCGTTTTTCCGCCCAACCTCAATATAGACAGTACTAAACCGCCTAATCGATGGATCAGCCTTTAACCGAAACCCAAACAAATTCGCCAGTTGGAATATCTGAGTTTCATGCAGCGTTATGGTCGGGTCTTTATGCGCCTTAACATGCGGCAATTTCTCAATAAAATCGCAGCTATCAATAAACCGATCAACATCAAAATAAAATGCACAAAGCGCAGTTTTTTGCCGTTCAAGGTCATCATCAAACCGCTTACAAGCTAGCCGCTCATATAACCCGTAAGTTTTGCCTTTCTTGTCAACCGCAACCTTTTCGACATAGTCCAATAATATCTGCACATAATCGTGCCCAATATTATCATCAGTCGAAATTGCCATTATTATTAAATCTACCTGTAGGTTGCGCTAACGGTAAAACACCCTGATCAGCCACATCATCAAGTTTCTTTTTACCAATCGGCGTAAGCCCAAAATCACCCGAAAAACTATTAATCAATTTTTTCCACGCCGTGGCCGAACCAATCAAAGCATGCACTTTCACCTGATCACCATTCCGTCCACCAATAATTTTAAACGTTAATTTTTCTTCTAAAATCTGAGCATTCGCCTGCCGATAAAACAAATAAATCGGCACAATATCCCGAACCGCCAAAACTGTAGTCTTGTCCAAAAACCCAATCTCATGCACCACACCCGCAATCTCTGTCCAAAGATTTTGCAACAACGGAATCTTATCAGCCTCAAATTCATCAAAGCCGGGCATCAACGCCGCCACTAAATC
The DNA here is from genome assembly GCA_002401855.1 of Hyphomicrobiales bacterium. GTDB lineage: Bacteria > Pseudomonadota > Alphaproteobacteria > Rhizobiales > OSC116 > OCS116. The sequence goes on from NVUH01000014.1 coordinate 43,622, forward strand.
AACAACACGAGTTTCAACAACTTCCACATCCTCAACAACATCACCCTTCAAAGGCGTTTTTTGCTTCGGCGGAAATGCCAATAAATTTCCCTTACGTCCACCACTCATAACCGCACCTATTCAATTCCATAATCCCAAAATGTGGGTTTCTGTTTTCTATTCCCACCACTTTTCACACACACGTGATTACCCCGTCGGTCTAGGCGGGGCGGGTCGTTAGACTTTTACCCCCCGCCCCCTTCGTGGCCTTCTCACCAATTCAAACAGGCATCGACAACTTCACGCCGATTCCCTTCAATGCTTCATCGGATAGCAGGCCTTTACGCCATCTATCCTCAATCTTTTGCTTATCAACATCATGATGATGTTTGCATAATGGTTGCCAGTTCAGCTTGTCCCATTGCAACGACTTGTCATAAACTTTCTTGCCCAAGGCTGTATCAAACGAACTATACGGCTTGATATGATCAACCACCGTTGCCTGAGTTGTGAAACCCAACAACGTACAAAAATCACACAACGCATGATGCGGCTTAGCCAGATAACCAGCCCTCGCCTTTTGCCATGCATATCCATAACCACGCGCAGCCGATGAGCCACGCCGATCATCATGCATCTTGGCCGATGCCGTCCGCTTCTTACCAACCTTAGCCAGATCAACATCAGGCGTTTTGCATTTAGGATGATGCGCATTGCCACGCACATAATGCGGACAACCACGCTTCTTACACGGCTTAGGCAACGCTTCCATAATCACCCACCATTTAATTTTAACTGAGATTTACAAAGCCTACCGCATCACACGATAGGCTTAAAAATATCAATCACACCGTCAAGCATACAATCGTCGATGCACCCCAGTTTCAACACAAACCGCCGTCACAGCCATGCTACCAAATACCTTATTGCCGATGAACACAGCACCCGAAGCACTGGGCAAAAACACCATCAATGCATAATTCGATAACGTTCGACCAAACAACAGCGCATATGCTTTAACCGCAAACAGTGGCTCCAACACCACCGAAAGCACAATCACAATCGCACTGCCGAAAAAGGCCAATAGCCCCATAAATGAGCGGCCAATACCGCCAAGTAAATTTCGTTTCATCATCACTCCTTTGGTTGATAAAGTTAGTTTCATATCTCAAAAGAAAGGCCAAAAAAAAGAGCGCCACCAAATCGGTAACACTCATATAATTTTTGTTTCACCCTCGTTCGGGCGGTTCTTCTGCTGCCCCGAAATGTCAACCGAATTGAGACAAAAGTCAACACCCTAATTTTAACTAAATATTTCAAACAATAATAAACCTTTCTAAATCAGATAGTTGAACTGTTAACAACTTTAAATCAGCGCACCACCGATCATAATCAGATTGCATCATAGCCATAAAATGATCGCTATGAACTGGCTTAATCCGACAAACCTTAATCCGCACTTGCTTCCTCACACCGCCCACATTTTCATAAATCCGACTAACCATTTTACGCTTGCCATACCTATCATAAATCGGCGTAACAATTTCATCCTGCGCATTCACATGATGCCATTTCTGCACCACCTTGTAAGGCTCTTGATCGTGCTTAGCGCAATCAGTCACCACCACGCGCCCATGAAGCCCAAGCCCCTGCACCGCAATCCCAACCCGCAAAGCATCAATCGGCAAATCAGTCGCCACACCGCCACCACCATCCACACGACCACCAAGCTCACATTGCGCAATCAACGCCCCTAATTGCGATTTCATACCGCCAATCCGCTCATGCTCAGCATTGATCCACTCCAACACCCCCCAATCACGAATAGCCCAGACCAACAAATCTGCAATAGATATTTTATGCTTTTCAACCTTGGTAAACTTCGGCAATTTAACATCCCGAATAGATTTTAAATCAACGCCATCAAATTTAATTTTAACATCCATACCAACAGATTTCATATTTTCATCCCGATCATTAAAAAACAAAATTCAAGCCTTCCAGCTTGCAAACCATTGCCTACCTATGCCGCATCATCCGCTTGCACCGCCTCAAATGCGGTCATCAGTTGCGCAAATCCACTCTTGCAAATCACTTCGTCAACATCAGCAGGCTGATATCCGTCCGTTGCCCATCGCATATTTTCAATTGCCATCTCTGCCAACGATTCAAACCAATTGATCAATCCTAAATCACCAGCTCGTTGCCGAATGCTGGAAACAGCAAAGTACTCATCAACCATCTGCCAATGGTCAGGCTGCGGATAATTAATCCGCACTGCCCGTTTTTGTGCAGCCACTCGGCTGTCAGAATTGAGTTGGATATATTCCTCATCGATCAACACCTGACGAAAAGAAATTTTCCGTCTACCAAAATAAACAGTTCGGTTAACTTCAAAATCCAACTCAACGCCTCGCACGCTATTAACTGGATTATTAACTGGATTAATAGACTGAACCTCGTTCAGTGCCTTTATGTCGTTAGGTTCAGTGCCTTTTGGAAGGAGGTTCAGTGCCTTTGGAAGGAGGTTCAGTGCCTTTTTTGCCGAAGGTACTGAACGAGGTTCAGTGCCTTTTTGCGCCAAATCAACCACTTTGTCGTTAGGTTCAGTGCCTTGTTTGGGTGGATATGTCGCAAAATATTCATGCCTCGCCCATTTTTGCGCACCAAAACCATGCTTTTTCACCCGAATAAACCCCGCTTCACGCGCAAGTTGCAGGTGCGTGCATACCGCTCGTTCAGACAAACTCGTGTCTGTAGCAAGCGTTTTTGTACTCGGATAAGCCCCCTCGCCCATGCTGTTTATGTAGCTATCCAGTGTCAATAAAACATGCTTGGTTGTGGCCTTCAAATCAGATTTGATAACCATCTGTTTCCATGTCCATGTAGAGCCGTCTCTAGCCATTTTTCCACCCTTCAATATACCGCATGACCATCTCAAACTGAACATCTAAAATACGAGAATAATGCTCTACGCCGAAACGCTTCGCTAGCTGGCTTTGCCAAACCAACGTATCATGTTCAATAAGCCCATCCAGCGCAAAATCCACTAACAAAATATGCTCAATACTTAGGATTGTGTTCGCAGATTTAGTACCGTAAAGCTCAGTAACAATTTTGTTTTTACTCATAATTTCACCACCTCCGCATAAGTGTTATGTTGCTTAATTTTAAACCAAATAGCGCCCTCAGTTGCCGACACCACCTGAAACCGCTTCCAAGACCCAATAGGCCGATTCCTAGCCAGAAAACCGCCAACATCTTTTCGAATAAGCGGTATATATTTGGCCGAGCAATTCAAATTAATTTTCATTTTGTACGTAACCCCGCTAATAACTTAGTCATTTCTGGCTCAGGTTTACCCATCAATGCCGCCATTTGGGCAGTGGTCATATCACCATCATCAACCATCTCAGCCATAGCCCAGCCCAAACCCATTTGGTCAGGCAAAAAGAACCCCAAAGCCCCCTTACAGGGTATCATTGCAGGCAAAGCAATCGCATTGCGCAACACAAAGCCATGACCACCCATAAACCACGGGCTATCACTCTCAGTCACACAATCAACAAGCTCAGCAAAGCCAACAATTCCGCCGATATCATAGCCTTCACTATCAGCCTTAGCCCCATCAAATGTCTTGCCAGCATGTATTAAAAACAACCCACGATACCTAGTCGGCCATGTCCGATTTTCAATGTCTTTGCCTTCATGAAAAATCCGATGAGGCCAAGGCTGGCGAATGCTCAAAGCCTTCATATTCCTAATGTCAGGTAAAATCATCGCGTGACCCTCGCTTGCAATCCACTCAAAAATCGCTCATTATCATTCGAATACTTGATTTGTTTGATTAGAGTCGATTTTTTATGGAAACAGCTAACCCCAAAAGTACCCAAATCATTGATCCCATGTACACCGACTATATTTCTGAAAATACTACAATTCTTATTGCAGCAATAAACAATGCAGTAGAAACCATTCAATCCACCAGTTGCCTTGATTGGGTTAATTTGGGAGTAGGAATTTTTACACTCCTTGTACTCAGTGTAGCAGCAGGAGCTTATTGGCGGCAGGCAGATGCATTGAAAAATCAGGTAAAAATTTCTAACGAAGCGCACGTTGAAAATATTATTCGACAGGCTTCGCTTGACATTTATGCAGAAAATGGATTTCGTCATAGTATAAGAATAATAAATACTTTGATTGTCGTTGGGCGAAATAACTTGAAAAGCCACCATGTCCAAGCTTTGAATACCCTGACAGTTGTTGGAAATGCTCTTGCTGGTCTCCTTAGAGACTTCGAATACAACCATAAGGGGCTTCCGCTTAAAAAACTGAATGAAGATACCGGGCTTAGTGCACCCACTGATTTGCATATTTCTCATAACGAGATAATTAATGCCCTCCAATTGCTGTTCGATTCTGATGTAGCAATTAACCAAGACCTTGTAAAAGTGGTCAACAGCACAAAGGGAAACTTGTTCACTTACTACAAAATCTTTATCCCTGTTGGTTTTGATTTGCACAAACGTGAAGCTCATAGGCAGATGAAAATCAAAAATCAAAATTTTGAAAATAGATTGTTCAACTATTGCGATTTTCCAGGAGTAGACTTTATAGATTGCTGTTTTTACAATTGCGATTTTACACAAGTAGAAAATATGTTGCTCAAAGGTTGTCTTATTAAGCCAATTGAAGAATTTAGCCTTCACCTTAATCCAGAAGTAAATAAAATCTCTTATGAAAACTGTTATGTCTGGCAAAAAGATTTTGAAAAAAATAAAAAACTCCCAGAATTCATGGAACAGAAATTTATTGTACTTGATCAACAACATTTTAAAAGATGGAATAAATCCAAACATACGGAAAAATCTAAAGTCGATTTTTCCGAAATGAAACTTGCTGAACAACCCTATTGACATCAAACCACCTCCACCAAATCAAGCTCATAATCATCACGGTTTTTATAATATTTCCCCTCAGCCGTCCAAATCGCCACCAAGGTTACCCCCCCCTCACGCACAATTTTTCCATGAATCGGATAGTCTTCATATTCCAATATTTTCAACCCAACAACGCGCCCAATAGATTTGTCGCGCAGTTCATATTTTTTATGAATATCAATCATCTTTATCACCCGAATTTAACTGGCAATCGCCGCACAATTCGCCCGAATCACGCGGAATTTGATGACCGCAATAATCACACTCTTTCATTTCATCTATCCCTTGGTAAATGCAATCACAGCAATAATCACTGCCCTCATCCGCCACATTGCTACATTCAACACACTCAATCATAACGCCTCCGCACAATTGTCACAGCTATCAGATTGCCCCTCATAACTCTGCGCTAGCAAACCGCAACATTCTGAACATTCGATATATTTATTCAGCCCATTCGGCCAAACAGCATCAAACTGCTGAGCATCATAAGCCTCAGTCAACCGCCCCACCATAATTTCAAAATATCCCCGATTATGCTCAATCCCAATAAACCGCCGCCCAAGCTCCACACAAGCAACCCCCGTGCTGCCAGTCCCCGCATAAGGGTCAATCACCAGGTCACCACGGTGGCTAGCATTATTCACAATCTTGCGCATTAAGCCAATCGGCTTCACTGTCGGGTGGTCAAATTCACTTTTCCCATTGGCCGATCTATAAACCTTTTTCATATCCGCAAGCGCCCGATTTTTCAGCTTAAACCCCTCACGCCACCCATGCCGATAATATTCAACATGGCTCTGATATGCCCTATTGCACATCGGCGAGGCATTGCTCTTATCCCAAAAATTTAAACTATTTCGGTAAAAATACCCATGGTTAAAAAACGCACTTATCGTCGGTTCTTGCTGCCAATTAAAAAAACAAACCAGCGATAAACAACCAAGATTCATAGCGTAATGATAAACCTCAATGTCAAAATGCCCATCAAGGCCCGCCGCCGTAATGTCTTCAAGGTTGCTCCGCTCAGCCCGAAACTTTCCCCCGCCCGATGTATCCATTAAATAAGGATGGTCGGCAATCAAGCAATCAATCGGCGGCTTTACCGCCCGCATAACCTCCAAATTATCACCAAAATAAAGCTCAATATCGGCGCCAATTTTCACAAGTTCAAAAGTCATCACAAAGCTCCAAAAATTAGCGGTACAAATAACATCGAACAGCCAATAGCCCGCGGCGAATATTTGTCGCAATCAGCTTTAGTAATGTTCTTAAAGTCGGCAATATAAGCAACAACAATCACCCAAGATGCCAATCCATAAATAACAACAGGCACAAGCAACATAATGCAGATAATTTGCAACATCACATATCCCCCGATCCATAATTGCTGTCACGCATCACACCAACCGCAGCCAGCGCCTCAGGGCTAGGCTGCGGCCTGTCATACCATTCAACAATATATAAAAAATCCGCCCGGCTTTCCGTGCAAATCGTCTCAGCCACAGGCACGCAATAATCACCATCACATTGCCAATAATCATACCATTGAGTACCAACAGCCCCGCGCCACATCATCACCTGCGCCCCGTTTGATAACAGAGCAATAAACTTAGTCCCATCATTCGGCGCGTCTTTAACCGCATGAACATAGCCAATTTTGTGCTCAACAATTTCATGCCGCACAAAAACCTCTGTCCTATCCCCCTCACCCAAATCAACCCCAACCACCACAATCACAGGTGGTTTAACAGACTTAGCAATACAATCATCAGGTATAGCCAAATGCCGCCCCAACTTAGAAATAAACACAACCCGCCACCCAACAACCTTTAATTTTCGGTTCAAATGGCTGCATAAATTCCCAATGTCGCCTTGCGATTTTTTCTCGGCTAACACCTTCCCAAATAGCCTGACCAATAAATCATCAAACCACCAAAAATCACTCAAATCAGTCATAAATATTTCAAGTAAATCAGCCTGCCTATTAGGCAACTTCACCTCAACATCACCAACCGTAAGCAGGTTGCCCTTCCAGTCCCAAATATATTCGCGCTGGCTCATGTCACCACCCCGCAATCAATCCATCTTTGTTGCCCAAGCGCCTTAATTTTCAAACCAACAGCCTCAAAAACCCTATTAATTTTCTTAATGCGGGTAGCAAGCAACCACCCATAAGTTGGGTTAAATTCAATCTCAGGGTGCAGCATTTCAAACAAGTCACGCACCGTCACCCGCCCCCCAGCAATCAACAACAAGTTAATAATATCCGCCTGCTGTGGCTTAAACCGATAAGTCTTGCCGTTGCAAATCAACAACCTGTCGCTATATATCCAGTCAAACATAGGATTAACCGCCATCATGCTATTCCCCCCATTCCAAACCGTCTTTTTCAACCGATAGAGGATTGCTTACCCCCGCAATAAGCGAATTAAAAACCGCATTCCGTTCAGCCTTCCCTTCACCAGTATCACCAAATTCCCACCAGATTACCTTGCGCCCCAAAAGCTCAAACATAATCCGATAAGTATTTTGTCGGTTGCTCTTATAAATCGCCGAAACATCATCCAGCTTCACCGCCCCTTTTTCGGCGTAATGCACAAATTCACTCATCATTTTCCACCTTTGCAATATAGTCAGCCTTCATGCTCAGCACGTCAGTCGCCAACTTGGTTAAAGCCTCAATTAATTTATGTTCAATAATTTCATCAGCACTAATCAGCCCGTCATCCTCATGGCTTTCCACCACCCCATCAAACACCACAGAAAACTCATTCATCATTTTGCTAAGCTGCTTTAACCCTCTATGGCCGCACCCAGTTTTTGGGTCGCGGTAAAGGCTATACCCCTGCAAATTCACTAAATACTCACCAATAATCGGAAATTCACCCGCCTTTTCTAAATCGGCAATCACATCAAACGGCATATAATGGTCAACATGGTCACCATTGGTGTTGCAATAACGCCCAATAGTTTGCTTGTTAACGCGCGTCCAACGGGCGGCTTTGCTCATATCACCCAAACGGGCAACCAAGCCCTGCGTCATAAGCTTCATGTCGGTGTAATTACCACCGTTTAACAATCTTGCCTTTACAACAACCATTCTCATCCAATCCACTAATGCGCCATTTTAAATATTTGACTCATTGAAACCCGCACTTTTGCGGCGCTATATTGCAACTATATTAAAACTCAAATACTTTTTTCATTTCAAAACTGGCGGATATTTTCAAATGCCAAATCAACAAAAAACCAAAATTAATAACCCAAAAATCGGCAGGCAGATTATTGCAAAAGGGAGTAACAATAACCGCCTGCCCGTTTTCGGTGCAGACAAGAGAAGAGAGGGAGTTAAAACCCGCATCCGCACCAAAACTATAATTCTGTATTTTCGCCCTCCACTACCAGCAAACGACCAGCGTCAAACAGCCTTTGCCGCTCATCCGCCCGTATTTTCTGTTCAGCTTCACGCAATACAGGGTGAAGCGAATAAATCGGCAAGCCAGTCACCAGCGCAACCCGTTCGAGCCAAGCAAAGGGTATCAGCCCCTTCCACGCGTAAACGGCGTTTTTAGTAATATTGATTAGCCTTGCTAATCCAGCACCACTGCCTGAGTATTTTATTGCTTGTTTAAATCCGTTATCCATTTTTAATAGGTAACTTTAATTGTACTTACTGTCAACTATTTTTAGGGAATTTATTCTGTACAAGCATTTTTTTAAAAATTTTGGTAAGCATTACCCATGACATTAGGAAAAAGAATTAAACACCACAGAGCCGCCAAGGGCTTAACTCAAAAGCAAGTTGCCGATTATCTAAACTTGACTAAAAACGCGATTACTGCTTGGGAAAAAGATAGATCTGCGCCATCTGTGGGAAACATGCGACTACTTGTGGAAATACTTGACATTACTGTGGCCGACTTAATGGATGCCAGCGATAGTTTTCCTGAAATCATCAATAACACCACACCAACAAAACCAAAAAACCTTAATCATAAACCCAGCAGATTAAGGATACCAATCCGTGGCTATGCCCAAGGCGATTATATAAGCACAGGCAATGCCGTAAAAAAGCCCATCGGCTTTATAGACCTAGCACCATCTTTCAGTAATATTGTGGATTTATATGCAGTCTACATAACAGGCAATAGCATGTCCCCCGCGCATAACCATGGCGACACTCGCCTAGTCTCACCTCATACGCCCTATAAAATCGGCGATACAGTAGTCATCGTAAAAAAGGCCTCCAGCGATGAACCAGAGACCAGCTATATAAAAATATTTGATAAGATTGAAACCATGAAAAATGGTCAAATGTCACTTACCTTTTCCGATCATGACGAAAACCAAACAGTTATGATTTGCAATCAAAAAAACCTAGAATTCGTCCATAAAGTTCTAACATATAATGAGCTTTTAGGGCTTTAACTTACTCATAAAAAGTAACAGTCTTACGTAGTAAATTTGAATATTTATAAATGTCTTCCAGCCTATCAATCGGTTGTCGCACTTCTTCTTTATCTTCATTAACCGTAATGCTTATATATTTTTGCACCGTATTAAATCTCAACCTACATATTGGTTTTCGGTTGTTATCATCGAGCAATACACCAAAATAACTTTTTGTATCTCGCGCCGAAACACGCTCCAAATCAACCACCTCAGCCATAATAGCCTGCACAATCATAAACCCTTTTAATTCATCCTCAGTGGTTACTATTCCATCCCCGACAACATCGTCAATTTCACTAGCAACAAGCTCCGCCTCCTGGTCAGGCGTAATAGCCGATTGCAATCTATCATTCAGTTTATCGTTCAAAAACCTTTTCAAGGCCTTTCTAATAATTTGCTCAAATTGCTCTTTTACCTTTTGAGTTTTCTGTCCTGCATAAACTTGAGATGTTAAAAAATCACAAAATTTAGGGTCTGGGTCAACAAATTGAACCTCAATAATGTCCTTTATTTTATTCAAATATTTCAAATCACTTGCAGCATTTACGATTGAATCAATATCAAAACTTTCCTTAGTAAGTTTTGCAATTTCACGCGCCACATGATTGTCCAAATTATCAAGCTGCAAAGTCAAAAACGGCTCTTCATCCATCTTATTCTTAGCATCTACATCCGAGTAAAATTTATATGTCTTACCGTTAGTTAAAATTGCCACCCGCGCGGTTGTATTGGTAAAATAACGAAACAATTGCGCAGCATGCTTTAAACTAAGATCATCATTATATGGCTTGCACTCAATGATAATCTGCACAGCACCATTCACTAACAATGCATAGTCAACCTTCTCACCTTTCTTAAGGTGGGTGTCGGCGGTATACTCAGGTATCACCTCACCAACATCAAAAACATTATAGCCCAATACTTGCTGAATAAACGGCAACACAAGTCCCTGCTTGGTGGCATCCTCACTTATAAAATGCGCCGCTTGTTCTTTAGATTTTTTCGCCAATGCCTGCAATTTTTCCAACATATAACCACCCTCATAAGTAATTGTTAGTTTCTAATCACAACCTTAGCTTTGCAAAAATCACCAGTCAAATCAAGTGATTCTACCAAGGTAAGTAAAAATGGGTAATGTGGGTAACTTTATTTTCTCTTTTTTTATTGACCTAAAGAACAGTTCAAGTTACCTTTAGTTAAAATAAACCCACCAAACGAGGCAAAACTTATGTCACCCTATCTATCAGATCAAGACGCAATCACCCGCTACAAAGCCATTTACACCCGCCGTAGCTTACAATTCATCAACACAGGCGAAGGCTCATCACTACAACTAGCCCTACTGGCATACAACAACATCAACATTATAAAACGCGCCAAAAACCCCAAGCGCATCGACATAGCCACATTAAACGGCCGTCTTTTCATCCGCCTAACCCGCGCCCACACCCGCAACACCCTAACCACCAAATTAAACCGCCAAGCGGCCTAACCCAAAAACACACCCACCAACCAAAGGAAAAAACATGCAAACCCAAGAAATTAAATTCGGCAATTTAGTAAAAGACACAGTTACAGGCTTCGAAGGCATAGTCACAGCGCTAGCGCAATATGCCACGGGCTGTAATCAAGTGCTAGTCCAACCAACAATCGATAAAGACGGTAAGTGGGTGGATCTTCACTGGTTCGATATCGAGCGCATTGAATTAGTCAGCAATGGAAAATCAATCAAAACATCCCCCACAGGCGGCGCACGGCACTCAGATAGCCCACCAACCCGCTAACCCCATACCCCGAAGGGCGCACCCGCCCCCTCACCCAACCCAATCAGAAAGCAATATTATGCCCGAATTTGTATATTCAGCCAACGGCGAAACATATCATGTGGAGCTACAATTAGTCGCCAAGGAATTCGTAAGCCAAGGCTATAACGATGGGCAAATCGTCACAATATTTCGCGCTGAAAAAATCAATTTCAAACATAAAGACGTTTTCCCACATAGCAGTGTCGACAGCATGGTTTGTGAAATATCTGAATCAGTCGAATTTCATTTCGAGGGAAATAGTGTCGAAAAATACTTGAAAGATATGGATGGTGACAAAGTCCAACAGCTTGAACAACACATATTAAATTGGTTCGATAAAAACATTGCTCAACCAGAATTTTGGAGCGTGGAAAATATCAAGGAATTTGAAATTAAGTTTAACCAGAATGATTTATCGCAAGGTATTTACGAGGCATTATCATGAAAATCAAATACGAAAATTTCAATTTCCGCGCCAAAGCAATCGATACAATCGAACGCGCTAATACCATCATTGATGAAATGGCCGCAGAAGGTTACACCCTCAGCTTGCGCCAACTATATTATCAATTTGTCTCAAAAGATTGGATAGAAAACACCGAGCGCAGCTATAAAAACCTAGGCGAAATAATTTCAAAAGGCCGCTTAAATGGCGATATTTCATGGCATGCAATTGAAGATCGCGGCCGCTCCTGTCGAATTTGGAGCAGTCAAGAAAGCATACCAGATATAATAGATAAGCTTTGGTATTCAATCATTTTTGATTGGTGGGGCAGACAAGACAATTATGTCGAGGTTTGGGTCGAAAAAGATGCCCTAAGCGGTGTTATCAGCCAACCTTGCAATGAATATCGAGTGCCATACATGGCCTGTAAAGGCTATATGTCATCATCCGCCGCATGGGAGGCAGGCCAACGCTTCAAAACCCAACAAGAAAACGGTAAAAATTGCGTCCTGATCCACCTTGGCGACCATGACCCTTCGGGCATAGATATGACCCGCGATAACGGCGATAGACTGTTTCTATTTTCAGAAAACAATGTCGAAGTAAGGCGCATAGCCCTAAATATGTCGCAAATCCGCCAATACAATCCACCCCCAAACCCCGCAAAACTTTCCGACAGCCGCTCAAACGAATATGTAAGGCAATACGGCGATTCATCATGGGAGCTAGACGCGCTAGAACCGCGCATAATGGCAAAGCTGATTGAGGATGAAATCAAATCTCTAATCGATTTCGAAATTTGGGAATCAACCAAGGCCGAAGAAGTAAAAAACGAAGACATCTTAAAAAATCTTTCCAACAATTGGCCTGACGTACAAGACTTTTTAGCAACATTGGAAAATTAGACAATGACCGATTTCAGCACCTATACCGACAATCAAATTTGCGCCATGCTCAGCGCCGCGCCTATTGACAGAAATATTCGAGGTTTCGACCCCCGCCCTCCCAATTACAATTGGGTCAAAGACGATGGTTTCTGTTTCAGAATGCAAAAACAATATAACATGTTTAGCCTCGCACCAGTAACCCGAACATCCTGCCGATGGGTAATATTTTCATTAAATAAAAACGGCGCGCATTTCATATCCAAAAACACAAACCTAAATCGCGCCACCCTAGAATGCTTCCTACAAATCCACGAGGCCGAACAATGACAGATTTTGTATATTCAATCGACCAAATTAACTGGTTCAATTCAGCCACAGCCGTACACAAAAACCTAACCGATGTGCAGAGTGACCACATTAAAAGAAACGGCCTCATCCTATATAAAGGCGAACATTATAACCCACGCCATAAAGATATTCTAACCGACAATTTCATGGTGGAGCTAGCCGAATTAATCGACAGCTACGCTAGACGGTTCACAGGCGAACAACCTGAATCCACCATCGGCTACCTCGAAGAAATAACCGACCAATCCGCCCCAGAATTTAAAAAACATATAGTCGCATGGCTAGATGGCAATGTCGATCAACCCTCATTTATGGGCGTTGATAACATAAAAATCATCAACCCAAACCCAATGAGCGAACAAAACGCCATATGGTTTGACAATGAATTGGCAGAAATATAATGAAATTCAAATCAAAATACAAAAACCAATGCACCTGCGGCATGACCCAAATTCTTAATTTTTGCGATAAATGTCAACTTGCCGAGTGGGAGGCCTCACAGAATCTCGCCATAAGAATGCTAGTAAATGCATTAACATCCAAGATGAAAGAAAAACTGCTTAATAAAATGCATCACGGCTGTGGCGGTTGGGATAACCCAGAATGGACCATTGACCAAATAAAACAAGCCATCATCCATCATGTCGAAAAAGGTGATTTCATAGACGTTGCCAACCTTGCTGCATTTGCGTGGAATCGAGACGAAGGTGACAGCCAAAACTTTAATATTGGCGATCAAGTGAAAATAACCGACAAACCCAAATCAAAATATGGCACTGTTTTTACCGTCACAGCGTTATTGGATGGTAGCCACCCATATCACATCAGAAGTCTATCAGGCCTAGTCGGCGGTAGTTTCAAAGGCTCATCTCTAAAACTGCACAAAAAAGCACAACAATAACCCATGCCCAAAAAACAGGTCACATTAAATCGGATAGATAAAAACTTGGCGACAATCGCCGAGGGCATAACTCTACATCCAGATTTAGACCTGTGGCCGTATTTCGATCTATTAGAGGCCGAACGCCAAAAACACCTAGATCGCCCCAACAGGCTTAAAGAAGCACTAAATCGCGTCAAATAACCCGTCATCATATTCAATCGTCATAGAGCCCAACAGCTTAGCCCTATATTCAATACTGCCCCGCTCACCATATCGCGGCCTATCCTTTGGGTCACTATGCCCCATCAGCATATCACGCATTTCATCATCAATCCCCGCCTCAATCATCCTATCTTTAAAGCTATGCCGAAAGCTATAAATAGAATGCTTGTCCGATTCCATCAATTTATTGTCACGTAAATATTTATTTGCCGCCGCCGAATATCTATCTGGCTCACCAAAATAATCCCCAATACCCAACTTTCTAATCAAAGCAAATGCCGCCAACGAAACCCCACCAAGCGGTATTTTCCGCACGCTGGAATGGCTCTTAGTCTCAAAGCCCTCACCATCAGCACTAACCGCCCGCCCCTCAACCGAAACATATGGCACAGCACAATCAATAAAAATATTCTCAGGCAATATGTTGCAAATCTCAATATGCCGCATGCCCGTTTCAACCATGGCCATAGTAATCAACCGCGCAGGCAAATTAAGCCCCACAAGCTCTTTAGGCGCTTGCAGCAGCTCAGCAATCCATTCAGTGCTAAAAGGCGGCCTAGGCGTATAACTGTCACCATCAAATTTCAAATCATCAAACGGGTTAGTCAGTTTATAAATGCCAAAATGCTTATGATATCGTTTAAAAATTGTCGACATAGTGCCAATTTCACGGTTCGCCGCCCCAACCGAAAGCCCCGCGCCACTCACATCTAGCACCCGCCGCCTAAAATGATCTTGATATTTAAGCGCATCTTCACGCTCAATTTCAGATATCGGCAAATCACCACAAATAGTAATAAATGTATCAATAATCCGCTTATGCCCAGTTTTCCACCTGTGGCGCTGGGCTTTGTTCTTATTCTTAATCGTAGTCGCCATTATCTTGTCGGTGTATATTTTTAAAATACCGCTCATCACCTGCAATGGCTGTTCTGCCAGCCCAAGCACTGCACTAGTGGCAATGCGGCTTTTAATGGCATTGCCTTCAAGCATTTCAATACGCTGCATCACAGCGTCTATATCCAACCCTTTTATAAGCTCATCACGTGGCTTATATTGAATATTCATGGATTTAGCCCGGGCAATCACCCGATCATAGTTAGCCTCAATACTATCGCGGCTAACCCCACCCTTTAAATCATTCCAATAATCATCATCAGCCGCCGCCATTAAATCGCGCCGCTTCATTGCCACGGCCAAATCACGGGTTTTCAGGCTCACCCGCCGAGGCTTTTTCCCAAGCTGGTCATGCAGCAAAGTCGGTATTTCTCGCCGATAATACCAAATTCCATCACGCTCAAATAGATATAATTCTGGGTTTCCCTCAATCCTCATGGTACGCTATCCCCTCAAATACTGTACAAAAACATCACAAAAAATATCACAATTAATGTCACAAAATATTCAAAATAGCAAATTGGAAGATTTTTAAATCTGACTTAAGTCAGATTAACGGTTTTATAACAATAACTTACGTCATTTCATAAAACCGTCTCAATGGTACGCCCTAGGGGAATCGAACCCCTCTTTCCAGAATGAAAATCTGGCGTCCTAACCGATAGACGAAGGGCGCATCTTGTTGAGACAGGTGTTTTAATAAGGCCGTTGGCTCCTAATTGCAAGCCCGAAAATATCATAATCTCACTTATTCACAAGATTGGATTTAATCGACTTAATAATGAATTGCCGCAACATCAATTAGTTGCAGTTGTACACTCTCCCGCCCTTGCCATCTATTGACTTTTAAATTTCCTACAAAATGAAAAGCTTTTCCACCGTGATTGGTCAATAATTTTGTCATACCATTCTCTTCAGCACCAAAAGCAATGGCATCGAGCTTAGAGCCATCGGCTGAGCGCAGGCTTAATTTTAAATGACCTTTGCCAATGATTTTGGCAAAACCGATATGATGCGAAGGAAACGCAAATACCGGTCGCGCATTACCTGTGCCATATGGCTCTAAAGTTTCTAATGTCCGTAATAATTTCATATTGGCCGCACTGGCGGTGAGCGCACCATCTATTTTAAGGCTGGTATGTTGGCGAGCAGTGATAACATCAGCGCTTAGTTCTGCCTCCATAAAGGCACGAAATTCAGCTAGCTGATCTTCTTTAATGCTCAATCCAGCCGCCATTGCATGGCCACCGCCTTTTATAATCAATTTTTTCTCAACGGCTTTTTGAATGGCAGCGCCTAAATCCACCCCAGGGATAGAGCGGCCAGAGCCTTTACCATCCGTCGCATCAAAACCAATCACAATGGTCGGACGGTTATATTTTTCTTTAATCCGCCCCGCAACAATGCCAATAACGCCTTGATGCCACGCAAAATCTGATACGATAATCACATTGGGTAAATCGTCATTAATTTCCTGCTCGGCCTGATAATAAGCCGCATCCAATACATTCTTCTCTATGGTTTGGCGGTCTTGGTTATAACCATCAAGCCTCAACGCAATTGAATTGGCTTCGTCTTTATCCCGCGTCGACAATATCATACTGCCCAAACGGCTATTACCCACGCGGCCACCCGCATTGATGCGCGGGCCAATGATATAACCCAAATGATAGGCTTCAATTTTACCAAAAATTTGCGCCGCTTGCGCAAGTGACTCAATGCCAATATTGCCAAATTTAGCCATCACCTTAAGCCCTTGATTGACAAACGCTCGATTAAGCCCGGTGAGTGAAACCACATCACAGACCGTGCCCAAAGCCACCAAATCCAACATATTCATTAGATTGGGCAATTGCTTGGCAGCAATACCATGTTTTTCGCGCAACACGCGGTTAACGGCCACCAAAGTGACAAACACCACCCCACAAGCCGCTAAGTGACCTAAGCCACTCATATCATCCTGTCGGTTGGGATTGATCACCGCTAACACTTCGGGTAATTTTTCTTCGGCCATATGATGATCAAGAATGATCACATCTAAACCTTTATCAGTGGCATATTTCATCGGCTCATAAGCCAACACGCCGCAATCGACAGTGACAATCAGCTGACAGTCTTTCCTCGCTAGATCATCAACCGCTGCAATCGATGGCCCATAACCTTCAGCTTGACGATCTGGAATGTAGAATTCTGGGCGAATAAATTTTTCGGTTCCATCTTTATGTAGATCAATTAAATCATCAACAAAACGCAAAATCAATGCCGTCGATGTCGCACCATCAACATCATAATCACCAATAATGCCGATTTTTTGCCCCTGCATAATGGCATCAGAGATACGCATGGCTGCAAGCTCCATATCTTGCAATATATAAGGATCAGGCATTGCCGCGCGCAATGTTGGCGTTAGATAATTCTCAATCTCATCAAATTCGACGTTTCTACCCGCTATGGTGCGCGCTAATATTTCTGGGATGTCAAATTTTTGCGCAATGGTGATGGCCTCTTCGGCATGATCCAACCGTGCCACCCATTTTTGACCTAGGTGAGATTTTTCAACATCTAAAAAATATTTACTAGCAATTGTCGATGGCATATTTTACACCACCTCGACTTTTAAATTTTGAATATAACGGGTGGCATTTTGCATATAATGTTCGGCGCTTTTATACAGGCCCTTAACTTCATCATCACTTAAATCACGCCTCACCTTACCTGGCATACCAATAACCAACGAACGAGCAGGAATGATTTTACCTTCGGACACCAGAGCACCTGCTCCAACCAAACATTCTTCTCCTATCACAGCGCCGTTAAGCACCGTTGCGCCCATACCAACCAAACTATGATCTTCAATTGTACAACCGTGGATGATGGCTTTATGGCCGATAGTGCAACCTTGTCCAATCGTGGCTGGAAAACCATAATCAGCATGCATAATGCTGCCATCTTGCACATTGCTATTGTCTTTTATGCAAAGCAACTCGGTATCACCGCGTAAGACACAGCCAAACCAAATACCAACATTGCGGCCAATAGATATATTACCGATCACATCAGCACTATCAGCAATAAAACAGCTGTCTCTATCGGTAAAATTAGCCGACTTATTATCTAGCTTATAAATGGTCATATCTATCTCACGGTTTAATGATAATGATAGACATTACCCCGAAGACAACAATATGAAAAGCCCCTTAGCGGGTATAAGATGCATATAACTAGAGAAAGGTCGTCAAGTAAATGTTAAGTAAAAACATACCAGAGACAAAGCTCCAGAAAATGGAGATAGCTGTGCTAGCTGCCACCCAACCTGCATGACGGTTTTCAATTCTAAACGCCCGAAGACTATTACGAACCAGTATAAATGGCCCTGTAAAGATCAGTGCAATGACACTAACCAGCACGATAGGACCAGATTCTTTGCTTAAATCGAAACTCATAACTTTATTGGTCAAAAGTTGATAAATACCATTAAGAAAACCTGCACAAACAAAGCCTGTGACAACAATCAATCCAAATAAACTAAAATTACTCATAATAAATACTCACCACTCGTTACTGTGGGTAACATAAAGACAGAATAGGGAATTAGCAATTCGTTAACCATAACTACCACTAAATATGGTTAATTTTGTTAACAATTAAACAAAAAAAAGCCCCGCCAAAAGGCGAGACTCAATTTAGATATTTAGTTTTTACCACCTATTGCAAATCAAAATCCAGAATAGCCATTTGAAAATCATAAGAAATTTCGCCTTCGTCTTCGTCTTTATAAATCAGACCGATATATTCATCTTTCATATAAACTTCAACACTATCAGTTTGATTGGGGCGAGGTTTCACCGCAACATTCTGGTTATCAAATAATTTTTGCAGATAATCCTGCAATTTTTTCACGTCTGTAGCATTCATATTATAATCTCTGTTTAGGGTTTGAACCCTATTTAATTCTAAAGCTTTAGAAAAGCAAATTATTTATCGCGATCAATCGACAATGATTTGATCCATTTTAAGCGCTGGATCGCTGCACCCAGCTTCGCCAATAATTTTGGCTGGCACACCTGCTACAGTTTTATTTGGCGGCACTGCTTTTAGCACCACACTGCCCGCACCGACACGCACACAATGACCAATTTCAATATTTCCCAAAATCTTAGCGCCCGCGCCTATCAACACGCCATGTCGAATTTTGGGGTGGCGATCACCTGTCTCTTTACCTGTGCCGCCCAACGTAACATTCTGTAATATCGACACTTCGTCATCAATCACCGCGGTTTCGCCAATCACCACACCTGTGGCATGGTCTAAAAATATGCCCTTCCCCATTTTAACTTTGGGGTGAATGTCGACGCCAAATAAGCGCGAACTACAGCTTTGCAAGAAAAACGCTAAATCTTCGCGCCCAAGATTGAACAACCAATTGGCAATCCTATGGGTCGCCAAAGCTTGAAAGCCTTTAAAATATAGCAAAGCTTCAATATACCTAACCGCAGCAGGGTCTCGCTCGTTAAACGCCACAATGTCAGCTCGCATAGAACAACTAATTTTTGGGTCGCTATTGATGGCATCCTCAAATATCTGCTGAATAATCAATGCACTAACATCAGCACTACCCAACAATTGCGCCATACGATAAGCAATAGCTGTTTCCAATGTCTCATGAGCTAAAATTGTTTGAAAAACAAACCCAGCCAATGCAGGTTCTTGCTTTAAAATAGCCTCGGCTTCATCGCGTATGCGTTGCCAAACAGGGTCTATAGCTATGGGTTTATTCTTATCTCGAAGTTGGGACATAATCTCGCAATCCTATTTTTATTCAATTTAGAAATTGTATGACGTATAATATAGCCAATATCATGACAAATATCTAATCAATAATAATCAAAATTAATTGTTCAGCAGGAATTTCACTGCCCCCTCTTTAAACACCCGATCGCCCGTGGCACGCATATGGTCACGCCGAGGAATGGGCAAATACGCGCCATTTGGCAGCAAAGCCACCAAATCTTCACCGCTTCCTGCCACTTCATCCACCGTACCAATCGCCACCAATGTCGGTTGTTTTATTTGTTTCACTTCGGCCAATGTCATGGTGCGTCGCGGTGACATGATGCACGCTGCCAACGCATTGCGGTCAGACCCTGTATGATCGGCGAAAATGCGAAAGGTGCGGCCATGCGCATCTTTAACATCAGCCAAGCTATCGGCCAATAAGCCATCGGCAATTTTTTCAACATCTGGCGTGCCTTCAATAATATGATGCCCCAAACCGCCCAAAATAATATGTTTGACCGCATTTGGATGCGCAATGGCGATAAAGGCTGAAATGCGAGCGCCCATTGAATAGCCCAATAAATCAAATTCATCAAAACCCAAATATTGCATAAGATTATAGCCATCTTCTGCCATTCTATCTAAATTATAATCAACCCGATCATAGAGTTTTTGGCTTTGGCCATGGCCTCGATTGTCCATCATCACCACATAAAAACCAGCATCAACTAGATAAGCTGTCCAACCTGGTTCAACCCAATTATTTCTATGGGTAGAACCAAAGCCATGCACCAATAATATTGGATTATTTTTGGAGCTGCCTGCTGTTTCATAAGCAATTTCAATATTTTGACTGGTGAATTTTTGCATTTTTATTCCAACATATATTTTATCTCGTACAAACATTATAGAATATTCAATCAATAATCAAAAAATATGGCGATAAAATAACTTTGTGGGTGATTTGATGCACATGATTGTTGATTTAAAATCAACGGGAGAGTAGTTTAAAGTGAATCAAATAACCATAGGTGCATCATGGCCGCAACTTCAATTCCTAAATTTCATAACGACCCTGGTGTTGAAACCATAGAAATTGGCTCGCAAACCTTTGAATGCATCGGTGCAACTGCACCTTATGACCACCCACATATTTATTTAGACATGAGCGCAGAAAATGAAATTGTCTGCCCTTATTGCTCTACACATTACACCTATAACCAAGCCCTAGCCCCCAATATGGCCAATCCAACCGCTTGCGGCAAACATTAAACAATCAAATAAGATGAGGTAAAATGGGTGTTGAGCGTAAAACCGTTACCATTATAGGTGCTGGTATTGCGGGCCTGACCACAGCGTTAAGCCTGTCGCTTGCTAACAGCAACCGCAATGGCAACATTCACATCGATATATTTGAAAAAGTTGAGGCGCCGAGTGAAGAAGGTGCTGGGCTACAACTCAGCCCCAATGCCACACATATATTACGAAAACTAGGCGTGTTAGATAATCTGCTAGCTTGTGCAGGGCAACCACAAAATATAATCATGGCCGATGGTAAAACAGGCAAACAAATTGCCAACATTCCGCTTGGTGATTATGCCTTAAACCGCTATGACGCGCCCTATTTAGTGGTGCACCGGGCTGATCTGCACCGCATATTGCTTGCTAAAGCTAAAGCGCAAACCAACATAAATATATATTTTGACCACGAATTAACCCATTTAACGCTGCAAACTGAAGGCTATATTTGCCAGTTCGCGCATAATGGCCAAGAAATCAACAATCAGGCCGACCTATATATTGCTGCCGACGGCGTGTGGTCACAAACAAAAACTCTACTCAGTTTGGACACCCGCAACCCCGCCATATATTCTGGCCATATTGCATGGCGCGCATTAATTGACGCACCAGAATTGATTAAAAAATACCAAAATTCCACCCATGTTTGGGTCGGCCGCAACGCGCATGTTGTTCTATACCCAATTAGCAGTGGCAAGCAGCTCAACTTTGTGGCTTTTACCGAAGGTGAGTTTAAGCAAAAATCTTGGGCGCAAAATGCCGATAAATCAGAGTTAGAAACCCATTTAAAGGGGTGGAATGATGATGTGAGTAGGCTTGTGATGGCCGCAGGGCAAATGAAAATTTGGCCATTATGCGCAGGAGCGCCTGAATATCAAAGTGCGCAAAAAAACATATTATTCATTGGTGATGCTGCCCACCCAACCCTGCCCTACCAAGCGCAAGGTGCCGCCATGGCCATTGAAGATGCGGCTTGTCTTGCCAACTTGCTCTATGCAAGTGCCGAAAACTGGCAACACTGGGCAGATGACATTTTACCGTTAAAACTGCGCATATATGAAGCATCGCGCCATGATCGAGTGACCAAAACTCAACAAACGGCGTTACAAAATGCCAAAATATTCCATTTGGCCGCTCCCATATCTTGGGCAAGAAACTTTTACCTCAAATTCTTAACCAAATTTGCCAGAAAAAGCTTACTCCGCCGTTTAGATTGGTTATATTCGAAACGCTACGACAATTATTAATCAGCCAAAGAGAATGACATGACGATACCCAAACAATATGATGACGAAAACATTATTGCCATGATCATTCGTGGTGAAATCCCCAATCACACAGTTTATGAAGATGGCCAAATATTGGCCTTTATGGACATTATGCCACAAAGTTATGGTCATCTTTTGGTGGTCACCAAAGCCCAGGCGGTTTCTTTGCTAGATGTAAAACCTGATGATTTGGCTTATTTAATCAAAAAAGTGCAGACTATTGCTCAGACTATGGAAACATATTTTAAGGCTGAAGGCATATTATTGCGCCAATTTAACGGTGAAGCCGCTGGCCAAACCATTTTCCACCTGCATTTCCATCTCATCCCTGTCAAACAAGACACAAAATTAAAAGGCCACGGCTTAGAAATGGCGGATGCCGACAGCCTTGCCAAACAAGCCGCCGATCTCAAAGCATTATTGTCTTAAGCATAAAAGTCTTAGCTTAAAATCTTAAGCCCTAAACTTTTGTAAGCTTACGAGTTTTAGGCGCTGGTAATGATTTCACGCTTGGTTCGATGGCGAATATCAACCGCTTTTCTTTACCAGGGCTGAGCGAAATACGCACATTACCGCCAGATTTTAATTTACCAAACAGCAATTCATCGGCCAGAGGTTTCTTGATATATTCTTGTATCACCCGAGCAAGCGGTCTGGCACCGTTAGAACGATCAAACCCACGATCAGCCAACCATTTATTTGCACCGTCAGTTAACGACAAAGTTACATTTCTACTAGCAAGTTGTTGTTCTAATTCAAGAATAAATTTTTCCACTACCCGATAAATCACTTTTTCCGATAACGGAGCAAAATTAATTGTGGCATCCAAACGGTTTCTAAATTCAGGCGTAAACAGGCGTTTAATCGCCTCTTCGTTATTACCAGTATCAGCTGTAGATTGAGTAAAGCCAATGGTTTCTTTTTCAAGATCGCTAGCGCCCGCATTTGAGGTCATCACCAAAATTACATTACTAAAGTCAATTGTCTTACCGCTATTATCGGTTAATTTACCATAATCCATCACTTGAAGTAAAATGTTGTAAATATCAGGATGGGCTTTTTCTATCTCATCCAGCAACAACACACAATGCGGATTCTGATCGATTTTATCAGACAACAAACCGCCCTGTTCAAACCCAACATAACCTGGAGGCGCGCCAATAAGCCGCGCGACCGCATGGGCTTCCATATATTCCGACATATCAAAGCGCATCAATTCAACGCCCAATAAATCGGCCAATTGTTTGCACACTTCAGTCTTACCAACACCTGTTGGGCCAGTGAACAGATAATTGCCAATGGGCTTGCCAGGTTCACGCAAGCCAGCACGCGAAAGCTTAATCGCACTGCACAATTGCTCAATCGCCTCGTTTTGCCCGAACACCCGTCGTGACATATTTTTCTCTAGATGACGTAACAGATCAGCATCAGATTTATTGATATTTTTCTCTGGAATGCGTGCCAGCACGGCAAATACTTTTTCAATCTCTTTAAGGCCGACAACCTTTTTACGCTCATCAACCGGCAATATAGTTTGTGCTGCTGCAGCTTCATCAATCACATCAATGGCTTTATCGGGCAAGCGTTTATCTTGCATATACCGATCAGACAGTTCGACCGCTGCCACCAAGGCTTCTTCACTAAATTTTATATTATGAAAATCTTCAAAATAAGTTTTCAAACCTTTGAGGATGGCAATGCTGTCGGCAACCGAAGGTTCTTTAATGTCAATTTTTTGAAAACGCCGCACCAAAGCCGCATCTTTTTCAAAATGCTGGCGATATTCTTTATAAGTGGTTGAGCCAATGCATTTTAGCTCACCTTTTTGCAAAGCAGGTTTTAATAAATTAGAAGCATCCATTGAGCCGCCAGAAGTCGAACCTGCACCAATAATGGTGTGGATTTCATCGACAAACAAAATGGCATTTTGTTTCTCTTTAATTGCTGTCACAACCGCTTTAAGCCGTTCTTCAAAATCACCCCTAAAGCGGGTTCCTGCCAATAACGACCCCATATCCAATTGATAAATAACCGAATTTTCAAGAATTTCAGGCACATCACCATCAACAATAAGTTTGGCTAAGCCTTCGGCAATGGCGGTTTTACCCACCCCAGGATCACCCACCAATAACGGGTTATTCTTACGGCGACGGCAAATAATTTGCATCATCCGCTTCACTTCCATATCCCGACCAATCAACGGATCAATTTTACCTTCTTCCGCCAACACATTTAAATTGACGCAAAATTCACTGAGCGGTGATTTTTTCTTGTCTTTTTCAACGCCTTCTTCGCCTGACATATTCTCATCTTCAGCTTCGTTGCCCTTAATTGCCATACCTTCAGATAATTCTGGCCGTTTGGCGATGCCATGCGAAATGAATTTAACAATATCAAGCCGCGTCACTCCCATTTTTTCGAGGAAATAAACCGCATGGCAATCTTGCTCGGAAAATAGCGACACCAACACCGTGGCGCCTGTCACCTCATCTTGCCCAGATGATTGCACTTGAATGATTGCACGTTGCAACACCCGATGAAAAGCCGCAGTTGGTTGGCTATCACCATCGCCGTCAAACAATATGTCATCCAGCTCATCTTCTAAATATTGCGTAAGATCTTTGCGCAAAGCAATAAAGTCAACGTCACAAGCAAATAGCACAGCGACCGCATCTTGCTCGGACAATAATGCCAGCATTAAATGCTCTAAAGTGACATATTCATGCTTATGCTTAAGCGCCAATGCCAAAGCATCGTGAATGGTTTTTTCTAGGCTTACTGTAAATGCAGTCATACGAGTCTCTTTCCAGTTACCTCTAAATCTAATTACTAATTCAAAAATATCAATAAAACTATTTGTGATTATGTAAATAAATCAGTTTTATTCAGATTCCATAATACATTGTAATGGAAATTCCTCGGCCTCAGCCGACAATAGCACTTGATGTACCTTCATTTCTGCGATTTCAAACGGATAAACGCCGCAAACGCCGACGCCTTTTTTATGCACATGCAACATAATTTCATAAGCTTGTTCTACCGACTTATTAAAGAAGTTCTCCAATACATAAGTCACAAATTCTTGAGTCGTAAAGTCATCATTCAACAACAACACTTTATATAGTTTTGGTTTTTGGGTCTGTTGATTCTCCTTTAAAAAGGTATCATCATCTAATTCATATTCAAAATCTTTACCCATAGGCCTCTCGAAATTATAGCACCGCTCAAGCGATTTTATCAACAATTTTGCTCACATTAAAGTTAATTTAGTCGCAAACTAAATATAAATTGGCATGAAATCGTAATAAAACAAGGCCAAAATGTTACATTGTTCGATTTCGATACACTTATAGCCGATAAAAATACTTTTAAAAGAAATTTTTACTGTTTGGTAAGTCTAGATTGATACTATCTGTTTACGTTGAGTTTTGTGGTATGTGTTTATGCCCCCATCATTTGTTGAGTAAGAGTATGTGTATGCGTTTTTTAACCAGAATTGTTAAAAATAAATTTAAGTTATTATCGACCATAACGTTAGCCATTTTCCTGTCGATTGCCTCCATCCAAAGCGTCAATGCTTATACCAAGCCTCGATATTCATCAGTGGTGATTGATGTCAACACTGGCCGCACCATTTATTCCAGAAATGCCACAAGCGCTCGATACCCAGCTTCGCTGACAAAAATTATGACATTATATATGCTGTTTTCAGAATTGAAAAAAGGCAAAGTAAAAAAGTGGACAAAACTGCCTGTATCTCGCCATGCCACCCGCCAAGAGCCATCTAAATTAAACCTTAAAAAAGGTGAGTGGATTACCGTTGAAGATGCCATTAAAGCCTTAGTGACAAAATCTGCCAACGATGTGGCGGTGGTAATTGCTGAATATATTGGTGGCACTGAAAACCGTTTTGCGACACAAATGACCAGCACCGCTCGTTCATTGGGTATGAAGCAAACAGTTTTTAAAAATGCTTCTGGCCTACCCGACAAAGCTCAAGTGACAACCGCCAAAGATATGGCAATCTTGGGCATTAAAATTCAAGCTCATTTTCCAGTTTATTACCAATATTTCAAAACCCGCTCTTTTAAATATAAAGGTCGTGTTTATGGCAATCACAACAAATTGCTGGGTAAATATAAAGGCGTTGATGGCATTAAAACTGGCTACACCAGAGCCAGCGGCTTTAACCTTGTAAGCTCGGTAAAACGCAACGGCAAAAATGTTGTGGCTGTGGTGATTGGCGGCAAAACAGGCGCTTCGCGCGATGCCCATATGAGACAATTGCTCGACAAAGCCATGCCCAAACTGGCAGTTAGAAAATCCCCCCCCAAAGCTGTGGCGCGCTCGCGCATTGTAGTGGCCAATGCCCCCAAGCCCAAACGCCCCGTATTTGCCCAAACAACCAAGCAAGTGGTCGCCAGCAACAACAAAATGCAGGCACGCATAATGCCCATGCCGAAAATGTTGCAAAATCTAACCTCTAGCGATGTTGCCTTTAAAAAAGACATGGCGTTTAAAACCCAACCTGCAAACCCCACACCGCCATTAGTCGTTGCCACCAATAATGGCAAAGTAAAAAAAGACGAAAGCCGTGTGAATTACGCAGCCGCCAATGGCAATTCGTCTTTACCACTTGGTTTCACCCCAACGCTGCACCGCACCAACAAAACCAATTTATCACCCATTGGTCAAAAAATCATCTCCATCGCTTCGGCTCGGTTTATTTTGAACCAAAAACCCAAAACCCAAAAAGCACCGATTGTAACGGCCAGCACATTTAAAGACGGCTGGGCAGTGCAAGTGGGCGCTTATGCCAACCAAAATGACGCAAAAAAACAGCTCGACCAACTGAATAACATCATGACGCCTTATGACGCTCAATATTACATTCCAAGTGTGAAAAAAGGTAGCAAATCCATCTACCGTGCGCGCTTTGCTGGCTTAACCAAAACCTATGCCAAAAAAGCCTGTAGCGCTATTAAAAGCAAGGGTTACAATTGCTTAGCGCTTAAAAATAATTAGTCATAATTTGTCAGTAATCTCAGCACTAAAAACCTCATCAGTACTAATATAGTGATGGGGTTTTTATTTTGAATCTATATATTCAATCAGATCCATAACTTCTTTTTTAGCTTCATTGTGCGAAGCCGTGGCTTTCACACCAGTTTGTTTATCTAGCACATCAAATACCGATAAGCCCATTGCGTAAAGTTCACGAAAGATAACCCGATCACCGATATTGCTGGCAATTTTTGCACCCAGCTTTTGCGCCAAATTGCTCAGCGCCATATCCACTTTAATTTTATGTTTGGCACCCAAGCTCGAAACCCGATTTTTAACCAATAACCAAGTGAAACCCTTGCCATCAATATTCTTGCGGCGGGTTAAACAATCCAACACATATTTACCATAAGGATTGATATGTCTAACCGCAAAGTCTTCATCAACATCGCCCAAAACATTCACATCCAAAAAACCATCATTAAGTGGCGTGATGAGAATGTCGGCCATACTATGTGCCAGACGGCTTAAATATGTATCACCAGACGGCAAATCTAAAATCAAATAATCTGATATATGTTCAAGCTTTTCAACCGCGCCAGCAAAGGCCGCAAAATCTTCTTGCTCACGTAAAACTGTGTCTTTGTTTTGGCTTGGCGAAACTGTAAAATATGGCGGTGTGTAAATATTTTGCCGAGAATTCTGCGCCCAAATTTCGCGATTCTTTAGAAATTTTGAAAAACCAGCAACCCGACCATCAAGATCTATCGCCGCCACACGCATGCCTTTGGCTTGCAAACCCAACAATAGATGAATAGCCAGCGTCGTTTTGCCTGTGCCGCCTTTTTCATTGCCCAGTACTATAACCTTCGAGGTGTTATTCTCAGCAGGCTTCCCCGATGTTATACTCATATTTGTCTCTAATCTATTCTTTCCACTTACTATTTATGGCAAAAATGCCCAATAGTCCACAAATTTCACAATAAGCCCAATTCAAACAAAGCATCACGCAGCTCTTGTGGCATATTTTCATCACTTTTTGATGGCATAGCAACATCGGGCGGAGCATCATCTGCTTTTAAATAACGCCACCCTTGAAATGGCCGCCTTGGCCATGTAGCGGTTGCATATAAGTGTTTATCAAGAATGATACGACAACGCCTGATGCCATCTTGGCCAATCACTTCATCCAACCGCAAAACTTTTTGTCGACATTGAATGATGCCTTTAAACACCCAATAGATAGAGCCACCATCAAGCAGCTCTGCCTCACGTTTGGGCCGCATCCGCGTGGTATGCCAATGCTCAGCCACCCCATATTCGATAAAATTTTGCGCGCGGCACACCTGCTGCCATTCAAGTAAGCTATAAATGGACTCAGTGCCAACAGAGAGTTTTATCAAATTAATCATAATCTTTACTAACCACAATAGGTCTTAAGATCAATAGAAACTATACTGTTATAAGAACAACAGAAATTTGGCAGGTTGTGTGCCATCGACTTTACAAATGACCTTAAATAAATTGACTTATAAAATTTTATACATTAGTAATGACTAATATAAAGATTAGAGGAATGTATATGCAACAAATCACGCCCCAACAAGCGCAAAAAAAACTAAGCAACGGCGCCATTCTGGTTGATATACGCGAACCTAGTGAAACCGCCAAACAATATATAGAGGCAGCCGAAAAATGGCCTTTATCTCATATGCCTAACCACAAACCAGACATTAAGCGCAAAAAAGAACTGATATTTTTTTGCCGCTCAGGGGCACGTACGCAAATGAACGCAAAAAAACTTGATGCATCTTTTCCCAATAGATCCTATATTATGCAAGGTGGCATCAGCGCATGGAGTGGCGCAAAATTACCCACAAAGAGCCATAAAAATGCCAGTGTTGGTGGTGGTTTAAACAGCAATTACATAATTTTTGGTGCATTATTATTATTTGCATCTTATTATCTGCTAAAATAAACACGCCCCATTAAATCTGAATGAGATAAACGGAATGAATATATGAAGTTAGAAGCCTTTATAGACAAAACAGAAGAAGCCTCTAAATTGCTAAAATTATTAGCCAATGAAAAACGCTTACTCATTCTTTGCAAACTCTCCGAGGTTGAAGAAAGCTCGGTCAGTGATTTATCGCGGCATATTGGCTTAAGCCAATCGGCATTGTCGCAACATTTAGCCAAAATGCGTGATCAAGATTTGGTCACCACCAGACGCGAGGCACAAACCATCTTTTATCGCATTGACAACCCCGCCATTATTAAAATTATGGAAACTTTACACAATATATATTGCTGAGATAAGTGCCAATATATTGGCCTAAATGCCACTGCGCCGCATGAATGAAATCCAATTTTTGTAACAAATTTTATCAATCAACTCAGCACTATAACCCGCCTGTTTGAATCGATTAACTAGGTTGGGTAAATCTGCAGTTGATTGCACTTGGCTCGGCATCGGCGCGCCATCAAAATCAGAACCCAAAGCCACACCATCCTCGCCCAATATTTTGAGCATATATTCCACATGTTCAAGCATTAAATCAAGGCTAACATCCTCATCCATATCGCCGCTCGCGTTCAAAAATCCAGTGGCATAATTGAGCCCAACAATACCCTTGGTTTCGGCAATGGCAGCAAGCTGTTTGTCTTTTAAATTACGCGCTGTTTTGCATAGTTCATAAATGTTGGAATGGGTCGCCATTAATGGATTGTCACTATATTTTGCCACATCCCAAAAACCTTTTTCATTTAAATGCGAAAGATCGACCAAGATATTCATTTGATTACAAATTTTGATCAATTCTATACCAACATCCGACAGACCTGCCCCCGTATCTGGCTCACCAGGAAAATCAAATGGCACACCCACCCCGAATATATTGTCACGGCTCCACACAGGGCCTAATGAGCGCAAGCCCGCAGCGTACAATAATTCTAACGAATTAAAATTACGGTCAATCGCCTCACAACCTTCAATATGTAACATGATGCCCATTTTATGCGCTTCAGCTGCTGCATTTAGCTCATCCGCTGTTTTGCAGATCACCACATAGCCATCGCTCGCCCGCTCTAGGCGATAAGCCGCAGCCAACATGGCAGAAACCTTATCTAAACTCACACGATAGTCATAATTATCATGCGGTTGGCCACCCACAGGCATTTCGGCTGCACCCAACGGCTCATTGCTAGTATACATAGCAAATAGGCCACCACAAAAACCGCCCTGCTTGGCTTTAACCGCATCAATATTTAAGCTATCTTGTTGTTCGAAAAAATTTAATGCTTGGCCTTTGGCAAATTCGGCCTCAAGCTTCCATAAAACATCATTATGGCCATCGAGTATAATTTGTTTGCTCATTTTAACATCCTTTTTTTTGCAGCTTATCGCAAAACTTAAGCAGATAAAACATCAATATTATTGAATATTCTTAACCAAGCAGATGGCCTATAAAAGCTTATCAAACTGAGGTTTATCGTATGGCAAATTCATCCATCCCCAAATCCATCAGCGCGCCGAGCGCAATCGACATTGGGCTCATCCTGCTTTGTGCGCTCATTTGGGCGTCCGCATTCATCGGCATAAAAATAGCAGTAGTGGATTTTCAACCAATTATGGTGGCTTTTAGCCGTGTTTCCATAGGGTCTTTATTGCTGTTTTTTTATGTCTGGTTACAGCCTTTATTCAAACGCCAAACATCTTGGCCGACAGGCCGTGCCAACTGGGTGAAATTATGCTTCATTGCCATTCTATACACCGCTGTGCCTTTTTCGTTAATCAGCTGGGGGCAGCAATATGTCAGTGCCTCCCTCACCTCTATCATCATGGGTTCATCGCCGTTAATTGGTTTCATCATCGCACATTTCACCACCCGAGATGAAAAGTTAAACAGGTATAAATTCATGGCACTCATCACGGGTT
Source organism: Hyphomicrobiales bacterium (assembly GCA_002401855.1). GTDB lineage: Bacteria > Pseudomonadota > Alphaproteobacteria > Rhizobiales > OSC116 > OCS116. Next base: position 74,767 of record NVUH01000014.1, read on the forward strand.
TACTTGGGGTTTATCTGGCAGTGGATTTTAGCGGCAATGAAGGATTAACATCGGGCATCTGGGGGATTATTGCTATTTTTGCGGCATTGATCTGCTACTCTGTTTCAGGCCTCATCACTCGCAGCCTTACCAATGGCTCGACCGAGAATATCAGCGCCGCCGTATTGGGCTTAGCCACCATGTTTTTGATACCCGCTCTGTTCATTTCTGGCCAATATCCAAGTGATTTTGACAATCTGAGCAACGATGCTATTTGGGCATTAATCTATTTGGGCTTGTTCCCAACCGGCGTGGCGTATTTAATCCGTTTTCATTTAATTCTGAAAATTGGCTTTACGGCTTTTCTGACCAGTATTTTCTTCATCCCAATATTCGGGGTGTTTTTATCCGCATTATTGCTAGGAGAAGAACTGACAATGAAAATATTCTTAGCGCTAAGCATACTTGTCGCATCATTATTCATTTCGCGTTTGGGCAATAAAAAATTAAAGCAGAAACGCGCTGGCCAAGCTTAGAAAAGCGATAAAGCCAACAACATCAGTAACTGTGGTTAAAAACACCGATGAAGCCAAAGCAGGGTCTGCGCCCAGTTTCTCCAGACTAACAGGGATGAGAATGCCTGCCAAAGCAGCAATCAGCATATTCAAGATCATCGCCACAAAAATAACCACCGATAACCCAAGCGAATTGAACCAAAAATAGGTGACCACGCCAATGATGATAGCAAACAATATGCCATTAATGCCGCCGACCAATATCTCTCTGGTCACCACCCGCAACATGTTATAGGCGGTTAACTCACGCGTTGCGATGGCGCGCACCGTCACCGTCATGGTTTGAGTGCCCGCATTGCCGCCCATTGAGGCAACAATCGGCATCAGCACCGCAAGCGACACCATTTGCTCGATGGTCGCATCAAACATGCCAATGACCATAGACGCAAGAATGGCGGTGAGTAAATTAACAAACAACCAAACAAACCGTGCTTTGCTGGTGCTTATAACTGTATCTGACAAAGATTCATCAGCACCAACACCGGCCAACAAGCTCATATCTTCTTCGGCCTCTTCGCGGATCACATCAACCACGTCATCAATCGTCACCACACCAACCAAGCGTTCGCCTTCATCAATAACCGGGGCTGAAATTAAATTATAACGCTCAAATTGCAGTGCGACTTCTTCTTGATCATCCAACACATTAACCGTAAGGTCACCATCATCCATGAGTTTTTCAATGGTAATTTTTTCTGAAGAACGCACCAACACATCAAGCGGCACACTGCCAAGATAATGAAAATTGGCATCAGTAATGAAAATTTCAAAAAACTCATCTGGCAAATTTTCATCTTCACGAATGAACGCCATAACTCTATCAACCGACCAAAAAGGTGGCACCGAGATAAAGGAGTTTTGCATCAACCGTCCAGCACTATCCTCTGGGTAATCAAGCCCGCGCTCAAGCACACGCCGCTCATATACCGGGATATGCGCAAGAATTTCAGCCGCTTCTTCTTGATCCAAATCTTCAAGAACATGAATTTGGTCATCCGAATCAAGTTCTCTCAATTCTTCGGCGATATAATTATTAGGCAGCAATTCGATCAATTCATCACGAATAGATTCATCAAGTTCCGTAAGCACCGAAAAATCAAATCCCGTGCCCATAAGCCGAAAAAAATCTAACCGTGTTGCAGGTTTTAAGATCTCGATAAAGTCGGCTAAATCGGCATCATGCATGTCCACCACTAGAGGCTTCAAACGCGCCACATCATTATCTTCAATGCAAAGAGTAACCGCATCAATAAATTCGGCCGACAAACGCTCTTCTTCATCACGAATTTCAATTTCAAGAAGATTTGTAACCATAACTTCACCAATCTGTCGGATTTTCTCTAAACTAGACAATCAATAATAATATTCAATGAATATTGCTGGCAATTTGTACCAATTTTTAAGCATTTAACAATTGCACACAGTCTTATCACTTTATCATCGCAGTTGAACCACGATTTAAGTATATTTTCACCAAGATTTGCTTCAAATTTTCAACACTGAGAACCAAATTAATTGTGTAATTAGCACTATCTCATTGATAGTATAATAAAAATTACAAACACCAATACCCCAACTCGTGTGTAACAGCTTTACCAACCCCACAATGAACACTGCCAAACCAGCTGCAGCCCAGATATAGCCGAGCAAGTAAAAGAACTACCTGATAACAACAAAAATAGCTTTGACGAAAAAATGGTGTCCCTCTTCCGTCAGCAAGTAATAAAAAGAGGTGTTGAAAAGTAATCAGAAAAACACCAAGAACTAGTTTGCAGGGATTTCGCATTTCAGCAATTCACCCCCATCTTAACCCAAGCCTCTCCGTCGATAGCATCAAATCTAATGATTTGAACCGCAATATACTGTACAAAAAAATGCAAACCATCACTTTTCTCTTGAAATGGCTCACGGCTATTGATATATCACCACTTGACCTTGTGCGGCCGTGGCGGAACTGGTAGACGCGCAGCGTTGAGGTCGCTGTGGGGTAACACCCGTGGAAGTTCGAGTCTTCTCGGCCGCACCATTCAATATTTACCATAAGTCATTGATTTAATTAATAAATTACCACTTATTCATATGTGATTTCACCCCTAAATAACGCAAACCCTTGATTTCGTAGTACATTGCGTAGTACATTGCGTAGTACATTTTACTTTTTTAGGGTGTTTTATGGCTACCAATATTGATACAAAATACTTATGTGATCGCTATGGTGTTTGGTGGTTTCAAAGGCGTGTTAAAAAGAAAATTATTAATATTCTTGGTTGCCCACAAGTCGAGTTTTTCTCATTAAAAACCGATGATTTAAAGACCGCTCAATTAAAGCGAGACTTGGTTGTTAAAAACCAAAATGAATATTGGGCAAAGCTAATTGCTAATGGTGCAGATGAAGGTGTCATTGCCTATTATGATAGAATCATCGACCGTGCAAAATCACTTGAAATTGAATATAAACATATTGATGATTTGAACACTGATAACCGTATTGATGTTTTAATTGACCGCATAAATTTACTAGACAAAAACAAAAACTATGAATCCGAGATAAGCTATAAAGCCATTTTAGGCCGGGCTGACAAACCAAATCCAAAAATATCAGAAGTGCTGGATATATATCTTGATAAGCTTATATTGCCAAAGCTTGGTAAAAAATCACATCGCCAGCAACAACATGTCATAAACCCCAAAAAACGGGTTGTTAAATATTTTATAGATTTGGTAACTGACAAGCCTATATATGACATTACGCGCAACGATGCCCAGCGGTTTTTTGAATGGCTGCAGCTAAGAATAAACTCACCTTTAAAAGACAAAATAACCGCCAACACTGGCAACCGATATTTGACAGAGATACGCGGCATTTTAAAAGACTATTACACCTACCAAGGTGATGATGATATTTTAGACCCATTTAGGAAAATGAAATTTAAGGAAAAAAACAAAAGCAAGCGCGATTCCTTCTCGACTGAATATATTACAGACCTTTTGAAATCACCCGATAAGCTGGCCACCCTAGACATTGCCGCGCGGGTGGTAATATATGCCATGATAAACACAGGGCTAAGACCAAGTGAAATATGCAACATCTTACCAGAAACTATATTTTTAGACGCCCCTGTGCCCTATTTGGCAATTATAGAACAAGAAGACAGAGAATTAAAAAGCGATGCCGCTGTGCGCGAAATACCATTAATTGGGGTAAGCCTACATGCGTTCAGGTTTATCAAAAAAGGTGCCATAAAAAAATTCAAAGATAGAAGTGATACTTTTTCAGCATCGGCCAACAAGTTTTTCGTAACAAACAAGCTATTTCCAAAGCATGAAGGCGAAGTGAAAAAGAAATATACCATTTACAGCTTTAGACATTCATTTAAAAAACGCATGATTGAGGCTGGTGTAGATGTAGAAATACGCGATGTATCTATGGGCCACAAAATAAACAAGCCAGATTATAGCGATTATGGTTCAATAGAGTTTAGAATGAAGCTAATTAAAAAAATTGACTTGCCATATGACAAAAAGATATTTGATTAAAAACTCGCGATGATAGAATCCATTTCACCGACCGCTTCAACGCCACTATTTATTATTTTGAGGCGTGCAGCTTTCAAAATATTAAATGTAGACATGGGAACATAATCATTATGGAGTTTCATGGCTTTGGCTAATATTTTCATGCAACGCTCTATTTCACGTACTTTAACAATTTGTTCGGCAGCTAATTTCATAAATTAAACCGCCCAATAATTTCAGCCATATCTACTTGGCAATTTACACTGCAATAAATATCATTTTCATCAATTCTATATGTATTTGCTTGGGATATTGGTTTTTCGCAATATATGCATTCTAGGTTAAAGCCGTTAGATAATGCTAATTTGGGCGGTATAGGCTTACCTTCATAGGCATCAAACATAAAACCACGTTTTATAGTAATTTGACGCTCATCAAGCTTTAGTTTTAACATTGCGGCATGCCCTGCCCTATGCTCATTTTTTGCATAGAAAACATGCTGGTTATTTTGATTATCTGTAATGATAAATGCAATGTTATTTAAATTTGACATTTCTTGAAAATAAATGAATTAAATTAAAAATCAACATTTTTATTTAATTTTAAATCATTTTGGTTGATTTTTAAATTATTTGACGTAGATTATAATGAAATAAATTTAAAAAAATTAAATTAAATTTATTTTAAACTAAATAAAATCATTTGAAATGGAATGAAAGAAAATGACTATAATTACATTAGCAAATCATAAAGGTGGGGTTGGTAAAACCACGACAGTAATGGTTTTGGCAAGCATATGGACAAACCAAACCGATGTGGCCATTATTGATTTTGACCCGAATAAGCCGCTTATCGAGTTTTATAATAATATGGAATTAAAACCTGCAAGTTTACATGTTTACGAATATATTGAGGAACTATCAGACAAAACCCCACAAGAATTTATTATAGATATTGAAAAGCGCCATAGCTTGGTGATTTGCGACACACAAGGAGCTGCAAGCCATATAAATTTAATTATATCTTGCATATCTGACTTGGTGATAATGCCTGCTACATTTAGCAAATTAGAAATTGACCAAATTATGGAGTCTAAAAAACTCATTGAGCAGGCCGAACAACTAATAGGCAAAACAATAAATACCAAAATATTGATAAGCCGATCTAAAACATTAGCCTCAAAAGCGAACATGCAGATAATTGACAACATTAATGAGCTTGAACTTAATTTATTTAAAACTCAACTACAAGACCGCGCAGCCTATGCCACAATGTTTTATAAATCTAAATTACTATGCCAGTTAGATTTTAATGATTGTAGTGCTGGTGCCCTTTCCAAAGCGCATGATGAAGCCCAATGTTTTGCAATGGAAGTGGCAAATGAGATAGGCGGTTTAGCATGAATAAAAACCCATGGAAAAATAATAAAAATGAAATACCAGATTTATCAAAACTGAAAGAGATAAAAATACCTGGTGCGCCCGTAATTTTGAAAAAAGATGCTGATAAAAAACTATATAATAAAAGCTTTACAGCCAACATCACCCAAAAAACCCATAATAGGATAATGCATATTAAAAACAACCCAAACCCAGATATAAAACGATCTTTAGGGGTTATTATTGAACAAGCGGTTGAATTATATTTTATTGATAAAGCGATAGAATATGACGATTGAAAAAAAAGCCGGTACCGCATATGCAAAGAATGCAATTATTGATAAAAATGCAGTAAACTTTATTTTTACAAAGGTTCAGATTGCTTTTCAACAAATCAGTTTAGCTGGCTTGGCGGTTATTTTGTTGTGTGCTTAATAATAAGCTACCAAGTAAAACATTATCAATAATTTGTTGCGCGTGAATGAAGGCTTTTCTAAAGTCACCTTTAAAATAATTTAAAATTAGGCTAGGGCCAAATTGACCGGGCATTATTTTTAAATTTATATAATCAGAAACACTTTCAAATTCAATATCATCTGAATCACAATATATATAAATATTATATTGCTTATTTTCTTTAAGTTCTTTGATATTGAACTTGTAACACATATATTCGCACTCAAAAATAATCATAATACCCACTCAATAAAACTAATAAAAATAAAAAATACTTAGAGTATTGAATGTTACTAAAAATAATTTAAAAATCAATAGAAATTTAATAAAAAATTTATTGC
>NVUH01000015.1 GCA_002401855.1 Hyphomicrobiales bacterium
GCCACCTTCAAACCTAAATTTTTGCTAGCTTTGGCAGCTTTTAACACTTGATCCACCGCCCATTCTTGGCGGGCTTGCGGGTTGCCATGCACACTTTCAGGCGCAAAAGCATCAAATTGCGCGTCATAAGCCGGGTTAACCGCTACCAGCTGGCCTTGCAAATGGGTCGAAAGTTCGGTAATTTCCAAACCCGCATCAGCACATATGCCCTTCACTTCATCACAATAAGTTTGGCTTTCAGCCGCCTTATCCAAATCAAACAAGCGTGCATCGAACGTAGGAATTTGAATGCCTTTATAACCCAAATCACCTGCCCATTTGGTGATATTCTCGAGATTATTATAAGGTGCTTCATCACCCGCAAATTGTGCCAAAAATAAAGCTGGGCCTTTAATCAATCCTGCCATGTTTTTCTCCCTGTTTTTTGTGCCGTCTATTGCGGCGTATAATTAAAATATTCATAGTCGGCTGTATTGCCACGGCCAGATGTATCAAACGCCATCATACCAATAAATGCGCCAGTAAATGAACCATGCTCACCACGTCCACCTTCGTCCGAAATCACACTGGCATCAAGCACAGGGCCAATCTTCGCCCAGTCACTCATCCCATCCATTTTGTAATAGAATTGCAGATCGCAATTGTCTACACAGGCACGCAATTCAACACTTTTTCCCTTAAGCGGAATAATTTCCTCAAGCGGAAATTGCAATTGCGCCTCAGGATAATCCCCAGGGCAAGTCATCACAGTCAAAATCGCCCCATGTTTCGGGTCATGTGTCACCCCAACAAAATGCAATTTATGACGGTTATAATAATGTGTCAAACCAGCAGTTTGCTGATAACTATCAGTAGTAAACGTTAGTTTAGTTTCAGCCGTAAATTTAAAATGCTGCTGACGTCTCGCCACCAAAGCTTGCTCAAACCACGAGCCAATAGACTCCCGTCCAATCAACCGCAAACAATCACCCGTCAGCTCAAAAATTCGCTCGGGATGCGGCGTACGCAACCATTGAAAATCAATCGGCAAAGTCTTGCTATCAAACCGACAATGCACAGCTTTCGGCGCATCAGGCATAATGCTATTATCAGGCGAAGGCACTTCAGTATCAGGCACCATTGTGCCATTTTCCAAATACAGCCAATCATCATCTTTCCACACACATTTCTGAATGCCAGTCTCCCGACCTAACGGGCTGCGATGATATCCAGCTTCACCTTCAACCAGCGACAATGGCCGACTCATCAAATGGCTATGATAAACATCACCCTCTGGCGTTTCAACATATTGCCCATGCCCCGCACGTTGCACAGGGTTTAACGGCGCATCTTTCGCAGTCATTAAATGCTTATTCGGGTGCAATTCATACGGCCCATCAATATTACGGCTCCGCGCCATAGTCACCACATGGTTATACGCCGTGCCACCTTCGGCCGTCGTCATATAATAATAGCCATGCTTCTTAAACACATGCGGGCCCTCAACCAATTTATGGTCACTGCCCTCAAATACATTTTTTATCGGCCCAACCAATTTACCCAGCTCAGCATCAAATTCTTGCAGCAATATACCATCAAATGCCGTGCCCGTAGGTGATCCACCAATCGAGTCAGTATTAAACCGCCACTGCATATTCATAAACCATTTTTTGCCATCATCATCATGAAACAAAGATGGGTCAAACCCAGATGAATTGCAGTAAACAGGATCAGACCATTCACCATCAATCGTATCGCAAGTCACAATATAATTATGCGCATCTTTAAAATTGCCGTCATACCGTTTTACATCAGTATAAACCAACCAAAATTTTCCGTCAGCATGGGACAAACATGGCGCCCAAACACCGCAACTATCAGGGTCACCGCGCATATCAAGCTGGCTTTCACGCCGCAATGGCCGCGTGATCAAAGTCCAATTCACTAAATCCTTAGAATGATGAATTTGCACCCCCGGATACCACTCAAAAGTCGAAACCGCGATGTAATAATCATCCCCCACCCGTATCATCGATGGGTCAGCATTAAAGCCTGGCAATACTGGATTTACAATCATTTTCTTCCCCTCACAAATCAACGCACCAACCCGCAGGTTGGCACGTTCTATCTCTTATATCTAGTCAATTATTCAAACACTATTACGTTCAAGTGCTAGAGCTTTTAGCCCAAAGATTAATATCTTCTTCGTTAGCATATACGTCAATCTCCGCAAGCTCTTCTTTAGAGAATTCAAGATTATCAATAGCACCAACACAATCAGTAATTTGGCTCACTTTTGATGCACCAATCAATGCAGTTGTAATGCCACCATCACGCAATACCCAAGCCAAAGCCATTTGTGCCAATGTTTGGCCACGTTTGCCAGCAATGTCATTAAGCTTGTTAATGTTAGCAATGGCTTTGTCACTCAACATATTCGGATTAAGCGATTTGCCTTGTGTCGCACGGCTATCAGACGGCGTACCGTTCAGATATTTATTAGTCAACATACCTTGCGCCAACGGCGTAAAGGCAATAGAGCCAATGCCTTCTTCTTTAAGCGTTTCTTTCAAGCCATCACGCTCAACCCAGCGGTTAATCATGTTATAGCTCGGTTGATGAATGATACATGGTGTACCCAAATCACGCAAAATCGCCGCAGCACGTTTGGTATCCGCACTATTATATGAAGAAATACCAACATATAAAGCTTTACCAGCCCGCACAATACTATCCAACGCACCCATAGTTTCTTCTAATGGTGTGTTCGGGTCAAACCTATGAGAATAAAAAATATCAACATAATCCAACCCCATGCGTTTCAGTGATTGATCACAAGATGAGATAAGATATTTACGGCTGCCCCATTCACCATAAGGGCCATCCCACATATGATAACCGGCTTTTGAGCTAATCACCAATTCATCACGATAACCAGCAAAATCGGTGCGTAAAATTTCACCAAAAGCAGTTTCGGCAGAGCCAGCTGGTGGGCCATAATTATTCGCAAGGTCAAAATGCGTAATGCCGGCATCAAATGCCGCGCGGCATAATTCGCGTTTTAGCTCGTGCGGCGTATCACCACCAAAATTGTGCCAAAGCCCAAGCGAAATAAGTGGTAATTTCAAACCAGATTTGCCGCAATAAGCGTATTTCATCTTGCTGTAGCGGTCTTCTGCGGGTGTATATGTCATCATGTATTCCCTATTTTAAAGTTAGATGCACATTAAATGTGCTTATATTTGTAGCTTCGAGTATTAACGTTAGTATAAACCCGAAAATAAAATGCCTTCAAGCAATATTTAACTTGAAGGCTGCATTTTATTTAAGCAGCGCTTGTGCTTCTTTTATTCCAAGCGGCGCAGGTTGCGTACATGTGGTTGTCAAATCAACAAATTGGCCTGTTTCGCCAGATTTTAAGATAGACGTCATCACATCCACCGCATGGATAGCGCGGTCAAGTGAACATCTATGCTCACGCCCTTCAACAATCGCCGCCGCCATATCGGCCAAGCCGACAGTACGGTAATTAGCCATCATGCCAGATTTATGCTCTTGGTTCGGCACACCCAATGGATGATCCCAAGCGTCAATAGTTTTAATTTCACCATCTGCCAAAGCATATTCAACATCATTGCCAAAAAAGTTAGGATCAGGCACATAAATAGTACCTTCAGTGCCGTAAAGCTCCATATTGGCATGACGATGCGATTTAATGTCCCAACTTGCAGACATTGTAATCGTCGCGCCATTTTCAAATTCAAGCAAAGCATGAATATTAGTCGGTGTTTTCACCGGCACAGTTTCACCCTTACGATCGCCCGAACCAATGGTACGAGTATCTTTCGCCGAACTTGTCAAAGCACCAACCCGTTTCACAGGGCCAATCAAGTTAATCAGGTTAGCCACATAATAAGGGCCAACGTCCAAAATAGGGCCAGCACCAGGCAAAAAGAAGAAATCTGGGTTTGGATGCCAGCTTTCCATACCTTGACTCATCACATGACAAGAACCCGCGATAATTTCACCAACCAAACCATCATCAATGCTTTTGCGTGCAAGCTGATGGCTACCACCCAAAATCGTATCAGGCGCAGAACCAACCCGTAGGTTTTTACTCTCAGAAAGCGCCCGTAAATCTTCACCCTGCTCAAGCGTCAACACCAAAGGTTTTTCGCTATAAGCATGTTTGCCAGCTTCCAAAATACGCTTGGTTATTGGATAATGCGCATCAGGAATGGTCAAATTAACAATCATCTCAATGTCATCAGAGGCAAGCAACTCGTCAACCGTCCGCGCATCCACACCAAATTCTTCAGCCCGCGCTTTGGCAGCATCCATATTCAAGTCCGCAACCGCACGAATTTCCAAATTTTTAAACATCGGGGCGAGCCGCAAATATGCCGCACTAATGTTACCGCAACCGATAATACCTACACCAATATCATTCATAATTTTTTCCCTTAAATTTAATTAAAGCGCCTTTGCAGCGGCAATAGACCGTTTAGCAAAACGCGTAGCGTCGCTTGGATTGTCATGTTCCATCACAAATAATTTAGCACGGGTTTTTTTCAACGCCGCCATAATGCCCACCCAATCCATAGTGCCTTCGCCAACGTCAGCCCAACCATCTTCATCTACACATTCACCTTCAGGTGCAATGTCTTTCACATGGGCAGCCACAATGCGGTCAGCATATTTTTCAATCCAAGCAATCGGGTCTTGCTTACCTTTAACACCCCATGCCACGTCAAATTCAAGCGCCAAACGCTCATCAGCTTCCAAAATCAAGTCCAATGGCATTTCACCAGTGTCAGTCACCGCAAATTCAAACGCATGATTATGCCAACCAAAAGTCAAACCAGCCGCCCAATATGGCGCACCAGCAGCAGCAAGTTCTTTGCCAAATGCCCGCCAACCAGCAGCATCTTTTACCCGCTCTTCGGGTGGAATAGCTGGCACAAAAATATATTCCATATCCAATTCTTTGGCAATCTCAAGCACACGAGCTGATTCATCACGCACCATGTCAAAACCAAAATGGCCAGACACCATGTGCAAGCCATTAGCTTTAAGATCAACTTTTAGCTCAGCAAGTTTATCAAGATTGGCATACAAACCACCAAAACCTTCAACCTGGCTATAACCAAGATCACCTAGCATTTTCAAAGTTTCACCCAGCGGTGGAAAGTTCCGTGAGCTATATAATTGGTAAGAAAAGTCAGTCATTATTTTTTCCCTAAGTTTTAAATTTCAATTTAGTTTATATGCGGACTATCTAAGCCCAGATGGAGCATACGCTCAAATTCACCTCAAACCTGTGTTTCTATTTCTTATAAGTTGCACTGTACAAATCACGCACAATAAATGTCCGCATGGCTTCATTCAGCTTTCCACCGCGCGGCGCAAACTTCACTTCGCGGCTTTCGCCTGCCAACATCATAAAGCAATTGTCGCTATAGCGACCCTCAACTTCAGCCTCTAAAGTGACAAATAATGCCAAGCCTTGGCAGCTTATATTAACGATAATACTATCACCATCAATCCGCGTTGTAAATGCAATATCAGGGTCAGACAAATCTAACTGTTTATAAGGCAACGGCGTATAATGATCAGCGCCAGCCATGCCATTATCAGCTTTAAACCGATAGCTCAAAATCTGCCCGTCTTCAATGTCAGTTTGCTTTAATGTCACCAACGATTCAGCAACATTAGAATTCACCACACGACTAGCGCTTTGCAACAATGTCGCCTTGCCATCCATATCAATCAAGCTCAACTCAACCTCAACAACCGCAGCAGCCAATGTGTCATTAACCGCCATCACTTTAAGCGTGTCACCTTCAGGAATAATCGATACAGCCACGCTCTGATAAAACCGCTTGACCATATAATGCATCAACTTCCAATCGCCGCCATAATCAAGGCTCGCCCAGCTGGCCACAGGCCATGTATCATTAAGCTGCCAGTATAATGTGCCCATGCAATGCGGCTTCAAGCTGCGCCAAAATTCAACCGCAGTCCGTATCGCCAAACCCTGCTGAATTTGGCTGACATAAACAAAATTCTCAAACCCTTCAGGAAAACGGAAATAACGAAACATCGTCTCAGCAATCCGCGCATTACCACCTGCATTTTTCTGATGGCTTTCCATCACCGAAGACGCAATATTCCAGTCTTTTTCATCAGCAAAACTACGCACCACATTCATCGAAGGGAAAGATTGAAAACCAAACTCACTACAAAAACGCGGCTTAATTTCATAATAATTATCAAAGCTCTTGCCCTCATGCCATACTGACCAATAATGCATATCGCCAGATGAGTCATCATGCCAAGCATCGCCAAAATTCATCGGGCCAGATGATGGGCTAGATGGCCACCAAACCGCATTTTCATCAGCCTTATTCATCGCCTGCTCAATCACCCGGTTCAAACGATCATAGCCAACCAAATACAGGTCACGATTTTTGCGAGTTTCTTCATACCAAGTCAACGCACCAACCAGCTCATTGTCACCACACCAAAGCGCCAAACAAGCATGATGCGACAGCCGCGCCACCTGCTCACCCACTTCAATCGCCACCTCATTTAAAAATTCAGGATCAGATGGGTAAATGTTGCAAGAATACATAAAGTCCTGCCACACAAGCAGCCCAAGCTCCGAACATTGTTCATAAAATGAGTCGGCCTCATAACGCCCACCACCCCACACGCGGATCATATTCATATTGGCATCAACCGCACTTTGCAGCAGGTCAAGCGTCGCTTCGTCAGTAATCTTAGATGGCAAAGCATCCGCAGGTATCCAATTGGCACCCCGCATGAAGATGTTTTCACCGTTAACTTTAAACGCAAAGCTTTTACCCACCTCATCATCCAAGGTTTCAAGCTCAATGGTGCGCAAGCCAATTTTACGGCTCTCATTCCACGTACCAACGCGTAATTTCAACTCATATAAAGGCTGCTCACCACTACCAACAGGCCACCAAATTTTTGGGTTTTCAATTTTGAAATTAAGCTCTAATTTTGCGCCATCAGTCGTGCCAGTTAACGTCTGGCCATCAAATTCCACAACATAAACTTGCCCACTCACCTCACCAGATAACCTCGCTTCAACCGCCAACTCAACCACGCCATCAACATGGGTTTGAACCACCGAAACCTGCTCAACCCGCACACTCACAGCTCTTATGCAAATATCGCCATAAACCCCAAATGGTGCCAGAGCCACACCCCAATCCCAACCAAAATCACACTGCACTTTGCGTAGCATGTTACCATTGGGTATATCACAATTACCTTCTTGATAAGGCACAGGATAAGGTTGGATGTCTTGCAAACGGTTAGCTTCAACCGTATTGGAATGAAAATAAATTTCAATCTCATTCGCGCCCGATTTTAATATATCGGTCACATCAACACTAAAAAACCTAAACACATTTTTCGCGCTTAAAATCTTAGTGCCATTGATAGAAATATCCGCCACGCAATCCAACTCAGAAACATCAAAGTCATAACGCTGGCCAGCCACAATTTCCATGTCAAATGTGCGTGACACAATCCAATCGCGTTCGGCAATCCACCTCACGTCATATTCATTGCGCCCATAATAAGGATCAGCAATTTCGCCAGCTGCCAACAAAGCCGAAACCGAGTCGCCCGGCAATGCCATCGGCAAACAATAAGAACCCTGCGCATCGCGCAGAGTCCAATTACCAGATAAATTTAACATATTAATGACCTAATAAATTAGAGACGCATTTCGGTTTCGGCATCAAATAATGACGCTTTACCAATGTTGAAATCAAGATGCACATCAGAGCCATTTTTAACAATGTCTTCAGCTTTCACTTTCACACAGAAAGGCTCACCTTCTACCGTCATCCATAACAGGCTTTCGCTACCCATTGGCTCGTTCAAGTCAACTTTAGCTTGCACACTATCAGCGCCCGTAGCCGCCAAAACTGTGGTATATTCAGGCCGCACACCCAAAGTGGCTTTACCGTCTTTTAATTTACTTTCACCATCATAACCGTCTAATGAAACAATTGTATTGCCAAATTTAAATCTTTTGCCATTATCAAAAATTTCACCTTGCATGAAATTCATCGACGGAGAGCCAATAAAACCAGCCACAAATAAATTTGTTGGCTTGTTATAAATAATTAATGGGTCATCCAATTGTTGAATAATGCCACCGCGCATAATCGCAATGCGGTCAGCCAAAGTCAAAGCTTCAATTTGGTCATGGGTCACATAAACCATAGTGTTGCCAAGTCTGGCATGCAAACGTTTCAATTCAACCCGCAATTCAGAGCGCAATTTAGCGTCCAAGTTAGACAAAGGCTCATCAAACAAAAATACATTGGCTTCACGTACCAAAGCACGGCCAATCGCCACCCGTTGGCGCTGACCACCAGAAAGCGCTGCAGGCTTACGATCAAGCAATGGGCCAATTTGCAAAATATCAGCCGCATAGTCCAACCGTTTGGCAATCTCGTCTTTGGCCATTTTTTGGTTTTTAAGTCCAAATTCCAAATTTCCACGTACCGTCATTTGCGGGTATAGAGCGTAAGATTGAAACACCATGCCAATCCCGCGGTCTTTAGGTTCTGCCCAAGTCACATTTTTACCATTGATAAAAATTTGGCCGCCCGTAATGTCTAGCAAGCCAGCCAAACAGTTAAGCAAAGTTGATTTGCCACAACCAGAAGGGCCAAGCAAAACCAAAAATTCACCCTCAAAAATTTCGATATTCAATTTTTTCAGCACTTCAACTGAGCCAAAAGCCAAGTCTAGGTCTTTTACAACAATAGATTTATTCATTAGATTAGCCTTTCACGGCGCCAGCAGCGATACCACGGACAAACAATTTACCAGAGACAAAATACACAACCAGCGGCACAATCGCCGTCAGCATAGTTGCCGCCATATTCACATTATATTCCCGAACACCCTGAATAGAGTTCACAATATTATTCAATTGCACCGTCATCGGATAATTCGCTGGTTTGGTATAAATCACCCCAAACAAGAAATCATTCCAAATGCCTGTCACTTGTAAAATAATACCCACCACAAAAATTGGCAGTGACATTGGCACCATAACCTTTAAGAATATACCCCAGAAACCCGCACCATCAATCCGAGCTGCTTTAAACAATTCTTCAGGCAATGAGATAAAATAATTTCGGAACAACAAGGTCAGAATAGGCATACCAAAAATCGTATGCACCATCACCAAACCTGCTAATTTTGTATACAGGCCAAGTTGCGCTAAAATCAGCACCAAAGGATAAATCATCACTTGGTAAGGGATAAAGGCGCCAAAGATCAAAATGGTGAAAAACACGTTAGAGCCTTTAAACTTCCAATTTGCAAGCGCGTAACCATTCACCGATGCCACCGCAATCGAAATTAAAGTCGAAGGCACGGTAATCCATACTGAATTCCAAAAACCGCGGCTTAAACCATCACAATTCAGACCCGTGCAAGCTTCCGACCACGCTTTCACCCATGGCTGAAACGTAACTTCTATGGGCGGCGAAAATATATTACCAATCCGCACTTCAGGCATGCCTTTTAACGAGGTCATCATCATCACATATAATGGCACAAGATAATAAAACGCCGAGAAACCGAGCACACCATAAATTATAATATTGCGGCTAGAAAAAAATTTCTTAGGCTTTGTGCCGCTCGGTTCTACAGAACCATTATTCACATCAGTAGCACTCATTTTTCGTCCTTGCCTCCAAATTCAATAATTGTCCAAGGGATCAGAATAACCAGCACACTTAATAGCATCATGGTCGATGCCGCCAGCCCTTGGCCTAAATTCTGTGCGCCAAACAAATAAGTATAAACATACATAGCTGGCACTTGCGAGGCAAGGCCTGGCCCACCGCCAGTTTGCGCCACAACCAAATCATAAACTTTTAAAATACCAGCAGTGATCAACACTAATGTGGTCACAAATACGGGGCGCATCATCGGTATCACAATTCTAATATAAGTCTTCCACATCGGGATGCCGTCAATGCGCGAGGCTTTCCAAATGTCTTCATCAATACCGCGCAAACCCGCCAGCATCAAAGCCATAATAAAGCCCGTGCCTTGCCATGTGCCAGCAATCAAAATACCAAACATCACCAATTCAGGGTTTTGCAAAGGTGCGAATTCAAAAGATTCCCAACCCCAACCTTTCACAATACCTTCAATGCCGTATGTCGGGTTTAAAATCCACTGCCACACAAGGCCAGTGATAATCGCCGACATGGCATAAGGATACAAGAAAATGGTTCTAAATGTATTTTCAAAGCGAATTTTTTGGTCCATAAAGGCGGCCAAAATAAAACCCACAACCAATGAGAATACCAAAGCAAAACCCGCATAAAGCGCTAAATTTTCAAGCGATGTCAACCACCTTGTATTGCCCCAAAGCCGATCATACTGCTTTAAGCCAACCCAGCTTTTACTCACAATGCCAGTGATAATCTCAAAATTTAATTCACCATCTTTATCAATCCAAGTCGGCACTGGGATGGCGGCATATTCATGCCACGTAAATAATTTCTTGGGCAGTAATCTCGAGCCAGTGAACGAATATACAAATGACCAGACCGTACAACCAACAAAAATCACCAATGCCGTCAGAACCATCGGAATGGCTGCAATTTTAGCACTCATATTTCGGAATAATTGCGTGGGACGAGAAGTTTGTTCCATCTAATTTCTCTCAATCTAGATAAGGCACAAGCAAAGCTTCAGCCTTTCAACCTAGAATATATATTTTATATGAACGTTAATGTCCTACCGATGATAAGCATCGGTAGGACAAATATTAATCAAACTAACGATTAGTCTGCATCGCCAATGATTGCGGCATAACCAGCTTGAACTGTTTCAGCTGTAATGCTCATGTCATTGTAGAATTCAACCATAAGGTCATTAACTTGGTTTGCAGTATCTTCAGAGAATAACTGTGTACCTGAAGGAAGAATGTTATCTTCACCACCCGCAAGAATAGCCAAACCTTGTTTCATGCAATCATTTGCAGTTGAAAGGTCGATATCACCACGGATAGGTAAAGAACCTTTTTTCAAGTTAAATTGAACTTGAACAGGTTTTGACACCATCTGTGAAGCCAAACGTAATTGAGCAGCAGTAATCTCAGCATCATCATTCACTGGGAAGTAGAATGCATCACCACCTGTATCAAGCACGTCACCATAACCTAGACCAACTAGACATGTATAGTCTTCGCCAGCAGTTTGGTTAGCAACTTGGAATTCGCCTTGCGCCCAGTCACCCATAATTTGACCACCAGCTTTACCAGTAATCACAAGGTTAGTCGCTTGGTTCCAGTCAGAAACGTCTGAACCAACAGACATCTTACGAGCGTCATCAAACGCTTGGAAGATTTTTGCATATTCTGCACCACCAGCAACTTCAGCATTTTTATCGATATTCACTGCACGCCATGCTTCTTTAGAAACCATGTTTACAGCCAACACATTAAATGCGCCTGATGTTTGCCAAGATTGTTGACCCATTGCCAAAGGCACGATGTCTTTTTCACGCAATGCAGGAGCCGCAGCTACAAATTCTTCCCAATTTGTTGGAACGTCAATGCCAGCTTCTGCATAAGCCGCATGGCTCAACCAAATCCACTGCCATGAGTGAATATTAACTGGAGCACAGTAAATTTTACCGTCTACAGTACAAGCTTCAAGCAAAGATGAAGGGTAAATAAAGTCTGCCCAACCTTCTTTTTCAGCCAGATCAGTAAGATCCACCATCAAACCAGCTTCAATAAGCTCTTCGGCTTGGCGACCAGTGTTAAATTGTGTAGCACCCATTGGCTCACCACCAATGATACGAGACACCATGATAGGCCGCGCAACACCGCCACCACCAGCAATCGCACCATCAACCCAAGTGTCACCACCTGCGTTAAAAGCTTTCGCAAATTCAGCAACAGCAGCAGCTTCGCCGCCAGATGTCCACCAATGAGTTACTTCAAGTTCTACCGCAGACGCTGGAAGCGCTACGGATGCTGCTAAGGCTGCAGCTAATAAAAAACGACACTTCATTATAGGTTCCTCCCACTATATTATGTATCTATGTGATATCGACATTATTTACTTTGTGTAAATCTAAATCGTTACAGATATAAAGCTAACCGAGTCCAAAAACAAAATCAATAGAATTTTTCAACACACTTATATTTTAGGGTTAATTTGAGTCAAAACAGCCTGTTTATTTTGTTAACCAATAGCATTAACCATGCGCAAATCCTTGCCTTGGCTATCTTATAACGGGTCAATCATTTCTTTCTAAAATCCATCTCAGACATTAGTCCTATGTATAAAAAAGCTATATATCCACATTTTGGACATAAAACTGAAACGTTTCAGTTATTTCTTTTAAATTGCTTTAAAATATGTCAGTTTGTCAAATATCGAATCCTTGGGTGGGATTCTCGATATGTAAACTTCATAAGAAATTTACGCTTTCGACGGTAGTATTGGGCATGAAAACAAACGATATAAATGCGTCAAATGTAGATAATTCATCTACTGAGAACACAAAAACCAAACCGAGCGGCAAAAGCAGCCGGCCGACATTAAAAGACATCGCCTATATGACAGGCCTTGGTGTCACCACTGTATCACGCGCGCTAAGCGACGCGCCAGACATTGGCAAAGCCACCAAAGCAAGGGTGCGTTTAGTTGCCAAACAAATCGGCTATCGGCCCAATCGTGCAGGCGTGCGCCTGCGCACCGGCAAAACCAATGTCATCGCCATTATTTTAAACACTGAAGAAGAAGCCATGGGCATGGCCGCCCCAATGGTGGCGGGTATTTCAAAAGTCATTGGCAACACCAGTTATCATCTTGTGGTCACACCTTACGATTTGAACCAAGACCCCTTAGATCCAGTACGTTATGTAGTCGAAACCGCATCTGCCGATGGCGTTATCCTTTCGCGCACCAAGCCAAATGATGCCCGCATCCGCTATTTAACCGAACATAATTTCCCCTTTGTCACCCATGGCCGTACCGACATGGGCATTGATCACGCTTATTTTGATTATGACAATGAGGCCTATGCACGCAATTCAGTGTCCATATTAGCCGAGAATGGCCGCAGCCAAATCTGCCTGATCGGCCCGCCCGATACTTTCACCTATCATCGGCATTTGGTCGATGGGTTTCGCAGTGAATTGGACAAAAGAGATTTGCTCGAAATTCCCATTCATGGCGTGAGTACCGATAGCCCCCTCAATGAGATTGAAGCAGAAATTTTACGGCTCATGAAATCACGCCATCGGCCAGATGGCATTATATGCGCCAGTGCCCAAGCAGCCATTTCAGCCACCGCCGCCGTCGAATCCGCAGGCTTTAAATTAGGTCAAGATGTCGACATCATTGCCAAAGAATCATTCGAATTGCTCAAAAGGTTTCGTCCCGAGCTCATTGTATTCGAGGAAAATTTCCACACTGCTGGGCGTATATTGGCCGAAACCATCCTAGCCATCATCAAAGGCGAAAAACCCTCAGATCACCAAAATCTACAAAATTCAAATTACTAAATTAATTTGGACTCGAGCCAAATGGAGACCTGTCGAATTTTAATTTATCTATCTTGTTTTTCAAGCCATGCGATAATTTCACGATAAACTTCATCTTTATTAATCTCATTTAACATTTCATGACGCCCATTTTCAAACAACTTCAAGCTCACGTTTTTTTGCCCATTGGCTTCATAAGCTTCCAATAATTTAGGCAATCCTTTGCCCATCAAGCCCACAGGGTCGCGCGTTCCGCCCAAAATAAATATCGGCACTTCGATAGAAATTTTCTTAAATCCCGATGTGCTAAATAAATCTATTAAGCTCCCCAAAAAATCCACCCATAAACCCGTGCTGCAGTCAAAACCACTCAGTGGATCAGCTATATACTTATCAACCTCACTCGCACTACGGGTTAGCCAATCACAATCAGTGCGGTTGGGTTTAAAGTTTTGATTAAAACTGCCAAACGAAAGAAATTGTAACAATTTACTACTCTTATCAAAACCCAACCGAAACCGCTCTATTCTTGCGATGGCGCGGCCAGCCCGCGATAACCAAACAGCCTGATAATTCGATCCCGACAAAACAACACCATCAATAGCCTTAGGCTGCGTAGACAAATAAGATTGCGCAATAAACGAACCCATCGAGTGACCAAAAACAAAATAAGCCAACTCATCACCACAAACCTCATCTCGCACAATAGATATATCATTCAATAAACCCTGCCAGCCATTTTCCGCGATATATGAACCAAGTATAACACCCTCCCCAGTGCCATGCCCCCGATGGTTATGCGCCACAACCGCATAACCAGCAGCCGCCAAATTTTCCGCAAAATCTGTATAACGTAACGCATGCTCGGCCATACCGTGAAAAATATGAACCCAAGCTTTCGCTTGTCCATGAGGCCAAACAAACACTTCAATCTGGTGCCCATCTTCCGCAATTATGGTTTTTTTAATCATCTATCAATCCTATTCAATATCCAGAAACCGAATTCAAGCAAAGAATCATTAAAAATAATTGTAACATCAAATCTAGCCTATATAATTAAATAATAAGGGTCGTTGAAATTTACGCCTAGCAAGCTCAAATCTTTTAAAGGCAGGCGTAACAATGAGTACTGGCAACAAAAACCCTCCCAAAACACCACACTTCGACTGGCACAAGATAACATTATCAAAAGATACAGTGATCACAAATAATTATAAGAACAGTCAAAATATCAGGTGGTTTTTCACTGCCAATTTGGGTGAAAGCTTCAAATTCAATATCGAGTTCATGGCTTGGATAAAGGCCAATTCAGGCAAAACGCTTGGAGATGCATGTTTACAGTATCAAACGATGAAAAAAGCCTAAAACACAGTCTAACTTTCATTCTAAAATGAAATATTTCACCAACAACCGCACCGCTATCTGCCCGCACACCGCATTAAACTAAAAAACACTCAAATAGAGCCTTTATTTATAACCAACAATAACAAAATTAAGATTTGCTTTGAATGAATGGTCTACTATACTCATTCGATAAACCGATTACCTGCGTCTAAATTTCAACATTTGTCTTTGACGGCAGAATAACCAGATTTAGATGGATTATAATTGAATGCAATTATCAGCAATAGAAACCTTAATATATTTACCCGGCAGCGCCGCATTGCTGCTTTGGGGCGCCCGAATGGTACGAACAGGCTTTATGCGCGCCTATGGCGCTGAGCTTCGTGAAGGCTTAACAAAAAACCTATCCAATCGCTTTGTCGCCGCTTTTACGGGATTTTTTGCCGCCCTCGTCTTACAAAGCTCCACAGCCGTCGCCATGCTAACAACATCTTTTGCATCAGCGCAATTATTACCATTAGGCACAGGTCTTGCCATCATGCTCGGCGCCGATTTCGGCGCCGCCATCATTGCTCAATTATTATCCCTAAACATCAAAGCCTTATGGCCTTTATTATTGCTGATAGGCTATATTTTACATAGCATGTACGACAAAAAATTTGGCAATGGCAAGCAAATCGGCCGCATATTCTTGGGGCTAGGCTTTATACTATTATCGCTCACCCAATTGTCGATTGTCGCCCAACAACTCGAATCCAGCAATCTATTATTAGTCATCCTGCAAACATTACAATCAGAACCAGTTTTAGCCGTTATCATTGCCGCCATCCTCACCTATTTCACCCATTCAAGCCTTGCGGTCATTTTGTTAATTGCAGGTTTTTCAGCCGCAGGAATCATCAATAACGACCTTATCTATCCACTTGTCTTGGGTGTAAATGTCGGCGGCGCATTGCCCGCATTGATCATGAATTTAAAAGAGGCTCCAACCTCTAAACAAATTGTTTTGGGCAATTTTCTATTTCGAGTGACGGCGGCTATTTTGGGTTTGCTGGGTCAAAACTTTATAAACCCAGCTTTGTCGAATATTATGGCTTATCTAAGCCTAGGCTCGTTCATCGAGTATACAGTGTTCGTGCATATCATGTTCAATTTGATATTATTTTTCGGCTTCATCGGGTTAATCAGCCCCATAGCAAAAATATTGCAATCCATAGTCTCTGCTGATAACCAAAAAAGCCAAGCTTTCAAACCAAATTATTTAAAACCATCCGCACTTGAAATGCCCGAAATTGCGCTTAACCTTTCAGCCCGCGAGACTTTGCATTTAATTGATCGAGTCGAAAATATGCTTAGCCTGTCATTTGAAGCTTTAAAACAGCTTGATGAATTTAAACGCCGCGATGCCAAGGCTATAGACAAAGAAATCATTTTATTGTCCAAAGCCATTAAGGACTATTTGGTGGCATTAACTCAACAGCAATTAGATACAAAGCAGAGCAATAGAGCCATAGAAATTATCAATTTCACCACCAATTTAGACCATATTGGCAATGAATTGAGTAAAAACATGCTCGAGACAATTGGCCAAAAAATCAAACAAAACAAACGTTTTTCGGTTGCGGGCATGCAAGACATTACCGATATGTACGAGTATATCCAGGTGACCTTACAATTGGCAGTTAAAGTGTTTATGGATCAAGACATCGTCAGCGCCCGCGAGCTTATTAAACGTAAAGAGCTATTTCGCCAAACCGAATATGACAATCGCTTGCAACATTTAGCGCGGCTGAAAAAAGGTGATATCAAATCTCTAGAAACCAGTGCATTTCACCTCGATATTCTACGAGATCTCAAACGCATTAATAGCTTCTTATCATCATCAGCCTATCCATTATTAGAAGAAGCTGGCGAGCTACAACCAAGCCGCCTAACCCCATCATTCCCTCCAAGCTGAATTAAATCAGCCGCTAAAAAACAGAACAAATGCAACCACACCAAAAGCCGATAAAATACATAGAAACGCCCCTATATGCTTAACTTTAAGCGTCTTTTTTTCAGCCGATTTCCTCCACCCAACAATCATCGGTGTAATTAAATTCTGCTTGAAGAATATATAATATATCGCAATCGCCAATAAATGCACAGCGATGATCAGCATCACTAAATTCGCCCCGATCGGGTGATAATAACTTGCATTGTCCAATAAAAAATCAGAGCCATAGCGAGCCAGCGGCCCTTCTAAAAATATCTCTTCATCATAATAAAACAAGCCACTAAAAACTTGAGCAATGAGAATAAACAACATAGCCATGATCGAAACAGCCGCAATCGGGCTATGCCCATAACTTGCAATATGTTCTGGGGTATTTTTCAAAGATTTTAAATAATCAACAATCGCCAACGGGCCTTTTACAAAATTTTTAAATCTTGCGGTCTCACTGCCAAACAAACCCCAAACCAGCCTAAAAACCAGCAATCCAACAATACAATATCCAGATATAAAATGCACAGTTAAGCTATCAAAATATTTAATCGATATAAACGAGGTCAATACAAAAAAGGTCAACAACCAATGGAATATCCTAATATAAATATCCCACACCTCAGATTTATGAGATTCTCCATTTTTCATAATTACCTCTTAACTCGTTCAAGTATAGTTTATAATTATTATAATTTTAAATTGTAATGAAAATATATTAATGCAATATATTTATGTTCCTATGCAAATAATCAAAGAGAAACTATGAAATATTTACTCACAATGACTATAGCCGCATTATTTTCACTATCTATTGTCGCACAAGCAGATGATTTATCCGAGCGCAAAATAGTAATGAAATCACTTAATGATTATCTAAAAATACTAAATGCACAAAAAAGCGATTTTAACGCTGACATCGTCACCAAACAAGCAACCAATGTCCTAGCCGCATTCGAAAAATCTCAAAACCTATTCAAAGAAAAAGGCACCGGAGAAACCCGCGCCCTCGATACCATCTGGACAGATAAAGCTGGCTTCTCAAAAGCCCTTTCAAACAGCATCCAAGCCGCCCAAAACCTAAAATCAATCGGCGAAAATAACCAACAAAACATGTATGCCGATGGCTTCGCCCAACTAGGCCAATCCTGTGGTAGTTGCCATAGAAACTACCGCGCCCGCCGCTAAACATCCACTCGATCAATTGTTGTAATTAACCTCATCGGCACTCCAGTGCCGATGAGTCCTGTTTTGTGCCTGATCGGTATAGTGCAATATATCATCACTCAATTTTCAACAGCTTACGCCAAACCGCACCCCCAGAACGCCAATAATAAGTGGCACAATGCCACCTCCCGTCAACAATAATGCCAACACCCCACCTGAATGTTAGCGGATAATAATCAACGAGTAGATTATTATGACAATCCCAAGAATAAACGCAGCGATACCCGTAATTTGAAAGTTTGGAATAATTGTCATAGCAAATTCACAAGCATGCCAGATATTTTCTGCATCAATTAGGTAGCCCCCAGCTACAATTGAAAATATAGCGCCATCAATAAAGCAAAACCAAATGGCAAGCCAGAGCGCGTTAATACAAATGCCCATGCAATTGAAACCACTAACACGGTAATCATTGACACATCACCCCCGCGGGAGATGACAACCAATGCCAACGCCATAATGCCTAAACTAGACACACTACGAATGAGAGAAAGTAAATTATTAAATGCAAAAAAATTGAGCAAAAACAATGAAAAGCCAAACTTAAACGACATCAATTTTATTGCCTCCTCAGAAAGATGGATTTGCATACTCAGAAATACCCTCTACTATCGTGACAATGTGCGCAAAGCCGAGGGCGAAGGCGTAAAACGCGACAAACACGGTTATTATTGAATCACAGGCCGTGTAGATGACCAATTAAACGCATCACCGCCTTTAAACAAGTTGCGTTAAAATGCGCCATGGTTATAGATACATTCAGCCTGTATTATTCAATAACTTAAAATCACTTAGCCCTTAGTATTAAATGTTTTTTAGGTTATTCTGGCTAATCTAGCGAAATTGAAAAGGGCTTATGATGAAAAAAAATTTAGGGGCTACCCATGCATTGAGAGCGGTTTTCGCCATTAGAGATAAAATCTTAAGCGGTCAATATTCTCCTGGCGATAGGTTGGGCGAGGTGGCGATTGCCGAAGAACTTAATATTTCGCGCACTCCGGTGCGTGATGCCCTCTCGCACCTTGCGGGCGAAGGCATGCTAGAGCGCGCATCAACTGGCGGGTTTGTCATTCGTGATTTTGGTTTTGATGACATCGCCGACTCGATAGAATTACGCGGTATACTAGAAGGTACAGTAGCCAGACTGGCCGCCGAACGCGGTGCGTCCAAAGTAAGAATGAACAAGTTAGATAAAATCATATTGTCTATAGATGAGTGTTTCGACACCGAAAAATTCAAAGTAAACCGTACTTTATATGCCGAAAGAAATGCCGAATTTCATGAGGAGTTTGGCAAGCTATCAGGTAGCGAAGTGATGGAGCGCGAACTATCCAGAGTGATGAAAATGCCCTTTGCTTCACCTTCGGCTTTCCTGTCGAACAAGAAAGAATCACGCGCATATTATTTAGAACTTTGCACAGCCCAGCAACAGCACCGTGATATATTGTTGGCAATTGCCAAAGGCCAAGGCACCCGTGCAGAAGCCATCGCCCGCGCCCATGCCAATTTGGCCATGGTCAGTTTAGGCGAAACATTGGCAATTAACCCATTAAAATTCACCAGCCAAAACTCAAAATCCAAATGAACGGGCTTGCAGGTTTCAATTAGCCCGCCATCAACGTTTTCACCTTTTCTCGAATGTCAAAATCGGCCAGCATCACCATTTCCTGTTCAATAACAACATTAGCCTCAAGCGCTTTACGCACCATGGCATAGGTTGCAGGGTCGTTTAAACTATCAACTGCAATAAGCTTTTGTTGGGCAAAGTAATAATGCGAAACCGCGCCTTCGCGTTTGCCATGTTTAACAATAACCGCGTCATACCCTCGGTTCAAACCAGCAATTTGCAATTTTATCTCAAATTGGTCAGACCAAAACCACGGTTTGGGGTTATATACAATCTCATTGCCCAAAATATTGGCGGCGGCTATCGCACCTTGGTCATGGGCATTTTGCACCGATTCTAAACGTGTCGGCTGTTGATCGAACGGCAACGACACACAATCACCCGCCGCATAAATATCGGCATGGCTGGTGCGGCAATATTCATCAACTATAATGCCGTTTAAAGTTTTTATACCGGCATTTTGCGCCAACTCGACATTAGCGGTAACTCCAATACCAACCACAATAAAGTCCAGCGCAATAACCTCACCACTCGACAACCGAACATCACAGGCAATGCCGTTTTCTTCAATAATCTTGAGCAATTGAGTGTTTTCTAAAATACGCACATTTTTTTGTTGATGTAAGCGGCGAAACTCATCTGATGTTTCGGCACAAGCCACACGCTTTAAAATACGATCAGCGGCCTCAATAATGGTCACGTTAAGGCCTTTTTTGGCAGCTTCAGCAGCAGCCTCAAGGCCAATATACCCACCACCAATGACAATCAGGTTTTTATCTGCTTGCATATTATCAATCAACCAATTGGCATCAGATAAATTTCGCATGGTTCTGACATTGGGCAAGTGCCCCCCAATATCGGCAGGTAAGCAGCGGGCAGTGGCACCAGTAGCCAGCAGCAATTTATCATAACTTTGCCAGCCGCCGCTCGCCAGTTGGAGCTGTTTTTTATCTGGGTCTATGCTCGTCACTTGGGCGTTGAGTTGCAAGCCAATACGCTGTTTTTCAAACCATTGTGCAGGCTTTAAACATAGCCGTTCTATCGGCATCACGCCCGCCATATAAGCTTTAGACAATGGTGGCCGTTGATAGGGTAGAAACCCTTCTTCAGAAATGATGACAATTTCCATGTCTGCATTCAACTGCCGCAATTTTGCAGCTGCGGCAATGGCTGCATGACTGCCGCCAATAATTACAGTTTTAGTCATTTTACTTTCCGTATTCTGAATATGTTTATATTTTTAGAACCACATATTGATTTTCGGTTGAAACTTCAAAAACCTCTATTTTATACGGCCCTTCGTCACGCGCCCCTTCGGCAGGCACATTAACACCACTCTCAACATCAGCTCTAGCAATGGCCTCAGCTTCACTACCGTCAGAAACACTCACCTCAAAGCTTTTAACCCGAATGCGTTTCGGATCAATATATGATTGCCCCGTCTTTAGATCAAATTCCCATCCATGCCACGGGCAACGCACCATAGGCCGATCACTTTGGGTGAAATATTCACCCGGCCCATGGGCATCTATAAAAGCTGCGATGCGACCATTGCACAAATTCGCGCCTTCATGCGGGCATTTACTAGTGATGGCCGCAAACCGGTCACCCAAATTAAACACCGCAATATCTCGCCCCTCCACACTAATATGTTTGGCTTTACCTTTTGGTATTTCATGTATTTCACAAACAACATGTTGCCCCATATCTCTCTCCTTTATGTAAGCCCGTAAACCGAAATGGCATTATTACGCAAAATGCCTTGTTTTAGCTCAGGCGCAATTGGCACCCGAAAGGCGCGGTCAGGGTGATCAAAATCCCAATGCGGGTAATCGGTTGAGAATAATAATTTATCATGCCCAATCCATTCAAGCAGTGGCGTCATGTGGCGCACGTTAGGCGGCTCTTCTACAGGTTGAGTGGTCAACCAAATATTGTTTTTCACATATTCAGAGGGCTTTTTCTTCACATGCGGCACTTCGTCTTTCATCCGCTCCCACTCTCTGTCCATTCTCCACATAAGCGGCGCAAGCCACCCAAACCCACCTTCAACCACAATCAGTTTAAGCTTTGGAAAGCGCTCAAACACCCCTTCAAAAATCATCGAAACAATCACCGTTTGGGCGGGGTTTGCAAAACCGCAATGTTCTTCCATATAAAATGAGCCCCAACCGCCAGAACCATTGGCATGAGTGCCATAACCTGCGGTATGCACCCCAATCGGCAGGCCTAAAGCTTCCGCCGCTTCATAAATTGGCCAATAGCGCATGCGGCCCATAGATTCTATCGAGCGCGGCACCATCGCAATTTGTACAAAACGCTCATCATTGGCCATACGTTCAATTTCAGCAACAGAGCTTATGGCGTCATCTTGCGCCACGGCAATGCCACCTTTTAACCGTGTATCTTTGGACAACCATTTATCGATTTGCCAGTCATTCACCGCCGTACAAACTGCCGCACCAAGTTCTAGGTTAACCGCAGCTGGCCCAGCATTAAGCGCATGCAATAAACCAAATTCAATATTAAGCGGGTCAAGCAATTGCTCCTGCATAAATGACAAACTAGATGCTGGCGCACCGCCTTCTGGTGGGTAGCTATCTTGTCGCATACCATGGCCCATGCGCGGATAGGGCAATGCACCAACAAACGGGTTAGAGGTGCGAATGCCGTAATCTTTAACATGCTCACGCCATCTTAACGGCATAAATTTACCCAATTCATCCTTAGTGGTGAAACCAGGGTGAATGTCACAACATACAATGCCTAATTTGCCTTCGGTCGGTGTGTATGTGGCTGGCTTAAAACCAGTTTTAGGTTTTTCTAAGGTTGTTTCACTCATATCACACCTTCAATCTGGGGTAAGTTGCCAATATATTATCAATGCAGATTTTTTGCACATGTTGGGTCGGTATAGCCGCTGGCCATGCCCCCAAAACATCTTTATAATCATGCGGGTAGTCGCTAGAATAAAGCAACATATCTGCCGACCCAATACAGTCGATAACCATTTGGCCATCGTCAGGGTTTGGCGGTGCATCAAATGGGGCGATGGTCATCCGAATGCTGCGTTCAAGAATTTTTTCAGGGCTCTCATTAATCCACGGCATTTCAACCCGCACACCGCGCCAATCTTTGGCAATCCGCCAACTCAAACCAAAATACCAAGCGACACCCGTTTCGGCCATCACAATTTTCATGTCAGAAAACTCGGTCATCACGCCTTCGGTCAGCAAACTAGTCATTTGGCTGCCAAAACTCTGCACCCAACTAACCTGTTGTTCAACTAGATATGATGGGTAACCCGAAGCTGTCGGTGAATGACGATAAGCACTAGCCGGGTGGATTGATAAGGCCATGCCAGCATCAGATGCGGCTTTATATATCGGCCAATACATACGTTTTCCCAACGGGTTTTCACCACCTGTAATGGCTAATATTTGCACAAAACGCGAGTCATTGGCATATTTCTGAATCTCCTCTACCGCTTTTTCTGGATATTGAAACGGCACCACCAATGAAGCGCGCAACCGCGGCTCTTTGTCCAACCATTCAGCCACAATCCATTTATTAATAGCTTGGCACATTGCGGTTGCCAAATAGGGGTCATAAATAGCCTGCGCGGCGTTAACAACGCTAACAATCGCTGCGCTCAATTGTAGCGGGTCAAGTAGGTTTTCTGCCAATTCCTTAGGGCTCTGTGCCCCGCCACCAACCGCGCCCGCACGGTTAAAATGTCGGCTCATATGCGGTGCAGATGTAAGTTCCATTTCATCAATGCCCCTATAAGGGAACATATCTTGCCAATAATCATCCAGAAAAGGCATTAAATCAGCTTGATTGGGGCTGCGAATATGCACATCGCAATCAATAGCGCCAATGCCAACAATCGGGTTTTGATTGTCCATTATACTGTCTAATGTAGTTGTCATATTATTTTCTCCACTGAGTAAAGTATGATCATGAATTCATAAAAAATGCTGGCACGAACGGTGTGTGCAAAATCTGGTCGTATAGGCCGAACAAAACCAAAGAAATGCCAGCGCAATAGATCAAAATAATCTTCCAATTAAATTTACCCCAAAAAACCATATACACTGCTGCAAAGCCAACAATTGCGGCAAAAGTACCGATCCACGGGGTGAGCACCGCCATGACAAACATGGCAATAAATGTATTCACTTGCAGTTGGTTGGCTTTTACAAACTCAGCAAACGTACCACCAGCCGTCACGTCACCAGCTTTACGGGCAATGGCGAATTCACGCAATCGGCCCCAATCATCCACCACCACCAACGCCACCATTATGATGCCAAAAATAGCCACGGTAATCGGGAACACTTTGGTCAACATGCTCCAGTCGACCGCCATCCAAATCGCCACTGCAAACACCACAAAAATGCCAATTGCCATGCCTGATGAAAGATACAAACTGTCTCTTGAAACTTCAGTATCCTCCACATCAAAGTCCGAATTTTTTTTGCGTGCCGCACGAATGGCAAAAAATAAGACACCCAATACAATCAAACCAAGCACAATAACCGTCGGGCGAGAAATCACCTCAGTGAATGTATAAGCCTGATAAGTGATAGACAAAGCGTCTTCCATAATCGGGCCCAAAACAAAACCTAAAATTAATGGTGGCCTTGGCCAACCGCCAACCTTCATCATGTAGCCCAAAAGCCCAACGCCCAACAAAACACCCCACGTAAACATGTCAGGCGACCATAACCAAGAGCCCATAAAAATAAACATAATCACCGCAGGTACAATATAATTACCGTTAATAAACGCCACTTTCGCCACCTGTTTGCCCCACAACATCAGCACCGCTGCGCCAATAATATTGGCAATAATAATGGTCCACACCATGCTAAACGTCACATCTAGATTTTCGCCTAGCATGTTGCGGCCAGGAGTAAAACCATGAATGGTCAAGGCACCTAACAGAACTGCCATAGCGCCACTACCTGGAATGCCAAACGCCACAGTTGGTATGAGCGAGCCGCCCAAAACAGCATTATTGGCCGATTCTGGCGCAATCACACCACGCACATCACCTTTGCCAAATTCAGATTTGTCATCGGCACTTTGCACCGCATGGCCATAAGCCAACCAGTCAACAACCGCAGAGCCAATGCCGGGCAACATGCCAATATATACACCTAATAATGAGCAGCGAATAACCAGCCATTTATGCTTTATAGCCAAACGAATGCCGTGCATAATACTGTCATTTTCAGCGCGCTTGTCGTCAATATGGGCGATAGCTGAACGCCGTGCGGCCAAATCCATCATTTCAGGTATGCCAAACAGGCCAAGCACAATCGGCACCAACGGCAAACCATCAAGTAACGAAATATTACCAAACCAATAACGCGGCGAATCGCCAGCAATGGGGTAGCCAATTTGTGACAATAAAAGGCCAAGTGAAGCCGCTGCAATGCCTTTAGACACTGCATTGCCGCTCACCGCACCAACCATAATAAGCCCCAATAAAGCCAACAGAAAAAACTCAGGCGAACCAAACGCCAAAATAATAAAAATCGCAATGGGCAAAGATATGGCCATTGCCAAACCACCCAACACACCACCAAACGCCGAGCAAGCAAACGCCGCACCAAATGCAGTTTGTGACAAGCCGCGCTTGGCCATGGCGTGGCCATCTATAACCGTAGCCTGCGAGGCTATTGTGCCAGGAATGCCCAACATAACAGATGTGATAGTGTCACTGGTGGCAACCACCGCAAACATGCCAAGTAACATGGCCAAAGCCGCCGCTGGGTCCATCCCAAAGGTAAACGGCAACAGCACCACCATGCCGGTCACGCCGCCTAAACCAGGCACAACACCTAGCCATAACCCAAGGGCGATTCCGCCCAATAGGTAATAAATATTAGGAACAGAAATAATGAGTTGTAACCCATCGAAAAAAGTTTCGAGCATTTGCAATTAGCCTAAATATACTGATAAGTTAAAAAAACCGCCGATACCCCGATATAGAAATTGGGCATCGGCGCTAAGTCGTACTAGGACTAACCTTTTAGACGGCCGATATAACCACGAAGGATATCTTTCATTTCCTCAGAAGTGTTCTGTACGTCATTGACTTTATCAATAATGCCTTGGCCTCTAGTTATCAGTGGAGCCGTACCAAATAATTTAGTGGCTTCCGCAATATAACCAGGGTCAGTAACCGCAGCTTCAAAACCATCACGTAATGTTTTAAGCGTATCAGCAGGCGTACCTTCTGGCGCAAAAATCAACCAAACAACAGGCTCATGATTTGTGCCGTTAAATTTAATCAAATCCCAAGCAGGGCCAGATGGCTCTTTGCCAGTTGCATTGCGATAAAATTCATCAAATGATACAGCAACATCGCCATAAGCATCGGTTTTAATAATGCCAGTACCCGCTTCATTTGGATGTCCCAAATAGAATAATGGCAACACTTCGCCATCTTTCACCACGCCGTCTTTGAGCTGGGTGCGGAAATAGCTGGCAGTTGACATACCGGCATCAATTTCACCACGCAATAGCGCGGCATTAATTTTGGTATCACCAAAAAAACCAGATACAAATGACCATTCCATGCCCAACATATCAAACGCCGCAGCAAATGACATAGATGGCATAGATTTCACGGTGTAACCACCAAATTTAATTTTGCCTAATTTCACAAAATCTTCAGCATTTTTAACACCAGAACCAGTGTCTGTACGCACGCTAATCATTTGGCTTGTGCCACCAACCCCGCCAATAAGGCCGAGTTTTTGAAACTCAATTTGCAAAGCAGGCTCATCTAGAATACGGGTAGAGCCACTCCATGCCACATAACCCAAGGTTGTGCCGTCAGCTTTTGAATTCATAGCGGCGTGTATGCCTTTAGTCAAAGCCCCACCAGGTACAGATTGCACAACCATAGTCGGCGAACCCTCAATGGCTTTTGACCAATAATTGGCTAATATTTGCGACCCCAGGCCAGTCGAACCACCTGGTGACGCATTATGGATAATGGTAATGGTTTTACCTGCCATAGATTCAGCCGAAGCTGATAATGGTTGCAATGCCATTAAAGCGGCAAAGCCCACCCCTGCAAAAACCCGCGCTGTTTTGGCGAATAAATTCATATGTTTCATATAATTCCTCCCTTTAGAATTGTATACAAAGTTATTTTATTCATTTACGCGATATGGTAGTTTTTCATTGATGCAAATCAAAACGTAAGAAAATATCCCAATTTCCCTTGTGAAAATGCCAAATTTCGATAATTATACAGGCATATCCCCCTTTTTTTGAAATTACTTAGCTTCATAGATTGGCTAAACATTATCATATCACGCATAATGTATACAATATGTTGTCATATATGGCAAGTGATAACTAGACCAATTATAATTTACATATATAGCATTGATATATAAGGTAAAAAAAATTAATGTGTTTACAGATATATAACAATATGGGCAGCATATTGACCCAATACACCTATCAAAATTGCGTATATAATGAATATTTTTAAAGAAAATAATATTTTTCGCCAAAATATATAATTTATGCTTCAATTAGCAATTGCTTAAGGTAGGTTTACCACCAACCCATCCAATTCATCAGATGCTATTATTTGGCAGGAAAGCCGACTAGATTCAAGCCTTTCATCCTCAGCAATGTCAAGCATATCGTCTTCAAATGGGCTGGGTTCGCCCACCGCTTCGCGCCATTCTTCAGTTATATATATATGGCATGTGGCACAAGACAAATTACCGCCGCACTCACCTACAATGTTTGGCACTTGGTTTAAAATGGCGGCCTCCATTAAATTTGTACCATTTTCCACATCAGCAGCAATTTCATCACTTTCGGATATTTTCCAAGTTATTTTCATAATTCCACCTCCAAATTCAAGCCTATCCCCATTTAACACGATATTAAGTGTATACAATAATATTGATATTCGCATATTTAATGGGTGTCAAGTAGGATATTTGCGTATAAATACCTTATATGTATACATAGAACATCATGATAAAAATGGCTAAGCCCTATCTGGTTATTCCGAAAAACGCCTTTCTTCAGAGGCATTGCATGACAAAGTTGAAAAATCATAAATGTCTGATTTGTTCCATAGCCAGATGCATGCGACATAACGCCTCTACGACAAATTTTACCTGTATTCCATGTGCCTTTTGTTCTAAAATTATTGTGTAAATTTAAAGGGTGAAAATGATGGAAATATTTCGATAGTAGCCATATCTATAATAGCTTATCAAATGCAGCAGAGACCATTATTATCAGTGAAGCATGACTACGCATTCCCCCCAACAAGTTGGAGCTCAAAAGGTAGAATTACATAACCATAATTATGGATGAAGGCATTATGTGTATACGCAAAGTTAAAACCATTGACGTCCCTACAAACGCCATGCAAAGCTTTCACCCACATGGTTATCATTTAGTGATGTTTAAACTCGACCCAGTATTATTTGCTATTGATAAAATACTTGAAGTTGAACTTCTTTTTGACAATGCCTAAAACAAAATAATTTGGCTCGCAAACACTTAACCTCACATTGGGAATAAAATATTGAATTTCAATAGAAATTTAAAATTTAAAATATTTAACACACGGTTTCACCGTGCATCCTATGTTGTGGTTATATTTATACTATTGCAAACATTTCTACCGTTTTGGGTTTCAGCGAATACCAGCAGTGAATCCCATATTGTAAATTCAGAAAACATTATAATCATTTGCTCTGGTAATGAACTAGTATATTTAGCGCTAAATAAAAATGGTGACTTTTCAAAAATTGAAGCACCTGGGGAAGCTCCCACCCAATTACAAATCATTCATTGCGATTCCTGTGTTTTCTCCGATGCCACATTTATACCAATTGACAAACCGTTCAATTATTTACCACCCTTAGATGCACATAGGCACCCTATTCTGTCAGGAAAATCGCCTTTAAACTTACACAAATACCGCCCACCACTTCGCGCGCCTCCTGCCTAATTTAAAACACCCCAAATCATTTATCTCTATCAAAAGCCATTAAAAGGTCTCCGATACAAGATGTTGTCGAACAGTTATTCGCATCTTATTTTTGATAAATTTCATCATAAAATTTCTAACTAACAAAGGTTGCGTGTTCTCGCGCAAGACCAAAATTATGAAAATACTAATATCTTTATTACTGCTTCTTATATCACAGACAGTACAAGCCGAAACCAAACAGCCAATGCATAATATGAATAGCCATGATATGAAAATGGATCACATCGCCAAGTCGGCCACAAACACCAAGCAAATAAATATTGCTGTTTTAATCTATGATGGCGTCGTTCTTCAAGATTTTACGGGCCCCATTGAGGTTTTTTCAAAAGCCAAGAGATTGACCAAAGGTAAGTACAACCTTTTCACAATCGCTCAAGATGATGAAGCAATCTCAACCGAAAATGGCTTTCTAAAAGTTACACCAGACTATTCATTTTCAAACATGCCTGAAGCGGATTATTTAATCATTCCAGGTGGAAGTATGCCTGTTGTTAATGAAATGATGAAAAAGCAAAACATCATCGACTTTATAAAAGCATATGACAAAAAACATACCAAAATCGTGTCTATTTGTACAGGCTCATACCTTTTGGCCAATACTGGTTTATTACAGGGTAAAAAAGCAACAACCCATTATTTTGTTGCAGATGATTTTTCAAAATTATTTGATGACATTGAAATTATCAAGGACGTTCGATTTGTCGACGAAGGGCAATATATCACTTCTTCTGGTGTTACATCAGGGATCGATACTGCACTGTATATAGTGGGTCAAAATAGTGGGGTGAACATACAAAATATGATTTCACGCGCATTACAATATACTTTTCATGAAAAAGAAACCTGGCCTGTTGCACCAAATGGAATGAAATACAGACGGTAGTGTTGCAATTAAACCTAAAAAATAAATAAGACAAGCGCATGACTAGTGGGCAACGCTCGCTAGTCAAACAAGGACAAAATATTGCTTATAAAAAACTTAATTCAAATTAACTTCTAATCTTGCCTAGCTGAAGTCCCCCATTCAAGCATGAAGTCTTATAAGTAGAACTTATTATGACACCCCCCTCCCAAACAGAAAAAAAGTCCCACAATGTGAGGCTGCGTTTATTGTAATGATTGTAGTTTATTGTTATCTGTTTGGGAGGGGGCTCACAACCTTCATAACTTACACATCCCTTCCACCAAGGTTAGTTTTTCAAAACCACCCTTGTCAGCCGCTTTTGCAAACTGGCATTCTACAAATGCATAATACGCATCTTTAAATTAAAATTCTAATGTCAAATAATTCCATACCTAGTGCACTTAAATG
Source organism: Hyphomicrobiales bacterium (assembly GCA_002401855.1). Taxonomy (GTDB): domain Bacteria; phylum Pseudomonadota; class Alphaproteobacteria; order Rhizobiales; family OSC116; genus OCS116. Next base: position 30,108 of record NVUH01000015.1, read on the forward strand.
GGTGGGTTGGCATAACCGTAGACGAATATTAAAGCCTAAGGCCTGCCAGCATCAGAACAAAAAGCAATAAACTCCGCGATTAAGCTTGCATCTATTGGATCAATGTACCAGTTGCCTTAGCAAAAGCACGAACCTGTACAGATGGGACTTGCTTCACGTCATGTACCACTGTATCCAAAACTCCCCATACAGCCCATTCATAACCACTAGTTGGTTCCAGAGCGACAATTTGATTTGTTGATGAACCAATTTTCTTTAATAAAGTTTGATGTTCAGATGGCGTATTGGGGATATAGAATGCCACAAAATCTATGCTGCAAAATACAAATATCTCATACTTACCTGTATCAAGTCGACATAATTTAAATCTCTTTCTTATGCTCCAGGGGCTTTGCCCTAATCAACTGTTCGAGTTTGAAGCAAGAGAAGGGTCGCCTGCCTAGATTACTCGGTGATACCACAAGGGGCGAACACCTTCCCAATCTAGCAGGTTGCAACACGCCAGATTGAGTCAAGATTAGCATTTATCGAATACAAAGCGGCTATTCATATATTATCATGTGAATTTTTACATTTTAAATTCTCAGCAACACAAGATAAAATCATATACTCAAAAAAGAATAATACGACTTGACATATTTAATAATAATTATTAATTGTATTCCACCCCGCATAAGTTTATTTCAAATTTACTGGCGGAATCCGTATGGATTACAATGACAATCTTTTCTCTGAGAAAACGCGTTTAGTCGCCAACGAAATAGATGTTAAATATGGCGATAATAAAATTATCGACTGTCTAAATATTGAAATTCCAACGGCCAAAATAACAATATTAATTGGCGCCAACGGCTGCGGCAAATCTACCCTTCTTAAATCTATGGCGCGGGTGCTCACACCAAGTTCAGGCTCTGTCTGGTTAGATGGTAAAGATATACATAAATCCAATACCAAACAGGTTGCAAAGAAACTTGGTTTACTGCCGCAAGGCCCTGTCGCGCCAGAAGGCCTAACTGTTAAAGAACTCGTTAGCCAAGGCCGCTTTCCTCATCAAAGTTTACTGCGCCAGTGGAGCTCAAAAGATGAAACAGCTGTGAACAATGCAATGGCCCTTGCAAAAGTTGATATTTTTGCAGATTTACAAGTTGATGATCTATCTGGTGGCCAGCGCCAACGCTGTTGGGTCGCTATGGCAATGGCACAAGAAACAGATATCATTTTATTGGATGAGCCAACAACCTTTTTGGATTTGAAGATACAAGTCGAGTTAATGGATCTCTTATCAACTTTAGCGCATGAAAACGGGCGGACATTGGTGGTGGTTTTACACGAGTTAAATCTTGCCGCAGCATATGCAGATAATTTAATCATGATAAAAGATGGTAAAATTGTTTTTAAAGGCGAACCAAACAAAATATTTACAAGCGATAATCTGAAATTTGTATTTGATTTAAATGCAGATATTCTTATAGACCCATCAACAAATCGGCATATTTGCATTCCAAAATACAAAAATGCAACAAGTTTCTCGCAAAGCACAGAAGGTGCTTCAACATGAGTAAAGTTACCTTAGTTTCGCCTAAAGAAAAAAATAATTTTCGCAGTACTTTAAGCCTTGGCATTTTATTTGCTTTTGGGCTTTGCATAATTATGTTTGTTCTACATATTTCCATCGGAGCAAAACCATTAAGTTATTTAACAGTCATTAATTCTATTATTCATTTTGATATCCGTAATTTTGATCACGTCATTATACTAAAAGTAAGGCTACCAAGAGCAATCATTGCATTAACTGTAGGCGCAAGTTTAAGTGTTGCAGGTGCCATCATGCAAGGCGTCACTCGTAACCCACTTGCCTCTCCAAGCATTCTGGGTTTGCTAACAGGTGCATCATTTGCAATCGTAATTTCCTATGGCATGTTTGGGGTTTTCACCCCCTATTACACACCATGGATTGCAGCTTTAGGCGCGCTTCTCACTGCAATATTGGTACTCACTGTCGCTTCATTGGCTCCAGGTGGGGCAAGCCCGCTAAATCTAACACTGTCGGGGGCCGCCATTAGCGCTTTTTTAGGTGCAATCATTACAATTTTCAATCTATTGGATAGTGATAATTTCGATGATTTGCGAGAATGGCTCACAGGTTCACTTGCTGGCAATAGTCTAGAAGTATTTTATATTATAGTTCCTTGGATCATCATCGCTATGGTAGCCGCCATTATTTTGTCTCGAAAAATTACAATTTTAGGCATGGGTGATGACGTTGCCAAAGGGTTGGGCGTAAAAACAACAGGCCTAAAAATACAATTATTAATCATTGTTGTCATGCTTACCGCAAGCTCAGTAGCCCTCGCAGGTCCCATGGGTTTTATCGGCTTAGTCATACCTCATATTGCACGCATCGTCGTTGGTTCTGACTACCGCTGGATAATCCCATATTCAGCCCTATTCGGCGCAGCATACCTTGTTGGGGTCGATATTTTAGCTCGGGTTATCATCGCCCCTCAAGAAATTTCAACCGGCATAATCACCGCTTTATTTGGCGGTCCTCTATTTATTTATTTAATTAAAACGAGGGCTAGATGATGTCAAACACGCATTTCACTCTACGATTATTGAATGAAAGCATAGCCCTTAAGCTACCCAAATTCGCCCTAATAATTATCCTAATCATATGTATCATGATTGTTTTTATGATCGTTTGGAGTTTAAATATTGGCAGTTTCAACCTGTCTTTCCAAAGTGTTTACGACACTTTGAAAGGCACAGAAACAGATAAAGCTGCAAATAATGTCGTGTGGCTATTTAGGTTCCCCCGTACATTAGCCGCCATATTGGTTGGAATAATGATGGCACTATCTGGCGCTGCTCTGCAAAACGTCACTCGTAACGGCTTGGCAGACCCTTCATTAATTGGCATTAGCCAAGGTGCGGCACTCGCAGTTGTCGCAAGCATAATTGTATTTCCTGAAATAGATATCAATTTAAGGCCATGGCTGGCTTTGGCAGGCTCTCTTATTGTTGCTGCTACAATCCAATGGTTGAGTTTTGATGATAAAGCCAGCAACTCGCTGAAACTTATTTTATTCGGCATAGGCGTATCGGCGTTTTTAAGTTCAATCACCACCGCTATGCTAACTTATGGTGATATTTACAACGCATCATCTGCATTGGCTTGGTTGGCTGGCAGCATAAACGCAACCAACTGGTTCGACGTTAAGCTACTCTCAATTGCCGTGCTTATATTGGTGCCACTCTTACTTATTTTAAGTCGGTTGATGGCAACCTTGCGCTTAGGCGAGATATCTGCCATCTCACTTGGTGTTCCCATAAAATTTGTTAAATATGCACTCATAAGCTTAGCTGTTGCCTTAGCTGCAATCGCCACGTCTGTTGTCGGGCCTCTTGGCTTTGTGGGCTTAGTTGCGCCTCACCTTGCCAGACTTTTAACACGTAGCAATGTTGCAATTCATTTAATTTTAACCGCATTAATAGGCGGCCTGTTGGTCTTAGTTGCAGACTTTGCAGGCAGAGCTTTGTTTGCTCCACTACAAATACCAGCAGGTATTGTCACTGAAATTATTGGCGTGCCTTTTCTTATATTTTTGCTTTTAAGCCAAAGGCGTAAATTAAATAAATGACAAAATACTTTACAACTCAAACAAAATGGAAATGAGATGAAAACTTCATTAATAAAAACAGCAATTGCGGTCGCGCTCACAATTATAGTTTCTTCAGCACACGCTGTCGAAACACGTATATATTCAGATGATTTAGACAGAAAAGTCGAAATCCCCGTTCAAGCACAACGGATTGTTGCACTACACGATGTTTTGCTAACCGTTCCTTTGATAGAGCTAGGTGTAATGCCAGTGGGTTCTATCGGGCGTTTGTCAAAAGATGGCAAACCATTCATAAGAAGTGGCATGGTGTTAACTGGCTATGATTTTGAAAATAGCGGTATTGACTTCATTGGTACTTTTGATTTGGATATTGAAAAAGTAGCTGCTCTTAAACCAGACTTAATCATTGCAACACCTAGATACGAAAAAACTTTAGCACAATTTGAAGCGCTCGCCCCTACAGTTGTTGTCAACTATAACACCCGCACGCCATTAGAAATATTTGAAGCGGTTGCCGACATCACAAACACTCAAGATAAATTGGCTGTATTAGAAAGACGCTACCAAAGCCAATTAGATGGCATTAGACGCATTATTGATACAAAAAGCATAGTCGTCAATGCGATGATGCCTAAAAAGGGTAACATAAACATTCGCTATTCAGACTTCACACTAGGTAAAGTATTACGTGATGCGGGCTTTAGGTTTCCAAAAGCTGTAGATGATCTAAAACCAGGTGGACGTGCAGACTTTAGCGTTGAAAGACTGGCTGAATTAGATGCTGATTATGTATTTGCAACCTATAGAACAGATAAAAAACACACTCCACAAATGATAGTTGAAGAGTTTGAAGCCGTTCTTCCTAATTTCTGCGATCACCTAACAGCCTGCAAAAACAACAATCTAATCGTCATTCCTCGTGAATTGAGCTTAAGCGTTTCATACACAGCATTGGGCATCACAGCCTACACCGTGTTGACTCATATAAGTGGCAACCCATTTGCAGCTAAGCTTGAGAAGAAATAAAACTTAAATGTCCAATCTCCCCACACCATTTAGAAGTTTTACAGATGATTTAGGTCGCGTTGTGCAAATTCCAACCACACCAAGACGCATCGCGTCACTGCACGATACTGTACTTACATTATCTCTCATCGAGTTAGGCGTATTTCCCGTTGGCAGTCACGGCAGGATATCAAAGGAAGGGGTACCGTTCATCAGAGCAAGTAAGGTATTAAACGGTTATGATTTTGACAATTGCGACATAAAATTTTTAGGCCGTAGCCCAATCGACATTGATAAACTTATCTCTGTAAAGCCTGACCTTATTATTTCAACACTTTGGCAAAAACTACCCATTGAGCAGCTAGAAGCCATTGCTCCCACATTAATTTTAGATTTTGAAAAACACACGAGAGGAAAATTAGCAGAGATTATAGCTGATGCAACAAATACACAAAGCAGCCTAACCATTTTGAAACGTAGGTTTGAAGCACAAATAGAACGTATTAAAGAAATTATAGATACGCAACAAATTAGTGTGAACATCATTCAACCACATAACGGAAAAATATTAGTTTTTAATTCATATTTTTCCATGGGTGAGGTTTTGCGTGATGCTGGTTTTAAATTTCCTGATGCAGTGAATGATATTCCATTGGGTGATTGCAAACTATTTGAGCCAGATGAACTTGATCAAATAGAAGCTGATTTTGTATTTGCAACTTATAGAACTGATAAAAAACACACACCGCAATATTTGATGGATGAGTTTATTGCGATCAAAAGTGATTTTGTCGAAAGTTTTGCACCCTGTCGACAAGGCCGGCTATTATTCATCCCTAGAGAAGAAGCCAGCGGCAACTCATTTGCTGCTTTGGGAATTTGCGCCGCAACAATCTTAAACCACGTAGCGGGGCACCCTTACCCGATTATATGAAATTCCGAAAATCCCCCACATAACCAAAGGCCCCACATAACCAAGAAAGAGAAGAGAAATGAACATCTCAATACTAAAAGCTACCTTTGCCGCATGCGCAATCGTAGCAACTATGTTTGCACCCGCACAGGCTGCAGATACAATATCATTTACCGATGACCTAGGCAGAAAGGTAGAAATACCAACAAAGCCAACTGCCATTGTTTCAATGCACGATTCTGTGTTGACCATTCCTTTAATAGAACTGGGTGTAATACCTGCTGGCAGCCATGGCCGCGAAACAAAACAAGGCGTGCCCTTCATTAGAAGTGGCAAAGGCTTAACTGGTTATGACTTTGACAATAGCAGCATTAAATTTGTTGGTAATTACCCTGCTGATGTTGAAAAAGTCGCAGCTGTAAAACCCGATTTAATCATCACAACACCTTGGCAAAAAGCGCCTATTGACCAATTACAGGCCATAGCACCTACCATTGTGATTGATTATAATAAACATTCTGATCAAGAAATTTTTGAATTGCTTGCAAAAATTACTGGCACAACAGAACGATTTAATGTTTTGCTTGGTAGATATGAGCAACAGATAAAACGCATCAAACGCATTATTGACACTGAAAACATTACGGTGAATGTAATACAACCCAATAAAGGTCAAATCTTAGTTTGGAACACATATGGTAATATTGGCAAAGTATTACGCGACGCGGGCTTTACGTTTCCACAAATCACAAATGACATCCCAATGGATGATATTGGCCGATTCAGTGCCGAAAAACTACAGGACTTAGATGCTGATTATGTTTTTGCAACCTATAGAACCGATCAACTACAATCACCAAAAGACACCGTAGAAGGCTTTGAGCAGGTTGTACCTGGCTTCTGCGAGTATCTAACTGCTTGTAAAGAAGGCCGTATGCTCGTCATCCCACGTGAAGAAGCTTCTAGCAACTCATTCTTAGCATTGAGTATTTCTGCATACACTGTGCTCACTCACATTAGTGGTCACCCATACAATAAATAATATTAAAACCCCCACATTATTTACCCTCACAAAACCTAAATAAAAAGAGAAAAGTAATGAATAAAATAATATTAAAAACAATTGCTGCAATTGGTTTTGCAGCAATAACATCATTTAGCTTTGCGCAAGCAAGCGACATGCGTCAAATTAAGGACGACGTAGGCAGAGATCTTCAAGTTCCAGTTTCACCGACTGCCATAGTTGCGTTACATGATTCAATGTTAACCCTTCCACTAATAGAGTTAGGTGTTTTGCCTGTGGGCTCTGATGGCCGAACAGACAAAGCAACAGGAAGAAACTTCATACGCGCTGGGAAAAGCTTAACAGGTATTGATTTTGACAATAGCAGCATTAAATATGTATCGTCAGATTTAGAAAAAATCGCTGCGGTAAAGCCAGATCTCATTATCATTTCTACAGGCGATCAAGACATTCTGGACAAACTTCAAGCAATTGCTCCTACATTTGTAATTGACTATGACAAACGCACTCGTATTCAAATATTTGAAATATTAGCAGAATTATCTAACACTGTAGCAAAGCTAGACACACTAAAAACTCGTTACAATCAGCAAATCCAAGACATTAAAAATGTTATTGACACCCAAAACATCACTGTCAATGTTATGCAGCCATCAAAAGGTAAAATACTCGTTTGGAACTCATATTTTAGCCTAGGTAAAGTGTTGCGTGATGCAGGCTTTAAGTTTCCTAAAATTGTAAATGAAATCAAACCTGGTGAACGCGCTCAATTTAGCGCCGAAAAACTGCAAGAACTTGACGCCGATTACATTTTTGTAACTTATCGTACCGATCGCAACCACACACCACAGAATACTGTTGCCGATTTTGAAGATGTTATTCCAAATTTCTGTAACTACCTCAAGGCTTGTCGTGAAAACCAAATGCTAGTTATGCCGCGTGAAGCCGCATCTAGCAACTCGTTTACCGCGCTTGGTCTATCAGCATTTACGGTGCTCACACATATCAGTGGTAACCCATACAAAAAGCTTGGTAAATAATTGAATAAATTAACAAACATAATTGCTGGCGTTCGAAAATATATTTTCGAACGCCATTCAATAAAATCTAGTGCTGGGCAACCTGTACGGATGAGGTTTTTTGAAGTTGAGGTCGTTAACAAACAAATACTATCGCCTTCATTTATACGAATTACATTTAAAGGCGATGCCGTTAAAAATATGGTGGTACATGCACCAGATCAATGGTTGAAATTATTCATTCCTAATGAAGATGGCAGTGTAGAAAAAGTCATTGGTCATAACCAATATCTTAAATTTCCAGATAATATCAGACCACCAATGCGAACCTATACAATAAGAGAATTACGTAGCGAAATCTTGGAATTTGACATTGATTTTGTTGTGCATGGCGACGAAGGCCCTGCATCTAGGTGGGCAATTAGTGCAAAAATTCATGATAAAATGCAAATTCGTGCACACAGCAAATCAGCAGACAAAACACCTTCGGGGTGTAAATGGTTGCCACCTTCCGATGCAGAAAACCTATATATTTTTGCAGATGAAACAGCAATGCCTGCGACACTTGCTATTATAGAGTCTTTAGCTAAGCTCAAACCACCTCCCAAACTAACTGTTTTTATCGAAGTGCCCACCGAAGAGGATATATTGACGACAGAAAAATGGGGTCAACTGAAACTAACATGGTTAGTGAGAAACTCTAACGATAAGTATGGTGAGAAATTATATGAATCATCAAAATCTATTGAACTAAGAAATTCAAAAGAAAACACCTATTTTTGGATCGCGGCCGAAAAAAATGCTGTTCGAAAAATAAAAATGCATTTCTCACAAATAAGTAATATTAACAAGAAATCTATAATGCATATAGCCTACTGGATAAATTCTTAACATATCACTTTATTTGAACTGGCGATTTACAATAAAGGCATTCTTCATTTGGTGCCTTAGGCTTAAATCTAGACTTATTAACCACCCATATTGTTGGACGAGATTTCATCCCTCTGAAATAAGAATATTTATTCGACGAGAGAAATGTTTAAAAATTTTAGGGGGGAGATTTACGATCTTGCCCCTTTAACCCCTGGTATTGCAGGGGCTGTCCTAGATAACAAATAAATAGTGAAGTGATCCTGCAAATTCAAACAATGTGGTTAAGGTATATTCAATAAATGAGATTGGATATAAAAATGATGAAACGACGTAATTTTTCAAATTATGGAAGTTACCTAATGTTTTTACCCAAGGCTTTCATTTCTTCATAAATAAATTACGATAATTATTGTATCTGCTAATAAATAAGAAATTTGAACAAGAACACGTTATGACAACTACAAAAACAAAACTGTATTATCGGTAAAAAATACTATTGGCGTTACTTCAATTTTTTTGGGGGAGAGCTTGTAAATCGACAGCCTCTATGGAACAGACTGATATAGTTGGACCCTTGATAAAATCTCAAGAGAAATCGGTTTGAATAAAAAAAGCTAAAGGACTTTTTCAAAGCCATATATGCCGTTCCAGTTTATAAATTTCTACAAAATGAACGGCTAGTTTATGCACATAAGTTGCTGAAAGATGACAATCTCAGCATAATGGAAATTTCATTGGTTGTGGAATATACTAACCCTGGTCGCTTTGCACAACTCTTTAAGCAAAAATATGAGTATTTACCATCAAAATTTATAAACTTTTGGTTTAGTTATTACACGAGAATCCTGATGACTAATTTGGACTAATGTGCATTTATTTTCTACCAAATATTTTTCGATTAAGTTTTGAATAATATTCCAATTATATTGATCCAGGCTTGCTCCAATTTCATCTAACAATAACAGATCAGGTTCTACTAACAATGCGCGTAAGATATTCACTCGTTGCTTTTCACCACCAGAGAGACTGAATATGGGGCGCAACATCTGTTCAGCCAATCCAACAGTTTCCAAATAATTATCTACCATTTGACCAAATTCAATTTTATTAATGTGTGGCAATAGCATCAAATTTTCTTGTGCTGATAAATGTGGAATTAGGCGCGCTTCTTGAAATGCCAAAGCAATCTTTTTTGCATTTACTTCCACGTCGCCCGAAATGGGCTGATGCAACCCCGCGATAACACGCAAAAGCGAGGTTTTACCACAACCGCTTGCCCCCACAAATTGCCAATTTTCTTGCAGTCCGACATTTAAATTAATGGGTTTACTTTCAACAAAAATTTGTAAATCTGTCAGTTTAATTTCAATCAAAATGACTGCCTCTTATGTTTCGAGCTTACATCATACCTAGCCAACAATATGCTCGCAAATTTATCAAAAAGCACAACAATTAGCACCATCACAATCAATAATGCAAATAATTTATCGGTTTGCAAATAGGTGCGGGCTGTATCAACTCGCTCACCTAAACCACTTGTTGCGGCAAATATTTCGGCCAAAATTGTTAACCGAGCGCTATTGGCAATCGCTAATCGTATGGCAGGAGATAACGCCCCCCAAAGGGACGGTAAGATAAAATGTTTGAGCCGATTGACTAAAGACACGTTATAAAATTGAAGCATTTCATTCAAGTCATAATCAATCGTGTCAAAGCCATCGCATAAAGCCATGTAAAATATGGGTGCAATAAACACTGCCACCATAACAATAACCATTGTTGAGCCCAACCCCAACCAAGTTATAAATAATACCACACCCACAGCTGCTGGCATGCTCGTCGTTAAAACTCTTAAGGGCGAGAACATGTGCCGCACTATTGGAATGTTTCCAGCCAGCACCCCAAAAGAAACCCCAATAAACGCAGCGCTAAAAAAACCAAGAATGATATGAAAAAGGCTAGGCATCAGGCTATCTAACCAAAAATTTAAGTCAAAAACATAATCTAACAACGCCCAAAACACTAAATTGGGCGAAGGAATAAGAGTGGGGTGATTGTATAATGATAATATCCACCAAATGGAGAGTAAAACAACGCAGCCAGATAGCTTTGCTAAAAGGTTTTTATAAATAAACTGGTTGTCGTCCCGCGCCAATTCCGTGCTCCCCCAAAGTGTCTTATTCACCAAAAAATTCTTCATTTGGCAATTTCCCGCCTATAGACGCTGCCTCTATTGCCTCAATAACCTTAAAAAAGCCAACTAAATCTTGCTTAGATTGGGACATTGTCGCCAATTTTCCTGATATGCCCGAAAAACTTTTGGTCAAAAGCATCTTATTGAGATTTGGAAACGCTTCAACCAATAATGAAGCGGCTAGCTCGGGGTTGTTTTCCACACGGTTAAAAGCACTTATGTAATTTTGCTCAAAATCCGCTAAAATTTCTGCACTTAGGCCAGACATCGTCAATTGAGATGTGAATGCAACCAAGCCAACGGGGGGGCATTGCTTCAGGTCAGTAGAAACTTTCCATGCCGCGCATATGTTTAACTTCGCGCTCAACCCCTCGCCTTTCATTGCAGCAATGGTTGCCAAAGGCTCGGCTAAAAATGCGTCATCTACTTTTCCAGCCAAAAGCAATTGCATAGCTTCAATTGGGCTCTTCACATAAACCGTGTTTTCTGCAGTCAAACCAAGCTGTTTGGTTATTAGATCGGGCAAATCACCTTTAAACGGTACAGCCACTTTTGTTCCTTCTAATGCGGCCAGGTTTTCAATTTCTCCGCCACGCCCCAATAAAACCAAATTACCATCTAAATGATGGGCAAAAATTGTTTTTAAGTGAATGTCTTTATTGGCAAAAAGTGCTGCAGTTATGCTCGGGACAATGGCAATATCAATTTCTTGATTGATAATCAGCGCTCTTAATTGCACGGGGGATTTCCATGGTGTGAATTTTAGGTCGATTCCCTTGTCTTTAAGTGGTTGCAATTTAACCAATTCCAACAATATGGTAGAATCCCAAATTGGCGGACCAGATAAGTTAAGTGTTTGGGCTGAGACTGATGCGGTTAAGCTCAGCGCAGTGATTAATACCAATGATTTGCAAGCATGTTTTGCATTTTTTAAAAAACTCATAATATTCTCCTAATTTCTATTTATTTGTTGAGTGGGTTGGCCATTAAAATATCTAATTCAAACGGCCCAAATGCGGTTGGAATTGAACGACTAGAATGATGAATAAAGCCAGCTTTTAGAGCCGCTTGTTGAATATATCCCAGTTCAAAGCTGTAATTTCTATCTTTTAATGTCGGAATAAGTCGGCCGATAATATGTTGTTCGGGCGCCGTTTTCTGGTCAGTTAAGGCCTCGTGAAAACTAACAAAACAGCCGTTTTCATTTAACATATTTTTAAGTTTTTTTAAAAAACCTACCAAATCACCTTTTACAAAATATAATGACATTGAAGCCCAGATAAGATCAAAACTTTGATCGGGCAAACTCACATTATAATCCCCTGCCAACATGCTTATATTATCGATATCAGCAACATATGGCTGAATTTGCGCTGCAGCCTGAGACACATCAAATAAGCTAACATGCTTATCTGGGAACTCAGTGATAATGGCCTGTGCTAAAATGTCTGATCCCGCACCTAAATCCAATATAGTTTTCGCTTCACTCCAATTGGGCGCGGTTTTCAAAGTCGAGAATTGCACTTCAACGGCACAAGCTTTATGAAATGCCCGCAAAGATTTGGTCGACTTACCCCAATGTTCGGCATCAAATAAAGGCGGCTCAGCTTGCGGCGCCACACCACGCGCAAATTCGGATAACTTATCAAGTCCCGCATGACGTAATTTTGCCAATGATTTTAACGTCGGCAATAGGCAAAATTCGCTTTGTTGCGTTAGATAGGCAATGAAATTTAGCGCTGAATGATAGCATTCATTTTTGAGTTCCAACAAACCCATCGAAACCAATGCATTCAACAACCCAGCCAATTTTTCGGGCTTAAAATTAGTTTTCTCAGCAATGGTTTTACAACTCATCCCAGCTTTGCAATGTTCAAAAATCTGTTCGTCAATAGCCCACTCCAGCAGCGCATAGCGTATCGGGGCATGTAACCAATCAAATAATTGGGCTACCGCATCGACATTCTCAGTTTTGGATTTTGAAAAAGTGTGGTTCATTTGTTTTCTCTCTCGTTTTGCAAGAGATTAAACAAATAGCTTTATGATTGCTGTCAAATGAAGAAAGAAAAACAGCAATTGCCGAATAGAGATATTCTAATGTTACAGTAGAAATCTATATTGTTTGGGACTCAAATTATACATTTTGGCAAAAGCATTGGAAAAATGGCTAGAGCTGTTAAAACCATGTTCAAAAGCGATGCTGGTAATGGAATGATCGGTGGCCCTTAAAGCCTCTGCCGCACGTTGCATCCGAACATGGCGGTAATATTGAAAAATTGTCATCCCCGTTTGATGGCTGAACATCTTATTCAGCTTAACATGGTTGATACCAACCTCCTGCGCCAACTTATTCAAACTAGGCGGATTCATCAAATCATCAAGTAGTCTTACTTGAACCTGTTTAAAAATTTTATCCTCCCGATTAACATTGCCATTTTCTGAACCAATCAATTGATCCAAAACTTGGCCAAATATTTCGAGCACCCGCCCCTCATTCTTCAACCTCTGGCCCATATTTTGACTGGGTTCTAACATGGCCGTTTGCAAAGCAAGGCTTGGAGAAAACTCTTTATCAATTTTATTAAAATAATTGCCATTGGCGCGTAATTTTAAACCGGCAGAAAGTTCTTGCGCCAATTCAGCATAAAATTTCACCTTAAGATCCAGTTGCAACGCCATGACAAACATTGATGAGCTTTTACCCGCAGCCTGATGTCTTACTAAATTTTGTCCTTGCGGCGTAAAAAGCCAAACATCGCCTTGTTCAACATATATCTGGTCATGCTTGTTTTCAATACTAAAGCCAGTGCGGCCTTTAAGACCGACAACCAATAAAACAGTATTCTCAGCATGCTTAATTTTGTAGGTTTTATCAAAAGAACTGACACAATGGCTTTTTGTTGCGGTCAATTGATGGCTTTGGCGATGTGATTGAAAATGGCTGTAATCATATATTTCAGGCAAATTAAACGCGTTGACTTCACCATTTTCTGTTGGTTGAAATTCTACAGGTCTAATTATATTTGGCATGATTGTCTTTCAAAATAAGTGAATTAAATCTTTTCCTATATATCATAATGTCTTTAGTTGACCACCAATAGAAATTCCCGAAATTAGGATTTAATTGAGTGAGCAAATTCATTAATTCTTAAACCCGCCAATCATCGCTGATTTTAATTCCTTCCAAAAACAATCTACATCCTCAAAGCCAGCTTCGCGCAACCATTTCAAGTCTAAATTCAAGTCACCTGCTTGCCATTTCTGTTGATGATTGTCTTGTGCTACCTCGCTGCCTACGTCCTTTTTCTTGACAGAGGGCGTATCAATATCCATTTCAGCTTGTTCATAGGTCAAAGTCTCATCAGTCACAGATTTCACATGCTCAATATGTCGGGCGATGTTTACCTGCCTATAATATTTTTGCAATTTTTCGGTAGAGGCTAAAGTTAAATCTATATTTATGAAACACCCCCCAATTTTGACAATATCATATATCTGTTTGAACAATTCGGCGCGTTGGTCGCGCAATCCATGCATGGCAAGCGAACTAATTACTGCATCAAATTTCTGCACATTATCTGTGTTTAAACCACTTAGCTTCTCATGCCATTCTGGGTCTTTAAAATTTGCAAATACGCGCTGAATCCGATTTCCAAAGTTCACTTGGCGTTGTTTCAACAAATCAAGCATGGCCGCAGAGCCATCCAAACAAACCAGTTGAGCATTCGGATATCGCTCCAAAATCACCTCACTTAAGGCACCAAACCCTGCGCCCATATCGAGTATTCTAACAGGTGCATCAGCGTCAAATGGCAATAAATCTGCCAATAATTCAAATCTATATCGCCTTGCGCCTAACTCTCGGTCAGCACGCTGTTGCCAACGTTTTACATATTCCGGCGATGCCCAGTTGTGCGGGCTTCGGTGAATGTGCGGGTTATTGGTGGGGTCTTTAGTCATATCATGCCTCGTTCAACCGCTATAACCAGTCATATAACTGGGTTCAGCGTGTGTGTGTTTCGGTAAAATCATTAAAAATGGATGGTTAAGTTCAGGATAATCATGCCGTTTAAAACCAATCTGAAAAACCTCTTCTAACAGGCTTTCACTTAGCACTTCATCAGGCGTGCCGATGGCACGTAATTTGGCTTGGTGCATAATGGCAATTTTATCCGCATAGGCAGCCGCAAGGTTTAAATCGTGCAACACCACAATAACGCTTGCACCGCCATTAGCCAGAGCCTTAGCCAAACGCAAAATACCGTGTTGGTGGCGCGGGTCAACATGTGAGATTGGTTCGTCTAAAAAAACCAATGGCGCCCGCTGGGCAAGAACTCGGGCTAAATTCACTCTGGCTTTCTCACCCCCAGAAAGTGTTAAATAATTTCTTTGGCTAAAACCCAGCATTTCAGTATCCGCCAAAGCAGATTTAACAATTTCTAGATCCGCAAGGCTTTCACCTTTTTTATCTAAATGTGGATTGCGACCAAATAGCACCACTTGTGATGCGTTAAACGGGAAATTCAGGTCTGAAGATTGCGGCATTACCGAGCGGGTTTGAGCTAACTGTTTGATAGAATAATCTGTTAACGCCTTACCAAATAATTTGACCCGCCCCTCGCTTGCTTCTAAATCACCACTTAATAATTTAATCAAGCAAGTCTTACCAGCGCCATTGGGGCCAATGATAGCCAACAATTCACCATGAGCAACCTTTAGGCTAACATTGTCGATTAATTTTTTATTATTTAAAATCAAACTTATATTTTGAGCTTCAAGCATTAAGCAACTCCACCATGATCACGCCGTGTGCGCTCAATTAAATATAAAAAGAATGGCGCCCCAACCAGTGCTGTAACCAACCCCAGAGGCAATTGCGCAGGCGACACAACCGTGCGGGCAAATAAATCTGCCAACACCAATAAAATCGCTCCGCCCATTGCCGATGCAGGTAACAACAATCTATGATCAGGCCCCAAAATAAGCCGGAACAAATGCGGTGCGACCAAACCAACAAATCCAATAACACCCGCCACAGAAACAGCCGCCCCCGTTGCGATCGAAGCCAAAGCCAAACATTGCAGCCGCGCTCTTTCCGTATCAACCCCCAGATGCCGCGCTTCAGCATCACCAAGCGCCAACAAATTAAGCGTTCGCGCATATCGCAACATAAAAATAAAACTCAAAATTATAAACGGCGCGATCACCCAGATAAACTTCCAAATAGAAGCGCTTAACGAACCCATCATCCAAAATACAATAGACCGAAGCTCCGCATCATCCGAAACAAATGATAAAAAGCTCACCACCGCCCCCATCAGCGCATTCACCGCGATACCAACCAATAATAATGTGGTAACTTCAGCTTGGCCGCCTCGCCGCGCAAAGCGATATACAAGCATTGCAGTGCCCAAACCACCAACAAATGCCATAGCAGGAAGCGTCCAGATACCCAGTGCAGTAAAGCCCAATACAATGGCAATGGTTGCCCCCGCCGCTGCCCCACCAGAAACACCAATAAGCCCAGGACTGGCTAACGGGTTACGAAAAACTCCTTGAATGACTGTGCCAGAAACACCTAGTGCGCCACCAATTAAAACGCCCATCACCACACGTGGTAAACGAATGGCTATCAAAACAGCATGTTCTCTCGAAGTGAATTCAATGGGTAAAGCTATACCCAGCTTACTCAACAATATAGCTATGGTTTTATCAAGTGGAATAAAAAATGCACCAATTCCCACACTGATTAAGCATATCAAAACCAACATAACGGCAATAACGCTTAATGCAATATTGCCACTAATGTTCTTAGATTTATTTGGGTTCATTCTATCGCCCAAAAACGGCGATAGAATGAAGCTTTTTGAGCGTATGATAAAATCACTTATCATCTGCATAAAGTTTTTCAGCAAATGCTTTGGCGGCTGAAGGCAATCTCCAACTTGCACGATGAGTTTCTAAAGATGCCCATGTTAGAAATTTCTTATTTTCACCTGCAGGAGTTTCACTAACACCAGGAATTGCAAGTATATATTGAACAGGGTCTTCATTACGATCCCAGAGTTTTTGCGGAATGACAATATAATCAGGCTTCATTGGAATGATCGCTTCAGGATCGATTTCTTTTTCACCGCTAATTTTTGCTTCTGCCCCCACATTAATGGCACCAGCCAACCGAATGACCAAATCTTCGGTTTTCATTAAACCAGTGGTACGCGTACTGCCCTCGCTATAGGGCAACATACTCATCACGCGGTAATGTTTACCACTATCGGCAGCCAGTTTTGCAGCTGCGGCTGCATCTAAACGCATGCCTTCAATTAGCTCATGGCCTTTTTCAGGCACTTCAAGCGCTGCGGCAATTAATTCAACAAATTCTTCTAATACCCGCATGGTATATTTACCCTGCTCTTTAGCACGAGCCAATTCTGGTACAATAAGCACATCTACATCAGCGGCTTTAAGTTGTTCAAAAATACCCAAATTGCCTTCTTTTTTGGCTGCCCAATCAGGCATAATAACCAAATCTGGATTCAAGCTCAACACACCCTCAACATTGAGTGAGCTATAAGAACCAACATCAGGTAATTTTTCAATTACTCCTTCAGGCCAGATTGCATTTTTTGTACGACCAACAACAAGATCACCCAAACCAAGGCCAAAAATAGCGTCAGAAACAGAAGGCACCAATGCAACAATACGCTTGGCGCTATTAATTGTAGTTTCATTGCCAAAACTATCCGTAACATTAAGCGGGTAGCCGCCTGCTGCTTGAACACTTGAAATGATAAAAACACTTGTAGCCAAACCAAGTGCCGCACTGCGCATCAAATTACAACTAAGCTTTTTCACATTAAAAAGAGCGTTCAATAATATACTTTTCTTTAATTCCATCTGTTTTTGTTCCATTTTATTTCGTTCCTAGTAAATTCAAATCAATAAAGTGGTGGTGTTTTCAAAAAACTTGCCAAACGAAACATCATGTTGGATGACATTATAATATTTGTTAAATTGGTTGAATTTGCCCCACACAATTAAATGCTAAAACTGCTCAAAGCGGAGTTCATGCAATTAATAATCACTATTAATATTTATTGATAAAAATTATGTATGTCAAGTAAGTATATGAATTTTATAGTTATTTTAATTATAATAATTAAAATAACTGATTCAAGCAGGCAGTAGATGTCAATTAATTTGCCATGTTTATCAAGTCGAAGTGTCATAAAGATAGCTGCCCTATGAAAACAAACCTTAGCCACCACATATCTGATGCCAATAGAACTTGTTTCGATAAGCCCATCAACTTTGTATATTTTTTCACCGTCATTGATGCTACCGAGCCAAGAACAAACAAAAATGCAAAGTCACCCAGAGCAGGGTTTTCAATGGCCTGCAGTGAAGCCAATGGATCAACCGCAGAAATTTCAACTTTATCATCACCATAATCTTGAATAATAACGTTACATGGCAGTATGGTTCCAATATGCGGTTCAGCGCAAAGAGCTTTATAAGCATAGTCTGGTTTACATGCACCCAAGATGGTATAAGGTCTAAAATCAACATCCAATTTATTCCTAAACGTCACCTTAATGTCTATTGTGGTGAGAACACCAAATCCATTTTCTGCAAGAACATGCTTTACACGCTCAATAGTTTGATCAAATACTTTTTCGGCGCCAAGGCTTTTGGTAAAATCAACAATACGAATCCCTTCTAAACTAGGGGGGCGTTGGAACGCCATACCAACGCCTAATCTCGCCCTTTCATCAATTGCCATTTGCTCAATTGGTTGACCATTAATGCTTATCTCACCTTTAATAATCTTGAAGGGAGGAGTGCCCATAATTGATGACTATAGGCTAGATTTTCCAGAACCGTTTGGGCCAAACAAAATATGTAATTCACCATCATTAATGGTTAAGTCGATATTATGAAGCACTGGAGTTTCAGCCACACATATATCAACATTCTTAAATTTAAATGAATTTTCACCTTTCAACATGTGCATAAATTTTAGCTGCGGCAATAAGTCCTAAACCAATAAATATTCAATATTTTTCTAAAATCTTATCTGAAATATTTTCTAAACATCACAACCACTTAATGAATATTTTAAAATTAGTCTAAAAATGGAAATTTCTAAAATTATATAACTTATTGTAATTATTCTAATTTATAGCATTTGCAATAATATTCTTGAAGAATACTCTACATTTGAAACAGGCAGAATTATA
Source organism: Hyphomicrobiales bacterium (assembly GCA_002401855.1). Lineage (GTDB taxonomy): Bacteria > Pseudomonadota > Alphaproteobacteria > Rhizobiales > OSC116 > OCS116. The sequence goes on from NVUH01000015.1 coordinate 48,999, forward strand.
GCCCGCTTTCGTAGAAGTAAAAAATTGCTAACTAGCTCAATATCGAGCCAAATGGCATCGGATAAAAAGGATATTTATATGTCTAGAATAAGGTTTGGCAAATCGTTAAAAACCATATTATTGACCAGTTGCATGCTTGCAATTCCCATGATCAATACAAGTTATGCCGAAACAATCACCTATACCGACCAAGCAGATCGTGTGGTAACGCTTGAAAAAATTCCTGAACGCATTGCAACCATTGCAACGCCAGCAGGTTCTATGGTGGTGGCAATCTCAGGTAATGCTGATCGATTGGTCGGTACATCGCAAAATTCTAAAAATGCACTTGTAGAAGGCGTATTAAATGAATTTTTCCCTAAATTAAATGATATTTCTTCTAATATTATTGGTAAAAATGGTGATGCCAACATTGAAGAATTACTTAATTTAGAAACTGACCTAGTTTTACAGTGGGCACGCAATACCAAAAGCATCGAAGCTATGGAAGCCGCAGGCCTAAATGTTGCCGGCATGCTATATAAAAAAATAGAAATTGCTAAAACTTGGCTCACCGACATTGGTATAATTTTAAGAAACAGCCCCAAAGCTGAAGAAATATTGGCTTGGCATGATGCAGCATATAAACGCATCACTGATAAAACCAAAAATATTGCCGATGCGGATAAACCTAGCGTACTCTACCTGCTTAGTGAAAAACGTGCCGCTGGCCCAGCAAGCCATTTTCAATTTTTCATGGACACAGCGGGTGCTAAAAACGCCATGCCGACAAAAGCAAAATTCATAGATGTCGATGCTGAAATGGTGCTTAAGGCCGACCCAGACATCATCTGGTTATTTGGCTTTAATATGAAAATGACACCAGATAAAATTTATGCCAATCCAATTTTTGCTGACTTAAAAGCCGTGCAAAACCACCGCGTTTACAAAGTTCCTGTTGGTGGTGATAGATGGGATCCACCAAACCAAGAATTTGCATTAGGTTGGGAATGGTTCACACGAACAGTTCACCCAGATCTACTTGATGGATCAATTCGGCAGAGCATTAAAACCGCATTTCCAATGCTGTATGGCAAAACACCAACGGATGCACAAATTGATTCAATGCTAAGAGCCGAGATGAATAGAGATGGCTTAGATTACGCAAAAATAATCCGCTAATTAACACTAATCTCGAGAGGTTTTTAAGTTTAAAACCTCTCGAAAAAAATAGAGATTAAATTTATGTCTAGTCGCGACATCCCCTCCCCGCCGTCATTAACACAACGCCTAAACAATTTGTTAGGCTATTTTGGCCTTTCAAAAACCAATAATTTCACTTTGCAAATTATCATTATGCTCAGTATTTTGACCATAACTATAATATTTGCATTATCTACAGGGCGTTATCCAATTTCCTTCGATCATGTCGTGCGCATTTTACTGTCAAATATATTTGACATTACCCCAGACTGGAAGATAGTCGAACAAAAGGTTGTGGAATTGGTGCGTTTACCGCGCATTTTAGTGGCTGGGTTATGCGGTGCAGCACTTTCTATAAGCGGCGCAGCCTTACAAGGCATGTTCCGCAATCCGCTGGTTGGGCCGCAAATCATTGGCGTATCATCTGGCTCAGCATTCGGAGGAGTGCTAGCCATTTTATTTTTATTACCTAGTTATTTTATATCCATTTTTGCATTTATTTTTGGTGTTATTGCCCTGCTGTTCACCATGGGCATTGCCCGCGCTGGCGGTGGCAAAAATATACTTTCCTTGGTATTGGGCGGCATTGTAACCTCGGCTTTTTTCGCATCATTAGTATCTCTAGCCAAATATGCCGCCGATCCAGACGATGCCTTGCCTACCATTGTTTATTGGCTGATGGGTTCATTCAATGAATCTAGTTATTCTGATGTTGTATATATTTTAGTGCCCATCTTAACCGCAGGTGTGTTGGTTTATAAAATGCGTCATCTGGTTAATATATTATCATTAGGTGAAGAAGAAGCGCGCTCTTTGGGGGTCAATGTCGACCGCAGCCGATGGACAATTTTGTTATCAGTGGCAGTTATGATTTCCGCCACAGTTTCAGTCAGTGGGGTCATTGGTTGGGTCGGGCTTATCATTCCGCATTTCGCACGCATGATTACGGGGCCAAACCATTCAAGGCTTATCCCTGTATCCATGTTAGCTGGCGCAACTTATATGATTTTGGTCGATACGGTTGCGCGCACAGCAAGCTATGGCGAAATTCCAATCGGCGTATTAACCGCATTACTTGGCGCTCCCATATTTGCTTGGTTACTTTATCGCACTCAACTAAAAGGCTGGAGCAATGATTAAAGTCAAAAACATTGGCTATAAATATCCTAAAGCTAAAACATCCATTTTTGAGGGCCATAACTTTGAGTTAGAAGCTGGTGAAATCCTTGCCATTTTAGGCCCAAATGGTTCGGGAAAAACCACACTGATTAAGTCTCTACTTGGTTTATTGCCAATTTTCGAAGGTGAAATTAAGATCAATGGCGTGCGTTCTTATGTGCCACAACATACGCTAAGCCCATTCGATTATAGCGTTACAGAAATGGTAGTAATGGGTGCTAGCGGTCAGAATGGCTTATTCGCCGAACCAACCAAGGCTGACTTCAAAAAAACTGATGAAGCCCTAGAGCAAGTGGGCATGCTAGATTGGCGGGATGAGAGTTTTTCACACTTAAGCGGTGGCCAACGACAGATGATTTTAATCGCCAGAGCTTTGGTTTCTAGTCCAGATATCATGATATTAGATGAACCGACATCAGCACTTGATTATCGCAATCAAGACAAAGTGTTACAAACTATGAAATATGTCGCCGATCAAGGCAAGGCCGTTATATTCTCTACCCATTGCCCCTTACAAGCCTTACATGTTTCACAAAAAACCTTGTTGGTCAAAAACAACACACCAAGCATTTTCGGCCTATCCAAAGATGTTTTGAGCCAAGAGAATCTAAGCAAACTTTACCAATTACCCATAGCCAGAGGCAGGCTTGAACAATCAGAAATTATTGTGCCTCTATATAGTTAATTTCTGAACAATCATAAACTTAGCCAATAAATAGGAGATTAAAATGAGTATTCTAAATAAATTAGCATTAGCGGGAATGGCCATATTTTTAACCACAAGCACGGCATTTGCAGAGCCAAGGCCAACAAGCTTGTTAGATCTTTCTACTTTAGCCAGCAGTCCAGTGTTTAACGACCAAGGCACAGCAACGCCATTGGCCTTCACCGATGACAAAAAATCTGCTGTTGTGGTCATTCAATTGCCACCACATAGCAAAGCGGCGGGCGCACATGCCACTAGCGATGGCCGAGTTAGATATGCCTTTGTACTTGCAGGCACATTATATTTTGCCGACGGCGATGAAGTTGATGAGTCTAAAGAGAAAGCTTACCCAACAGGATCAATTCTGGTCATCACCTCTGGAACAAAACACTGGGTCGCGACCCGTGAAGAAGGGCTGACATTAATGCTAACCGCTCATGCACCAGAAAACCTTGCCGCCAACGCATTGAAATAACCATGCCAATATTTAAGGATATAATCATGACCACCGCTAAAAACCAAACTTACCAACCAACGACAACCCTTGATATATCTGCAATGCCAAATAATTTGATATTCGAAGATCAAGGCATCGCAACCCCATTGGCAATCAATGAAAACAACCAACCCATCATTGTGATGTTAACATTAAAAGCCGGTTCCAAAGCCAATAATGCGCATGCAACAAGCGATGGCAGAGTGCGGTTTTTAACGGTAGTAAAAGGTACATTATATTATGCCGATGGCAATGAAGTTGATCCCGCCAAAGAAATTGCTTATCCTGCAGGCTCAACTTTACTAATTGCCTCTGGCACAAATCACTGGGTTGCTTCGCATGATGGCGACGTAACTTTCATTCTCACCGCAGTTGAAAATGAAAATTTAGCTCCCTATGTAACTGCACAACAAAATGCGGCACAAAATAATTCATAGGTGAATGTTATGAAAAACAACAAATTAAACGGCTATATATATGTGTCTGCATATAACACCGAATTAGCCCATAAATTCAACACTGAAATCGATCATCTGCGGCAATTTGGCTGGAATATTAGTGAGTTCGATACGCAAAAACCATCAGATGATGTGATTATATTATCCCATACCCAATTTAATGCCCAAAATTCAAACTCTCCTGCATTTATCATCATTTGCGAAGATGAAAATCTGGCCAAGCAATATAATGCCATTTCACCAGATGGCTTTGCCATTTTATCAGCGCTTGATGGCGGTAAGATTGAACAAGCCTTGGTCAATTCAATAGATATAGAGGTCGAAATTGATAAAATAATGGTTGGTTTTAATTGGACTATGGTCACCGCAGGCGATTATTGCGGCATTGCCCGCAGCCCCTCACGCGGTACAGAAGGTGCAAGAACGGTGCGGCCAGAGGGTGGTTTTGCAGGCAGAAGCCTGAAGTCTATCGCGCAAATGTTATATTCCACAGATGCCCTATCACGTTCTGTAGGATTGGCAGCAATAAATGCGTTTTGCAACCAGCCAGATAGTGACAAACAAGCCAAATCTAGCATGGCAAGTGGATTTAGCAGCATAGAAGCACCTGGCGAAGGAGTGGTGATTATTGGCGGTTTTAGAGGCGTTACCAAACGCCTAACCGCCGCGAAAATAGTAGAGCGGGAGCCAAGAGCAGAAGATGTACCCATAGAACAAGCCGCAGAAACCATTGCCACTGCCAAAACCCTAGCAATCACAGCACAAACTCTAATGAATGGCAGCCTAGAGCCACTATTATTGGCATCACAAAATGTTAAACGCCGCATGTTAATTGGCCCATCTACGCCCTTGTCACCTATATTATTTGACTATGGCCTTACCGATTTAAATGGCATGGCAGTATATGACCGCGAGGCCATAGAGCGCTTTATCTGCGAAACTGGTACAATGATCATGTTAGATGGCATTATGCAAAGCAAAGGCTTAACAAAATGACCAAACTCCCCCCCAAAGCAGTTTGTTACAAAACCACTAAATTATTTACACCCGAAAATTTACCTGATGTTTTTAAAAACAATCATCACACCAAGGCAGGTGTTTGGGGTAAAATCACCCTAAAATCTGGTCGTTTAAGGTTGCAGCGTTTTGATGTAAATGACATCAGCAATTGCATTGCCGAAGAAATATTGAACGTCGGTGAAACCGCTGTTTTTGGACCTCAAGAGCCACATGCCGTACAATTTATAAAATCCGGCGGTTTTACCATTGGCTTTCATCATATTGAGTAAAATAAATGAACCAAGACATCACAATACGAAAATTCACCAATAGTGACACAGAGAGCTGTGCAATCATCTCAAATAAACTTGGCTGGCCAATGACCGTCAATGATTGGAATTTCGCCTCGGTTCTTGGGCTAGGCACAGTGGTTGAAAAGTCTGCTGAGCTTGTTGGCGTAGGTTTCATTTGGCCGTTTAAACCTGACCATTACACGCTTGGCTTGATGATTGTTAGTTCTGACCATCAACGGCAAGGCATTGGCAAGCTCATTATGCAGCATCTACTTGATGCGGCAGGTGAGAGCCAAATACGCCTTAACGCCACTATCAAAGGTTTACCGCTCTATCGTAAATTGGGGTTCAACGATTGTGGTTTCATCCACCAACATCAAGGATATCCGACAAAAATTCAAATGCCTCCAAACGCTAACATCCGAACAATGACTGCAATTGACTTTGACAATATATTGATTATAGACAAAGCTGCATCTGGCTTAGATAGAAGCACAATGTTACAGCTATTAGCAAAATTCTCTTCAGGCATAGTAATTGAAAACCAACAAGGGATTTCTGGTTTTGCTTTCTGCCGAAAATCAGGATTGGGCGAAACAATTGGTCCCGTCATTGCAACTTCGCCTGAAGATGCACAAGACCTCATGCATTATTTTATCAATCAAGCAGAAGGCTTTTTACGGATTGATTTAGAAATCGGAGCCGATTCTTATGGTGATTTTTTAACCAAGGCGGGGCTTCCCATGGTCAACGAAATTGTTGCCATGAAAAAACTTAAAATGGATAATCCAACCACGCCAAATTCCAATATCATCGCATTAGTCAGCCAAGCACTTGGCTGAAAAACTCCCGCTAAAATTCCTCTACTACATCTTCTTTAGAGAGCATGAAATTAAAAGCTATTTCATATATTTGTTATTAGAATAAATATAAACTATTGTTTTTATTGGTAATATTATATATTTTCATTGATTTTATTCCCTTCTTCTCTAGATTAAACAAGTAATTCGTATTGAGTTTCAAATTATTTAAAACAAAGCCTGAATATTGTTCTAGCTAAAAACAGGAGGTCTAAAATATGAATCTACATAACATCGTTCGGTTAAAATTAACCCATATTGTGCTTATATTTACAACTTTATTAACGGTCACTTTCTCTTTCACTACAGCCTTTGCCCATGTGAGATGGTTTGTAAAAGCCGATGATCCAAATTTAGTCAACTACCCCATTTACTCATTCACTGACCCTGAGGTGTTAATCTGGATCGCCATTGGTATATTGCTCATTGGCGCCTCTATTTTTCTGGATGGAAAACTACCAAAAATCCCCATCATTAAAAGCAAAAGCCGACATGATATATTGGAGAGTTTACGTATATTCACCGGAATGTCATTTTTACTAACCGCTTATGGTGGCGCATTAATTGCACCACATATGCAAGCCTATGGCGGGTTTGGTATCGCTCTGGTTTTTCTTCAAGCCCTCATTGGTATTTTACTGATTAGCAACCATTTCATCCACCATGCTGCACTCATGATGTTGGTTTTATTCATTGGGGTTATGGTTCAATTCGGGTTTATCTTTGCGTTAGAATATTCCAATGTTATTGGCATCGCATTATTCTTTCTGTTCAACCATTTGCCTAATAAACAGCTACAAGAACGCTATAAGCCCTACTCGGTTGACGTATTGAGAATATTTACCGGCATAGCACTGGTTACCCTTGGCGTTACCGAAAAACTATATGGCTCAGCGCTCGGCCAAGCCTTCATCACCAAATATCCTTGGAATTTTATGGATATGCTCGGCTTAGAATTTTTTACCGATCAAGTTTTCGTATTATCTGCAGGTATGATGGAAGTCATCATGGGTACAATTCTAATCCTCGGAACCACCACACGCCTCAACACTCTGGTCATATCAATCTTCATGTTAGCATCTAACACAGTGTTTTTACTGGTTAATCAAAGCGACAATGCACTCATGGAATTGGTCGGACATATGCCGATTATCGCCTCGGCTGTTATATTGCTTTTCCTTGGTTATGGTCAGCGCCTAAAAATAACCAACCTCTTTAAATAGTCGGTTTATACATTTATGTTGGAGGATAATAATGCCCAAAGTCACTCTGCCCTACTTTATCTATTGGTCAGTCGCCTGTATCTTTATAGGCATTTTGCTTGCGGCACAAATAATTTCACCAATGCCTGTAGAGGAGAATCACTCGACATATTTTATTCATGATCATGTTTTGAAACATGATCAGATTGAAGTCGATTTAAACAACGTCCCATCAATACAAATTGAGGTGTTGGAAGATAATATGGCGGGCTAAAATTTAATTGTAACCACTAAAAACTTCACTTTCACTCCACAGAATGTAAACCGTAAAAACATATCGAATGAAGGCCACGCACATATTTATATTGATGGAATAAAACTAACAAGGCTCTATGCTCACACGAACGTGGTACAGGCATTCTAAATAATGAACTCTATATTGGTAAATTGGTTTGGAACAGACTTCGTTATCTCAAAAACCCAATACAGGATTACGTAATTCAAGATTGAACCCAAAAGAAGAATGCATTACAAAAGATGTCACTCATTTAGGCGTTGTTTCAGGTGAATTGAGGGACGCAGCTAAAGACTGCCAGAACTCAATCCATTCTATCGCGTCTATGACAGCAATGTCGCTATGGTGCGCAACAGGCGCCTCATATATCTATTCAGTGGCCTCACCAAATGCACGTGTGACAATCGTCAGAACATTAGATCCACCACCAGATATCAACGGTGCAAGTGTGCCCCCACCGTCAATTTGGCCAGCATCAGCGCAATCCCAAAAAGCAGATTCATTGTTATATCTTGGAGAATTTGGGTTTAGGTCATCGCGTTCACATATGCCCCAATAAGCATTTGCCACCATATCATAACGACGATTCGCGCGGGGATCTTGAGGATTATGAATCCATCGTACAGCGCTAGAGCCTCCATTAGGGTTTGTAATTTTTTTCAGACCCACAGCTTTTCTCAATGATACATTTGGCGCCACATCAATAGGTGCAATATTAGTAAACAACAATATACCACCATTATCATCTTCATTACCTGATGAATTGGTCAATAGTTGCCCATTAGAGCCATAAAACATACGCGAAGCTACAACTAAGATATCTTCAAAGAAAAGCGCATCAGATGGTTCATATTTACCGTTTTTGGCATTCGGTAGTTTCACAGTGACGGTTCGAGCAATATTTAAGCTATCTTTTTCAAGAATCCAAATCTCGCCACTTTTACCAATCGCATACACATAGTGCTCACCAATTGCAATCTGCACAATCATCTCAGGCAGTATAATTTCATTTTCAACAATGAAGGTGAATGGGTTTATTTTAACAACAAGACCTTCGTCACTTCCTCTGTTGCGTCGACCAGCACCAAAAATATAATTCGAATTTGCAACGAGCTTCCATAGTTCAGAACCAGGAACTAACATCACCTTTGCTCTCAAAGTGTTTTTATTAACAATCGTTATTTCAGCACGTCTTGCATTCGAAACCCAAACATCCGTATCAAACTCGACCAAACTAGTAGACCACTCGCCGAGGTCAACAGATTGGGTTTGTGCACCAGAGCGTGCGTTAACTTTAATCAGACTACTATTGCTAGACCCACAACTCTTTGACGCGAGAATCCATAAGCTGTCGTTTGCATTATCTCCAACCATACCGTCAACGCATTCAGTAAATGTTGTCAGCGTCGCCATATTCCCATATCTATTATGTCGAATAATTTTTTTATCCGTTGCAATAAGTGAGAATACTTCGCCGTTACGGCCAACCACAAGCTCTATTGGCAGTCGCCCGACTTTATAGGTCCTTGCTACTTCGTGCGTATTAAAATTTATCTCAGCAACAGTTCTCTGGCCACTATCAGCCGTCCAAATATTCTTTCCGTCATAGGCAATACCTTCAAGCCATCGGCCAGTTTTAATGAGTACGGGTTCAGCATTAATAAATGTGGGTTCAGTACTAGTTGAACTTACGGTAACTGTATTGGAAGCACCACAACCAGCATCAGGAGAGGCATCACTAGGCCTAAATCCACACTCTAAAACACTAGTTTTTATATCAAAGAAATTTGGTTCATTTGAATTTTTAGGCAATTTTGCTTCATCACTTTTACATGCCACAACTGCATTATTAAGCGCATCCATAATGCTAAGGCTACGTGGTTGTTTGTCGGTATTTTCTTGAAGGCAAACAACATAAAATAGCACATCGATATCCGTGGAATGTGTGACATACTGCGCATCACGTACATCATATGCCTTTGCAGATGTAAAAAGTAAAGCCTACGAAAAAAATAAAACCAATATTTTGGCCAGTCCAATAACACGCATTTTGATATTTCCCTTGGAATTTTACCAACACATTCCCCTGTATCAGCTTTGAATGTTGGGCTAGATAAACATATCAACTTGAAAGTAACAAGTTAATTCTTAGTAAAACACAAAACAATAACCCTCTATAATATATCAACAATTACGATTGATTTTACGTTAAATATCGCAACCGAAACCACATTTCAAGTATGACAAAATCCCACTTTCGAAATAACTAGCATTCTGTCTCCAAATCCAAACTACAATAAAGACGATACCCAAAGCCACCCAATGTCTATCACTTTAGTTGGAGACTTAACAGGTATCTTGAGCATAGCCACAAACGCAAAAAAGCCACTCAATCAGAGCGGCTTGTTAATGAAGGATGTGGCGCAAGTAGCGCAGTCTAACTTTAATAGGGAATAACCTGCGTATTCGCAAGTCAAGTTGGTTACGTGGCTAGGGTTTACCCTTTTCCTGCGCTGCTATTCGTCACCCTTCGGGCTCAGTCAGCTTACTTAGGTTAAACTCCTCACTCCATTGCCAGACACAAAAAAAGCCCCACTATGTGAGGCTTATATAATTTTGGTTGCGGGGGCACGCAACTATCATAGCTTGCTTCATTCAATTCAAAACATTTTAATTGGATACCTTCAGCAAAGGAAAAATATTGTTAGCTGGCATTCCACCAGAGCGTAATTTCAAAAACAAGCAATACACTCTCATAATTCAAACAACAATTTATCTCAAAGCATTTAGCTACAGATAATCACAAAAGATTGTATCTTAAATTCTAATTTAATCATGAGTTTTCACTGAGAATCATGTTAGCAGCTTTTTCTGCAATCATTGTGATTGGTGCATGTGTGTTGCCAGAAACGATGGTTGGCATAATAGAGCCATCGACAACCCTTAAGCCTGATATACCGTGTACTTTTAAACGATCATTTACAACAGCCATATCATCACTGCCCATTTTTACAGTGCCGACAGGGTGAAATATGGTTGTAGCGATATCACCTGCAGCTTTTGCTAAGTCGAGATCACTGAGAATTTCTTTTCCTGGTTTAATTTCTCGAGGAGAAAATTGTTGCATTTTTTGAGTTGCCATTAGTTTTCTCGCATGGCGAATGCTATCAGCAGCTACTTGTTTATCATTTTCTGTCGACAAATAATTGGGACTAATTGCAGGAGAGGTGCGGTAATCATTCTCTGTAATGTGGCAACTACCACGGCTTTCGGGTCGTAAGTTGCAAACAGAAACCGTTATGGCGGGGAATGAGTGTAGTGGCTCGCCAAATTTTTCTAATGAAAGTGGCTGTGCGTGATACTCAATATTAGCTGTTTCAAATTCAGGCGATGATTTTGTAAAAATTCCTAGCTGGCTGGGTGCCATAGCCATCGGGCCTGAGCGGCTAAATAAATATTTGGCCGCAATAGACATTTTACCAAACCAACTGGCTTGCATATCATTTAAAGTTTGAGCACCAGTTATTTTGAAAATAGTTCGAATTTGCAAATGATCTTGTAGATTTTCTCCAACACCTTTTAGCTCATGGACTACATCAATACCGCAGCTTTTTAATAAAGTTGCAGAACCAATACCTGAAAGTTGTAAAATTTGTGGTGAGCCGATAGCACCTGCGGATAAAACAACCTCTTTATTTGCCTTAGCAAATGCAGCTTTACCTTTTACCACCAATTCAACACCAACAACTCTTAAGCCTTTGAAGATTAAACATTTCACTTGAGCATGTGTGAGTACACGCAAATTAGGCCTATTTTTAGCGGGTTTGATAAATGCTTTTCTTGAATTCCAGCGGATACCGTTATTCTGGTTCACGGAGAAATATCCAGAACCCTCGTTATCACCACAGTTAAAATCATCTATTTTCGCAATATCAATTTCTTCTGCGGCATCACGAATGGCATCCAATATAGGCCAAGAAAGCCTTTGCTTTTGAACAAATAACTCGCCTTTGTCACTATGAAACTCGTCATTTTTTTCATAATGGCGCTCTGATTTTTTAAAATATGGCAGAACATCATTCCATGCCCATCCTTGGTTGCCAAAATCAGCCCATTTATCATAATCCTGAGACTGGCCGCGCATATATATCATGCCATTTATAGACGATGAACCGCCCAAGACCCGCCCACGAGGATAATTGAGGGAACGACCATTTAAACCTTCTTCATTTTGGGTTTGATAGCACCAGTCAGTTTTTGGATTGCCCATGCAATATAGATAACCTACAGGAATATGAATCCAAAGCTTGTTATCGCTACCGCCAGCTTCCAACAAAAGTACCTTATTTTTTGGGTTTTCACTCAGCCTGTTGGCAAGTACGCAACCTGCAGAACCAGCCCCCACAATTATATAATCATAATTGCCGAAATCTTGTTTAATTCCATCAGTCATTTTGTTCAATTTTCTTTCTTGGAATAAATATCAATTTTATATGTTGTTAGCCATAAGCAATTGAAGGTAGCCACGTAACGATTTTGGGGAAATAATAAATCAAAGCTAAACCAACTAATTGCAGCATAATAAAAGGCAAAACACCTCTGTATATATGCGATACTTTTATCTCTGGCGGACAAACTCCTTTTATATAAAATAGTGCAAACCCAACAGGCGGCGTTAAAAAAGAAGTTTGCAAGCAAACCGCAAATAAGATTGTAAACCACACCACATCAAACCCTAAGCTTTGAACAACGGGTGCTACAAGTGGTAAAATAATCAAAGTGATTTCTACCCAGTCTAAGAAGAACCCAAGCAAAAAAACCACGAATAAAATGGTCAGTAAAATACCATCAGGCCCAAATGGCAGCCCAATTAGTGCGTTTTTAATAACTTCATCGCCGCCAAGCCCGCGTAACACGACAGAAAATGCCGTTGCTCCCACAAAAATTGCAAAAATAAACGACGCTGTTTTGGTGGTCGCTATCACTGTATCTTGCATGACTTTGAAGCTTAAGCGCCCGTTTATAGCGGCCAGTATAATCGCACCAGCGGCACCAACGCCAGAAGCTTCGGTTGGGGTGGCTATACCTGCAAAAATGGAGCCGAGCACCATTAGAATTAACCCTAAAGTCGGGATAACAGCCTTGAATATTTCCCAAAACAATGCGGCATCTACTTTAACATGATCTTTTGATGCTGGTGCCACACTTGGTTTTATCGCGGCTAATACAAGAACATAAGTGACATACATTGCGCCAAGCATTAACCCCGGAAACAAAGCACCCATAAATAAATCGCCAACAGATGCATCTGGTGTTGCCAATCTATCTGCCATTAAGACCAACATGATTGAAGGCGGTATTAATATCCCCAATGTACCCGTCGCGCAGGCGGTTCCAACGGCCAATTCTTTAGAATAATTATTTTTCATCATTACCGGGATAGACAATACGCCAAGTAGTACGACTGATGCGCCAATAATACCTGTTGTAGCTGCCAACAGCATCCCAATTACAATAACTGTAACAGCATGCCCGCCTCTTATACCGCCAAACAATTTAACAATATTGGACATTAGTTTTTCGGCGATGCCAGATTGATCTAACATTATGCCCATAAAGATAAACATAGGCAAAGCGACTAGGGTGTCGCTACCGACTAAGTCCCATATTCGTTCAGGAATAAGCCCAAGTGAGCTTCCCCAATCGAACCATAAGTCCACACCAAAATAATCAACAGAGATAATGCCAATCACAGTCCAAATAACGGATGTACCAGCCAGCACCCAAGCAACAGGGAAACCAGTAAAAAGCAGCATTCCAAATGTTAGGAAAATGCCAATTACAAAAATTACGGAAATATCCATTTTTATATACTCTTATTTACATTATTATTTTTATTTGGTTTTTTTGAGAACAACAAAACAGACACTCTAATCAGTCTTGCGCTAGCGGCCATAATTAATAACACCATAGAGAATGGCAAAACAGATTTTAAAATCCACCTAAATGGCAAGCCGTTAGGTGATTGTGAGGTTTCGTTTTGTGAGAGTGAGGACATTGCATATGGCACCATTTCCCATAATGAAATCAGTAGAAACGGTAACAATAAAAGCAGAATTCCAAATAATTCCACTTTAGCTTGCGATCTAATGGATAGATTTTCATGAATAATATCAACTCTGACATGATCATCATGAACAATCGTATATGACAAACCAACGAGCCAAGCCGCGCCAACTAAATGCCACTGTATTTCTTCTAGCATGACCGTTCCCAGCCCAAAGACATATCTAGCAGCAACAGTGCATATTATGACTCCGACGGCAACTAGCCAAAGCCATGAACAAACATAACCAATTTTATCAATTATGTTTTCTAAAAAATCTGAAATCGCCGTACGAGGTAACTCAGTATGATGATTTAGATCGTGATCTAATTCTGTCAATCCTAGTTGTGCAGGATCAAGAACTGTTTTGGGCATAAACCCCTCCTGAAGATTATCTCATACGGTGATTAAGTGAGTTAATTTTAATTATTTCATTAACTTGGTCGGTAGATATGCCCGCTCATCCCATAAAACATAAGATTTTAGGAATGCTTTTTGTGAGTCATGAACACGTTTGAAATCAGCATCAGAAGCAGATTCTTCGGCCAATACTTCTTCGGTGATGGTTTTAAGCTTGAAAAGAATGTCTTCCGGAATTTGGGCAACATTAATGCCTTCTTCAATTAACTCAGCCAAAACAGCACCATTTTTATATTCGCCTTCAGCCAAGCCCATTAACACACCAGCCGTACAACTTGATACCACAAGAGCTTTTTGTTGTTCTGTTGCGGCTTTCCACTGATCGCCATTAATCAGCATATATTGTGCCGTAAATGGTTGATGCCACCCAGGGAATAGATTGTTTTTGACAATTTGATTAAAGCCTAGAATTTTATCAATAGCTGGCATGGAAAATTCGGTCGCATCAATTGTACCTTTTTCTAATGCTTGGAACAAATCACCACCAGGCATCATGGTAACAGAAGCGCCTAGCTTTTGAAGAACTTTACCGCCAAGGCCCGCGAAGCGAATTTTTAAGCCTTTATAGTCTTCTAGTGTTTTAATTGGTTTTTTATACCAACCAGCGGTTTCTGGGCCAATAAGACCACATAGTTGCGCATGAATGTTAAAGCCTTTATTCTTATAGACTTCTTGCAACATTTCATCGCCACCACCATAGTAATACCAACCTGCAAATGCGGCGGGTTTTAGCCCAAAAGGTACGGCTGCAAATAATGGAACGGCAGGAACTTTACCTTGGTCATAACCAATCCAAGTGTAGCCAGCACCAACTTTACCATCTGATACGGCTTGTAAAATTTCAAAAGGTGGTACCAATGTTTTGGGCTCATAAATTTTTATTTTTATTGAACCACCGCTAGATACATTTAATTTATCTGCGACCCAAGCGGCTGGAGAACCAAGCCCTGGCAATTTGGTTGAAAATGCAACAGGCATCTTCCAACGTATATCTTCTGCTTGTGTTGGTGCAGACATAGCAAAACTAGCGGAAACAATAGTCGCCGACAGAATTAGATTTTTGAATAGTTTCATTATTATACTCCCTTTATAAATCAAAACCGTTCGATTGTTATTAAATGAAAAAACCACTTTTTAAATTTGCGAAAGCAACTGCCCAAACATATTGGCAACAAAAGCCAACTGACAATAAAGGGCATAATTTTATATGGCACAGCCATGTGTGCAAATACCTCCCTTGTCAATTTTCGCTCAAATAAGTGATTATTTTTTACTTTTTTTATCGAACAATTTGATCGTATTCGAATATTATAATCGATAAAATGATTGTTTTTGCAGTTGGTTGTGCTATTTTGCACACTAAAATTGTTGAAATGGGGTTGTATGAATATTGATAAGTTGAATTGGAATGATTTGCGTTATTTTTTAGAAGTCTCTAGAAAAGGTCGTTTATTATCAGCTTCTAAAGCTTTAGGGGTTAATCATACAACCGTTGCAAGGCG
Source organism: Hyphomicrobiales bacterium (assembly GCA_002401855.1). Taxonomy (GTDB): domain Bacteria; phylum Pseudomonadota; class Alphaproteobacteria; order Rhizobiales; family OSC116; genus OCS116. Next base: position 64,697 of record NVUH01000015.1, read on the forward strand.
CATTAATGCACTCGAAGAATCATTGCAAATCAAGCTATTTGAGCAAGATGAGTATGGTTTTCACTTAACCACCATGGCTGAAAAAATACTGCCTTTGGCGCAACAGATTGAAGATTTGACTGAACTAACCAAAGAACGTGTGCAGCTTTCTGGTCAAACTTTATCTGGCAACTTGCGCATTGGTGCACCTGATGGGTTTGGCAATTCTTTTTTTGCAGATAAAATTTGCCAATTTACAAAAAACAATCCTGACATTATAATTAAATTAGTAGCTGTTCCTTCGAATCACGATCTTATAAAACGAGAAGTTGATTTAACCATATCGTTAGAACCAATCATTCGAAAAGATTTATTATGCAAAAAACTAACAGATTATAGGCTGTTTCTTTACACTTCAAAGAAATATATAGAAAATAATAATGTAGATTTAGAGAGTTTAGCCGATATTGAAAAACAGCCTTTTACGAGCTATATATCTGATTTACTATATACTGAACAACTGAATTTTAATCATCTAATATCAAAAAAATTGAATAATTGTTTTCAGGCCTCTACAATTATGTCTCAATATCAATTTATTCTTAGTGGTGGTGGATTTGGTGTATTGCCTTTTTATATGGCCAATAATGACGAGCAATTTATCAAAGTTTTGCCAAATAAATTTTCATTTATAAGAACTTATTGGCTAGTCATACCCGTCGAATTGAACCGCTTGGCCAGCGTTCGTGGTGTTGAAAAATTGATCAATCAATTAATGGTGGAATATAAAAATCTATTTCTTCCAAATACAAAATAAATTAATTTCGATACGAAGTGTGAAGTAACAGCTGACTTTATTTTGCTGCTGTGTTGTGTGTCTCTGTTCACCTAAAAAATGCATATAGCTTAAAGCAATATACATAACACCAGATTCAAACAAATGCTCGGAGCATAAATAATTACAGGAAACTTGAAGGAAATAAAATTCTTCCATCCATAATGCGGCGTTGAGTGCGAAAAGTAGTGACCGAACGGGCGAATGGGCCAGTTTCATTCATTTCAACGTCTGCCTGTACCGACAACACGCCCGAAGGATTACCTATACGCACGTCTGAGGCGCTCGTTACAAGATCATTAACTAATGTACCCTTAATTCTTGCAGCAACTGCCAAACACATTGCGCCTGTAAGTGTAATCGCTCGATGAAAATTACCCATAGAGACAAGCCTAACCGAAAGATCAAACTCATCCTTATCATAAGCCGTTCCCCCCAATGCATCAAAACTTTGTGATGGTGATATTATCGCAATTTTGGGGTTGGATAAAATAGCTTCTTCAGTTGTAGCAGACATGCCCATTGCAACAGAAGCAGAGCGGCGAATAATTTCTAACCGCTCCATAAGCGCTGTATCACGATCTAGTTCAGCTGGTGTTTCAATGCCCTTAATGCCGACATCTTGTGCCCGAACAAACACTATTGGATTAGAAGCGTCAACCAATGACACTTTAATCACACCCATACCATCTATCTGTAATTTATCATACACCTTGCCTGATGGTAAAAGCTGTCCCGTTACCGCTCCGCCAGGGTTAATAAAATCAAGGCTAATCTTTGCTCCGCTGCCTGATACACCAGGAATTGAGAAATCACCTTGCTCTACGGCCGCGCCATCCACAACCTCAAAGTTTGCATGAAAAATTTTGTTTGTATTGGTATTATATACTCTGACTGTCGACATTCCATCTTTAGCCACAACCATACCCTCATCTATCGCAAATGGCCCCACCGCAGAAGACATATTACCGCACATACCACCATAATCGGCCACAGGCTCATCAACCGATATCTGTATAAAGGTGTAATCAACATCCGCATCATCACGCGATGAAGGCTCTACAATCACAATTTTTGATAATGATGACAAGCCACCACCCATGCCATTAAGCTGTCGTCCATAAACATCAGGACTGCCCATCGCATATAAAAATATACGGTCACGTATTTTTTTATCTTTCGGTAAGTCAGCTGCATTGAATAAAATGGCTTTTGATGTTCCACCACGGTAAAAAGCTGCTCTAATTCCGATATTAGTCATTATTTACTTCTTTCATGATAGTGCGGAATGACCGAGGTAAAAGCCCGCCATGGTCAAAAGTTTCTCGCTCAGCATCATTATAAAGCCGAAGATCCAATGCAACAGTTTTCGATAAGCCATCTTGATAATGAATAACCATTTCCGCTTTTTTTAGATCATCTGACAATTCAACATCATATGTTTCACTGCCATTAAGCTTTAAGCTATGACGAGTAACACCCGCTAAAAAACATAGTGGCGCTATACCCATATTAATCAAATTAGACCTATGAATTCGCTCGAAGCTTTCAGCCACGACAGCTTTAACCCCAGCAAGCCAAGGTGCTTTTGCAGCTGTATCTCGAGATGAACCGCAACCATATTCTTTACCAGCAATGATAACAAGCATTTGCCCACGTTGTTGATAGTAACTAATGGCTTCAAAAATAGACACTTCAATACCATCAGGATAAGTTTTTGTCCACGATCCTTCTTTATCTGGCGTCATTTCATTCTTCAAGCGATAATTGGCAAAGGTAGAACGGATAACCACCTCGGAACACCCTCTTCTTGTTCCAAATGTATTAAAATCTCTTGGTTCAATATTTTGCTCAAGTAAAAATTTACCAGCCTCAGAATCAGGCGTTATCATACCAGAAGGCGAAATATGATCCGTCGTAATACTATCCCCCAACATTACCAATGGCCGAAGGGCTTTGAACGACCTTATTTTTGGATTCTCTATGCTAATATCTTTAACAAATGGCGGGAATGTTACATAATTTGAAGGCGACCATTGATAACGTTCCTCTTTAACGGTCAACTCATTCCAATGTTGATTAACCTGACCAATAGCCTTGTAATTAGCAATAAAATCATCCGCTAAAACATATTCATTTATGATAGAATCAACCTCATCCGCCTTTGGCCAAATATCAGTCAACATCACAGGGCTACCATCTAGCTTCAGCCCCAAAGGCTCAGTTGTAATATCTTTTAAAATTGTCCCCATCAACGCATATGCGATTACTAATGGCGGAGAGGCCAATATATTTCTGGATGCCAAAGGGTGTATCCGACCCGAAAAATTTCGATTCCCAGATAACACCGCAACACCTTTGATATCATGGTCTTTAATGGTTTGCTCATAATCAGATTGCAATGCTCCTGACATGCCGCCACATGTCCCACATGAAAAAGCTGCAACGTTAAACCCTAATTCATCCAAATATTTTTGCAAACCACTCTGTTTAAGATAATGAGCAGTAACTCTTGAACCAGGTAATAATGATGTTTTAACAAACGGCTTTACATTAAGACCATTAATAACCGCATTTTTGGCTAATAAACCTGCAATAACCATATTGCGAGGGTTAGCCGTATTTGTGCAACTGGTTACTGACGCAATAATAACATCACCATCGCCAATATCACCACCGACCCCGTTTACAGCAACACGCCTTGCCGTTTTCTTTTCTTCAGCTAGCGCTAACTTATTGGATACCAAGTTCAAATCTACGCGCTGTTCTGGCCTTACTGGCCCCGATACTGAGCGACCTATTGAACTCAAATCAATAGTAACAACTTCATCATATTCAACTTTATTGGCAGTCATATCAACAAACATATTTTGTTGTTTCGCATAAGCCTCAACAAGTTTAATATGCTCACTATCTCGCCCAGTTTCAGCTAGATAACGAAGCACATTTGCATCAATTGGGCAAAAAACACAGGTCGATCCATATTCAGGCGACATATTGGCAATCGTTGCGCGATCAGCAACACCAAGTTTAGAATAACCCGAACCAAACATTTCAACAAATTTATCAACAACCCCATGAGCGCGAAGCTTTTCAGTCACCACAAATGCAATATCCGTTGTAGTGATGTCATTCGATGGCACACCTATCATTTCTAAACCAACCACTTTGGGCACATTAACCGATGATGCCTCGCCCAACATAATGGCTTCAGCCTCAAGCCCACCAATGCCCCATCCCAATACTCCAAGGCCGTTTATCATTGTAGTGTGACTGTCTGTACCTAAATTGGTATCAGGTATCAATAGTGATTTATCTTCGTTAGATATGGTCACAGTTTTACCAAAAAATTCCAAATTAATTTGATGCATAATGCCACCACCCGGTGGCACAACACGCAAATTAGGAAACCGCGCCTCGCAAGCTTTTATGAATGCAAACCGTTCTAGATTCACTTCAAATTCACGATCAATATTTTTAGTTAGTGCAAATTTTTCTGCCCAATAATTTACGGTCATAGAATGATCTATCACCAGATCAACTGGCAAACTCATATCTATTAAGCTTGGGTCTCTCCCATGTTCTTCCAGCTTACTACGCATCGCCATCATATCAACCAACAAGGCCAAGCCTAACATATCTTGCAGTAAAAGCCTTGCTGGCCTGAAAGGCACGGTCGCGCCATTTCTAGCCGCAACATCATTTGCCGCTATACCATTATCTGAATGTCTGGCAGCATTCTCTGCCATCACTCGCAAACTATAGGGCAAACTATGAAGTGATGTTTCAATAAGTGCAGCATAATTTACCGCCTTATACGAAGTATTTTCAATATCTAGATAAAGCATTCAATATCTCTTTATTCATTGATAGGCTCGTAAGACTATTTTTCACCGACATGAGGTAAAACTGTTTTCTTAATCCGAGAATCCAATGCTTCGTAATCGAAATAACGGATTGTATCATACAATTCGGCTCTAGTTTGCATATCTGGAAGCGCAGCTTTGGCGGAACCATCTTGCATTAATGTCTCATAAAAACTTTCAACTGCTTTAGCTGCAATTCGCATTGATGATACAGGCCAAATCACCATATCAACACCAAGCTTAATAAATTCATCTGAGTTCATTTGCGGGGTGCGCCCAAACTCAGTCATGTTACCAAATATTGGCACGGACAGCGCCTCAGAAAATTTCCGAAAATCTTCTGGTGATGGCAATGCTTCAGGAAAAACAATATCCGCACCTGCCTCAACATATAATTTCGCCCGTTCAATTGCAGCATCAATCCCTTCTGAAGCAGCAGCATCGGTTCGAGCAATAATCACTAGATGGCTCCGAGCCTGTCTAGCCGCAGCTATTTTGGCAGCCATATCTTCGGGCGTTGCCAGTTTCTTGCCATTAAGATGACCGCATTTTTTAGGTAAAATTTGGTCTTCTAATTGTATTGCGGCAGCTCCAGCATCTTCCAACTCATGTATGAGCCGCATGACATTGATCGCCTCGCCATATCCTGTATCGCCATCCACAACCAAAGGCAAACCACTTGCCCGTGTAATCGCTCTTGTTCTATCCACTAACTCACCCATGGTTAGCACACCAAGATCTGGCAAACCCAGAGAAGCGGTCAGAGCTGCGCCAGACAAATATATTGCCTTAAAACCCGCTTTTCGAGCAAGTAAGGCCGCCATTGGATCATGCGCACCAGCAATCATCAGAAAATTACTTTCATATAAACTACGGAACTTGTCGCCCATATTATTTGTGTTTTTTTTCTCCAACCAAAGTGGTTCTGGTTTTTCATTTTCCATAATAATATCCTTGTTCATATTTGTGATTGACTTCAGCTTTTCGGCATATTCACGATGTCAATAATCATCGTGAATATATTGTTTTGGGTGAGATAACGCTACTTAACGTCTAATGTAGGTTTTTTGACTTTAAACCAGCGGTTTAATAAAGCTGGTATGACAATAACGGCTAGCGCACAAACATAAAGAATGATGCTTTTCCAATTATTAAATAAAATGCTCCAATCACCTGCTGAAATCGATAAAGCACGGCGTAAATTATCTTCAAGTAAACCACCCAATACAAAGCCCAGAATGACTGGTGCTAACGGGAAATCAAGCTTGCGCAATATCCAGCCAAAAATACCTAAAATAATGATTAAATATAGATCAAACGGATTGCTAACAATTGAATAGACACCGATAAATGCCAATACTGCAATAATTGGTGTTAAATAATGCTGAGGCACAGTTAACATTCTAGAGAATATGCCAACCATCGGCAGGTTGATAACCAAAAGAGCAATATTACCAACATACATCGAAGCAATCAAACCCCATGCAATTTCAGGCCGCTGCATAAACATCATCGGGCCAGGTTGCACATTAAATAAAAGCAATGCACCGAGTAAAATTGCAGTCGTACCCGAACCTGGTATACCCAGCGTTAGCATTGGTACCATCGCACCACCAGCGGCAGCATTATTTGCAGCTTCCGGGGCAGCAAGGCCCCGAATATCACCTTTACCAAATTCACCAGCATCAGAACCTGCAAAGCGTTTTTCAAACCCATAAGCCACTGCTGATGCAACTGATGCGCCCGTACCAGGTAAAATACCAATGAAAAAACCAATGATTGAACAACGTAAAATTGTCCATTTTGTTTTTGCTAAATCCGACATTCGAACGAATGAATTATCTATAGGCAACGCCTTTAGTTTACCTGAAACCTGTTGTTCAACTAAATAGAACAACTCCGCCATCCCAAAAAGTCCAATAACAACCACTAGAAAATCTATGCCAGCCAAAAGATCTGGCACGTCAAATGTATAACGCGGAATACCTGTATTGGCATCAATACCCATGGTTGCCAACATCAAACCAATGAGCGCACCCATAAACGTTTTCCATGCATTTTTACCAACCAATGAAGCTAGCGAAGCAAAAGCAAAAACCATCAATGCAACATAATCAGAAGGCGAGAAAGTAACGGCAATTTTAGCGAGTGAAGGGCCAAAAAGTGACATCAAAATAACTGCGAAAGTACCACCTATAAATGAAGCTATAGCCGATAACGACAATGCCCGCCCCGCTTCACCACGCCGCGCCATTGGATTGCCATCTAGCGTCGTCATCACCGCACCAGCATCGCCTGGTACATTTAACAAAATCGAAGATATTCTGCCACCATATTCAGCGCCATAATATATACCCGCTAGTAAAATCAGCGCGCTTTCTGCTGGCAGCCCTAAACTGTAGGCGATCGGCAAAAGAATAGCGACGCCATTTATTGGGCCTATACCCGGTAACGCGCCGATCAGCGTTCCAGCAAAACAACCAATAAGCACAAGCATAATATTAAAAGGTAATAGCGCAACACCAAAACCAGTACTTAAACCAGAAAGAACTTCTTGCATAATTTTATCTCTTACAATTTTGGAAAAGGTCCACTTGGGAGGTTAAGCCCCAAAAGACCAGTACAAATTAAATAACCTAACACCCCAAGAGTCACCCCAAAAACAGCTGCTTGTAACCAAGTTGCTTGTAAAAGGCGCGACATAAATGTTGTAAATATTACGGTGGCGATAATAAAACCAAGCGGTTCATATAGCTCTGCATATGCAAATAATAGCACCGTAACAATCGCAAGCTTAATCCAGGTAGGTCTCTTCGTGTCGAAGCTTTCGACATCAGGTTTCCACATTAGAATGAGCAAGCTAATAACCGACAAAATACATAGTATTTGCGGCCAGCTTTCTGGGCCTAACGGATCATATTGAAAAGGTGCTTTAATAATAGTGAATGCGATGTAGCCATAACATATCGTCACTAAAAGTAATATTCCTGCAAATACTCTATCGACCATCATAACCTCCCTAAAGATATTTGATCACAAAAAGGCCCAGATAATCGTCTATCTGGGCCCCAATATTTATTGTTCAATCAAACCAGCTTCAATGGCAATTCCTCGTAATTTAACGATTAGCTCTTTGACTTTTTTATCCATGTCTGCACCATGCAATTCCAATGGCATTAAGCCTTTTTCCTTACGAATTTTCTTAAATTCGTCAGTTTTGTATGACTCAGCAAAAGCAGTAGCCCATGTTTGAAAATCTTCTTCTGGTACATCATTGCCCATATAAAAGCCGCGCATGATGGTCCATTCTGCGTCATAGCCCAATTCTATCGCTGTAGGAAACACGTCAAATGGAGCTGGTAAGCGTTCGCCAGACATAACAGCAAGTACACGCATAGTGCCTGCTTCGAGATGCGGTGCCATTTCACCAACATCACCCATATACACTTCGATCGAGCCACCAAGTAGAGCAGAAATCGCTTCACCACCGCCATCAAATGCTACATAACGCATATCACGTGGGTCAGAACCTACTGATTTTAGCAATAGAGCACCTTTCATCCAATCCTGTGAACCAACAGAACCACCAGCTCCAACAACAATTTTACCTGGGTCAGTTTTAAAATCATCCATAAGATCGCTCAGTGTTTGATACTTGCTTTTCACAGGTACAATTACCGCGCCAAAATCTGCGCCAGCTGTAGCGACAAATCTCACATCGTTTTCATCAAATTTTCCAAATTTTCCAGTAGCGATATTCAATAAAGAACCACTTGAGAAAGCAACAATTGCATTTGAATCGCTTGTACGCTTGGTGTTAAATAAGTTAAAAGCCACGGCGCCAATACCACCAGGCATATAAATAACTTGTATAGGATCTTCAAACTGGCCCTTAAGCCCCATTTGAGCAATTCGACATGTCAAATCAAAGCCACCACCTGGTCTTGCCGGCGCAATGCACTCTGGTGAAGTGATTTCTGCAGAAGCAGAATTAGCAACACCCAAACAGGACGCAGCAACTAGCATTTTAAATATCATTGACTTCATTTTAGTTCTCCCTAAGACTATTTTGTTAATGATTGTAGTACAATATTAATTTAGGCAAACCAAGTCAACCCCCAAAATTTATTTTGTAATAAATCTAATTTTCCCAGATAGGTCAAAACATGATGCAGAGAGATTATTTTTAAAGCATCGCTTGCTTATCAGCACACCAACAACAAGACACACAGCAACACAACGCCAACAAGCATTACGCAAGCAAACAACTCGCCCACACGAAACCCAATAAAAGCAAGGGTTGCAGCTGTGTATTAAATAAAATCAGTTTTATTTTTCGCTTTTAACAAGAAGCTGATCTTCAAGAGATGCCCAACTATTGTTAATATGACGACGCATAAGCAAGCTAGCAACCTCAGCATCACCAGCCACAATCGCATCAATAATACGCTCATGTTCCGCCAATGCAAACCGACCTCGCCCCATAATACGCTCATGCTTTACCCTTAAAAGTGAAATTTGCGGGTATAATTCACCAGTTAAAAATTGCAAAATAACAGGATTGTATGACAATTTAGCGATTACAATATGAAAATCTCGATCTTCGTCACTTTGTAAATATGCACCAGTAGGATGAACAGCAACTTGTTGAGTGTGTTCTTGCAATAAGGCACGAAGTTTATGCGCCGCATCAGGATTTATCGCTGCTGCAGCAAGATATGCAGCTTCAGCCTCAAGAGCAGCTCTTACTTGATAAAGTGCACGGGCATCCTCTAAATCAATCACCCGAACTTTTGCACCACTATGAGGCACTAAAGTAACAATTCCTGCTTCTGCTAAGAGACTAAGTGCTGCTCGCACCGGGCCTCTGCTCACATTTAGTTTTTCGCTTATAGCAACTTCGCCAAGACGAGAATCTGGCTTCCTTACACCAGATAATATATCTTCACGTAGTTGGTTATAAATTCTTTGAGTCGTTAAATTAGCTGGCTTCACGATAATATTTAGTCCTAATGTGTGACGGAGTTGCCTATTATTAAAACTTTCAGGTTCTGTTGTCCAGCTGCACAAACATATTCACAGGCTCTAAAAGAACATTGAATATATGGCTATGAGTCCATTATACCGACCTCTATATCTGGCAACACACACACACACCAATCACAATCATTGCAAAATAACGACAGACATAATTCTAAAAAAATATAATTAAATCTGAGTATGAAAATTCAAATACCTTATTTTTTACAAATGACAAGCCTTTTATTAGATACATAGCATTAGCCAGTTTCAAAGATTGAAAAACAAAGAACAAATACTCTATTGTGCATGTGAGCCAGTATTCCCCACATTAGCAACTGAAGCCGCCGTCACCTGACATAACATACCGAATTAATACAACCAATTGAATAATATAAGATTTATCTACAGGTAGGCGCATCACATTGAATAAATTCAATAACTTATTCAGCGCCTCCAACCATTTCGAGAATCCATTGGGGGCTTCTAAAAAAGATGTGCAGACAGAAACTCTTGGGCAAGAGCCCAAGTTTCTTTTATCTCGCCTTCCGCCCTATACCCTCCCATCCGAGTCGCTTTTCATCCTCCTACCGCCAAACCTCACTCTTCCGCACATTCGCCAAGCATTACCAAATGAAAGTGACTGTACCGATGATGTTTTCTGTCTTCAATGCTCCAAAATATCGGCCATCAAAACTATCGCTCGCATCCATCAAAGCAAAAAACTCGCCATTTTTGAGGACAAAGCAGCCAGTCCATTCGGGCAACTTACGACCTTTTTTATCTGTAATTAATGCTACGGCTACGGGCTTACCATTGATAAAAACCGTCTGATGTTGGCGACAAATTTCATCTCCCGAAAGTGCGACAACTTTCTTTATAAGTGGTACATTGATGGGTAAATAATGACGTTTTGCAGCCATCAACCTGTACTGAATTGGCGTTGGAATGACCACATGTGAACCGATTTTTAACTCAGAATTGCCATCAAATTCATCCACCCAATAATAACCAATGGGTGCGCTGGCCGATGGGTTATAGACCAACTTAGTCGAAAAATTCATCCAAATAGGCAAAGCACTAAGAGCAATTACACCCAAGGAGATACCAACAATTTTAACGGAATTTATCACATTGAACTTCCCGCTCTAGCAGCCATGTCTCATGTTTTTTTTGCGTGTAAACAAGTGGGTCAAGGGTAGTGTTCAACCGTGAATTTGTCTGAATCCAGTACCAAGGAGCAACATCGGCACAATTAATTTTTAGTCGTTCAATCTGGTCAATGGCTGTAAAAAATCGATAGACACGTTCACGGCCTGATATATCGAGCAACACTTCCGCGCCAGGTTCTATGCCAATTAGGGAATGCATTATTGTGTTTTCGTCACCCGCCCTTAATACAGACACTTGCCAATTTTTGGTGCCAAAGTCGCCTCTATCCCATCTGATGTAACAGAATATTTTACCCGTTGGAAAATACTCGTAGGCTTCCCGTTTGGTGAATTCTTCACGAAAAACACACTCACCAAAACGGATGTAATAATTGAACATTTTACGACCAAAATGCTAATGAACGCGCGTATAAAACTGACTCATTCGCCCTCTCCCTCAACCAAAAAAGGTTTTTTATGTGGCGTGGCCTTCTGTTGTTTTTGACCGTCTGACCATTCATCCAGCTCATTAATATGATAAACAATGCGGCTGCCATGCGTTCTAAAAATCGGTCCTTGCCCCAAATGC
>NVUH01000001.1 GCA_002401855.1 Hyphomicrobiales bacterium
CTGAATTCTCGTCCAAGAAAAACTCTGGACTTCAAAACACCAGCATATAAACTACAGGAGGTGTTGCGGTGACCCGTTGAATCCATCCCCATTAAAAATAGGAGCATTACCGAGGCACTTAAAACTCGGCACGAGTTAATAATGACTGTCAAAAAAGTGTGTTTAGATTGGAATATCTTTAAGGGCATTCTAACCAATGTTGAGCTTGCCCGCAAAAATCTAGATCTTCAAACCATTGACAATTATTAAACAATGCACCTGTGGGCTATAATCATAACGGGAAATACGTTGATTTAATGTGTAAATTCAAAGTTGAACCACCCATCAAAATAAACTAATTGGTTTCAGACTTGCAATTGCGACTTGTGCTATAGGGTGGCTTGCTGCATGACAGTGGCGATCGCTTCGGCCGTTCTTTTCATCTCAGAACTAGTGAGTGTTGGGTGTACCAAGAACATGAGGCTTGTTTCGCCAAGTTTAATCGCAGCAGGCAATCCTTTTTGGGGCCTAAAGTCTGTACCATCAAACGCTTTTTCTAAATAAACTTCAGAACACGTACCTTGCATGCAAGGCACGCCAAGTTCATTAATTGCTTCGATAATTTTATCGCGCGTCCAACCCTTAGCTAATTTTTTCACTTCCACAAAAACAAAATGTTTATATTGTGCATGCTCAATATTCTCTGGCACACTTACAACCCTTAGTGAAGAAAAATTACTGCATGCATTATCAATAATTGCGGCATTATTTTGGCGTGCCTTTGTCCATTCAGGCATGCGTTTAAGTTGAATCCGCCCAATGGCTGATTGCATTTCGGTTAAACGCCAATTGGTACCAAAACTCTCGTGTAACCACCTAAAGCCTGGTTTGTGATTTGTGTTATAGACGGCATCATAAGATTTACCATGATCCTTATATGACCACATTTTTTTCCATAATGTTTCATCATTGGTGGTGACCATACCACCTTCACCGCCAGTGGTCATGATTTTATCTTGGCAGAATGACCAAGCGCCAATGTGGCCAAAACTTCCAACTGACTTGCCGTTGATTTTAGTGCCATGCGCTTGTGCACAATCTTCAATGACATATATGTCATGTTTGTTTGCATATTCCATAATGGCAGGCATATCGCAAGGATACCCAGCCAAATGGACGCAAATGATAGCTTTTGTTTTATCGGTTCTAACCGCTTCTATTGTACCGACAGTGATATTTTGGCTGTTTTCATCAACATCTGCAAAAACAGGCGCCGCACCTGATGTGATTATAGAACTAGCCGACGCTAAAAAAGTGCGTGATGTAACGATCACTTCATCACCCGCACCAATTTCTAAAGCCACTAAAGCAAGATCCAGCGCGAGGGTGCCGTTTGCAAGCGCCACGGCATATTTAGTGTCAGCGAAGGTGGCAAATTCTTTTTCAAATTCACGGCCTTCTTGGCCTGTCCAATAATTAACTTTGTTGGATAATAAAATTTCGGAAACCTTATCTGCTTCTTCTTGGGTGAATGATGGCCAAGAAGAGAAGGGTGCGTTGATCATAATGATTTCATTTAACTTTTGAAGGGGTAGTGAATAAACTACTGTTGTTAGGATTCGATAATGATTGAAGAATAAACTGATTTACAAGAGTGAATTTATCTCCGCCTATTTTTATATATGCGCCTTCATAAGGAGGAAACCAAAACGCGCGAATTTTCCTGTTTATATCATCAGGCTCTTTAATTTCTTTTAGGGCTTCCATTTGTTGTCGGGAAATATATACCCCTCCTTTGTTGGGATAACTATCCAAAATAGTGTTTGACACAATGGCATTATTTGCAATTTTTTTAAATAAATCAAATAGAACTGGACGGCATTTTTCTTCCAAAGACTGTGCTGTTTCAGTTTCATAACAAACGGGAAGCTTTGAAATTTCAATTATCTCGCCCGTATCTATTTCTTCATCAACATAATGAGCCGTAACACCCCATTCTTTTAAGCCTTCTAATATTGCAATATTATACCCCGCAGTCCCCTTGTATTCTGGTAAGGGCGCAGGATGAAAATTGATAATTTTAAGCGGTGGAACTGATAGAAAATGATCTTTTAGTTTTCTCCAATAAAGCATCGAAAATCCAATGTCAAACGTCAATGCACCGTTCTCTAATGCCTTAGCAGCAGATTCAAAATCAAATAATTTAATGCCGTTTTTACGAGCAACTTCAGAAGTTGGAGATACTGATAAATGTGTATCAGTTAAAACTCCAACAATTTCAACATCAGTTCTCTCAATTAACCAGGCTAAGCATTTGGCGGCAACTGGTTTCCGCCCCATAAAGAGTACTTTAATCATTTTGGTTTCCTTTGAAATATTGAGTTGTCACTTCATCTGAGGCACTAATATCGGCGCGTAGAATCACTTTTTTAATGGTTAAAAAAAGAATTTTGAAGTCCAATAGAAAGGACTGATTATCGACATACCAAACATCATACTTAAACTTTTGTTCCCAACTAATTGCATTGCGACCATTGACTTGAGCCCAACCTGTAATGCCAGGTTTTACATCGTGCCTTCGTGCCTGAGTGTCATTGTATAATGGGAGATATTCAACCAAAAGTGGTCGCGGGCCTACGAGGCTGACATCACCCATTAATACATTCCAAAGTGCTGGTAGTTCATCCAAACTCGTTGAACGTAGCTTTTTACCAAAGCTCGTAAGGCGTTGATTATCAGACAAAGGCTGGCCATTTTCATCAATTGCATCCGTCATGGAGCGGAATTTATACATCTTAAATATTTTGCCATTTAACCCTGGCCTGTTTTGAGAGAAAAGGATGGGGCTGCCTAGTTTTTTGCGCACCGCGATTGCAACGATGATTAATATTGGAGAAAAAACCAGCAAAGTTAAAATAGATAATATTATGTCAAACAGTCTTTTCATTTTTATAGTTCCAATATTTTTAAAATTACTGAATTGACTTTATGTACATCATATTTATTTTCGGCATATATTCGGCTTTGTTTACCCATTATATTGATTTGCTCCTTATTTTTTATGAACCAAATCATTTTCTCAGCTAATATTTTGCTGTCTTTGACTGGAACTAAAAAACCATTTTTACCGTCAACGACAGTATCACGGCAACCTGGAGCATGAGTTGTGATAATGGGGCGGCCGATGGCCATAGATTCAATAACTGTTTTTGGCAAACCTTCATGGTATGATGGCAATATATAGACGTGGCAGTTTTGGATATATGGCACAACATTATCGATGGAGCCAAGATATTTTATTATTCCCAATTTATCGTATTTACGTAACTCATTTATTGAATAGCCATTTGGTGAAGGGTCTTCTGGGCCAATTAATTCAAAGTCAGCATCTGGGAATTGTTGCTTTACGATTTTAGCGGCTTCAATATATTCTGCGATCCCTTTGTCTTTTAACAAGCGAGCAATAAGTAGGAATTTTATGTTGCGACCATCAGCTTCAACATATGAAAAACGCTGTAAATCCACTCCAGAGCCATTAACCAAGTGTATGTTTTCAGTTACTATTAAATTATTTTTTACAAAAACATCTCTGTTGTCACTATTTTGAAAAATAATTGATTTTGAGTTTTTAAGTGCTTTTTTATAAAGTGACGAAACAAGTTTCACCAGAATATTCTTAACAAAACCTTCCTTTTGGAAAGCAAACCCCAAGCCTGTAACAAGCGCATGAAAATTAACATTGTTAAGATTGTTAGCCGCTAGCCCGCCCCAAATTATAGGCTTAATGGTGTAGGCAAAAACTATATCGGGTTTTTCCTGCTTCATTATTCCCTTCAAAGCGAGATAGGTTTTAAAATCTTGAATCGGATTTAGCCCGTTTCTTTTGACTGGGTAGTCAATATATTTAACTCCCAAGTTCTCAATGTCTTTTGTTTCTTGTGCTGTGGCACCGCTCGCCATAGCAATAACTTCATTGCCCATACTTGCAAGTGTTTTTAATAATTCGCCACGAAAATTTACCAGAGACTTGGGGTAAGCTGCAATAATGAGTATTTTTTTCATTTTGACTCGGATTATTTATAGGTATCGGTTAATAGAAATTTAAACTACAAAAGTTCAGTGTCAAAAAACACTTAAAACAATCATAACTTGAACTATATTTCAAATTATAAAGTAAAATGAAATTATCCTTGGTTTATTCTATCATTATTTAATATTCGGTAAAATATGAATATTTAATCATAGTTACCCAACAGAAATAATATTTAACACCAGATTCGTAATTTATTTTATATTTTCAACTGTAAATTAATTCACCTTTTTAATCATGAGTTGGAGAATAGCCTCCATCTTATGAACAGCATATATAGAACCATCTTTTGAAACATGTCTATTATCAGAATACATAAATTTGTCATTAATAATTGACTTACAACGGTGTTCATCGCAAAAAATATCCTCAGGGTTAATAAAAGTAATATTTGTTTTATTGGAGAATGTTTCTAATTTCTTATTCACCTCAAACCCGAGTGCATTCTCGAGAGGAAAATCAAATTTTGAGATACAAAAAGAGGAGATTAAACTCGGTCGCAATATACAATCAGTGATTGATCCAATGCCGTTGGCTTTATGTCCAATTACGCCTGGAACTTGACCAATTAAAATGATCGGGTGATTCAACCCAATATCTTGCTGCAACTCTTCAATTTCCTTAAGCAAGAAGAGTTGATATGTACTGGCATTGTCAAATTTAATGGCAGCTTTACTTCTGAGCCCAACTTGATTTCTATATCCTGTCCATGAATAAGCGATAATAAGCGATAAATCATTACCTTTAAGGGTGTTTTTCAATTTCTCATACTCACCACTACAAACAGCGTCTTCTGTGCCATTTCTATAAACTGTGGTATTCGGCGAAATGAAACACCCATGATCAAATAACCCCAAAGCATTTCTAGAGTTTTCTTTCAAAGCTTCTGACAGGCCGTGCATATAATGAGCCGCATGACTATCCCCGGCAAATACAAAACTGGGAGACACTCCTGTTTGCCCAAGTTCAATAACCTCGTTTGTTTTAAAACCAACACCGCCATATTGATCAATGTGGTATGCACCCGCGTCAGCTACACGCTCGACTGAGGATGGGTTTATTCGCCATTTCCAACCATTACCTTGCCAAATAAGTAATGAAAATAATACAAGAACCACTCCAAAAGTTGGTAAAGCAAGTTTTTGAATAATTTTTGAAAATTTGTTTAAAGCCCCACCTTTATAGAACGGCAATTCAATATATTTACGCATAACGGCGCCGCTAATTAACGACACCACAAGTACCAATAAAGATTCACTGAATGTTAAGCTGCGGAAAAGCACATATTCGGCAAAGACAATAATTGGCCAATGGATAAGGTAAACCGAATAACTAATTTGACCAATGTAAACTGAAACAGGATTTCGCAGGACACCGCCTAAATATTTTGAGTGTCCAGTGGCAATTAGTAACGCTGCTCCGATGGTTGGCGCTAACGCATTATATGAAGGAAACAAGGTATATTGGTCGTAAAAAATTGCCGAGAAAAATACGAGTGATAACCCAACAAACATCAATAAAGCCGTCTTCTTATCTGCTGACTTAAACGGGGGCAACCAAGTTAAAAGTGCGCCTATTATAAATTCAAACATCCTAAAAGGGAAATGGTAAAAAATAGTGCTGGCACCATCCTCAAACAATTTAGAAATACTTTCGTTATCCAGAGTGAAAGCAATGCCATATTGGAAAAGAATGTTCAAATAAAGGCTAAGCGCCCCAATAACTAGAATGAAAATAGAAGGGACGCCAAAGTGCCTAATTTTATAAATGAGAAGTAGAATTAATGGCCAGAAAAAATAAAATTGCCACTCAACGCTGAGAGACCAGGTATGAAGCAAAGGTTTCAACCGAGTGCTGATATCAAAATAGTCATTTTCTAGCCAAAAAAAGACATTTGAAACTGCAAATACTGTAGATATTGCAGATTGAGAAAAACTTTCTAGATGAAATGGAGTGAATAGAAATAAAGAGCCAATTAAACTAAGCAATATGACAAAAAACAGTGGGGGAAGAAGTCGTTTAGCACGTGTAATGTAAAATTCAAAAATAGAAAATTTTCGTTTGACAATTTTTCTATTTATAATGTCGGTGATTAAATAACCAGAAATTACAAAAAATATGTCAACACCAATAAAACCACCAGTAAAAGGAGCAATATTCAGGTGATACAAAATAACAAGCAATATTGAAATTGCCCTTAGGCCGTCAATATGAGGTAAATATTTCATAAATATCCAGTTTAGTGTTTCATCAATATTCAAAATATTGGCTGAGTTGATTGAAAAATTCAGACAAGACTAGATTTTAATCTCAAGATTATCAAAAGTCTAATGGCTTTTACATCATTTTTCTACTTATTGAACCTTAGCAACATAATCACCTGTTTTAAAGGAATGCTTCAGCCAAGCCTGAAACATCAATATTGTCCATAATTTAGCGTGCCAACGTCGTTCTCCCGATTGATGTTCGCGCCAAAGTTGTGCGATTACCTCTGGATCGAAAAAACCTTGTTCTTCTAGTGATTTGGGATCCAATAGCTCTTCTGCCCAATCTCGAAGTGCCCCCCTTAGCCAATGTTCAATCGGCACGCCAAAACCCATTTTAGGCCGATCCATTATATTTTTGGGTAAGTACCGATAAAGAACTTGGCGTAGCAACCATTTGGGTTGGTTATTTCTAATTTTGTACTCAATTGGCAATTGCGAAGAAAACTCCACCACTCTGTGATCTAATAACGGCACACGTGTCTCTAAACTTACGGCCATGCTTGCTCGGTCAACTTTAGTCAAAATATCATCTGGCAAGTAGTATTTAGCATCCCAATACATCATTTTTTCTTGAAAACTAAGCCTGTTCAACGATTGTGGTAGCTTGAAATTATTTTGATTTTTAAGAAATACATCTTCTGTCAAAATATTTTCAGGGCTTCTAAAACATGACATAAATGACTGATAAAAATCTTGTTCAGTATCAAACCCTATCACTTCAGATAATTTTGACAGCCTGTCACCAAATGATTGATATCTCATAGACTTTGGTAAAAAAGACATTAATTTATCAACCATTTTCGGTGAGGTATGTGCAAGAGTTGCCGAGACAATTGATCGCAAAGGTTTGGGTATCTTTTGAGTTTTATTCCAAATATCTTTACCTTGAGTATAGCGTTTATAACCGCAGAATAGTTCATCTCCGCCGTCACCAGACAGGCTAACTGTTACATGTTGTTGTGCTAATTTACTCACCAAATAAGTCGGAATTTGTGAAGAATCAGCGAAAGGCTCATCCCATATTTCGGGAATTAAAGGAATGACATTTAAGGCATCAGTTGGACTTACATAAAGCTCAGTATGGTTGGTTTTTAAATAATTTGCTACATTTTTAGCATGCTCTGCTTCATTGAAAGATTTTTCATTAAACCCAATTGTAAATGTGTTTATTGGTTGGGTGGATTGGGCTTGCATTAGCCCTACAACCAATGAAGAATCATAACCTCCAGACAAAAAAGCACCAAGCGGCACATCCGCAGCCATTTGTTTTTTAACACTATCTAACAATAACTCATCCAATTGATTGGTAAGCTGTTCGGCATTTTTTTTAAGTTGATTGTCTTGACCATTTTTATTTGTATCTTCTAAGTTCCAATAATAATTTGGTTCTGAGATATTCATGCCACCATCTGAAACTGTTATATAGCTTGCGGCTTCTAATTTTTTAATATTTTTATAAATACTATAGGGTGTTGGTATATAGCTATAACGCATATAACGAAGTAAAGCTTCGGGGTTAACTTCCCCATGCCATTTAGGATGGCAAGTTAAAGCTTTTAATTCAGACCCAAATAGAAACACACCATTAATAAACCCGTAATACAGTGGTTTTTCTCCCATTCTATCGCGGGCAATAAAAAGTTTTTCATCCTGACAATCCCATAATACAATGGCAAACATTCCGATTATTTTTGTGAGAGTGTTTTCAAAACCCCATGCAGAAATTGCAGCGAGCAGCGTTTCAGTATCAGAATGCCCACGCCAGTTGGTTTTTATGCCGGCTGCCTCTAATTCTTTTCTTAAATCAAGATGATTATAAATTTCACCATTGAAAACCATGACAAAACGATTGTTATCACTCGCCATCGGCTGCGCCCCAGCAGGAGATAAATCAACTACGGAAAGGCGGCGATGAGCCAGCGCGATGCCGACCCGATCATCTATCCACTCATCTGCAGAATCGGGCCCGCGATGAAGAATTGACATTGCCATTTTTTTGACATTTTTTTTCAATTCAAATCGATCTTGTGAGTCCCAAAACCCAGTAATTCCGCACATAGTTTTGATCCTAAATTAGAGATTTATACAATTGAAAATATGTATTATAAATAACAGTATTCACTTGTTTTGAAAACCATTTACTATTTTTGATTACCCATTGTGTGTTCAGACCCTTAGAGGAAAGATCAAGAAGAGAATGCCTGACATTCCACACTAATACCGCATTATTTCTCGTTAATATCTTACCAAGAGATGCCATTAAATTGTCGTGATACATCCAGCCCTGAATAATATCGGGGTTGATTTGTTTTATTTTTTTGAGCAATTCATTAAATGCAGCCATGTCTGAAAGACAAATTACGTGATTTCCAGTTTTTTTTGATAAGTCACTTGACAATAGGTTGGATAAAAATCGCTCAACGCCACCGACGGTCAGGCTAGTGATAATATGTATTATTTTCATAGGTCAGGCCGTTTTATGTGTTCAAAACAATAGATAAGCGTTAGTTTGTTGTTTTTGATGGAACAATACTATAAAATTCAAAACAATAAATACAATTCATAATAAATTTATAATATAATTGAAATATAGTTAAAATGAGGCCAGTAAATGAAAATATTGTTTCTAACTAGTTCAATGGGCGGCGGCGGCGCTGAGCGAGTGGCAGCTTTATTGAGTAATGCCTGGGTGGAACAAGAACATGAAGTTGTGTTGATGCCGACTTTTTCAGGCCGTGGTAATTGTGCATATAAATTGCATGAAAAAGTTGATTTAAAATATCTTGCTGATTTAGTTGATGGCAGCTCAAATAAACTAAAGCGATTATGGGCGCTCAGAAAATATATACTGGCGAAAAAGCCCGATATAATCATTGCTTTTTTGCCTGATGTTAATATCGCAGCTCTCCTTTGTGCGAAAGGAACTGGAATACCTGTCATAGTATCTGAAAGGATATACCCCAATATTGGTATAAAAAATGCGGGTAATATTGCAGGATATTTACGCGAAAAAATATATAAATGGGCAAAATGTGTGGTTGTTCAAACATCTGGAGTGGAACAGTGGGTTTTAGAAAATTGCCCAGGGAGTGAAACTAAAGTTATTCCCAACCCTGTGGTGTATCCACTACCAGTATCAGAATCAACTAACCTACCAGAAGAAGTTGTTGAGCCAAAAAGGAAATTGATATTAGGAACAGGAAGGTTTCATTCTCAAAAAAGATTTGACTATTTGATCAAAGCATTTTCAAAGATTGCCACGCAACACCACGATTGGGATTTAGCTATAGTTGGCGAAGGTGAATTAAGACCTGAATTGGAAAAATTACGCCGCGAACTAAAACTTGAGAATCGTGTTCACCTGCCTGGATTTACAGGAGCCCCTGCCAACTGGTATGAACGGGCGGACATATTTGTTTTGTCCTCGGCTTATGAAGGTTTTCCAAATTCATTGCTAGAAGCTATGTCTTATGGATTGGCATCCGTTGCATTTGATGTGAAAACAGGGCCGTCTGATTTAATCATTAACGAGAAATCTGGTATTTTGTTAAATGATGAAAACAATGTCTCGCAACTAGCTGACGCTCTCAACAATTTAATTAAAGATGAAATTAAACGAAATGAAATCGCTACAAATGCATTATATGTTAGGGAGAAATACGCAATGTCAAATATTCTGAAAATGTGGGATGAAATACTGAATCGTTGATATTTGAGCTATAACAACCTAAACCAATATGCCCATTGGAAAACAACATATACTGCAAATAAAATCTGAATGGAGCTAAACTTCCGCTGATCCACTTTCCATATTGCTATAATTAGAAAAGGAAATGATGCGGCAAGGAATCTTGAGGAATAACCCGAGAATATTACATTTACAAAAATAATTGATAAAATACAAATAGAATATCTCAATTCAAATGTTTTCATAGAATTTTGATATTGAAATAATAGTGTCCCAAATAGCATCATCCAATACATAAGATATAAGTTTGAGCTTGAAATGTCTTGATATTCAGATCGCCTATCATTGACTGATGACAATATGATTTCTCTGAACGGGCCAATCGCTAAGCCAATAATAAGACCAATAAAGACAAGAGCTAATAACCTCCAAATCATCACTTTAAAATATTTTTCATCTGTAAAGTAGGCAGCAAAATATATGAAAACAAATAGTATAGATGCGGTATGTATAAATGGGGTTAAAACCAGCAGAAGAATAGATATTTTCAGACTTTTTGGTTTCACTAAATATGCCAAGCTCAAAAAGAATATTGCAACAGCCAATCTTAATTGAGAAAAAGCAAAATCAATGATCAATGGGTTTAGAATAAACAATGTTGCAACCCAACCAACTTGCCTAAACACGATGTAGATAAATAGAAAAACTATGGAAACTGAAAAAATAAAAAATAATGTTTCAATATCAACGCCTAAGTCTCTCGTCACAAACCCTAATGTGCTGCCCCATAAAAACTCATGGGTTATATAGCTTGTCCATTCGAAATAATCAAAATAATCCGTTATCAAAGCGAATGCTTCCGCCTGTATAATATAAATATATCGATCATTCATTTCTATATGATAAATATCAAAATAAATTTGAGGCCACGGAGTACTGACAATTAATATGCCTAATAAAATAGCGTATATAGAATGGTGATTTTTTATTAAGTTCATAAGATCAATTTGATTTCAAAGCGGGTTAAGTATTCGATAAATATAATATAGATATTCTATTAATGTGTAATTAATCAGGTAGCTTCTAGCTGTTTAAAAAAATCTTCCATAATAAAGTCTTCAGGTAAAAATGATCCGTCATGCCAATTCAATTCATGGTCCCAATAGCCAGGGCATTTCAAATAGACACTTTGTAAAAATGCATAACTAATTTCGACAATCAGTGGAAGGCCATCCTTAAACACAAAATCTAAAGCTACGGATTGTGTCTCTAAGGTTTTTGCGGCTTCAAATGACATTCTAACACATTCAATTGGAATTTCTGCACGATCATATACAATGAACCCACTACCAGATGCTCTGAAATCGCCCTCCCTCACCATTCTTTTGATTGCGAATGCCCGTTGGCCAATAACGATCACACGAATGTCACAATCATTATTTGGAATAAATTCTTGAAAATAAGCGTAATTATGTTCAACGCGCGGCACTCTGTGCGTTGGGTGCGGTAGAACGAAGCGTACAATACCTCGCCCAATATTAAAAAAACTTTTCAAAGATTTATCGCGACGAAAACTCCAAACTCTTTCCTTCAAAGCGTGTATTCGATTTTGATCTTTCCAACCTTTGCCAAAACATTTTGTGATAATTTTTTGAACTTGTCCATAGTTATGCGCTAGCATAACATTCATTGAACCAGCACCTCGAGACAATTTAAAAACCACTGGATAGTTGGTTTTTTTAGCCCATTCTAACGCCGTATTCTTATTATAAAAAACATTAGTCGGAATGAGAGGCAATGCAAGCGCTTCAAGAAGATACTTTTGCCCAAGCTTGTCATCATAGTGCCAAACTGTCTTTGAATTTGGAAAAACTTTAGTGCCCTTATGCTCAAGCGAATAGATTAATTGTCTCGCAAAGTTTGCGGCATCACTGTTATTTTGATTCCAATGCCACAATAAGCCATCACAATCAGCGAGTTGTTTAATAATATCATCATCGTAGCAATTGACGATTTTATACTTAATGTCATTTTTGTTGCAATATTTTATCCAATTATCACTGAATGATTTATCTTTTTGGTGAATAGCAATCATAATTTCTCCATAATATTGATAAGTAATTCGCGATGGGAATCACATCTAACCATATTTAATTTAGAATTTTGGTGTTTTTTGGAAACGAGCCATCGATGAAATGGTATTATTTTTGAAAGACGCCGAATGCCCGGGAATGCAAATGGAGAAAATTGACGCAATAGAACCGAATTTTCATTAGCAGCGCAAAACTTGTCCCATTCTTCCATCCAATCAGAATGTGTTTCTAACTTATTTCGCATATTTTCTAATTTTAAAAGCCTATCCTGTTTGTCTTTTCCTTCACATTTTACTACTCCACCCAACTCTACAGATTGTTTATAAGGAATAATCTCGTATTCTACGTTTGATACAATCTGGCTTTTGAGAGAAATGTTTAGTTTAACGGCATATCCTTCATCCCACCCCTCAGGTGGATTATTGTGGTCAAAAATCAAATTCCCAAGGCCATAGAATATAGGTCGTCCTTGGTGTATTTCATAGGCTCCAGAAACGTGCGAATGATGACAGATGACCGCATGTACGCCTTGCTCAATATAAAATTGGCAAATTCGTCTCAACCCTGGTCGTGGGAAATTAAAAAACTCATTTCCACCGTGTATACTCATAATGATGACTTGATGATCTTTCTTGGCTTTTTCAATTTGAGCAATATTATGTATGATGTCTAGTGGAGCAGCACCAGGAGTGTTTTCTCCCGCGATATTGAATTCTTGTTCCGCAACCGCAATTATCGAAACGGCAAAATTATTGCATGATATTGTAACTGGTTGCAGGGCTTGTTCAATATTTTCGTTAGCACCAACATGAATTAATTTATTTTCTTCGCATGTTTTTATGGTGGCAGTGAGGCCAGTTGGGCCACTATCCATTATATGATTATTTGCTAAGCCAACCACGTTGAAACCTGACTGTGCGACACTCTTAAGGCAATCGGGATGAGCCTGAAGTGTCGGTCCTGATTTACTGATTCTCTGTGCGGTTTCACTAAGTGGGGTTTCAAGATTTAAAAAGGAAATATCTGATGTTTGAATGTCATCATTTAAATTTCCAAATATGTTGGCGCCTTTTTTGATGATTAAATTTTCATATCGTCTGCAGGGAGCAAAATCTCCGCCAAAAAACATACTTATATGGGTCATGATGGTACTTTCAGGCGGCTGAGGTCTTTGATAATTTTTTATCGTGGCGAAGGCTATAAAATATTGCCATAAGGATTAACGCTATATTTAGTAAAACGCTGACTAAACTAAAAAACATTACAGTCACTAACGGGTCGTTATAGATTACGAAGCTCGCCCACAATACACCAATTCTAATAGAAATTGAAATAATTGAATACACCAGCAATACCCCTTGAATAGACAGGACTGGGAAGATAGCAACAGATGGCCGATTAATAAGCATCATAAGCAACCATGAAATAAGCCAAATTGCATATTCCCCTGAATTTCTCCACGAATTTCCGAAAATAAAGGAGAAAATATCCGGCCCAAACATCACAATCACAGCGAGCACCGGCAGGCTAATTCCAACAAGGCCAAGGGTTGATTTATATAACATAGGAGTGAGTTTTTCATTTTTGTTAACGGCGCGGCTTAAACGAGGGTAAATAACATCACCAACTGATTTTTTAAATAACATTATTGGTGCATTCAACGCGGAGATTGCAAGCGTGTAGAACCCCGCGGACGCGGCGCTGAATTGGCTCGCGAGCATAAGGACAGGCAACCCAGCAGTAAGCGCATTAAGTAATTGTTCAGGTGCTCTGTACAATGGGAAGTCAATATACTTCTTGGCCATTTTTTTCAATGAAGCCATTGAAAATTGGGCTAACTTAATATTGTTATCAATCTTTTTTGCCGAAAAGAAGAAAACGGCCGCTTGTAAAAAAAAACTAGTAACGGTTATTAAAATTAACCATATGGCAATTGGGTTTAAGTAACCCGCGACTATTTTTGCTGAATTTACAAATATGGCATTTACAAATAAAGTTACCGCTTGGGTTCTAAATAAGCTTTTTCGCACCATCCATTGGCCGCCAATGATAAAAATTACGTTACCAAACATCGCTAAGGGGATGATGAACGTATAGGACGAAATTGACTGAAGATTAAATAAATTAGTTAACTCTTCGTTAAAGATGAATAACAAAATGGCAGTGAGAATACACGCGCCAATGCAAATTAGTAGGGATAGTTGAACGAGGCTGCGTGCGTTTTCATCTTTTTTAGGCAGCACAATTGCGATTGGATAGCTTAACGCAGCTATTCCGACGGTAATGGATAAAATAGATAAAAAAGCACCTAGTTGCCCGAGATCTTCGGGTAAAAATAATCGAGTAATTACGGGCATTGACCCGAATGTCAGAAGCTGCGCCATTAGGCCACCAGATGCAAGTAATGCAATATTGCGAATGACTGGTTTTTTAAGTAAATTTAAAAATCGTTGTTTCATATTTGTTATACTAATTAAGGTTTATTTCCATAATATTCCAAGTACCATTTGACAAATTGTTTAACGCCTTCGCGAATGTTGGTTTGGGGTTGATAGCCAGTGAGCTTTTTAAGCAATTCGGCGTTGGCCCAAGTGGCAGGAACATCGCCTTTTTGCATATCCATATAATTACGCACTGCAGGTTTGCCCACCTCTGCTTCAATAGCCTCTATAAAATCTAACAAACGCACTTTGTCAGAATTCCCAATGTTGACCACTCTAAATGGAGCAACGCTGCTTAGGCTATCGCCTTGGTCAATGTCTGATATTGTTTCTGGTTTAACAGGCGCCACATCTACAAGCAAACGAATGCCTTTCACCAGATCTTCGACATATGTAAAATCACGATACATTTCGCCGTGATTGTAAATATCGATGGGCGTGCCTTCTATAATGCCTTTGGTGAATTTAAATAATGCCATATCTGGTCTGCCCCAGGGCCCATACACTGTAAAGAAGCGGAACATCGTTGTCGGAAGGTTCCAAAGATGGGCATATGAATGTCCCATCGCTTCATTGGCTTTTTTTGTCGCAGCATAAATGGTCATCGGCTCATCGACTTTATCAGTTTCTGCGTATGGCATTTTTTCACTTGCGCCATATACTGAAGATGTTGATGCCATTAACAAATGCTCAACATTAAACTCTCGGGCGCATTCCATAACGTTAAACGTGCCGATGATATTAGATTCGATATAAGCGCGCGGGTTCTCAAGGCTATATCTTACGCCCGCTTGTGCTGCAAGATGCACAATTATGTCAGGTTTTTCGGCATCACAGAGTGAATTAAGCTTATCAAAATCCTCAAG
This sequence comes from Hyphomicrobiales bacterium, assembly GCA_002401855.1. GTDB lineage: Bacteria > Pseudomonadota > Alphaproteobacteria > Rhizobiales > OSC116 > OCS116. The sequence continues at coordinate 15,425 of NVUH01000001.1, forward strand.
TTGCCCTATTGTGCATGAAAAATTCTGGTTCTGCAGCAACATTTGATGGCGACGCTCTTTAAGCTTAACGTCGTAATAGTTGGACATGCCATCATACCCGATCACTTTGAAGCCGTCTTTTAATAACAATTTGGAAAGGTGGTATCCTATAAAACCTGCGGAACCCGTGACTAATATTGTGCGCATAATTGAGGCTTCCTACTTTTGGCGCTTGCCGATTGGGTGATAATCAAAATTGGCTTTTTGCATTTCTTCAAACGAATAAACATTACGCAGATCAACAAATATTGGGTCTGACATTATTTCGTTGAGATGGTTTAAATCCAACCCTCTGAATTCGTTCCACTCCGTGATGATAACCACAGCCTTAGCTTGCGTTGCTGCATCATATGGATTATTTTCCCATGTCACATTAGAAAATAATTCACGAGCCTCCGAGTGCCCTTGCGGGTCACAAAGGGTAACTATAGCACCAGCTGATTGTAATCTTGGAATGATGTCTAGACTTGGCGCGTCGCGCATATCGTCGGTATTTGGTTTGAAAGTCACACCTAGAATGGCAATTTTTTTACCTTTAACATCGCCGCCACAAGCAGTGATGATTTTATCGGCCATAGCTATTTTACGTGCCTTATTAGATACAATGACAGCTTCAACAATGGATTGAACAGCGCCAACCTCTTTGCCTGTTCGGGCTAAAGCCAGCGTATCTTTAGGAAAACACGATCCGCCATAACCAGGGCCAGCGTGTAAAAATTTACCGCCAATTCGTTTGTCAATGCCAATACCTTTGGCGACTTGCTGAACGTCACCGCCAACCTGTTCGCAAAGATCAGCAATTTCATTTATGAATGAGATTTTTGTTGCTAGAAATGCATTCGCAGCATATTTAATAATTTCGGCCGTCTCTAAATCTGTCGCTATAATTGGAGTTTCTCGGATATTAAGAGGCCTATAAATTTGACGTAATATTTTTTCTGCATGCTCACTTTGCACACCAATCACCACGCGATCTGGGCGCATAAAATCTTCAATTGCGGAACCTTCACGTAAGAATTCAGGGTTTGAGGCCGAATAAAATTCAATATTTGGTCGGCACTTTTTAATAATCTGAGCGACTTTACGATTGGTTCCGACAGGTACGGTGGATTTTATCACAACCACGACATTAGGCTGCATCGCCTCAGCGATTTCTTCGGCTGTTTGAAAGACATATGTTAGGTCGGCATGCCCGTCACCGCGCCGAGAGGGTGTGCCTACGGCAATGAATACAGCAGCAGCACCATCCATTGCAGCTTTTAAATCATCTGTAAAATGTATGCGACCGGCTTCAATGTTTTTGGCCAACAAAACATCTAGACCTGGCTCATATATAGGGATTTCACCTTTTTTAAGCATTGCTAGCTTTTGAAGATCTTTCTCTACGCATATAATTTCATGGCCAAAGTCTGAAAAACAAATTCCAGAAACAAGACCTACGTAGCCGGCACCAACAATAACAATTTTCATTAAATCCCCTATCTTATACGCATAAATGTTGTGTAAAATTTCAATCTAATAAATAATATCAATTAAGACCTCAACATTATTTATAATCGGAGTGATATCACGTATAATTGATTTTTTCCAATTGAATCTACACATATACTTAACTTTAAAATTTTATTATTAAGTTCATTAAACAAGACTAATTTTATATTACAAAACTTCTTTATTGTAGAAGCCAAACTAGTTATCGCCGTTTAAATTGCAAAATAATCTATTCTTTATTAAACACCTTTAGGCGGGTCAAGTTGCCGGTTACATAGGCGCCAGTAACAATGTTTATTTTTGAAGCTGATTATGTAAAAAACCCTGAAGGTGCTATTGTGGGTTTGGTAACTTCTAACATGAGCGCTTTGCCATTATTAAACAATGCGTTTCGAGTAAGATTGGGCGCCAAAACAAGTCGTTCACTTGTAGATTTGTTGAACATTTTTTTCACAAATGCTGTGTCAAAAATGATAACGTTTCTAGCTTCCCAACTAGATTGAAGTGAAAATTAGGACTTTAGCCGCTCTAGATGGGTCATGCCATTTAGCTAATCGATGAAAAAACCATCTGCACTCCGCTGGGCAAATGTTGAATTTTCACGGAGCACTAAAGCCATGGTTGCGACAATTTTAACAATAAGCGATTTTCCGACCCCACCTTTTCGATGATAACCTTGACTTGTTATATTGTATTCCTAATATATTGTTATGGAGGTTTTATAGGCGTACAAAATGAGCTTCATTTGGAGCCAATTAGCCGAAGGAGGTTAGGTGAAAATAGCCAAACATCTTACAGCATATACTCGCTTGGTTTTGTCATTAACATAGCTGCTTCTCGCCCCAATACCATAAGCATTAAAATTAAAAAAATGAACTTTAAATATTTGAGCGAATTAGTAATCTGTTGTTCTAACTATTATAATAATACGAATACTTTGTTTCATACATACCATAATATGCAGCTTGGACGCTATCTTGTTGTGTAATGATTGTAGAAATCATCAAGTCATCTTTAACTAATTTTAAAAGATTCAGCCCCACTAAAACATTCTTCTGACTAGTAGAAGCATGTTTGATTGCATAAACAATATGATCGACTTTTTTAGCAATGATTTGAGTGTCCACGACTAAGCCCACTGGTGGCGTGTCAATGATGATAACGTCATATCTTTCTCTTGCACTTTTAATAAAGTTATCAAGAGATGGTGCAAGAGTGAGTACGTCAGTTGCGGTTTTCATCGCAACACCACTTAAAACAATATCCAATGTTGTTTCTTGTTCTGTAAAAATAATATTGTAGAAATCTTCTAAAACCCCATCATTTCTAATGATATCTTGGATGCCCTCTGTTTTTTCCAGACCCAAACGATCACATACGGCTGGGTGTCTAAAATCCAAATCAATAAGCAGCGTCTTTTTATTTGCTAACGCACAAGATCTAGCCAGAGATAGAGCCGTCGTTGTTTTGCCTTCGTGAGCCAGGGTCGATGTGATGGCAATCGTTTGTGCTCCTGGATCATCAGACCTATAATTGTCGAGGCCAACGCGCAACATTCTTATTGCCTCAGAAAAGCGCGACAACGGTGCGTTGAGAATCGCGTTTTCTGTATCTGCATCAGCGTGTTTAGGGATGATGCTAATTGGGCGAATGCCAAGAACAGATTTAACTTGTTCTGAAGATGTAAATCCGCCAATCAATTTGTCCCGAACAATAGCGATAACTAAGCCCGCTAAAGTTGAAAAAATAAACAATCCAATTATGAGCAATTTCTTGTTGGGTTTAACTGCTGAAATTGAAGGGAATGCTGTTGCTATTACCCTAACATCAGGAATTGATATGCCAATTTTTTGCGCAACTTTATTGTAATTTATTGACTCAGACTCATACAAGTCACGTTTAGTTGCGGCGCTTTGAGACATTCTATAAAGAGCTAATGAAACATCTTGTGGTAAATCTTGTTCGGAAAATAAACGTTGTCTAATTGTTTTAATCTCAGAGATTTTTAGTTGCTCGTTCTTTATACTATTATTAAGGTTATCTCGTAGTTTGCTAGATAGGCTGACAAACTGATCGTCAATTTGTTTGAGTTCTTTTTCAAGATCAAATTGAGTGCTTTTGTCTAGTGACGAATCGTTCAATTGCGATTGAATCGATTCAAACTGTTTAAATAGGTTATTTGCTTCACTATCGTTAGAGGAAGTGGCTAACAACAAGTAATCTTTTGATATTGAGGCACGGTTAATACGAGCTAATTTTAGCGTGGCTTCAAGTTTTTCACTTGTTTTTATTGAAATTTCTTTTCTTAAAACTTCAAGCTCCTCACGAACCTCTTGCGAACTAATTCTTGGTGATTGTTCAAATATGAAATTTTCAATCTGATGCTCATAATCTTGTATTTCTTCAGAGAGTCTGTCTAATTGCTCTTTGAGAATTAAGGCAGCATCGCGAAATGAATCTGCTTTACTTTCGATTTTTTCAGTGAGGTATGAGTGTGTCAAACTGTTGGCAATAGTAGCAGCACGTTCAGAACTCTCGGATCGAATGCCAATACTAATTACGTTAGTTCTTCGGGCTCTTGTAACATATAAATTACCAGAGAGCTTATTTATTAGAGTTGCAATATCTTGCCCAGACAAATCGTCGTAATTGCGGGGGCCGGTTTCTGCAAATTTGTCGGATGAAGTTGAAAATAAAGATAAGAATTTATCGAAAGTACTCTTCTTGTTAAAGTCGGCGGCATTCCACAGCTGAAGGCGCTTTATAGTTCTTAATAATACCCTGTTCGACTTGATGATTTCAACTTCTGTATTGACTTTAAAATCAAAGCTACTACTCCCCCCACTTTCAAGATTCAGTCCCACTAATTTTGACTGGTTATTATCGATAACAACTTTAGCGGTTGATTGATATATTGACTGGAGGCTATAAATAATTGGCAAACCAATAAACATAATCAAAAGAATAGCAGATAAGACATATTTTTTTTGTCTTATAATAATTGGCCAATATTCAAAAACACTGATCATTTCTGTATTGCTGCTGCCAAAAATATTAAATTTTGGCTCACTAAATTTAAAAACATCTTTATTATCGCTCACTTTGTGGATTCCTTAAATTTAATGCCAATATTTACAATAAGTAACATGCCTATAGTTATATATATGTAAACATCTAATAATGCTTTCTTAAAATACAATATTAATACAAAACACCCTAAATGATTACAAGTAATCATTACAAGATAATAGATTTAATATGGTAAACAGATACATGAATTTCAATTAGGGTGAGCATTGAACAGCCCCTGATTTAGTAAACACTTCAGGTCTTCTGTAATTATTGCTGTTCAAAGTCTATCGGCGACAACATTGCGTTGTTACCATGTTTTCTTTTTGGGTTATAAAAAATTTAATACAATCGAATATATCCTGCCGAGTTACTTTGCGGTTTGCCTTAATCCAAAATTTGGATTGGTTTTTGGGTTAACTTTTGGGCGTTTTCTACGTGTTGAAGTAGACTCATGGTTGGTAATACGGTTGCGCCTGATACCAGAGGGGCATGGTTGGTTTTTACGGCATTTAAAAAATCTTTGACCACTTGAGCGTTATTATCCTGTTCGGAGGCAATGGGTTGGGTTCCTGCGCTGGTTGTAAAGGTGCCGGCTTTTATATCGAGGAAGTAGGTGTCTCGATCTGTTACGACCAAAATGTCGTGCATGTTTTGTTTTGAATAGTAGGAGCCTGTGCAGAGAATTGATTGATCCTTTTGGGTTTCGATTAGGATTGAAATATCCATCGAGATGCCTGTGTGAGGATCTGGGGCGGAAACGTGTTGGCTGATATTTTGAATTTCGGAGGTTGAATTTGTTCCTGTGAGCCAGAGACCGACATCGACCAAATGGGCGCCGTGATGCCATAATAAGTTATCTGTCCAACTTCGTTTGTAGCCAGTGCCGCCTATATTTTCTAACCGATGCATAAATATGCGGGAATGGACATGGCGGACGCGCTCGATGCCTGAATTCACTCGTTCAAGGAGGTCTATATGCTCTTTTCTATGACGCATTGGGTGAACGACGCCTAGGCATAGTTGGCGTTGTTTAGCCTCGCGCTCTAGATCTCTTGCATCTTGGCTGCTCATGGCGATGGGGATTTCTACAAGCACGTGTTTTTGGCGTTGTATTGCCTTGCGTGCCATTGGCGCATGGGTTTCGCTTGGCCCTGCGATGATGACTATGTCAATTTCTGGGTCTTCCATGGCTTGATCGAAATCGGTGGTCCAATGTTTATAGCCGTGAATTTTGGCAAATTGCGACGTGGGTTCTGGGCGACGACCAACAAGGGTATGAAGTTGGCAGTCTGTTTCTTTTAGGCTAGTTGTGTGCCAATCTCCCATCATTCCGTGACCAACCATACAAATGTTCATTTTTTCTCCTGTTTAACGGATGAGTGGAAAATAACTTTATACTGCTTTTGAACCGTGAACTTACTTATAAGTTCTTAATATGCTAATTTGCTTGTTTTTACAAGGTTTTCACTCATCTTGGGGTTATTCAAATTTTACTGGTTGAGGGTTATAATTATTGGCTTGGATAGGCCATTTAATTGCGGCATTTAAATTCTCTTTATGATAAGTGTAAGGGCGGACATGTCAGAAATTCAGATTATTTTTTACGAAAAGCTTAGCCAAATGACCAATTCATCAGAGTTTGAAATATTTCTTACCACGCCTCCTGGTTTGGAGGCCTTTTTGCTGGAAGAAGTGAAAGAAGCTAAATTTAAGCGTGCCAATGCTATTGTTGGGGGCGTTACCATTGTTGGCGGATGGGATGAAGTTTGGCGGGCGAATTTGACTTTGCGTGGGGTGTCTAAAGTATTGGCGCGGTTTGGAGGGTTTCGCGCCTTTCATGTGGCGCAGCTTGATAAACGGGCAAGGAAATTTCCGTGGGGTGACATTTTGATGCCTGATAATCTGGTGAAAGTTGATGTTAGCACAAATAGGAAGAGTAAGATTTATCATGCGGGTGCTGCTGTGCAGCGTATTGAACGGGCTATTCTTGAAGAATTTGGGGCTAAAATAGCTTCCTCTATGGAAGAGGCTGAGATTGTGATTAAAGCCAGAATTGATGATAATAATATATTGTTTTCGGTAGATACATCTGGAGCGGGTTTGCACAAGCGTGGCCATAAACAAGCCATGGGCAAGGCGCCAATGCGCGAGACTATGGCGGCATTATTGCTGCGGGCTTGCCAATATACGGGCAGTGAGCCAGTTGTTGACCCGATGTGCGGGTCTGGGACTTTTTTAATTGAAGCGGCTGAAATATCGCGCAATATGATGGCTGGGCGGGCGCGTGAATTTGCATTTGAAAAGCTGGCTACTTATGACCAGAGCGCGGTGCAGCGCATTAAAGATGCTTGGGTTGAGCGCGAAAGTGAGCAACATTTTTATGGCTCTGACCGTAATGTGAATGTTATTGGTTTTTCGAACGACAATGCGGAACGGGCGGGGGTTCTTGATTTATGTAGCTTTAGCCCGACGCAAGTATCGAGCATTGAGCGGCCTGAAGGCCCTGCTGGTTTGGTGATTGTTAACCCGCCTTATGGCGCTCGCATTGGCAAAAAAAGGGATTTATTTGCGCTTTATAGCGCGTTTGGTGAGGTTATGCGCGAGCGATTTAAAGGCTGGCGGGTTGGGATGGTGACGAGCGATACTGAGCTTGCCAACGCCACAAAGCTTCCGTGGCTGCCCACTGGCGTGCCGATTGCGCATGGTGGCCTAAGGATAAAATTATTTCGGACAGATATTTTGTAAATGTTGATTAGCTATGGGACTTTAGCCAATTGAGGCCAGCAATGGTTTCGCCTGCGGGGGTATATTCGCATCCTATAAAACCATCATAATTGATTTCGGCTAGAGCTTGGCGGACTGATATGAAATCTATGGTGCCGCTGCCTGGTTCGTGGCGGTTTGGCACATCGGCTATGTGAATGTGTGAAATGATATCGGCATGTTGGTGAATGGTTGCGATGGGGTCATCGCCTACTGAAACGGTGTGGAAAACATCTAGTAGGAGGCCGATGTTTTTGTGGCCTGCTTGTTTGATGGCGGTGGCGGATTCTGCGGCGGTTGATAGATAATAATTTGGCACGGAGATGGGATTCATGGCTTCGACTATTATTTGAATGCCGCGTTGTTCGGCTTGGGTGGCGGCGTAGTTTAGGTTTTCTAAGTAGCAATCTTTGTGTGCGTTTGTGCGCTCTTGTTGCGGCAGGACACCTGCCATGGCGTGCAGCATTTTAACGCCGATGGTTTCGGCATAATCTAGGCCTTCGGCGACTGAGGCTTTGAATTCATCGCGCCTATTGGGCAGGATGGCGATGCCTTTTTCGCCTGCTGCGGCATTGCCTGATTTTAAGCCGAATTGCACATATGGTAATTCGATGCGTTTGAGCCATTTGGCCATTTCGGTGGCTGGTACTGCATAGGGGGATGGGGCTTCGACGGCAGAAAAACCCTTGGTGGCGGCAAGGACGAAGCGTTTTTCAAATTCTACCTCGGTGAATAAATAGCCTAAATGGGCGCTGTATTTGGGCTTGAAATTCATTTTTTTCTCCTAATTTGGAAAAGCTTTATTTAGATCGGCGATTTGTTCGGGGGTGAGTGGGCTGGTTTTATGTTGTGCCAATAGTAAGAATATTTTTGCGGTTTCTTCTAATTCTTCATATGCCCAAGTTGCATCGTTAAGCGATTTTCCTGCTACAATTGGGCCGTGATTGGCGAGTAACATGGCGTGGCTATGTTTACTGGTTATGCGCACTGCATCTGCTAGTGCCTTATCGCCTGGGCGGTAGTAGGGAACGAGCGGTAATTTGCCGATTTTCATTTGTTGATAGGCGGTTAGGGTGGGTAAAATATTATCGGGGTTTTTGTGGCACATGCAGCTGATTGCCACGCAATGGGTGGAATGTAGGTGCACAATGGCGCGGGCGGTTGGGCGCTCTTCGTATACCGCTAGGTGGAAAAAGGCTTCTTTTGAAGGCTTATCGCCAGCTAATAATGTCGCGCCATCGGCGGCGACATGGCTTATGCGGGCTGGGTCTAAATGGCCTAGTGAGCTGTTGGTGGGGGTGATGAGAAATGAGCCATCGTCTAGGCGTTGCGAGAGATTGCCTGCGCTGCCAAGAGCCAGTTGGCGATTGTATAGGATTTCGCCCATGCGGGTGATTTCATCGCGGGCTTTGGTGTTTTCACTCATTTGGACTTCCTTTTAACATTGTGACTGCGCGGGCGAAGAAATCATCGCCGCCGAAATTACCTGATTTTAATGCTAGCGCGATTCCGCGTTGCTCGGCAATTAATATCGGCACACCTGGGTCAATTTCTATGCCGATTTTTAGGGCGCCTAGGTTTAGCGCTTGGCTGACTGCGCCTGATGTTTCGCCGCCTGCTACGACCAGCCGCGTGACGCCATTAGCGACCAATTGTTTGGCTGTATCGGCGAATAGGTTATCTAATTTTTCTGAGACTTGTTGTTTGCCGAATTTGGCTTGAATGGCGGTGACTTGTTGCGGTGTGCCTGATGAATATATGAGAGGTTTGTTGCCGAAATTGCTTTGGATAAAATCGCAGAGGGTGGCGACATTCATACTGCCATCCATGACTTTATTTATGTCTATTGCCAGTGTTGGGTGGTTTTTTGCGTGTATTTCGACTTGTTTGAGCGTTGCGCCTGAGCAGGAGCCTGCCAAAATGGCTTCGTGGCCGCTCATGCCGTATGGGGTTGGGGCGCTGCCTTTGGCTTTGGCTTGGGCGATGAAATTAGCAGGTAGACCGATGGCAATGCCTGAGCCGCCTGTGAGTAATTTTGCTGTCGCGGCGGCTTTGCCGAGAATGATTAGATCTTCATCAGTTGCGGCATCGCAAATGACTAATGTTTCGCCTTGTTCGGCGGCTGTGGCCAATGCGGCTTGTACGGCCTTTGTGCCTTGGCGGACTATGTCACACGCGACGAGGCCGACAGGGTCTTGGCATTGTTGCTGTGTCCAACGGCGTAAATTGGCGTCGGTCATTGGGGTTTGGGGGTGGTTTTGCATGCCGCTTTCGTTGAGCAAGGTGTCGTTTACGAATAGATGGCCTTGGTGGACCGTGCGGCCAACAGTGGGAAATGCCGGGCAAACGATAACGCCTTTTACACCTATTTTATGCGCGAGGGCTTCGCCGACTTGGCCGATATTGCCTGCAGGTGAGGAATCGAATGTTGAGCAATATTTGAAGATGATTTGTTCGCAGCCTTGTGCTAGCAGCCACTCTAAGGCAGCTAGTGATTGTTTGATGGCATCGGCTGAAGGGCTGGAGCGGCTTTTTAGGGACACCACGCCAACCTCGACATCTGATGGGGCAGCATCGTTGGGAATGCCGAAAAATTGTGAGACGACTAACCCCGAATTTTGACCTAAACCTTTGGTAAGGGTATTTGCGATGTCACTTGCGCCTGTATAATCGTCGGCAATCACTCCAATTAACATTTTTTCGACCTTTTAAAGTAGATTTTTCATGGCTAGAACAGCCGCGTCTGGGGCTGATAAAACGGGGATTGAAACTGCATCTTTGACCGCTTGCATGGCGCGGGATGTTGAGAAATGGGCTAGCATTATGACGTCATACGCGGCGAATTTGGGTGCGGCTTCGCCAACGAGGCGATTGTGGGTTTCGGCATCGCCGCCTTTGAGGGCATCGATGGCATCTGGCACGACATAAACGTCTAATGTTGCGGTGCTGCCTAGCTGTTTTGCTAGTTGTTTGAATTCTTGTACCATGGTTGGCACGGCGGGAGCAAAAGTTGCTAACATGGCGATTTTATTGCCGGCTTTTAGTGCGGCCTTGAACATGGCTTCGTTGGGTTTTAGCACTGGAACTGGTAAAATATCGGCCATGGCTTCGATGGCGGGGCCGAAGGCTGAGCAGGTGACTAGGATGCCGTCTGCACCCATGGCGTGGCCATATTTGCCAAAATTTACGAAGCGCTCGCTTAGTTCTGGGCTTAATTCTGCGCCTTCTTTGGCGCGGTCGGCGGATAGGCCGTCATCGAGCAGGTTAATGGCTTCGGCTTCTGGCCAGAGGCGTGCCATTGAGCTTAAAATGGGATCCATCGCTACTGGTGTTGCGTGGAATAGAACGATGCGTTGTTTAGCCATTTAAAAATCCAACCTCGAAGTTAGGCCGCCTGCCATATAGGCGTTATGGGCGTATTCTGAGGTTAGGTGATCGATGAATTTTTGGGCGTTTTCTGGCTGTTTGGCATCGGTAAATATGCCTGCTGAGAAATCTGTCCATAATTGTATGGCTTCGGGTAGTGGGCCCACAATTGTGACGCCATCTACGGTCATTAGTTCGCTGATTTGTTGGATGGCTATGTCGGCATTGCCGTTCATAATTTGCTCTGCCGTAAAACCTTCGGGGATTATTGTGGCTTTGGCGTTAACCTCATCGGCAATGCCTAGTTTTTTGATGGCTTCGGCAAAATAAATGCCGCTGGCGCCACCGCGTGAATAAGCTACGGATCGTGCGGCAAGCATGGCGGTTTTGAAAGCATCTGGGGTTGAGATATCGGGTGATATTGTGCCGTTTTTAACGGCGATGCCAATGCCTGCACGAGCTACTTTTTGTACGCTACTGGCTATGACATTGCCTTGCTCGACTAATTTTGCCATGGGTTTATCGATTAGAATTACCGCATCGGCTTTTTCTTGGTTTTCAATGCGGGTCATTAAAACTGTGGTTGGGTTCCAGCTCACGTCGGGCGTGACGCCATGTTTTTTGGCAAATTCGGGTAGGATTTGGGCTTCTAGCGCCACTTTTACCGCTAAGGTGCTCATCACAGTCAGTTTCATGTTAATTTCCTTCATTTTTAATTAAATAATCGGGATTTAAATCGGCTAGTGATTTCACGCCGATGAGCGCCATGTCGCGGTCTATCTCGTCGGTTAAAATATTTGCTGCGTGGGTGATGGCATCGGCACCACCAATGGTGGCGGCGTATAGGAATGAGCGGCCTAGGAATGTGAAATCTGCGCCTAAGGCCATGGCTTTTAGCACATCTGTGCCGCGCCTGATGCCGCTGTCAATCATCACTTTCATATCACCTTTATTGGCGACCGCTTCGGCCAAGGTTTCCATCGGGCCGATGGTGCAATCGAGCTGTCGGCCGCCATGGTTGGACATGATGACGCCATCGGCGCCGCATTCTTTGGCGATGTGGGCATCTTCGGCTGACATTAAGCCTTTGACGACCAAATTGCCCTGCCAATTTTTGCGAATGGCTTCGACATGTTTCCACGCCAATTCATCGCGGCGCGAGGTATTGCGCACGAGTTTTGACATCATTGGTGGGCCGCGGTCGGCATCGGTATTCTCGAAATGCGGTGTACCATTTTGTATGAATGTGCGGGCGATGACGCCAAAAACCCAGCGGGGTGACAAGGCGCATTGCATGATCACTTTTGGGGTCATTTTAAGCGGCATGGAGAAGCCAGAACGTATATTATGCTCGCGATTGCCGAGAATGGGCGTGTCGCCAGTGACCACTAAAGTTTGGCAGCCAGCGGCGGCTATGCGGTCGGTTAGCGCATCAATGCGTGGTTGATCGCCGGCTAAATAGGCTTGAAACCAAGCGTCGGGGTTTTTGGCAAAAATATCTTCGTAACTAATTAAGGCCGACGCGCTGACAATCATTGGGATGTTGGCATGGGCAGCCGCGCGGGCTAACTCTATATCGGCACGGTAAGCCACGAAGGCAGCGCCGCCTAGGGGCGCGATGCCAAAGGGGGATGCGTATTTTTTGCCGAATAGATCTACGCTTTGGTCACGGTTTGAAACGTCTTTAAACATGCGCGGAATGAAACGGTATTTGGTGTATGCATCGGTTGATGCTTGAATGCTGCTACCTGTTTCGGCAGCGCCTTTTACATAGAGGTGTATCATGTTGGGCACACGGCGTTTGGCGTGGCGCTCGAAATCATCCAATGCCAATAGGTCTGGGAATTTTTGTTTTAATTCAGACGGGTTTAGCATTCTCATCCTTAACTATACATTTTTGTTGCTGGTTTCATCAGCTAAACTAATCACATTTCTATTGATTATATCTTTGTCGCCTAAATATCAATAATTATTATTGATATTTTTGTTAAATATTATGTTGAAATAATTGTTGACAATTTTATTCACTTGTCGTTAACATGTCGGCAATCTGTGAATTCATAGGTCGGGAGGGTCTTTGAATGGCGCAGTCAAAATTTTGGGAGAAATAATTATGAAAACCCTTGTAAAAGGCTTGGTCGCTGCTACCATTTTGAGCACGACTTTGGCCATTAGCAGTTTGACCGCCGCGGTCGATTTACCTGCTACCATTCGCGTCATCGTAGCCTATAATGCTGGTGGTTCATCAGATACATTGGCACGGGTGACCATTCCGCGTTGGGAAGCTGCGCTTGAGGAAATCTCTGGCCAATCAACCAATACGGTGATTGTTAACGCACCTGGTGCGGGCGGTGAAATTGGTTGGACACGCCTTTCACAAGCTGCTGGCGATGGCGGCACAATTGGTGTGATTAACTTACCTGCTGTGCCACTTGTTGAGCGCACACGTAATTCTGCTTATAAGCCTTGGCTTGAATCTTTTGCGCCAATTGCAGTGAATGTGATTGACCCGAATGTGGCTCGTTTGGCAAAAACATCTAAATATAAGACCATGCAAGAAGCCATTGATGCGGCTATTGCCACTCCTGGTTCTGTAACTGTTGGTGCTGATGGCCCGTTGTCTGATGACCATGCAGCTATGTATGCGATTGAAGAAGCCACTGGTGCAAAATTCACATTCATTCCTTATTCAGGTTCATCTGATGCTAACCGTGCGTTTATGGCTGGCGAAGTGGATATTGTGATTGGTAATGTATTTGACCATACGAAATCTGCTGAAGCTGCTGCCGAAGCTATGGTATTGTTGCCATCACGTTATGATTTTATTCCTGATGTACCGACTGCTGAAGAGCTTGTTGGCATTAAAGGCTTAGATCTTGGTTCAGTTCGTGGTTTTGCCGCTCCTGCTTCTATTGATCCAGAATTGCTAAAACTTTATCAAGATGCGTTTGCTATGGCTTATGCTGATGAAGCGTTTATTGCTGAAATGCGCGCTAAGAACCTAACGGTTGTTGATGCTTTGGTTGGTGATGCGTTTGGCCAAAAAATGGCTGATCAGGAAAAATTAGCTGATACATTATTCCCGCTATTCAAAGCTGGTGGATATGCTGAATAATCAGTTGTAAATATATTTTGAAATGGGGATTGGTAGCAGTCCCCATTTTGTTTTGGGTTTAATGAAGGGCAATATATGGAACGCTTAAAAGGTAAAATTCCAGACTTGGTGGTGAGCATTATGCTGCTTAGCATTGGTGTGGTTGGTTTGGTTATGGCATTTGACTTTCCGACCAAATCGGGCAAATGGCCAATTATTGTGATGTCTATGTTGGTGTTTTTAATGGTGCTTTATTTGGCGTCATTTTTGTATGGTTTACGCCCTGAAGCTCCATCTACCGATAGACCAAGCGAACATGGTGAAGCCAGTAAAATACGCATTGTATTTAACATTGGCATCATTACATTCTTTATCATTCTGGCACCTTATTTGGGCTTATTTGTCACCACCGCGCTTTATTTATTCGCCCATATGTTATTTTTAGGGGTGCGGCCTGTGTGGCTGGTGGCGGTTTGTTCGTTGGGTAGCACAGCGGTTATTTACGGCTTTTTTGGCCATTTGCTGGGTGTATATTTACCCGGCGCGTTATTATTTTAAGGTATCATCATGCTTGCAGACATTCTCAATGGCGCTTATATTGCCTTTCAACCTGCTAACTTATCTTATGCATTTATTGGTGCGGTGCTGGGCATATTGTTTGGCGCATTGCCCGGTGTATCGGCCACTTTGGGCATTGCATTGCTTATCCCCCTCACCTTTGGCATGGACCCTGTGCCCGCGCTTATCTTTTTAGGTTCGGTATATTGCGGGGCGATTTATGGCGGCTCCATTTCGGCTATTTTGTTGAATGTGCCCGGCACGCCTGCGGCGGTGGCGACGATGATTGACGGTTATGCGATGACCAAGCAAGGCAAAAGCGGTTTGGCGCTTGGTTTGGCGACCGTGGCTTCGTTGGTTGGCGGGGTGGCATCGACTGTGGTGTTATTGGTGGCGGCGCCGACTGTGGCGCGGTATGCGCTTGAGATAAGGTCGGCAGAATTTTTCTGGATTGTACTGTTTGCGATGTCGACGGTCGGGGCGATTGGTGAAGGTTCGCCCGCTAAAGGCCTGATTGCGGGTGTGTTAGGGCTGGCATTGGGCGCTATTGGCGCGCATCAGCTTACGGGTAGCGTGCGCTATACATTTGGTGAATTGGCATTATATGAAGGACTCCCAGTCATTTCAGCCTTGGTTGGATTGTTTTCCATCAGCCAAGTGCTGACTTTGGCGGAGGGCAAGGGCATGGATGTGCATGTTGATATTCCTGATGTGGGTAAATTATGGCCTGGGAAAAAATTATTATGGCGGTTGAAAGGCCATATGGCGCGTTCATCGCTGATTGGGGTTGTTGTGGGGTTGATACCTGGTGCGGGGGCGGATATCGCGGCGTTTATTGGGCGTACTGAGGCTAAGCGATTTGCCAAATATCCTGAAAAATTTGGCAAAGGTTCAGAGGAGGCCATTGTGGGAGCTGAAGCTGCTAATAATGCGGTTGTTGGTGGTAGCCTTATTCCTATGCTTACATTGGGCATTCCGGGTAATTCAGTAACTGCGGCTTTGCTGGGTGGGTTGCTTATTCATGGGCTTATCCCTGGGCCGACATTATTTACTGAAGCGCCTGATGTGCTTTATCCGTTTATTTTCTCGTTATTCATCGCCAATTTATTGTTTGCTGTGGTGGCTTTTGGTGGGCTGAAGTGGATTGCGAAAATTGTACTTGTTCCGCAGGGGGTGATTGCGCCTGTTGTGGCTTCATTGGCGGTTATTGGGGCGTTTTCGTTTCGTCTGATTCCGTTTGATATGTGGATTATGTTTTCGATGGGTTTGTTGGGTTATTTGTTGCGTAAAGCTGATTACCCGTTGGCGCCAATTATTTTGGGGCTTATTTTGGGGCCATTGGCCGAAACCAATTTAGACCGTGTGCAAACGCTGGCGGGTGCGATCGATTTGACCGTTATGGAATATTTCTTTCAACGGTGGATTACCATCATTTTGATGGTGTTGACAATCGCAACACTTGCTATATCTTTTCTACGGAATATCAAATTCCGCAAATCAATAAAGGACTGATTCATGGGTGCAATTTCGGCATCAATAGGCCGCGTGCAAGAAGTGGTAAAAGAGTTAGAAGAAGACATTGTGCTTGGCCGCATTTACCCGCGCGAGCGGTTGGTCGAAGAGCAGCTTGCTGAGCGGTTTGACATCAAACGCCATGTGGTGAGGCAGGCTTTGCTTGAGCTTGAAACATCTGGCCTTGTGGTGCGTAGCGCGGGCAAAGGCGTGGTGGTGGTTGAATATTCGGCTGAAGAGGTTGATGAACTTTATACCCTGCGCGGCATGCTTGAATCTGAGGCGGCGAGGATGATCCCCTGCCCTGTTGATGACAATGAGATCGTTAAAATTGAAGCTTTATCTTTGGCTTATGCTGATGCGGTTGAGCGGCTGGATATGCAAATGGTGATTCGTGCCAACAAACAGTTTCATGAAACCATTTATGCGTTGTGTAACAATCGGTTTTTGACGATGACCATTAACAAAATGGCGCAGCGTTCGAATTTGGTGCGGTTTTCTAGCTCGACCGATGCGGCGCATTTGGTGCGGGCGCGGGATGAGCATTTTGCCATTGTGACGGCCTTAAAAAGCAGCGATCGCGATGAATTGGCGGCGCTTTGTGTTGAGCATTTGCAGCCATCTCGCAAGCATTATGTCGAGCGGATCCGCCGTATTAAAGGCATATAAGAGGTCGTGAATTGGCTTTAATTTGCGCCTATTCGCGTTTTACCTCATCGGCGAAAATGGCTTTCAAACTGTTAGAAGCGGCTTCGTTCCAGCCTTCTGGTGCGGTGACTTCTGCCCATGCGTCTATATAGCCATTAGGGCCATAAGTGTGGCCGTAGCCTAATGGTGGGATGATGGCGGTTGCCATATCTAGCAATAGTTGCACAAAGGTAACGATTGGGTACCAGCGCAATTCTGGCGACACATCGGGGCCGCGTTGGCCGATCATCCAATCGGGTTGCTTGAAGGCGGCTTCCATATCAAAAAACACAATGCCATCGCTGGCATGTTGGACATAAACAATGCGCATCTCGCCCCATTTTGCGCCTGCTATATGCAAGGCATTGGTTTCGCTGGTGAAGCGAACGATGGAGCTGTCGCCGATTTTTGGCAACCAAGCTGGCGAGCCTGCATCACGGGTATCAGTGAGCGAGCGCCAAATGCTATTGGCAAATGGTGGCCCTGCCCATAAGGCGCCATTTATTGGGTCTGAAAGCATGGTGATGAGATTGGCGGATTGCTCTGAGCCATGTGAGCCTAGGCTGAGGCCATTTAGGTATAATTTCGGGCGGGCGTTTTTGGGCAGATTTGTCCAGTGTTTATAAACCACGTTAAACAGGGCTTTGGCGGATTGGGCTGAGACTTCTGGCTCGGCTAACAGTGACAGCCAGCTGGCTAAATAGGAATATTGCATGGAAACAATGGCGGTATCGCCCGCGT
Organism: Hyphomicrobiales bacterium; assembly: GCA_002401855.1. Classification (GTDB taxonomy): domain Bacteria; phylum Pseudomonadota; class Alphaproteobacteria; order Rhizobiales; family OSC116; genus OCS116. Next base: position 32,748 of record NVUH01000001.1, read on the forward strand.
GCATATATTCGAGTGTGTTGACCGACATGGGGTCGACCCAGCCTGTGCCTGTTGGGTTGGCGATGACCAATATTTTGCGTGAGAATGCGTCTACTCTGAGCATTTCTTGCAATGCCAATTCGGCGCGTTGTTGAGCGGTTGCGGCTGAATTTAGGCCAACATAAATTCTTAGTGGTTGTTGGGCGGGTTGAGTGGTGAAATTTGAAATTTGGGCTTGGGTTGGGCCTGAGATGACGAATTTTCGACCGAGGCGACCTAAATCCGCCCATTTGACTATGGATTGGGCGCTGCCGCTGGCTAGGTTTTCTGTCGGTGCTGTTTTACCATCGGCGAATAATTTATCGGTTTTTTGAAAAGACGCATCCATTATGTGCATAACCGACTTGGCAATCACGCCGTTGAAAATATTGATGAGAAAAATTGCAATAAGTAATGGGCCGACAATTAGCACCACGCGGCGGGGTAGGAATTTTAATAGTTTTTTGTTGGCATAGCTGGTTAACTCATAAATATATTGTGATATGAGAATGAGTATAAACGCCAATGACGAGGCAATTAACCCGACAATGATGGCATTGCTGGAGACCAGTGGAGGCATATCCATAAGCTCGCGAATGCTATTTTGCCACGCAACACTATGCCACAGGCAATAGATGAGGATGATGGCGACTAAGACGATGGTTAACCTGCGTAAAAAACCTAATAATTTGGGTTTTGGTGTGGGCAATTCTAGAAACCGCCAGACCCAACGGATGAAGACGCCTGAACCATAGCCAAGGGCAAAACATAGGCCTGCTAAAATGCCTTGAAATAGAAAATCTCGCGGAATGAGCGAGGGGGTGAGAGATAGGGCGAAGAATAGGCTGCCGATTAAAACACCCATAAAACTAAAATGGGTGACGCGCTGCTTTAGCCAATTTATGAGCTTCATTTTATCTCTCCATATATGGTTATCGGCGATTTTCGTGTATTGATTCAAATTCTAGATGAGCGAATTCAACGCCAGTTTTATCAAAATTTAGTTTTATTTGTTCGGTAATTTCGGCTTTAACGGTGAAATGATCGCTGGTATTTACCCAGCAGCGCAGCAGCATGACCACTGAATATGACCCCAATTGATTGACAATGACAAGGGGTTTTGGGTCGGGCAGAACGCGGTCATTATCATTGATAACGCTCAATAATGTTTTACGTGCTAGCTCGATACTGGCTTGATAGGTGATGTTGATTTCAATGTCGATGCGCCTTTGTGGCTCGTGGCTATAATTGGTGATGGCCTTGCCCCAAATTTGCGAGTTTGGCACAAAAACATAGAGACCATCGGGGGTTTTGAGCAACATGTTAAACAAGCCCAATTCGGTTATTGTGCCTGACGCGCCTGTGCCTACAATATAATCGCCAATTGACATGGGCCGCAATGTAATCATCATCACACCCGCTGCGACATTGGCCAACATGCCGCGTAGGCCAAGGGTAATTGCCAATGCTGCGCCACCTAAAACTGCTATTAAGGCCGTGGATTCCACCCCCAAAATAATCAGCGCCAGCATAGATGTGACCACATATATGGCATAGCGGGTGATTTGGGCAATGAATGATGCCATGGTTTTATCGGCATCTTTATCTTGGGTCATGCGTTTTACAACCCGACGCGACATGAAACGCGCCATCGCCCAGCCAATTGCCAAAATGAAGATTGCAATGACTATGGACAAGAGGTGCAAAACCGCCCATTCAGTGATGATTGTTATTAATTCGCCAATTTGCATATCCCCCCCTAATTTCAATTCGCAACTGGCTTTTATGTGCCGTTTGGTGATTTTAGCTTACGAAGAAATCACTTATTGATATAGTTTAATTCATATGTAGACATAAAATGATACTTGCATTTATGTCAAGAGAGTTCAGTATATTATGAAGGACTACTATATGTGCATGTTGTTTAAGGAAGCTGATTTTGCTCAACGACTCATGTGTTTTAACTCGTCCACACGCGTATTGGTGACGCGTTCTAGATATTGATCGACCATTGAAAATTCTACTTATTTTGCCAAAATCAGCAAGATGCAAACGCGATATATTGAATATTTTGGCTAAAAATCAGTTATTGATTTTATAAGTAGACCTCATCGCCATTGGGATGCACATAATGATAATAATCTAGGTTTTTGAGTTTACTGGCGGCAGCTTTGTCCAAAATCACCGTGGTATATTGGTGCATTTGCAAGGCAGATGCGGGGCAATTGGCTGACATGGGGCCTTCTATCATATCGGCGACCGCTTGGGCTTTGGCTTTGCCAGTGGCGATGAGAATGCAGTTTTGGGTGTCTAATATGGTTCTAATGCCCATGGTGATGGCATATTTGGGCACATCATCAATATGTTTAAAATATTTCATATTGGCTTCGCGGGTGCTTTTGGCAAGGGTTTTAAGCCGCGTGCGCGAGGCCAAGCTAGAGGCGGGCTCGTTAAAGCCGATATGGCCATTTTTGCCAAGGCCGAGCAGTATCGCATCCAAACCACCAGCTTGGTGGATGGCGTCTTCATAACGATTGGCTTCGGCGGGCAAATCATCGCTCTGGCCGTTGGGTAAATGGGTGTTGGCTAGGTTAATATCTATGTGCTGAAATAGGTTTTCATTCATATAATAACGGTAAGAGGCGGGGTGTGTGCCTGCCAGACCAACATATTCATCTAAGTTAAAAGTTTGCACATTGGCGTAAGAAAAATCGCCAGCTTTAAAAAATTCTATCATGTGATGATAGACTTTGAGCATGGTGCCGCCTGTGGCCAAACCTAAAACTGCATTTGGTTTATCAATGACAAATTGTTGCATGAATGAGGCGGCTTTTTGTGCCGCCGAATCGGCGCTGTCGGTGATGAGTATTTTCATGTTCTACCTGATTTTTGCTGCGCTAACATGTAAAGCACAGGTGTGGCTTTAACGTCAAGAGCATCAGGTGTGGAAAGTAGGAATTTAGGCGCCGAAATGAAGATTTATTGGGCATTGGTATCACCTAAAATTGGGCTGCGAAAAGTTGTGGTGCAGAACTGTCAGAATGTAGAAGTGAGGCTGTGTGGGCGAAAATGAGCTTTACAGACTGTGAAACTGCCAAATGTTGCAATATATTATGGCTTTAGGGGCTAAGTGTGACCAGACCATCAGCGCCTAGAAATTTCCCAAGCGCTGATTGTTTTATTATTCGTGCGACAGCAACATTGTGCCTGCTGCGGTGTTTGAAATTGGGATGGTATAATTGAAATGCAGTTGCTCAACCTTGCCTGGCAAAGCGCCGCGCATGCCCATCCACATATTGAATTCTATGCCTTGTGCGCCGGCATTTTCGATGATGTCACGTACCGAAAATTTGAACAGATATTCTGGGTCATTAACCAGTTTATCTAAACACATTAGATCGAACTCTTTATTGATATAGCCGGCATTTTGGCCATCTAATTGATGCGAAAGGCCGCCTGTGCCGAAAATAACCACATCCAAATCTTGATCATAAGATTGAATGGCGCGGGCAATGGATTGACCTAATTTATAGCAACGTTTTGGCGATGGCATGGGGTGTAATTCGCAATTTATAATCACCGGAATGACTTTGATGCCGCCATAATTTGGATCGCCTGGGAACATGAGTTGCATTGGCACGGTTAGGCCATGATCAACGCCTAATTCTTGGCAAATGGTGATGTCAAATTCATCTTCAACCAAGGTATTGCAAATGTGCCATGACAGCTCTGGATCGCCTTTAATGGGCGGGATGGTGGCCAAGCCCCAACCTTCATCATAACTGATATATTCTTCGGCAGCACCAATGGAGAATGTGGGTTTTTTATCGAGGAAAAACTCTAGGCCATGGTCATTATAAAACACCACTGCAATATCGGGTTTTTTTTCTTTTAACCAGTTCCAAATCGGGATATGTCCGTCGAAGAAGCCCTTCCAATACGGTTCTTGTTGTTGTTTTTTTGCAATTGCCAAACCAATGGCGGGAATGTGTGATGAGCCAACGGCTCCAATAATTTTAGCCATGATTATTTTCCTGCATCTACGAGTTTTTGTTTAAATTCATCAAGGGTTAAACCTGTTTGAAGCGCACCAATATCTTGCATATTTAGCTTTAGAATGCCCGCAAATTTGGCCATATAATATATGCTTCCGCCCAATTCTAACATGGCGATGAGATCACGATCCTTGACGGCTTTTTTCTGCTCATCAGAGAGTTTATATTTGGTACAATATGCATCTTCATCGGCTTTGAATTCATTGCGTGCGGACTCGTCATTAAATGAGTAGCACATTTTGTTTAAGCCATAACCCATACGAGATTTTTGACCATCAAACAAAATTGTTCCTGGTATGGGGGTCTTATCGTCAAGATATGACATAATATTTATTCCCTTTGTTTATATTTATTTTAAATTGTATACATTATTATTCTATTTTAGCATTTGGTCGACATTTTTACAATGATATATGTCAAAAATGTATTCATTTAAAAGATTCAACCCCAATATAGTTTTTGCGGGTTATCAATTAGCAGCTTCTGCTGTAATTCGGTTGTTGGTGCAATTTTTGGTATTATATCAACCAGTTGACCATCATCCGGCATGTGCGATTTCATATTGGGGTGTGGCCAATCTGTACCCCATAATACACGATCGGGAAATTTTTCGACCAATAACTTTCCGAACGGCACGACATCGCTATAGCTGGGTAATTTACCATCTTGCGGCACTTGGGTGGTTAGCCGCTCGGGGCATGTGACTTTTGTCCAGATTTTATCATTATTTTCCATCAAGCTGATGAATTGTTGAAAATCCTTATGATCAACGCCTTTGGTGACATCTGGCCGCCCCATATGATCAACTACAATTGTTGTATCTAACTCAGTTAAAAACGGGATGAGATCGGCTAAATCGGCCGCTTCGAAATAGACCACAATGTGCCAGCCAAGCTTTTTAACTTTGGCGGCAATGTTTAAAAACGTGCTGCGCGGGGTGCTATCGACCAAGCGTTTGACAAAATTAAAGCGCACTGCACGCACGCCGACCTCGTGCATAGCCTTAAGCTCAGCATCGCTGATGTCGGGTTTGACGACCGCCACACCACGTGCCAAATCGCCAGCGGCTTTAAGCGCATCGAGCAAAGCTGAATTGTCGGTGCCATGGCAAGACGCCTGCACAATGACATTGCGGCTGAAACCTAAATGATCACGCAGCGCGAATAATTTAGCTTTTGACGCATCACACGGCGTATATTTGCGATTTGGGTGGAATGGGAATTCGTCTGCGGGGCCGAAAACATGGCAATGCGCATCTACCGTACCAGCGGGTACACTAAATTTTGGTTCACTCGGGCTGGCATGAAATGGCAGATAGTCTTTGTCCATAAATTATCCTTTAATATTTTTAATTGAAGTAATGTTTTTAGCTGAAGTATGTTTTTTAGATGAAAATTTCGCCATCGAATAATTTGCGGGCAGTTCTGATGATGGCGGCATTTTCTACCTGACCTTGCGGATCAACATCTAGCACCACGCCCATAGCGCCTATCGGGTGTTCGATCGACATGGTCTTGCTATCGCCTTTTGGGATATTGGCTAATTGATAAGCGGGGCTACCCCGCAGTAGGCAAGCTGTCGCCACGCTCACGGCGCCTAACACACCAATTGATGCATGACAGCGGTGCGGAATGAAGGTGCGGGTTGAAATGCTGCCGCCATTGCTGGCTTTGCTGAGCATGCTCATTTTTGGCACGGTTTTATCACTCACGTCGCCTAAATTCATCAGACGGCCAGCTTGCAGGCGGATGCTTTCTAGCTTGGTGCGCAGCTCATTATTATGCTCTAGAGTTTCGCGGTTTTCATTGCCTGTGATGCCCATATCTTGGGCGCGCATGACCACAACTGGCATGCCATTGTCGATGAGGGTGACTTGCACGCCGTCAATCGTATCGACCTCATTACCTGTTGGCAATAAAGCCCCGCAGCTGGAACCTGCTGTGTCTTTAAATGTAACCGGAATTGCGCTTGCAAACCCCGGCACACCATCTATTTGAGCCTGCCCCTGATATTCAACCTTGCCATTATTAACCGCGACTTTTTCGATGGCGATTTGACCGGTATTTTGCATATAAATGGTCACATTTACATGGCCATTTTGCGCATTTACCAAGCCGCGCTCGATGGCGAATGGCCCAACGCCTGCAAGGATGTTACCGCAATTTTGGGCATCGGTGACAATGGCTTTATCGACCATAACTTGCAGAAATAAATAATCAACATCAACCCCATCGCGGTTGGATTTTTGCACCATAGCGACTTTGGAGGTTAGTGGGTCAGCACCGCCCATGCCATTGATTTGCCGCGCGTCGGGCGAGCCCATAATGGCTAGTAAGAATGCATCACGTTCGGCTATATCGCTGGGCAAATCTTCGGCTAGAAAATAGCCGCCTTTGGATGTGCCGCCGCGCATCCACATGCATCTGGTTGACAGCATTTTAGACATATTTGAGGCCTTTTTCTTTCAATCTAGGGCGCATGTTATAAATATCTAAACCCAACTCGCCATTGGCCATGCGGAGGCGTTTTTCTTCTTCTAATGCCACACGCGCCAGTGATTTTTCTAGCACATCCGCGGCTTCTTCGCGGCGCACCACGCAGACGCCATCATCATCGGCGACAATGATGTCGCCTGCATTGATGATCTCGTTGGCACAGGCCAGAGGTATATTGACCGAACCTAAGGTTTCTTTGATTGTGCCTTGGGCAAAAATATGTTTTGACCAGACGGGGAAATTCATTTGTTGCAGATCTCGCGTGTCGCGCACGCCGCCTTCGATGATCAGGCCGATCACGCCGCGTGATTGCGCTGAAGTGGCTAATAAATCGCCAAAAAAGCCGAAATTTGATGGTGATGTCGGGGCGAAAACCATGATGTCGCCTTTTTGGCATTGTTCTACCGCCACATGCATCATCCAATTGTCACCTGCTGCGCCAGATATGGTGATGGCACTGCCTGCGATGGAGCAACCGCTGTATATAGGGCGCATATAATCGGCGAGTAAGCCGCGTCTGCCTTGGCTTTCATGCACCGTGGCGACGCCGCATTTGGCGAGGCCATCAATGATTTTTTGGTCGGCGCGTTCAATTTTTTGTACAACTATATTGTGGCTCATAATCTCTCACCTTAAACTTTTAAGCGGCTGAATACCTTACGGGCATTGCCTTCAAATATCTTAAATTTATCATCATCGCTCAAATTACTATTGTCGATATAGCGTTTGGTATCATCATAATAATGACCTGATTCTGGGTCTATCCCGCGCACCGCGCCGATCATTTCTGAGGCAAACAAAATATTATCGGCAGGAATGATGTCGAGCAGCAAATCAATACCGCGTTGATGATAGACACAAGTGTCGAAATAAATGTTTTTAAGTGCCGATTTGTCTAAGGTTTCATAGCCTTGATCTTGCATCAGGCCGCGGAAACGCCCCCAATGATAAGGCACAGCACCGCCGCCATGTGGGATGATGATTTTAAGGGTTGGAAAATCTTTGAACACATCGGACATGATGAGCTGTTGAAACGCTGTGGTGTCAGCGCCTAGATAATGTGAACCTGTGGTGTGGAAACTGTCGTTACAGCAAAAGCTGACATGCACCATGGCAGGAATGTCTAATTCGACCATTTTTTCGTAGATTGGGTAGTAAGATTTATCGCCTAATGGTGCGTCTTTCCAATGGCCGCCTGTGGTATCAGGGTTTAGATTGATGCCGATAAAACCCATTTGTTCGATACAACGGATGATTTCTGGCACTGATTTTGCCGGGTCGGTATTGGGTGATTGCGGCAACTGCGCGACGGGGGCGAAATTATTGGGGTAAAGATCACATACTCGTTTAATCAGCTCATTTTGATGCTCTGTCCAAAAACGACTGGTATGTTCGTTGCCAATATGATGACCCATCCAAGATGCGCGGGGTGAGAAAATGGTTAAATCTGTACCGCGCTCTTGTTGTAATTTTAATTGGTTATTTTCTATCGAATCGCGGATTTCATCATCACTTATAATGACACTGCCTTTTTCGCCGACAAAATTGGGATCTTTGGCGACATCGGCTTTTTGTTGATCGCGATAGGCGCCAACGGCAGGTGGTGTGGTGGTATAATGGCCGTGACAGTCAATAATCATAAAGTAATGCCTTTGAAATCTAATGAATTGCGAGGAGTATCTGCCAAAAGGCAATTTGAAGCCATTCCATTTTCAGTTTTAGGTATTGAATTTTGAGAACGTGGTTATATTATTTACTTTATTTGAATTATCATATAGAAATTAAAAATGAATTTTGAAACACCAAATATTAGACATTTACGGGTTTTCCTGCAAGTAATTGCCACTAAATCTATTAGCAAAGCTTCAAAAATAGTTTTTTTGTCGCAGCCCGCCATCACGCAAGCTATATCTAAATTAGAAGGCATGTTAAAAACCACTTTGTTTGAGCGGCGTAATAATGGCATGTATGTCACCCCATCTGGTGCAGCTTATGCGCACCGCGTTGAGCGGGCGTTAAACATTATTTCGAACGGTACAAAGGCCGCCATTCGAGCAGGTGTTCACAAGAACGAAGCGCAAAGAGATGGCAATGGCTCAACAGGTCATTCACTACAAATGCTAACCACAACGCAATTACGCGCCTTAATCGCAGTGAGTGAAACCCAAAATTTTAGCTTAGCGGGGCGCAATATTGGCATCTCGCAATCTAGCTTACATCGCTCGGCACGCGAACTTGAAAGCCAAATTGGTGTGGTGTTTTTTGAAAAAACTTTAACTGGCATTAACATCAGCAAAGCCGCTCAGATTTTGGCCAGAGCGTCCAAGCTGGCATTTGCCGAAATTTCGCAAGGCCAAGATGAGGTTAACTCATTGCACAATCGCGAAGTTGGCATTATTAATATTGGCTGCATGCCGCTTGCGCGCACATCGATTGTGCCCGGTGCCATCAACCAATTTTCGCAAAAATATCCTGATTTTAGCTTTCGGGTTGGTGATGGCTCTTATGACGATTTGTTATCACATTTACGCCATGGTGATTTTGATATGTTAATTGGTGCGTTGCGTTTTCCCATCCCCAGTGATGACGTGGTGCAGGAAGAATTATTCAGCTCATCTATTTGCATTGTGGCACGGGCTGATCATCAGCTGTGCCAAAAGGCGGAAGTGACGACAGAAGAATTGACTCAATATTCTTGGGTGGTACCACCCAAAGCCACGCCATCACATGATATTTTTAAAAGCATATTTTCTGGCGTTGCTGACATTCCTAAAAATTTAGTCGAGACCAGTTCGCAAATATTAATGCGGACCTTATTATTAGATAGTGACCGTATTGGTATTATTTCGGTTGAGCAAATTCAGCATGAATTGGACAATGGACTGTTGAAGAAAATACCTTATGAGATTGAGCAAGGTTCGCGGCCGATTGGCATGACATTGCGAAAATCTTGGGAACCGACAAAAACTCAAAGATTTTTTATTGAAAATTTAAGACAAAGCGGCCTTGCGTTGAATGGATAATTCCAAACCGCGCTCGCCTAATGGAGACTGATATTATGCCTGCCCTGCCCGACATTATATTTATAGGTTTTGGCGAAGCTGCTAGTGCTTTTGCCAAAGGTTGGCGCGGTGCGGGTTTAGCGCCAGCGATCAAAGCCTTTGACGTGAAAACTGATGACGCGGCGCTTAAAGATGCCAAGCTTGCTGATTATAAAACCCATAATGTTGAAGGTTGCCTTGAGATCAAGGAAGCGATAACGGGCGCAACGGTTATTTTTTCTCTCGTGACGGCTGACCAAGCAGCCAAGGCCGCAGCTGATGCTGCCCAATATATAGAGCAAGGCCAATATTATTTTGAATGCAATAGTTGTGCGCCTGAAACCAAAAAAAATAATGCCAAGCTGATTAATGCGGCTGGTGGGCGCTATGTTGATGTGGCGGTGATGGCGCCTGTTTACCCCAAAATGCACCATGCGCCCTTGCTGATATGCGGTGAATATGCCGATGAGGCGTTGGAGATTTTTAACCGGCTAGACATGAAGGCTCAGATTGTTGAGGGAGAGATTGGGCAAGCGTCATCGATTAAGATGGTGCGATCAATTATGATAAAAGGGCTTGAGGCGCTGAATGCTGAATGTTTGCTGGCGGCGCGTAAATTGGGCATAGATGAGACGATATTGACCTCGTTGGAAAAGAGCTTTCCTGAATTTGGATGGCATGAACGTTCGGGGTATATGTTAGAGCGGATGATGCAACATGGCGTAAGACGTGCGGCCGAAATGCGTGAAGTGGCGCTGACGGTGGAACAATTGGGATTAAATAACAGTATGGCCAAGGCCACAGTTGAATGGCAACAGCTTATTGGCGATATGAAATTACAAGCGGCAAGTGAAGAGTTTGAAACTCTTTCGGATCAGATTTTAGATAATATAGGAGATGGAATATGAGAGTATGTGTAGCGGGCGCTTATGGCGCATTTGGCATAAAACATTTAGATGCGATTGCGGCGATTGATGGCGTGACGGTGACTAGTGTGGTTGGGCGTAATGCCGAACGGGTTGCGGCTTTGGCGGCTGAACGCGGCATTGGGCACGCGACAACTGAGCTGAGTGAAGCTTTGGCGCGTGATGATGTTGATGGGGTGATTTTGGCCACGCCGACGCAAATGCACACGGCGCAGGCGATTGAATGCATGCAGGCGGGCAAACATGTGATGGTTGAAATTCCGATGGCGGACAACCTTGCTGACAGCAAGCGTTTGGTCGCGGTACAAGCCGAAACAGGGCTTGTGGCAATGGCGGGGCATACCAGACGGTTTAACCCGAGCCATCAATATATTCGAAATAAAATCGAAGCGGGCGAACTAAAAATCCAGCAGATGGATGTGCAGACTTATTTCTTCCGCCGTACGAATACCAATGCCAAGGGTGAAGCGCGGTCTTGGACCGACCATTTGTTGTGGCATCATGCTTGCCATACGATTGATCTGTTTCAATATCAAACAGGGCAAGAAGCTACGCAAGTGCAAGCTATGCAAGGGCCGATTCATCCAACATTGGGCATTGCCTTGGATATGAGCATTGGGTTAAAAGTGGCTGATGGGGCGCTTTGTACTTTGTCGCTGTCGTTTAATAACAATGGGCCATTTGGCACGTTTTTTAGATATATTTGTGATAATGGCACTTATTTGGCGCGTTATGACGATTTATATGATGGCAATGATGAGAAAATTGACGTGTCTGATGTTGCGGTGTCGATGAATGGCATTGAGCTGCAAGATAGAGAATTTTTTGAGGCAATACGCGAAGGTCGCGAGCCGAATTCGAGTGTGGCGCAAGTTTTAGGCGCGATGAACACATTGGACAGGTTGGAGCATTGCCTGAATGAAGGGGAGAAAAAATGACCACGCGTAAAATTGGTGAATTTGAGGTTGCGGCCATTGGGGTTGGTTGTATGAATTTATCGCACGCTTATGGCACGCCGCCAGACGCAGCGACAGGTGAGCGGTTTTTAAATGAAGCGCTTGATATGGGTTATGATTTTTTTGACACTGCGACCATTTATGGCAGTGGTAAAAATGAAACACTGGTTGGCAAGGCGTTAAAGTCGCGACGTGACGAATATATGTTGTGCAGCAAAGGCGGCATGTATATTGACGATAATGGCAAACGCATTATCAGCAGTCGCCCTGATAGTTTGCGCAAGAATGTTGAAGACAGTTTGCGCCGCCTACAAGTTGACGTGATTGACCTTTATTACTTGCATCGGCTCGATAGAAATACGCCGATTGAAGAAAGTATTGGCGCGATGGCTGATATGATGAAAGAGGGCAAAATTAAGGGCATTGGTTTGTCGGAAGTTTCGGCCATCACATTGCGCAAAGCCTATGCAGAACACCCGATTGCGGCGATACAAAGTGAATATTCATTATGGACGCGAAACCCTGAAATTGCGGTGCTTGATGCCTGCCAGGATTTGGGCACGGCATTTGTGGCATTTAGCCCCAATGCGCGGGCGTTTTTGACGGGTAAATTGGCTGGATTGCATGAACTTGAAGATGGTGATTTACGCCATCGCATGCCACGATTTAATGCCGAAAATTACCCAAAAAATCTGGCTTTATTGGATAAGGTGAAACAGGTGGCTGACAGTGAAGGTTGCACCTTGGCGCAGTTGGCCAATGCATGGGTGGTTCAGCAGAGTGAGTGTATTGTGTCTATCCCCGGCACCCAGAATCTTGAGCATTTGGCCGAGAATTTTAGTGCGTTGAAGGTGACTTTAAGCGCGGATGCTTTGGCTAAGTTAGACGAGATTATGGCACCATCGGCCATTGCAGGGCCGCGCTATACCGCGACCGTGCAATTGGATATTGATACTGAAGAATTTTAGAGCCGAACGATGAAAATATTAGCCATTTCGGGCAGCATGCGTAAAGCCTCTACCAATACAGCATTGTTGCGCGAAGTAGCTAAGCGCGCGCCCGCCACAATAGAAATAGATCTGCTAGAAGATATAGATAAATTGCCGATATTTTCTCAAGATTTAGAAGGTGATGAAACTCCTGAATTGGTGTCAAGATTTGCTCAAAAAATAGCTAATGCTGATGGGTTGATTTTCGCTAGCCCTGAATATGTGCATGCACTGCCGGGCGGGCTTAAAAATGCAATAGATTGGCTTGTGTCTCGCCATGAAGTGATCGACAAACCCATCGTTTTGATGCATGCCTCATTTGGTGGCGAAGACTTACTTTATACATTGCGAAAAGTGCTGGGCACAATATCAGTTAATTTTGCCCCACAAATATTTGCTCAATTTAACTTACGATCTATGAGCATTGATGATATAGACGCGTTTTTTACTGACACAAAAAACGCCAATGAATTGCAGAATTTTATAGAAGAGTTTCAAACTCACATATTTAACACCCAAGCAAATTAGCTTGAGTGTTAAATTCAAATTATATCCAATATTAGCCGCTCAATAAATCGCCAATGCGGTCGACGGCTTTGTTGATATTTTCGATGCTATTGGCATAGGAAAGTCTGATATAACCTTCGCCGTATGAGCCAAAGCTGGTGCCCGGAATGGTGGCGACGCCTGCCTCTTCTAGGATGCGACTTTGCAGAGTGGCGCTGTCCATGCCTGTGCCTGTAATGTTGGGAAATACATAAAATGCGCCGCTGGGGGCATGGCATTTAAAGCCGGATAGCTCATTCAGGCGCGGGACGATGACCTTGCGCCTTTCATCGAAAGTTTTAAACATGGCTTCGACTTCGTCTTGTGAGCCTGTTAGGGCTTCTAGGCCAGCATATTGAGTGGGGGCGTTGACGCAAGAATGCACATTAACCGCAAGGCGGGTGGCGTGGTCGATCAGCGTATCTGGCCATAGGCCATAGCCTAAACGCAAACCTGCCATGGCGTAGGTTTTACTCCAACCATCAAGCAAAATAACCCGGTCGCGTACAGATTCATATTCTAATGGTGAGGCATGTTCGTTGCCGTCATATAACATGCGGCCATAAATTTCATCGCTCAGAATATATAGGTCGGGATAATCATCCAAACCTTTGATGAGTTTTTCAAGCTCTGAGCGCGGGGTAAAACCACCTGTTGGATTGGCGGGGGAATTGAGGATTAGCAAGCGCGAATTAGGGGTTAGGCGCTCTAGAATATCATCGGCGCTGAAGGCGAAATTGTTTTTTTCTAAAATCGGGATGGCAACGGCTTTGGCGCCGCCATAATTGATTAATGATTCATAGATGGGGAAGCCCGGGTTGGGGTAGAGGATCTCGGCACCCGGCTCGGCAAATAATTGAATGGCGAAAAACATGGTGACTTTGCCGCCCGGCACAACCAGCACATTTTCGGCCGAAACTTTAACGCCGCGGCGTTTTTCGATATCGGCTGCCACGGCTTCACGCAATGGCAAAATGCCTTTGGCTGGGGTGTAACTGTGCATGCCATCGCGAAAAGCTTTTACGGCGGCTTCGACAATGCTGTCTGGCGCTCTGAAATCTGATTGACCGATGGATAGATCGATAATGTCTTTGCCTTGTGCTCGCAATTGTTGGGCGCGAGCCATCACATCGAATGCAGTTTCGGTGCCTAGGCGTGATATTGCTTGTGCTAATTTCATATAATTCCCCTTTTAAGTGAGTGGATTATATGGGTAGCGGTTACGCAATCAAGCCTTATTTTGAGTTTTTTTGGCCTGATTTGTATATGTTACAACATCCAAAATATCTAGTAACAGGCTGATTGATGAAATGATTAGCGAAGCCAAAAGCCAATAGCCAAATGCGCCGATTATGGCTGTGGTGAGTAAGGTATGGGCTTGTAGATAAATCATCAAAATCCACGGGGCGTGCATCATGCCTAAAAACTTGTTAAAGCCGACCGCTTTGACGATGAAATAGGCAATCGGCCCTGCGATGAAAATGCCTAAAAAAGTGATTTGTGCCACGACATGCTCGAAAAACCAAAGAGGCATGATGCCATTGACCACGATCATTAATGCCATCCATAATTTGACCCAAAGCGGCATGGCCATAAAACCCTGCCATATTTGTTGTAATGTTTGCATATCGCGTTCCCTTTAAAGCGTGTATTCAAAGATAGAACATATGAACTTAATTACAAGCGGTTAGAGTGTGCAGCTTGTTTGTTGCATTCCTGTCTCTTCGAGTGATGAAATAATTTTTGACAGAGCCAGTTTTAAATCGGCTGAAGCGATTTGATCATTGCTTAAAGTTTGCTCCAACATTGAAAGATCGTGCGAGGCGGAAGACATGGATGCCATGACCATTTGCTTGCCATCATTAAATGCAAATTGATAGACGGTGAAAGCCACCGAAAACATGGCGATGATTTCGACAAATAAGCGCCAGAATTTGGCAATGGTGGTATAGAGCATTTCTTCCTCCCGTGTTGAAATCAACATGGAATGGGCGTCGGTAAATAGCAAAACAATATCTGTTGATTTGAGTGTGATTGGGATGCATACATTTGTGTATTTACTTTTTGGTCATATATGGCAGAATATATGATGCCATGTCGTTTGGCAATTCGTGATCAAGGCCATTTAAAATAATTTGTTGGGTAGGAGCTAGTGGTTTTAATGTGGCAAACAGGGCATCGATATTGGCATCAAATTCGGCTTTGAAAATAGTTATCGGAATATTGGGGCAAGTGTCAGCGCCAACATAATCGCCATCATACGGCAAAAATGCTAAGACCCGTTTCGGCTGTACAATGCCGTGGGTGATGGCGCTGATTGATGCCATCACGCCGCCTGAAAAGCCTGCCAATGTGAGGTTATTTTCATCAATATTTGTTTGCTGTTTTATCAGTTCAAAGGCTTGTTTTATGGTTTGGCGGTTTTGGGGGTAATGATCTGTCCAATAATAGCCATCGGTGCAGAATAATTGTGCTGATTGCAGGTAAGCAACGGCAAAACCAGAGTCTAAATAAGGGCTTGCAGGCCAAAGCTCAGCGATTGATTCATTAAACTGACCATTGCCATGCAAGATAAGTAGAATTTATCCATTAAAACGGGTGGTTGGTATATATAGCTTAAGTTCTGATTCAGTATTTTTTCGTAGATTATCAAGGGCTTGCTGGCTTTGTTGGCGCAAGGTTGCGAATGATGAATGCTGTTCTAGGCCCTGACTATAGCCCTCATCATACATGGGGTAAAATACATTATTGTATGCTGCTTCAATTAGTTCTGCCATTTTACTATCATATTGATTCAATTTGTTGTGAATCTATATGCAATAATCATATGTGTCGGCATTGCGGTGTGGTGAGGTGTGCTTCATTTGATTGAGCAAATCCAACGCTTGGGTATGACTCCCCTCCCCCACTAGATGATCGACCTGTTCATCGGCAATTTTATAGGTGGATTTTGTAAAATTATAGGGCGGTTGGTTTAATATTAATTTCATTTTAAGCTCGCAGAAATTATACTATAGGATGCGAAATTTTAAATGTTACACCCCTTATATGATAAATGCCATACGCATTTTTACCAGCATGAAAACGTTTCGCCTGCGGATTTTTTTACTCAAATGAGCGCCTTTTGTGCGGCTAATGATGTTGACATTGACACATATGGCGAAGGTAAATTTATCCAAAAATCCGAGCAGAAAATTGCCGATTTTTTGGGGTTTGAGAAGGCGGTGTTTTTTGCCACGGGCACTATGGCGCAATCGACCGCTTTGCAAATTGCTTGTGACAAACGCCGCAACCATATTGTTGCCATGCACCCAACTTGCCACATATTTAAACATGAACGCCAAGGTTATCACATCTAAAATCGGTTTAAAATTTTGCCATTGGGTACAGCTTATGCGACTTGGAATAAAGCTGATTTGATGGCATGGCCAGACGAGATTTCGGCCTGTGTTTATGAATTGCCGATGCGGGTTTTGGGCGGGGTTGAAGATACCGAGCTTGAAAACAATTGTAAACGTGAATGGTATGTTGGCGATGCGCTGTTAAAACTGCCAGATGATGAGTTTTTGAAAGTAATGGATCATTTCTATCAATAATTAACCATATTATCGGCTTGATTTACATAAATTTTTCAACAGATATAAGACTGAAGCAGTATTTCCCCTAGGTAAGGTGTGTACAAATCAAGAATCTTGCGCGAATTGCTTTGTGTAGAAAGGAATAACCTTAATATGTTGTTTTTACGATTATTTATTGTAGATTAATTCTGATACAGGCTATTAAATTTAAGAGTTAACCATAAAATCAGTAGATATTTGTTCCATCATCACTTTTTAGCGATGCAGTCAAAAAGCCTTTGACAATTTTACCTGATACATTCCAATAGCTTATGAATACATAAATATTTTTGATATTTTATTTCAATAGCCATTGATCGGAATTCGATTATCCTTTACCGTTTAGCATCTGCTGAATGCGCCCTAGGAAGGGCGGCATTTTGGCCGAGAATTGATTTTCAATGAAAACAATCAAATTAAATAATGTTCTTAGGGAGAAAGATTATGACAATATTAAAAACTAAATTTAGCAAGGGTGCTGCGATTGCATTGCTTGCAGGTGCCACGGCACTGACATCATTTAGCGCATACGCGGCTTCACCAATGGCTGGCGAAACTTTAGCCGCTGATCAAACATATACCTATCGTATGCTTGATGGTTTTCCATCACTTGACCCACAATTGGTTGAAGACGTAAATGGCTCAGATGCAGCTCGTGACCTGTTTGAAGGCCTGATGAACCAAGATGACGATGGTAATCTTATCCCAGGTGTTGCGCTTAGCTATGAAGCGACCGAAGGCAATACAGTTTACACATTTAAATTACGTAAATCTAACTGGTCAAATGGTGAGCCTGTAACTGCCAAAGATTTTGTTTATGCTTGGCGCCGTGCTGCTGACCCTAAAACTGCCTCTCCATACCAATGGTATATGGATCTTATGTCCATCAAAAATGTGGCTGCGGTTATCAAAGGCGATATGGACCCATCTGAATTAGGTGTTGAAGCGCTTGACGATTATACACTGCAAGTGACACTTTCTACTGCTCTGCCATATTTTGCTGATATGACAGCTCATACAACCACTTTCCCTACACATCAAGCGACTGTTGAAGAATTTGGCACCGAATGGACAAGACCTGAAAATATGGTTGGTAATGGTGCTTATAAATTGACTGAATGGGTATTGAAAGAGCGTACAACACGCGTACGTAATACTGAATATTGGGACAATGAGAATACAATTCTTGAAACCGTTATTTCTATGGTGATTAGCGACGAAAATGTTGCGCTCACTCGCTATCTTGCTGGTGAATTAGATAAAACTGAAGTGCCTGCTGGTCAATATCCTGCACTTAAAGAATCTAACCCTGCTGAAACTTTCTCTTTCCCTCGCCTATGTAGCTATTACTATACATTTAACTTGTCTGATACTGGCCCTGAAGCATTTAAAGACCAAAGAGTTCGTCATGCGCTTTCATATGCGATTGATCGTAATGTGATCTCTGAGCAAGTGCTTAAAGGTGGGCAATATCCAGCTTATACATTTACCCCTGGCGCAACTGCTGGCTTTGAAGTGCCTACCGTGCCATATGGCACTTGGACACAAGCTGAACGTGATGCTAAAGCTGTGGAATTACTAGCTGAAGCTGGTTATACTAAAGAGAACCCGCTTAAGTTCGACATGCTTTACAACACATCAGAAGGGCATAAGAAAGTTGCGGTTGTGATGAGCCAAATGTGGAAGCAAAAATTGGGTGTTGAAGCCACACTTGCCAACCAAGAATGGAAAACATTCCTTGAAGTGCGCGGCAAGCAAGACTTTGAAATGGCACGTGGTGCTTGGTGTGGCGATTATAATGAAGCCTCTACATTCCTTGACCTATTGACAACCGAATCTGGTTACAATGATGGTAAATGGAGCAATGCACGGGTTGACGAGCTTATGGCATCTGCCAAAACGAGCTCTAATGCTGGTGTAAACTATACTGAAGTTGAGCAAATTATGGCGGCTGAAATGCCGGTTATTCCTGTGTATCATTATACAGGTGTGCTGATGATTAATGAGCAACTAAAAGGCTGGCCTTTAAGTAATGTTCAACAAAAATTCTATAGCCGTAACTTCTATAAAGTTGCTAAATAGTTTTATAAATGACGAGCATCGTGTCATTGTGCACGATGCTCCGCTTTTTTCTTGAAAAATTTCAAGCTAAATTTGATTGTCCTTAACCATTGCAATTGCCAATGTGAAGGATATGTCTAAAGGCAAGTTTAATGTTAAAATTTATAGTGAAACGTGTTGCTTCGGCAATACCCACTCTTCTGCTACTCATCCTTTTTTCTTTTGTTATGATGCGCCTTGCTCCTGGTGGCCCGTTCACATCGGAGCGTGCTTTGCCTGTTGAAGTTTTGGCAAATATCAATGCAAAATATGGTCTTGATCAGCCGTGGCACATTCAATTGTGGCGCTATATTGAGGGTTTGATTTTTCATTTAGATCTTGGTCCCTCATTTAAATATAAAGACCGATCGGTTAATGACATTATTGCTCAAGGTTTTCCCGTGACCATGACATATGGCCTATGGTCATTCGCAGTTGCGGTTGTGGTTGGCATGTCACTTGGCATTATGGCGGCGGTTAAACACAATACGTGGCTTGATTATATTGCAGTTGGCATTTCGATTGGCGCACAAGTGTTACCTAACTTTATTATGGCGCCGATTTTGGTGATTATTTTCACATTGTGGCTAGGCTGGTTGCCGGGTGGCGGCTGGAATGGCGGGCAATGGAACCATGTCATCATGCCAGTTATTGCTTTATCGACCAGTTATATGGCTTCCATCGCACGGCTCACCCGTGGCTCGATGCTCGAAGTGTTGAATTCAAATTATATTCGCACCGCAAAAGCCAAAGGCTTACCGATGCGCACCATTATCTTCCGCCATGCGATCAAACCATCTTTGTTGCCCGTTATGTCTTATCTTGGGCCGGCATTTGTGGGTATGGTTACCGGCAGTGTGGTGATTGACATTTATTTCAGCACTGGCGGCATGGGGCAGTTTTTTGTTGATGCTGCGCTCAGCCGAGATTATTCACTATTAATGGGCATCACCGTTTTATTTGGCGCGATGACCATATTGTTCAGCACCATTGTTGATATTTTATATGCTTGGCTCGACCCCAAGATTAAGCTGTAGGAGCGGCATTATGATTTCAATGAACAGAAAAAAAAGAGATGAAGTTGTCGATAATTTATCAAATATGGATTTGGTCGAAGGCACGTCGCTTTGGAAAGATGCTTATTTGAGGTTTATGAAAAATAAAGCCGCGGTTACGGGGCTGATCTTACTGGTGCTGATGACATTATTGGCATTTATTGGCCCTTATTTTACACCGTGGGACTATCAGTCGATTGACTGGAGTTTAATTGGCAACGCAAAAGATGGTGGCGCACCGCAAATCGCCAATAGACATTATTTTGGCATTGATGATTTGGGTCGCGATATTTTTGCACGCACCATGCAGGGTACACAAATTTCGCTGATGGTGGGGTTTGTTGGCACGGCGGTGGCGGTGTTTGTCGGGCTATTTTATGGCGCGATTGCGGGGTTTGTTGGTGGTCGTGTTGATAATATCATGATGCGCTTTGTTGACATTCTTATGTCTATCCCGATTATGTTTGTGATCATTATTTTCTTTGTGGTGTTTGGGCGGTCAATCTTTTTGCTATTTATGGCGATTGGCATGTTTGCTTGGATGGACATGGCGCGGATTGTGCGTGGTCAGACATTGGCCATTAAAAATAAAGAATATATTGAGGCTGCACGCGCTGCGGGGGTGAGCGGCATACGCCTGATCACCCGCCATGTGATACCCAATCTTTTGGGTATTGTGGTGATTTATACCAGCTTGCTCATTCCGAGTTTGATTTTGACTGAAAGCTTTATCTCATTTTTGGGGTTGGGCATTCAAGAACCATTGACCTCTTGGGGTGCGTTGATTAACGAGGGCGCGGGGCAAATGCGTTATGGCGTGCCGTGGCAATTGGGTTTTCCCATTGCTTTCTTTGTGGTTGGTATGTTTTGCTTTTTCTTTATTGGTGATGGTTTGCGGGATGCGCTTGATCCTAAGGATAAGTGATTATTTGGTTATTTGTATTGAAAATAGAAACACCGCTTCATTGAATTGAAGCGGTGTTTTTTATGCGCTTTGTGAGGCTTTGCGTTTTTGCGCGGCTCTTAATTTCATTTGCTGGAAGGCGGCGCGTTTTTTCTCGGCGTTTTTGCGCTCGGCATTTTGCAAATCTTCGGTCGCGGCGGTGACTTCGTTGGCGGCTTGGGGTTTGACCACACGGTCTTTGGGCATATGCACCGTCACCACTGTGCCTTGGCCTAGCTCACTTTGTAAAGAGAATTTACCCTCATGCATTTCGACCAGACCGCGGATGATGGGCAGGCCGAGGCCAGCGCCTTCGGCGGCGGTTTCATGGGCTAAGCTGCCTTGGCCAAATTGGCTTAAAATGTGCGGGATTTCTTCTTTTGGAATGCCGGGGCCATTGTCACGCACGGCGACAGACAGGCCTTCTAATTTATCAATCCACGCATAGACGATGATGCTGCCATTTTGCGGGGTGAACTTACTGGCGTTGGACAAGAGATTTAACAGAATTTGATGAAATGCCTTGGCATCAACCCAAAGGTTGGGAATGCCGACTTGGATTTTGCGGGTGATTTCAATGCCTTTTTCATTGGCACGCAATTCAACCAAACGAACGGATTTTTCGATGGCGTCAGTTACATTGACCACTTCTTCTTGCAAGGTATAACGTCCCGCTTCGATGCGTGATAGATCCAGAATGTCATTAATCAGCTCTAGCAAATGCTCACCTGATTTATGGATGTCGCCCGAATATTCTTTATAAACTGGGTTACCATGAGTGCCGAACATTTCATCTTTCATCACCTCGGAAAAGCCGATAATGGCGTTAAGTGGGGTGCGCAACTCGTGGCTCATAGTAGCTAAGAAGCGTGATTTGGCGATGTTGGATTCTTCGGCGCGTTTGCGGGCTTCATCTGAGATGATTTTCGATTGTTCAAGCTCGCCAAACAGCGCCTCTTTTTCGGCACGGAAAGACAGCATGGCCAAAGAGGTTTTAAATTGGCGACGGGTGTAAACGCTATAATAATATTGCGCCATGATGATCAGGCCAATAAAAACTAAGTTTGATGTTTGCCATTCATAACTATAAACAGCAATGGCGGATATGCTGACAGGCAGGCTTGATGAATACATCATGGTCAATGAATTATTGGCCAGTATCATACGCAAGCTCATGATTAATATAACAAACCCAAAAACCACAGCCTCGACAAAATTATCTGAATATTGGGCGGGCACATCATCAACCAGCATGAAAAGGGCTGCACCTGCAATGGTCAAGCCGCAGAAAAATTCGGCGATAGAAAAGCGATCTTCCCAACCCGATGGTCGGCTTTTGGCGGATTTTTTTGCCAGGAATTTTTTACACATCAACAACAAAATGCCGTGCGAAATGTAAACGCTGGCCAACCAAAGCCCGACAAAAACTATGGGAACCGATATGAGTGCAATTATGGCAAATATGGTGCAAATAAACGGCAATGCAGTTGGAATGGAACGTTGATTTTGGGCATACAAAGCCATTAAATCATGACGGAAATGCACACTGGTGCCTTGAGCAATGGCCATATTCTCACGGGCAGCTTCTAATTGATCGTGATTTTTGTTGCTTTTAGATTCAGTATATGGAGATTCAGCTGGCTTTTGCGGTGTGATGTTTACTGGATTTTTATGGTTATTTTTACGCCAAAACATCTGCAAACCCTGCCACACACTAGATACAATCATCAATAAGTCTATAGGATATAGCGGATAGGTTAATTTCTGATTGAGAAATTGAATCAAATTCTCAATTCAAATTCATATTTGGTTAGCTACGTAAAGCCGCAATGTTTTCGGCCAATTTTTCATTGCCATCCTTAAACACCGCGCTGCCTGCCACCAAAACATCAGCACCAGCTTCGATGCAAAGTTTGGCTGTCTTCGCGTTCACGCCGCCATCAACTTCTAATCGAATGTCGCGATCGCCGATCATATTGCGAATTTGTTTGATTTTTTTAAGTTGAGAATGGATGAATTTTTGCCCGCCAAAACCTGGATTGACACTCATCACCAAAATGAGATCAATGTCATCAATCACATTGTCCAAAACACTGGTTGATGTGGCAGGGTTGAGCACCACGCCGGCTTTTTTGCCAAATGATTTAATTAACTGAATGGTGCGGTGTAAATGATTGCCCGCCTCAGCATGCACAGCGATGATGTCCGCCCCTGCTTTAGCAAAATCTTCAATATATGGATCGGCGGGTGAAATCATCAAATGTACATCAAATGGCTTGTCAGTATAGCTTCTGACGCTGGCCATAACCGCCGCGCCAAATGATATGTTGGGCACAAAATGGCCATCCATCACGTCAATATGCATCCAATCGGCACCTGCGGCATCTAGCGCCTTTATGTCACGGCCGAGATTGGCAAAATCGGCTGATAGGATGGAAGGAGCGATGAGGACTTTTGACATAAGATGACCCGTCTAAAATGATGGTTTGTTAGGCTGAGTTAAACCATTTGCCCATGCTTTTCAATAAAAAAAGCCTAACTTGGTAAAGTTAGGCTTTTTCTTGAGCTGAGGATAAAGCTCAATTATGTTAGTTCATCACATGCCCTGCATGCATGTCGGATTTGTGGGTATCCAAATAAGGTGATGGTTTGTCTAATGCGCTGCGCTCATCAGGTGTGGTAAATTCGCCATCCCACGCGCTTTTGCCTTCGGTGCAGATTTGCGTGGTTTTAAAGAATAAGCGACCTGCATCAGCAGGTAATTTTAGGTTTAGGCCAAAATCTTTATACTGCTCATTGGGCAAATTACCGCCTGACCATGTGATGGTATCGACAACTTCGGTAAGAGGCTTGCCATGATATTCAACTGGTTTATCGAGTTGTTTTTTAACAATGTCAATTTTCCACCCCGCCATATTTTCTGGTTTTACGGATAATATGCCGTCTGGAATGGTGACGATGACCGAAGTGGTGGCGAATTCACCGCAGCCATGTGGTATACGAATTTTGCCATTAAAATAACTGCCTGCAGCAGCAGTGTTCGGATTGAGGGTGACATGGGCTGAGACTTCAAAAGCTGACAGGCCTGCCGCAATGATTGAAACAGTGGTGATGGTTTTAAGAATATGACGCATAATGCGCTCCTTTGATGATCTGCTTAAGCAGATATTTAATATTTAAAATGAAAAGATAATTTTAAATATAAGGAGGCGCGCGGACGGGAGGGAGGTTAGCTGAAAGCTCTAAAATTGCGGTTTGGTTGACGGCAATTTGAATGTGAGCGTGTAGTTTAGCGGGTAAATAGGCGGTCTCAAAATTGGGCAAAGCCGCGCTATCGCTCACTATGCAATTGTCGCAATGCACAATGTTATTGGGTAGATTTTGCGGCAGGTCACCAAGATCAACAATGGTGGCTGTGCCATCTTCATCAATTCTGACATATCTAATTTCAAAGCCAGAGCAGATGGCAATGATGCCATCTGCAGCTGATAATTGATTTAATTTTGAAATATTGGCAGCGGCAAAACTCGGCATAATGATTTGCAACAGCAGCATGATTATTGCCACTGTTGAGATCTTATGACTCAGGTTTTTCAAATATTGCATCATGGATGTTAGCTTAACCAAGACTAGAATTTAAAACATGTGACAAACTGTCTCGTTGTTTGTTTTACAGGTTTATGAAGGGTTTCAGTATATTGATCTTTAAATTTTAGGTTTGAGATCATATATTGGAAATAACATAACTTTGGGTAAACAATATGACCGCGACAATCACCGTAATTTCCATTTATCTTTTCATGAGTTTGGTTTGCTTCATTCTGTTTTTTATTGATAAAAAACGCTCTGTGGCCAGTGGCTGGCGCATAAAAGAATATCATTTGCATTTGGTTGAATTATTGGGTGGTTGGCCTGGTGCGTTGCTGGGGCAAAAATTCATTCGGCATAAAACCAAAAAAACCCGTTATAAAATTGTGCTTTGGCTGATTATTTTAACCCATGGCTTATTGTGGGGTTATTTTATTTATGGATTGTCGACTAAATTTTGGTGGTAATTAATATTCGCCAATCAGATGGCTAAATAGAGCCAACATTTTGGCTTGGTTTTCGCGCAATGTCTGCTCTAGATATCTAATGTCTGGGCTGTTGGTGATGGCCAGCAGCAAACGCTCCAAACCATCGGGTATATTATCAGCTTTAAAATCACCATCTATGGTGACGCGGATGATTTGCGAAATCTCTGAGTATAATTTTAGCGCGATTGACAAGATTTCATAGGCCTCGGCATCGATCAATTTATGCTGATGCATCATATTTAACGAGCGGCTCGAATTGATTTGCAATATATCGGGGTGTTGATGCGCATGAATGAGGCTTAAATATTGAATGATGAATTCAATGTCAATCAAGCCACCTTTTATGGTTTTGGTGTTCCAAATATCATTGGTATTTTTCTCGGTATCAATGCGTTTGCGCATCTCGAGCACTTCGGCTTTGATTTTTTGGGTATCACGTTGTTGTTGCAAAACATTATTTATGCAAGCGGTGACTTTTTGGGTTAAATTAGCATCGCCCGCCACCACCCTTGCGCGGGTTAATGCCTGATGTTCCCACACCCAAGCTGCGTTTTGTTGATAGTTTTCAAAGGCTTTAAAGCGGGTGGCAACGGGGCCTTTGCGGCCTGACGGGCGCAGGCGCATATCGACCTCGAATAACGCGCCCTCAGCTGTTGGCACAGTGAGTGCCGAGATGAGGCTTTGGGTGAGTTTGGTGTACCACATGGCCGAATTGAGCGATTTTTTACCATCAGATACTATGTCATCTTTGCCGACATCATAAATCACAATCAGGTCTAAGTCTGAGGTGCAAGTCAGCTCTTGTGAGCCTAATTTGCCCATGCCTAATATGACAATTTGGCCTTTCAATTTACCGAAGCGCCGTTGTATTTCTTGTGTCGCCACATCCAACATGGTTTCGATTAGGCTATCGGCTAAATTGGCATAGGCCAAAGCAATTTCACTACCGCTGGTGATTTGTGAAATTTGATGCACGCCAATTTGAAACTGAGCTTCCTGACCAAAAATTCTGGCTCTGTCTAATCTTTCTTCGTAAATTTCTGCGCCCTGCATGGCCTTAGCAAGCCCCGCTTGATATGCTGACTTTGATGGTAAATCTTGCATAAAATCGGGATTAATGACCGCGTCAAATAACTGGCTTTTATTGGACAATTGAGTGGCCAATTTGGGGGCGGTGATGAGAATGTTGACGAATAGGTTAAACAGATAGGTGTTGTTGATGAATAAAGAAAATAACTGCACACCTGCGGGCAAGCCCATTAAGAACCGATCAAAGGCCAAAATTGCATTATCTGGGTGATAAGCTTTGGATAATTCTTGTAAAATGGTTGGTACCATTTCGGTCACCAAAGAGCGGGTGCGCGCGCTGCGCATGCAGCTGTAGCGGCCAAAATGCCATTGGCGGACAATTTCTGAAGTGCGCTCTGGGTGTTCATAGCCCATGGCCGATAGAGTGGCTAAAGTCGCCTCATCATGCTCACTGCCAGTGAAGACTAAATTGCCTAGCTCGGTATTCAGCTCGGCTGCGTTTTCAAACAATGCCGCATAATGCTCCTGCACCTTGTTTAAATGCCATAACATTTGTTGACGGAAGGCTTTTAGGTTTTCGCAACCACAAAAATGGGCGAAACTTTCAAGTTTTTCAATGTCGGTTGACAGGGTTTGAGTTTGCTCGTCATTCATCATTTGAATGCGGTGTTCGATATTGCGCAAATAAATATAGCATTTCTGCATATCTGCCGCCACTTCGGGCAATATCCATTGAGTTTTTGCAAGGCGATTGAGCATTTCTAAAGTGCCTGAATGGCGCAATTCCACCTGCCGCCCACCCGCGATGAGTTGCTGAGTTTGTACAAAAAATTCTATCTCTCTGATGCCACCGCGGCCTAACTTGATGTTATGACCATCGACCTTAATTTCGCCATGGCCTTTATGAACGTGAATTTGGCGCTTCATGGCGTGGACGTCGCGTATGGTGGCAAAATCTAAATATTTGCGCCAAATGAAGGGCAGCAATTGCTTCATGAAATCTTGCCCGAGCGTTTGATCACCTGCACAAATGCGGGCTTTAATCATCGCGGCGCGTTCCCAATTTTGGCCGATTGATTCATAATAGCCTAAAGCGGCTTGGTAGCTCATGGCAATTTGAGTGGCGCCGGGGTCTGGCCGCAGGCGTAAATCTACGCGAAATACATAGCCAAATTCATTGCGCTCTTGGATTAAGTGCACCAATTTTTTGGTGAGGCGAATGGCGAATTTGTAGGGGTCTTTGCTGCCTGCCACTCTAAAATTTTCGGGGTCAAAAAATACGATTAAATCAATGTCGGACGAATAATTTAGCTCATAAGCGCCGTGTTTGCCCATGGCGATGACAAATAAGCCACAATTTTTACTGACGCTATGAATGTCATCAGTTTCAAATTGGCCTGATTTGACGGCTTGTTTGAACAAGTAGCTCAGTGCTATTTCTATCGACAGGTCGGCAAATTTGCTCAAGGCATCGGTCACTTGAACTTGTGTCCATAGGCCAGCCAAATCCCAAATCGCCAAGCATAATGCGACTTTTAACTTGGCAATGCGCAGACATTTCATAATTTCATACTCATCGCTCGCCTCATTGGCTTGCGCGATGAAATCGGCAATTAATTTAGTATATAGATCGGTGGGGTTGCGGGTAAAACTATCCAAGGCAAAGGCTGGATATTTACGAATGATACCTGTTAGATAGGGCGATGAAGCTAAGATTACATTGAGCAAGGGGCGTAATTTGCTCCGTTGTGTCAGAAACTCATATTCAAGCTGATGGGCATCAAATATTTGCGCTAAATCTTCATAAAGAATATCGACTTGCAGCTGATCAGCGGGACTTAAATGATATGTTACCTGTTTCATATTCACCTGTTCATTGGTCGGCGGGTTCATCCTTTTGGGTCTTATTCATATTCCTAAAATAGATGTAAGCCGATAGAAAAGCCAGCGCTAAAAATATAATCGGCGTGAGCCATAAAAACGAATTTTGACCGCTAAATAAGGGCTTGAGCAATACAAATTCGCCATAACGATCGACTAAGAATTGTTTGATCTCGAGGTCGGTTTTGCCTTGTAGAATTTGCTCACGCACCAATATTTTTAGGTCAATCGCCAAATCGGCATCAGATGATTCAATCGATTGATTTTGGCAGACCAGACAGCGTAATTCTAACGACAAATCTTTTGCCCGTTGCTCGAGCGTTACATCTTGCAAGGGCACAACTTTTAACGCTGCCTGCGCATGGTGAAAGCTAAAAATACTGATGATACAGAGTATGACGAGGCGTTTAAACATGCAGCGCCTCTTGCTTTAATGCGGCACGGTTCACTTTGCGCCCTCGCCTGTCAGTCAGTGATAAAAACCCGCCGAGCATCATCAATAATGGCCCCAGCCAGATGAGTAAAACCAGCGGATTATAATAAGCGCGCAATTGCACTTTGTTATTTTCGCCCAAGACACCAAATGCAATATAGACTTGGCCAAAATAATGATTATAGAGGCCAACTTCGGTGGTCGGTGAGCTGCGTTTTAAATAGCGGCGTTTGGCGGTCGCAAGATTGCCTAAATTCACGCCATCTTTGCTTAAGGTGAAATTGCCGACAATCTCGTTATAATTGCTGGCGGTTTGGTTTTGCACATTGTCAAATTCTAACTCAAAGCCTGCAATTGTCATTTTGTCGCCAACCGTCATCTCCTGAATATTCTGCACCCGCCAAGCGCTCATGGCGGCCAGGCCAAGCACCAAAACACCAACACCCATATGTGCCAACATGACAGCGAATTTGGCTCGTCTTAAATTAAACAGGCGGCGCAAGGCCAAATGCCACTCTATCTGGCCAAAACGGGCTGAATATAGGATTTCCCAGACAGCACCAAATACCAACCAAACACCCAGCAGTACTGCTGCCCAAGCGAGAATATCGCGATGACCAGTTAAATATAAGAACATCAACATAGTGGCAAAAGCTAGTAAAAACACCCAAATAAGTTTTTTCATCGCAACGAGAAAATCAGCCTTTTTCCATGGCAACATGTTGCCAATTGGCAGCAGGATGAGCAAAGGTACCGCTAAGGGGATAAAAGTTTGATTAAAGAATGGTGCACCGACCGATAATTTACTGGCGCCAATGGCATCGATGAACAATGGATATAATGTGCCGACAAATACTGTGACCAGCATCACTGACAGAATGAGATTATTGAGCAATAAAGCCCCTTCGCGGCTGATCGGCGCGAACACACCACGTTGTTTTATGTGACCGCTTTTAAACGCATAAAGGCTAAACGCCCCTGCCATAAAGTAGAATAATATAGCCAGAATCACAATGCCACGCTCGGGGTCAACCGCAAAAGCATGAACTGAAGTTAAAATGCCCGAACGGACTAAAAATGTACCCAACAGGCTCAGGCCAAAAGCCACGATGGCCAGCAAAATTGTCCAACTTCCGAGCGCGCCGCGTTTTTCCATCACGATAGCGCTGTGCAATAAAGCTGTGGCAGCAAGCCACGGCATTAATGATGCGTTTTCAACAGGATCCCAGAACCAAAAGCCGCCCCAGCCCAGCTCATAATAAGCCCAATATGAGCCGAGCGCAATGCCGCCTGTTAGGCAGGCCCAAGCAAATAATGTCCACGGCCGCACCCATTTTGCCCATTCTTCATCGACCTTTTCAGTCAACAAAGCTGCAATGGCGAAGGAAAAAGGAATGGAAAGGCCGACATAGCCCAAATATAATAATGGTGGATGCACTGCCAATGCCCAGTCTTGCAGCAATGGATTGAGATTATTGCCTTCGATAGGCACAATATTCAAGCGTTCGAACGGATTTGAAGTGAAGATAATAAAACCTAAAATGGCAACTGCCAGCATGGCTTGAATGGCCAGCGTGGTACTTAAAAACTTAATGTCTAGCTTGCCACCAAATAGCGATAAGCATGCGCCAAGCACGCTGATGATGAGCGAGAATAGCAGGATTGAGCCTTCGTGATTGCCCCAAGTGGCAGCTATTTTATAGAATAAAGGTTTTTGGCTGTGCGAATGCTCGACGATGATTTTTAGCGAAAAATCAGAGCTAGCGAAGAGCAGCAATAAAATGGCAAAGCTGAGCGCCAATAAGATGGCTTGTAGCACGGCAGCACGGTTGGTGATGGAGCTGAGCATATTATGTTTATCGGCATGCTGCATAAGTGGCAACAAGCCAATGACCATCTGAAATAGCGCAATAGCAAAGCTTAAAATAAGTGTAAATTGTCCAAATTCAGCCAGCATATTATTCACTTACTTTCTGAGCTTTGGCTTTTATGTCGTCATCTTGCCAATGGCCTTGGGCTTTTAAGCTATCTGCAACTTCTTTGGGCATATAATTTTCATCATGCTTGGCCAGCAAGCTATCGGCAAGAAAAATCTTATCTTGGCTTAAATAGCCTTCTAAAACCACACCCTGCCCTTCTTTAAACAAGTCTGGCACGACACCTTCGTATTCGACCTTCAATTCAGACCGGTTGTCGGTGATGTCAAATTTCAACAATGAGCCTTGATGCTTGACACTATTGTCCATCACCAAACCGCCAATGCGCAACCTTTTTTGGCTGTCAATCTTTTGGGTTAAAATTTCGGTGGGAGTTTTGAAAAAAGATATGCCATCTTCCATGGCTGTGAGAATCAAACCTGTTGCCAAGCCAAGCAATGCCAAGCCAACAATGATAAAGGTGAATCTCTGCTGTTTTCGGGTCATTGGTTTGCCTCCGCTTGGTTGAGTGTATCTAATATTTGGGTCAAAGGCTGTATCTGATCCGCACTAAATTCATGTGACGCAATGAAACCATTTATTGCTGATTTGGCTTCAGCCAACTCGCCATTATTTTGCAACATTGTGGCGTAAAAATACATGGTTTCAATATCATCGGGGGATTTTTCTTGGGCTTTGGTGAAAGCCACTTTGGTCATCGGCCCAAAAACACCTTTATTGATGATCAGGTTGGATTTGCCTAAACCCAGCCAATTTGGGCCATTGCTATTGCCAAATTTTATGGCATTTGCAAAGGCATCAAAAGCTTTTTCGGGTTGGTTTAGGCTCAAATAGGTGGGGGCAACAACTTGCCAGCCTTCTGCATCTTCGGGGTTTTGAGCTAAATGAGTTTCAATCTGCTCGATGATGGCTACATATTTGCTGTCGATGACGGCGTTTTGGGGTAAGGATAAATATGCCGAGCTGCCGATATAGGCATAGAGGCCAATAGAGCCAAGCCCAAGACATACTGCCCCAAGCAATATGGGCAATCGACTGGAGAAAAAAAATTGCGGTGCAGTGGCATTAAAACGCAAAAACATGGGAATGGATATATATGCAAAGCTTGCAAAGCTGAGCAAGATAATCGAAAACCAAAAAAATAGCTGCATGAATAGAGATGCCCAACAGAATTACAGGCCAATACATATTCGTTTTGACCTTTGCCATTTTATAAGCTGTTTTTAAGAAAATGCAACGCGACAATCTGTCTCTTTATAACAAATTATCGATTTGGTTGCCTTATTCTTCTCCCGCTTGCACCGCCAACTGACCGCCTTTATAGTAGAGTTCTGCTTGTGCGGGATCCTTAATTATTCTTATCAAATCCGTTGAAATTTGCAAATAAGCTAATAATGTTTTTTTATTTTCAACATTTTCTCGACGTATTAGTTCAACAATCGCCTCTGAAAACACATCGATAAATTCTTTACATTTTCTGTAGCTTTCGGAAAAAGCAACATGACAGGATGCGGCTTGAATATGTAATTTAATACCGTGCAACAAATATATACTGGAGTTTAACTCATCAATCTCTAATTGATTGGGTGCTTTTATCGGTTTTCCATCACTGATTTTTTGGTATCGCCCCAAGACACTGGTCAACAATTTTGGGCAAGCTAAAATATCACCCTCCAAGGCGTCGGCCGCTTGGGTTTTCATATTAATAATGTCTTTACCCCAACTGCTGATTGGAGACACATCAAATTCTCGTTCTAGACCCAAAATAATTTTAGCATAATTCAGATAATGTTCTAAATGTTGCTCGTGATTTTTTTGGTTATTCTCGCTTGCAGTAAAATTAGACAAACTCACCTTGGCATTAAAAATGAGTATCTCTCCCAATAAAGATAAATCACATTTAGCGGCGGCTGACGCATCATCAATTCGATAATATTTTTGTATCACCCGCAATATATGTGAGGGGTGTTTTAAGGTATCGATTAACAATGTGATATAAAAAGGAAACATTTTGGGTTGCTGCTCTTTTATCTTCATCACTTCATTGGTGATTTTTGCAAGGACTTTACCGCTTAAATCAGGAATTTCGATGGTAAAAGCTTTATGGGCTTTTTCAACTTCCTCAATATTTTGCAAATAATAGGCCAGCTCCTCGGCTTCACGTGCTATTAGTCTACTGCCAATGGCAGCAGAGAAACGGGACCATTCTTTTTCATCATCCTTATATTTTTCAATAACCTCTTCTAATTTCTGACCAGCCAAACGGTTAAACTCAGTGACAATAATTTTAGCTTTTTTCATCGCTTTTTTGCGCACTGCAACGTTAAAAGACAACTCAAGTTCATCAATTTCTTGCGACATTAGTTGGCTCTCAAGATAATTCCAAATATTTTCCATAGAATGTCGAGAAATACGACCAACTTGTCTTTGATCGATATCTGCATCAAATAAAATGCGCCCAAA
This sequence comes from Hyphomicrobiales bacterium, assembly GCA_002401855.1. GTDB lineage: Bacteria > Pseudomonadota > Alphaproteobacteria > Rhizobiales > OSC116 > OCS116. Next base: position 65,308 of record NVUH01000001.1, read on the forward strand.
TGGCAAATAAAAGTAGCGTTTGAGGTTAAATTTGCGCTTTTCTGGTGCTTCCAATTCCCCCTGCTTAATCAGCGTTTTGGTTGCAATGTCCGCGATGCGTAACATTTTTTGTTTCTCAGGATGGTCCTCTGGCATGCTTTCAACCTGTTTCAGCAGGTATTTCAATGCTTCCGGCGGCAAAAGCTCAATTTTCTTATACATTTTCGGATCGAGAAAATTAGTTACATCCATGATATACAAAACCCATTAGTCTACCTATCCAACAGATAGGATTACATTAGCCCTTCATATTAGTTGGGTTTAATTAAAATTATGATAAAGCTTTAACTAATTACACACAATTGTTAAATGTTTAATTCGATATAGTTCGCATATTGCTCATAAATTTAAAAATTAGGCCAATGGAAGCCATAATTCAGCTTTTAATCCACCCCATATACTTTGAGATAAAGTAAATTCACCACTATATAATGCTGTTAATTCTTTGACGATTGAAAGGCCTAAACCCGTACCTGACATATTTTCATCAATACGATGGCCGCGCTGCAAAACCTTTTCCAATTCTTTTGACGGCATAAACGGGCCATCATCCTCAATTATAATGTGCAACTGGTTCTTATTTTGAGAGTTTTGTTCCGCCTGAATGTTAATAACAACGCGGGTGTTACACCATTTAAAAGCGTTGTCGACTAAATTGCCGATCAACTCCTCTAAATCCTGCTTTTCACCATAAAAACTGGCTTGCTCATCGGCATTAAATTCTAGCTTTACGTTTTTATCAAAATTAATTTTTTGCAATGCATTTACAATCGAACTGACAACAGGGCTTACATATATTTTTGTCGCCACAGTATCTGCACTGGCAATCATGCGGGCACGGTTTAAATGATGAGTGATTTGTACATTCATCAACTTAACTTGCTCAAACACTAGTTTTGAATTGGCATCAGTTTTTTTATCACTGGCATTTAACAATACTGATATGGGAGTTTTCAATGCATGAGCAAGATTGCCAACATGGGTTCTGGCGCGCTCAATAACCTGCCGGTTGGCGGCAATTAAATTATTAATTTCATTAGCCACAGGCATGATTTCCTGCGGCAAATTTCCTTCGATGGATTTACCATCACCAATTCTAATTTTAGCCAAATAGTTTTTTAAATTTTCTAACGGTTTCAGTACAAATTTCAATTGAAAATAGGCACCCAATGTCAAACCCACAACCAATAGGGATAGTCCGGCCGCAATCATCCAATAGAATGAACGGGCTTCGGCATTTAGCAATTCGGAATTACCCGAAATGATATAGAGAATGGGCGCTTGGCGCTCGGGGAATGTTATATATTGGGCATAGACACGAATGTTATCTTGCACTGGTCCGCTTAAATAACTGCGAAAAATCTTTCCCTGATTATTTTTCAAATCAGCCTTATCATCATCGCTAAATTGTTTGAATAACGAAGTATCGTGCAAAGAGACAGATTTGAACAAAGGCTCATCACTCACACCGTCAATGACCTGCCAATACCAACCCGAAAAAAGAGTGGCAAAATTGGGCGCCGAATGTTGCAAATCCAGCATCACTTTATTGTCCATAATCCGTGTTGCACCAACCAATTCAGTGAGGGTGGTTTGCAATCTATTGTCAAATTGTTTTTCGGTCGAAAGGCTGAATAAAACCGATAAAAATATACCGGTGGTGATGGTCAAAATCACGCTACCAACCAAAGTCGATATTAACAATCTCTGCCGAAGAGAAGTCACTTACACACCTTCTTCAATAAGTTGATAGCCCAAGCCACGAACAGTTTTCAGCATATTTGTGCCGAGTTTTTTGCGTATCCGCCCGACAAAAACTTCAATTGTATTTGAATCACGGTCAAAATCTTGGTCATATAAATGCTCAACCAATTCGGTGCGCGATATAACCCGCCCCTGTTGGTGTAACATGTAAGACAGGAGTCTGAATTCCAGCGAGGTCAATTTCACTTGCGCGTCATTTACAAAAATGCGTGAGGTTTTGGTATCCAACAAAATCGGGCCACAAGTGATCTCACTCGAAGCGTGGCCAGCAGCGCGGCGTATCAAGGCGCGCAATCGGGCTAACAATTCTTCCATATGAAATGGCTTGGCGACATAATCATCAGCACCCGCGTCAAAACCCGCAACCTTGTCATTCCATCTATCACGCGCAGTTAAAATAAGCACAGGCATTTTATGCCCCTCGCGGCGCCAGCTTTCTAACACCGAAATGCCATCCATTAACGGCAAGCCTAAATCCAAAACCACGGCATCATAAGCCTCGGTTGAGCCCAAAAAATGGCCTTCTTCGCCGTCTTGCGCGCTGTCAACTACATAGCCATTGTCTATTAGCGCGGCCTTAATCTGGCGGTTTAAATCTTTATCATCTTCTACAAGTAATAACCGCATAAAATGCCTTAAGGTTTAAAGAGTGACCCCAGTTTGCATATTGATATAGACATATCTTATGCGCCCCGTATGTTGATTAAAAATACGTAGTTTAAACGCCTGCTGGCCTTTATGATTTACCACTTCATAGCCTTGAAATACATCACCTGCCCCCATAATATATGGCAGAACTTTCGACAAATCAACCGCAGCTAATTTAACGAAATTTATAGCTTTCGTGGGTGATGCCAAATTAGCTTTATTTTCAATTTTCGCAGCTTGAGCATGGTTCAAACTGCCGACAACAAGCCCAAATGTCAGCAAAAGTATTTTAAAGGTTCGAATGTATTTATTCACTCGCATTTTTCACTCTACATATAGTAAACATATTCCCTCATTTCATCACAATATACAGATGCCTATATGAATGTGACCTGAATGAAAATTATATTGAAAGTTTAAACCATCACCCATAAGTCAATAAACCTAAGTCGGCATGGTGTTTATATCTAATCAACTTTAGATAAAAGGTACACAAATTCTCGGCTAATCAACATTCACTTAAGGCTTTGTTGATATCTTACACATATTTTTAAATCATGACCAATAAATTCATGCAGGATGCAAATAATGACAGATAAAATATTCCCCAACTGGCAGGCTAAAAATTCTGAATTATTTAGTAAGCACATCATTACCGAACAGCATAGCTTGCATGAAAATGAATTATTCTCAGATGAGGCCTTAGCAAGGTTGATCGAAAAAACCCCACGTTCCAATTATCATGTCAATACACATGATTTGGTCAATATCAGCAAATCAACATGGCGCGATGGCGAATTTGGCGATTTGTCTGGTGAGCAAGTGCTGCAAGCGGTGCGCGATGGCCATATCTGGATTAACATCCAACGCCCTTGGGAGGCAGACAAAGCTTATGGTGATGTTTTGGATCAAATGTTCCAAGAAATGGAGGCCAATGTCCCCAATTTCACCACCATGCCTGACAAAAACAAAATGACCATTTTAATTTCATCGCCCAAAATTAAAGTGTTTTATCACTGCGACATTCCAGGCCAAGCCTTGTGGCAAATTCGCGGCCGCAAACGAGTATATATCTATCCCAATAGCGAGCCATTCCTCAAAGATGAGGAAATGGAAAAAATCATTCTTGGCCGTATTGATGAGCATGACATCACTTACCAAGAATGGTATGATGACTATGCCGAAATTATGGATTTGGAACCTGGCACCATGTCTCATTGGCCAATCAATGGCCCACATCGCATTGAAAATCTTGATGTGATGAATGTATCACTCACCACTGAACACTGGAATACAGATTTACGCAATCACTATGCAGTGCGTTATGCCAATGGCTTGCTGCGTGATAGTTTTGGGTTTAAAAAACTTGCCACTCCCACATCTGGTCTAGGTCTCTATGCGCGGCTGGCTTTGGCGGGCATGCATAAAATGAGCGGCTTAAGAAAACTTAAAAAAATGAAATATAATGTTGATTTCCAAGTCGATCCCTCACAAAAAATTGGTTTTAAGGACATACCTGCTTACCAATTATCAAAATAATTTCAGTCAGGCAATATGAAAAACAGCAATATATTCACCTCACCGCACTGGCATGACACCAATGAGAATAAGAGCAATCTGGTAGCCACAGCCAGCTTAAATTTGCATGTCAAGAATATGTTGGGAGGTAGAATTGCTGAAATGTCAGGTGAGCCCATCATTCAATATAATGATCTAGCTGTAACTAATGATGAAAACTCCAACATTCTTCAAGCAGAAATACTACCAAAGCTCGAACAAAATAAAATTGATTTATTATATTTTCGCAATGTCAGGTCAGATTCATACCTCTTTCAGCAAATTAAAAATATTGGTAAAATCATCGCCTATAAAAAAGCGCCGTTTATCAATCTAAGTCAATTTACCAACTTAGATGAATATTTAAAATCTCTATCATCCACTAGCCGCAAATCCAAACGTCGCACTCTCAAAAAACTAAAAACAAAATTTCAAGTCGAATTTGAAACTTTGGTCGACGACCAAATCAATGCAGCATTATTTGATCAAATTATTCAACTCAAAAAAGACCAACTCAAGCGTATGGGCTTAACCAGCCGCTTGTTCGAAAACCCTGCAAAAATCAACGATCTCAAAAACATCATTCTAAAACCAAATAAAGATTTTCAATGTGTTTTTTCTTTGCTTAAGTGCGATGGTAAAATCGCCGCTGCCGAAATTGGCTATTTATTTAACGATACATATTATTCATTTTTAGGCGCCATGGATGAGGCGTTTCAAGCTCATAGCCCTGGCGTTTGTCAGCTGCTCAAAACCATCGAATGGGCAATAGAGCATAAAATCAAAATATTTGACTTTTTGGCGCCTGAAGATGCCTATAAATTCAGCTGGACCGATAATCTTTATGTCGAAGTTTACGATTTTATCCTGCCCCTATCGTTCAAAGGCAAAATTATCGGCAATGCCTATTTGAGGATTCTACGCCCCCTGCTCAAAAAAATATTTTTATTTGCCAAAACCCGAAAGTAATTTATTTCCTACGGCTACGCCATTCATTGATGGCAATTAAAATGCGCATCACTGTCAAAATCAAAGTAAAAACAACCAATAAAAGCCCGAGCCCCGTTTCAATATCCCCAATGATCGAGGCATAGCCGACAAAGCCACCACCAGCGATTGTGCTTACGTCTATAAACGGCTTTTCTGCCATATATATGCCCCTTACCTATAATTTCCACAATTCAATTTTACAATTTATCGATGGCCCCTCCCCGCCATGCCCAAAACGCCAATTTTCGACATCACCCAGCTCAACATGGTGCATCAGCGCATAGTTATGCGCATCATCTATCACCGTCAATTCACCTTCACCAGTGCTGCGGGTCAGTGCCGCTGTAGAAGATGCGCCAAATTCAGAATGCTCACATGAGCCTTCAATTAAATGCATGCCACTGTCTATATGTTTCAGATCAGTCTTATGCTTGCCAACCCGCATGGCAGCGCTCATAATCTTCACCCAATAAGTACCAATAGGCAAGCTGAACTGGCTGGATGGCGCGTCTAACACCACCCCTGCACCCAGGTCATTTATTTTTACCAAGTTCAAATACCGCTGGTTCCACCCCGTGCTGGGCGGGTTGGTCGAGTCTTGAGCATAAGCCATTTCCTCACAAATCAGCACATCAGGTTTTAACAGGCTCTTTTTTGCAGCATATTCTTGCCATGCCGAACCATTAAACACATATAATTTCTGCTCATCTTCAACCCAGCATTTCCAACCATTTTTAGCGGTTATATTAAGCCAAGCGCCGTCCTGATACACCGCCAGCAAACCATCAAGCCCGCTCCAGTCACTGGTTGCTGCATCGGCTATAATATAACGTGCGCCCTCAGCAGGGCTAGCAGGTATAACCGTCAAGCTCTTGGTCAGAGCCGAAAGCTGCACCACAATGTCCAAACGGCTTAAACTTTCATTTAAAGTGATATGTTTTTGGTTTTGCGCCGCCGCTAAAAACGGCAATTCTAAAAAATAACTATTAGACATGAATTTCAACTTCCTTTGCTGTGCCGCGCCCAACTTGCGCCGACATCTGATAAATCTTCACCATAAAATCACTCGCCAAACCACCAAAATCGGCTATTTGTTGCTCACTGTCATAGGTAACATTAGGGCTATCGATGCTCATTTGGCGCAAGGCCGCACCACCACCAATCAACCATATTTCAACCTCATAGGTTTCAACATCTTCGTTTAACGCCACTTGGCTCACTGCCCAATTTTCACCACCAAATCGGGTCTGCCTCACCCAACTCAACTCAATGTCATCGCTGATTTTTTTCACCCTCACCTGCACAGGTGCAAAAGGTTTTAGCGCCACATCTTCATGCTGCCAAATGGCATCTTGGTAACTTGTATCCTCTATCACCTTATTCACAGGGCCATATTTAACAGCAATTTCATTCAACAATTCATCGGCGCTCAACTCAAATTCAATGATGTTATTATCAAGTAAAACAAACCTCGCTAGAGCAGAATTAGTGCCCAATATCACATGCCCAGTGCCAAACCGCCCCCGAATTAAATGCGAAAGCTGATATTCATTCTGTGCGGTTAAAATCGCATCCTTAAACTGAATGATTTCCCAGCCACCATTATCATACTCAACAGCCGCCATATTCTTACCAGCCAATAATTCAGTGGTGGATATTGATGACAGGGTGTCGCCATAAAGCCTCACACCAAGCTTATTGCCCAAATCATAACGGTCAATTGGCCCGATATTTAATGGCTCCAATATATGCCCTAAAATTGCACGTTTATTGGCCTCTAAACGCTTCACAAAACTACCACCAATGTCCTGAAATACGTTGATATTGCTATGCCAAGGTTTTACAAATGCCGCCAAAGACAAAATGTTGCCGCTCAAACTTGCCGCGGAGGTCGATAAGACCGGCAAATTCATCGCCACAATCAAAGCCCTGCCCTGCACAGTTTTGGCATTAGCTTGTCCTGTTTTTTTCTGCACCTCACCCACCACCTGATTGTCAATGCCAATATCCACCGAAACCGCATCAATAAGCTGACCATTACCTGTTGAGATGGCATGAATCCGCCATTTACCGTTCAATTCAGATTGTTCATTACTAACATTAAGCTCAAAAATATCCCCACATTCTAAACCTAATCCCGTATTGTCTATTGAAAGGCTAATTCCTCGCCCTTCGCCATTTATCAATCCCAAACGATTGGCAACAAGCCGCGTCGCCAAAGATTTCGATAGAACCGCATTTAACTGATAAGATATGTCATTGCGGCGCTCTAGCTGGTTAAACTCAACCATTTCACTGGTCACCTTATAAGAATAACTGCCGTCATCACTGATATATTTCATATGCGCATCGGTTAGCATATGAGTGTCATTACCCGTTAGAATGATTGGAATTTCACCAACTTCTAACTGCAAGTCGCTAATTTCAGCCACCATATTGACATCCTGATGCCTAAATATCAGCACATCATCGCGGATATAAACCATCAAGCCAAAATTCTGCAATATGTCTTGCAATGTCTGTAACGGGCTTTGCAATCGGTTGACTGTGTAACCTTCAACTTGGCCGTTAACAGCCGATACATCCGCCTTAATTTCGCCAGTGAATTGCAAAATTAATTGATCAAGTGGCACCGCACCAATGCGGCCATTGAGCCAATGGCCATAATTCCAATTATCGCCATCAGCCCATACATCTGTGAGCAAAGGAAATAAAGGGTAAGGCCGTGCGTCATAAGCCCAGATGAATATATTGCTGGTGTCGAGCATCTTGTCGCCATAAACGCTAGAAATTGGATTCTCACCATTTCCATCTTCATAATGGTTTAAAAACACCTCCAAATAACGCCGCTGAATGATGTCATCACGGCTTTGGTTGGCAAAATAAGGTATCTTGCCTTCCGATGAATTGGGATCATAAAATACATTGGGCTGATTGCTACCTTTGTCAATCGCAGGGCAACCAATTTCAGTCAGCCAAATCGGCTTAGACTCAGCCACCCAGCCCGTCGGCGATCCCTGCTCAACGCCATTGATGCGGTTATAATGGCTGTTTTGCCACCATGCCAGAATGTCCTTGGTTCTAAACACCCAATGCTTACCATAAGCCGTGTCATCAATCGGGCTTCTCACTTGCTCGTTGCGATCACTCACACTGGCATAATAATAGTCAAACCCTTCGCCCGCCACAATGTTGCCGTCCAAATAATCACGATTATAAATACTCTGAATATCACCAGCCCTATCCAAATGTTCAGGCTCATCACGCCAGTCAGACAATGGCCAATAAGCATCAATGCCAATAAAATCAATATTGGCATGCGCCCATAGGTCATCAAGATGAAAAAACACATCGCCCGTCCCATCTTGGGGATGATGGCCAAAATATTCACTCCAATCAGCACCATATGAAATCTTGGTTGACGGCAAAAAAGAACGCACATCATCGGTCAATGTCCGCAATTGATCAACCGCTGGAAAATGGGTTTTACTGTCGCGCACTTGGGTTAAGCCAATGAATTCGGAACCAACTAAAAACGCTTCAACGCCGCCCGCCACTTGGCATAATTTAGCATAATGCAACACCATCCGCCGATAACCCCATTCGCCACCGGGTCCATCATAAAACACCACGTCATCGACATTTTTTATATTCGCAACCGCACAATTGCCAAAAAAATTGGCAATTTGGGAGGTCGCTGCCGCCGTTTGGTCAACACTGCCACCTTGGCCAATGGCAGGGTCACAGGTCACGCGTCCACGCCACGGATAAACAGGTTGGCTCACGCCACCATAGGGGCTGGGCAACATATTATTAGCAGGCACATCCATCAAAATAAATGGGTAGAAAGTCACTTTTATACCGCGCAGTTTAAACTCAGCAATCGCAGCAAGTACCGAAGCATCCGAGGGTGTGCCACCAAATGCCGCTCGTTCATCAATTTGCGAAACCACTTTTGCCAAACCGCGTTTCACACCGTTCACTTGCCACTGTTCAGGCGTGGTTTTTTTATACGCATTGTCTACACAGGGCTTTATGTTAATTTCCCCTGCCCGTAAATCATCACCAAACCACGGCACAACCAACGACACCTGCTCTAGATTTGGGCATAAATTGCACAATTCATCAATCGAAGTGATAAAATCGGTTTTGCCAATAAACCCATGCTGGTTTTCAGGAAAATATTCAAACTCATCTTCACGAACAATGGACACAGTGTGATAACCAAATTCCGTAGCGCCAGGAATGAGCGCAACGGCTTTCACCTGCCGCTCCAATTCACCAATGGCATTGACCACTTCGAAGGAAAATTTTGGCACCATATTGCCAAATGGCTCTAAATGCAGGTCTTCAAATACCACATATGCTACATCCCGAAAGGCGGGTGCGTTGCCCGCACCCATTATCGCTTCAAGCAGAGGGTCAGCAGGCTGATCAGCACTACCATTATAAAAACGCCAATTCAAATCCGTCATATCATGCAAATTATTATTGGCCCATATTTTCGAAATATGATCAATCTCACCTTCACATAGAGCAATGGCAAAACTTAAGCTAAACCCCAAAGCTGTCTGATGATCCTTTTTAAGCGGGCTGACCAGCTTAAATTCATCCGCCCAAATCACTTGACCTTCAACACGCACACGGCCCCATATTTTGGGTATCAGCACGGCCTGCTCACTGGTTTGCACAATCGGTGGATTGTCCAAACTCACAAGTTCAATTCCTACCATAATCACCTAATTTCGTTCTGATTGGTTTTATAAATTGGTTCACAATTTGGTTGCATAATGCCAACTAAAATGCGCGGTCAAATGCCGTTGCCACCATGCCGAAAAACTATTTACAACCACACCTCTTCCCGCATAAGCATGAATAAATTCATCACTCGAGATGGCAATCGCCACATGGCGTGTTGGCAAATTTTGGCGATATTTAAACAATAATATATCCCCCACCTCTACTTCTGCACCCTGCGGTTTACGGCAAAAATTTCGTTCCGCCATTTCCAACAATAAATCATTATTTGTCGCATCATTCCAACGCGGCGCGTAAGGCGGCGCGAGTTCAGGCTCATCACCTCTCACCTCACGCCATACCCCGCGCAAAAGCCCCAAACAATCACACCCAACATGCTTCAAACTGGCCTGATGCCGATAAGGCGTACCGAGCCAACTCTTGGCCTCAGTAACCACTTCCATCTGCATGCTCATCATTCAAAATTTTCCGGCGAAATACGCTGCGGATAAGTGAATTTAAAATTCTTACCAGGCATATGGTCGAAACCTCTAAATTCAACACTATTGGCAAATCTATCGCGGCAAGTGGCAAAGCTTTTGTCACACCCAACAATTAATTTCAACTCATCTTCAAGCGCAATCGGATGTTTCATATCGCTGTGCAATGTAATCGAATGAGTGGTTTCCGATAGCTTATATTGGCGCGCAATACGCAATTTCTCAACACCCAAATCGGTATTTTCACCGCTCTGCCACTCCAAGCTACCGCCATCAAAATAACCCGTCTCAATACCCGAAGGCAACTCAACCTCAAAACTATGCGAAGATTTAAGCAAACTAATTTGCCCAGATTTATGATAAACAGATAGTCCCGTATCAATGTTGCATCGATCATCACCAAATTGCGCGTCACATCTTTCTTGCAGCAAGCGGTTATGACTTTTCTCAAGCGGCTTAGCAATGCCATGCAAGCTCAATTTCACCCGCGCATCTTCAATATACACATCCCCAACCACGCCCTGTTTCAACAAGTTATATTCTTCAGGCATATGCCAATTCACTTGGTAAAGACAAAATTGGGCATCTTGTAAATGGTCAGCTTCAATCAAGCCGTAGGACAAAGCGTTGTCATCAATAAAAGTCGATATTTCAAACGCATCATCAAGCAAGTTGCGGCTAAATTTGGCAGGCGCAACCTGCAAATTCTCATCAGGCAAATAATCATCTTCCAAAAACAATATTGACCTATCATGATCCGTCAAAAACAAACTTATCTCACCCTTGCCAATCTTCAAACAATGGCATATCTGGGTCACATTCAATGCCAAATGCGCTTTCCAGCTCACATCCAAATCCTGCATCAGCTCAATCCAATATTTCAATTAACGAAATTTGCGCAATCTCACCCGATTTAAACGAGGAGTAATCAACCTTTAATTCATTCTCGGCAAAACGCACTGCCACGTCAAATTCAAAACCAGCTGATATCTCATCATCTTCAACAAGCCCCGCGCTCGGTAAAATAGTCACAATGCCAGTTAACACCTCAACCCCAAAATGGCTGGCATTCAGCTCAACTTCATTCACCGCAATTCGCAAACTGGCATCATAAGGTTTGGTGATTTTACGAATGTAATTCTGGTCATCATCCACCGCATTGCCATAAGTTTTGCTCAATTGAAATTCCGCAACCTCACCGTCATAAATACCTATCTTCTGATCTGTGGCACTTATCTCATCTTCTAAGTCACAAGATTTATAGTCTAAAATATCATGCCATTTAAAGCCAATCAAAGGCCCTCTTCGTGCCTCATAAAAACCAGTAATTTGTTCCAAGTCACCAAACGATTTCGCCGCCACACCCAGCATATATTTACGTTTGGAATGATATTTACGCGCATTCCGTTGCTCACGACCCGATAAAAAATTCTGTATTTCCGTAAACCGCTCAATGGTGCGGCTCACACTAAAACCTAAATTCTGCGGAAACAATATGTCCTGAAATTCTTCAATCATTTTTCATCCCCCACCCGTCACTAATATTTTCAATTGCATCGCGCCTTTAACAATTTCAAAATTCGTCTGCTCTATGCTGGTGGTCAACAATTCAGCAGACAACATGGCATAACCCAAAGTCAGGTCAGCCTTTGCAGGCAATTCATCAATAAGTTGCTCTAACTGCGCCATAATATTATGCGTGGTCAGGCTGCTATCAGCCCGCGCCACCACAACGAGGCCGATCACATGCTCGCTCATTTGTTCATCTAATTGATGGGTGCTTTGGCTGCTAATCTGCTCATAAGCGATGTAAGGCAAAGCCGCACCCTCCTGCACCACATCATATATATGCGTCCCGCCCAACAAAGTGATCAGGTCAGCATCGCTAGATAATCTGGCATAAAGATAACTTTTAAACTGCAACAAACCCCTCATATCAGCACCTCGCGTTTGCTAGCGGTCATTTTCAACCATAAATCAGCCGCCTCCATATTGATCACCGATTGAATCTCATATTGCACGCCCTCATGCTCAATCAACATCTGCTTATATATGCCGCTTTGGTAACGTATATAGACAATCAAGCTGTCCTTGCCTTTGCTCACATGCCCAGAAAAATTCTGGCTCTGGCGCTGCGGCTCAAGCTTAGCCCAACATTCCGTCGATAGGCTTTTAGTCACAATTTCACCGCCGATCACATCACGCCCAACATTCAGGCTGTATATAGCAATCCTCTGGTTCAACTGACCAAAATCAAGGTTAAATCTATTCATTTTTCAAACTCATAAGTTGCAAACATTAAGCTAAATGTGGATTTTTTTAAACGGCGCAATCATGTCCAATATCACATGCGGAATTTGGTGAATCTCACCACTGGCAATCGGTCCCCTATTCTCATGCCAAAAAGCCACAAGGTGCAAAATAGCCTGCACAATCGGCGCAGGCACATCACTGGCAGCAGGCCCATACCCCGCCCAAAACTGCACCCGCAAACCCGAATATTCACTATAAATCTTCGGCAAAGTTTTAACAATTTTCAAATGCGCAGGGTCAGATTTTATGTCATAAACATAATCACCAACATCCACATTCTGGTAAACCGCCAGTTCATCAATCACCGCCACATGCTCAATCGATATCACCGGATTCACCGCCAGCTTTATCACATTGTCATAAGGCAATAAATCCAAATAAAGCGACCACAATTGCCGCAAAAAAGCCCGTCCAAGCCGCGTCTCCAACTGCACTCTGGCGGCAGTAATCATCGAAGCAATCAACGTATCTTCAAAGCTATGGTCAATTTTTAAATAATTTTTAACATCATTCAATGCCACAGGTTCAACCACCGCAGCGGTCTCTAAAATAAGCGCCATATATCCATCCAGTTTAAATTTTCAAAAAAAGGCGCACCCAAATCGGTGCGCCCACAGGTAAACTCAACCTAAGCTGCAAATTTCAACAGTTTAATGGCATTAAAATCATGCACACCACCACCAACACGCTTGGTCGTATAAAATAACAAATAAGGCTTGGCAGAATATGGATCACGCAAAATGCTAATACCACGACGATCAACAATCAAATAACCTCGCCCAAAATCACCAAACGCCAGCGACATACTGTCCGCCGCCATATCAGGCATTTGCTCGACTTCAGCAATGCTATAATTCAACAGGCTCGCCTTGCCATTAACCACCTCAGCAGGCCGCCACATATAATTGCCATCCGCATCTTTAAGCTTGCGAATCTCAGCCTGAGTTTTTCTATTCATCACCCAGTTGCCGTTCATGCGATAACGCGCTTTCAAACTATAAATCAAATCCAACAAGCAGTCCGATGCATCACTAGCCGCAAAAGCCCCATCAGCCCCCGTCTCAATATAACCCAAATTACCCCATGACCAACTAGCTTCAGCCGCAGTCGGCACATCCAAAAAGCCTTTGGGTTTGTTCACACCATCGCCATTCACAAATGCCTCAGTTTCTTGGTCAATAAACGCCGCTTCAATTTCAGCCGCAATCCATTCTTCTAAATTCACCGCACTGTCTTCAAGCAATGATGCCGATGCCGCAGGCATCGCATAAAGCTCCATAGTTGGATAAACCAGTTCTTCCAAATCCGCACCATTGGTCTGCGGCCGCGCATCCGCATCCCCCACCCAACCAGAGGCAAATTCATTAATTGCAAACGGCTTTTTATAAATAGCCGATGTCACCTGCTGAATGCCGGCAATGTCACGAATTGGCGAGGCCAACTTCATATTGTCTAAAATATTGCTTTCAATCTGCTCAGGCACAAAATAACCACCATCATTACCCGATACCAATGAATAGGCTTTGCCTTCAATGGTTTCAATCTGGCTCATACCCTGGCGCATATAAGCATTAAATGCCGCCTTAGCCTCACCATCTTCAAACCCAGATAACATCTCACCGCCCAAAATAGGCCGCTTGGCTTTTTGGCTCAACAGATCAATCTTGCTCTGTTGCCTATCCAAATGAGCGCTAATTTTACCTAATTTCTGCTCCGTCAATGGGTCACTCACAGAATGTTTTTCAAGCGCATCCAAACGCGTATCATTGGTCTGTTTAAATTCTTCAAATGCATTCATAAAGTCATCAAAGACAACATTCACATCCGCACTATTTTTCGGACTTACAACTTTTGTTTCCAATTTTTGGTCTCCATATTGGGTTAAGTTTTTTCGGGTCGTAGACGCGTTTTTTCGCACCATGGTTAGGCTTCCTTCTGGTTATTTTTATTAAATTTAAGCTCGCATTGCCGCAGCAGCCTCAGCAATTCTTTGATTAATCTCAGGCTTAGGCTGCAAAATCCGTGCATTCGGTTGCATCGGGAAAGTCACAACAGATATTTCCCACAGGTCAACATCCTGAATATAACGGGTAGATTTCCGCGCCTTCTGTACCGCCCGACGGGTCTTAAACCCAATCGACAGCCCATCAATCACCTGGTCAGCAATCATCACCGCCACATCATGCGCTTGGCGCGTATCAATCGACAACCGCCCAACCACATAAAGCCCCTTTTTATCAATGCGCATTTCTTCCCAACGGCCAATCGGCTGGTTCGGGTCATGCTGCCACAACATGCTTATATTATGCGGCATTTTCTCCCGCAAACTGGCTTCAAACGCAACAGGCAAAATCACATCATTGCCCAAATCCACTTCATTAAAAATGCAAGCATATCCAGCAAAAACATCATTCATATTTTGCTTCCTCCGCCTCATTTAAATCAGGCGCGTCATCCAAACTCTCACCCTCAGCCAAAACAGGATACCCAACCGCCAAACGCTTCTCATCAACCGTCAAAAAGCTAGCCGCACCAATCCGCCTCCACAAAGCTTCACGTTCCGAGCTCAAGGCTTCAATCTTATCCAAATCAAGTTTTATCACCAACCGCTCATCCCAAGCAGGGCTCAACCAGCTCGATAAATTGCCAATAAACCTCGTCACCAGAGGCAAAATAGTCTGCCGCAAAAAGTTCCGATTGGCCTCTTGGTAATTAGAAAACCGATTGTCCCCAGGTATCCCCAACAACATAGGCGGAATGCCCAATGCCAAAGCAATCTCCCGCGCCGCCACGTGTTTGGCGTCAATAAAGTCCATATCTTTAGGGCTGAACCCCATAGGCGACCAATCCAAACCACCTTCCAATATCATCGGCCTTCCTGCATTGGAGTGCCCCTGATAAGTCTGCTCTAACTCATATTTCAAACGGTCAAACTGCTCATCAGTCAAATTCCCTTGTCCATCTAGCCCCTTATAAACCACCGCACCCGAAGGTCGCGCACTGTTATTCAACAAGCTCTTATTCCACTTACTAGCAGCATTGTGAATCTCAATCGCCAACCGCGCCGCCTTAAACGGGCTCTGCCCATAATGGTCATCATTAGGATTATAAAATGTCTGATGCAAAATCGGCTTTATACCGTCCACCAACTGGTTAAATTTCAGTTTCTTCGAGCCAATTTTATACTCATAACAAATCGGCCACCCACGATCATCAACCACCAACCGCATGCGGTCGGGCCGCAAACTATAAAGCGCATCAGGCACAATGTCATCCAGAGCGGATTGCTGCAAATAACAATTACCATCAATCAATAACTGGCTATAACACTGCTCCAAAAACTCATGCCCACTCATATTCATATTGGGATGCGCAATCAAATTAAGCAGCGGATGATCAATCAATTCTTCATCATCAATAAACAACTGCAATTGCACCGATGCCGCAGCCTCCGCAATCATCCGCACCGCCCGATGCGCAATCGGATTCTGCATATAAGCATGCCGTGCCATCGCCGCAATGGCAATATCATCGGTAAAATCACTATTCATCAAAAACCCAAATTCATGACCATATTGGGTCAAAGGCACATAATTCTTACGCTCAGTTCTCGGTTTTTTACCGGTATTTTGGCCAAAACCCAGCCGTTGAAGAAATGACATATTTCCCCTTCCCATAGTTTGAATTCTAATTATTTAATCTACAAATCTCTAATCCGCGGCACACTCACACCACCATTGAGCAACAAATGGCTAACCGCCCACACCAAAGCATCCACCCGATCCGGGCTATTTTTCGAACTCATAATAAAATGGTCAAACTGACACATTTCATCTTCCAACTCTTCAAACATACCCAAATGATGCACCTTGCCCTGCTCATACAAAGCCGCAACAGGCTCAGCCCGACTTTTCTTACTCTTCTTGGCAAACACCCCAGCATAAGAAATCTGCCCATCAATCGTGCGCAATATAGTCTCCACCATTTCCCCCCCTTGGTTCACTTCAGCCACAATGCGGTCAACATTAAATTCATGATAAACCTGCACCGCCTTCTGCGCCCAAACAATCGGGCTGACCGCCTGCATCGTCACATCAGCCAAAATATAAACATGCCGATTGCCATCCACAGCCGCCACAATCATCCCACAAGCGTTGGATTTTTTATGACTGGTCGCAGGCGGGTCAATGGCCAGAATAATGCGGTCAAAATCATTAAAATCATAATTCTTGCGGTTGCGCCGCAAATCCTCAATCAATTCATATGACCATAACGCACCTTCATTATCTTCAATGAGCTCACCATATAATTCCTGCCGCCCTAAATTCGTCCCCGCATAATTTGCATCAATGGTGCGCAAAAACGCCCCCGCCAAATTCTGCTTATTGGCAAAAGTCGATGCCCTACTCACATAACTATTCGGCATCGCCAAAATATCTTTTAATTTCTTGCGATTACGCGGCGTGGTCGTAATCACAATCTGCGGATGCTCCCCCAACCTCATGCCAAATTGCAACATGTCCCAAACTTCTTCATCATACTGCCACTTAGCAAATTCATCACACCAAGCCGCATGAAATTGCGGCCCGCGCAAACTTTCAGGCTCTTCGGCACTGAACAATTGCGCAATCGCCCCATTCGGCCATTCAAGCCGCTTGCGCGAAGCAATATAAGTCGGTTTTTGATGCGCAGGGTGAATGTTCAGCAACCCACTGTCACCCTCTAACATTACTTCACGCACATCATTAAATGTCTCACCAATCAAAGCAATCCGCCATGCTGGGCTTTTGGCAAACGGCTCAATCCCCAACGCCATCGCCCTCACCCATTCGGCACCAGCACGAGTTTTCCCCGCCCCCCTGCCACCTAATAAAATCCAATTCTGCCACTCTTCAGCATATTTTTCACTGCTCGAAGGCTGCAAATTCGGCGGCAATTGGTCATCCCTAGCCCATAAATACCAATCAAAATATAATTTTTCTAACTGTTCCTCATCTAAATCAGTGGCAAATTTTTCAATCTGCTGTTTGGTTAATCGCCGCAAGTTTTTGCGTAATTTCGTCTCGGAATTGTTGGTCCGTTTCATAGATGGTTTCAGGCTCACTTTGTTGGCTTGGCTTATCATCCTGCGGCACTTGCATGGCGCGAATATTTTCCAAAGCTTTGATAATCACCGTCAATGTCTTGGCTTGTTTTTCACAAAATGCCAAATCAGCTTGCGGCTCGGTTTTGCCCAAAAGGGTAATAATTTTATTCAATTGCCGCTCAAGCTTATCCAATATCAATTTCTGTTTGCTCATAAGCATTTTATATCTGCATAAAAAAACCCGCTGATCAAAGCGGGTTCGGTTCAGGTCTGTTTCAACCTTTTTTACTGTCCTCAAAATATGCCAACAATACCGTACGGTCAAATTGTCATTTTTCTAACTGCAACTAATCCCCGCAAACCTTTATAACTCAAAAATATCAATATTTTCAATACATTACCTTTTCGGCCATTGAACAATAAAATTCACCGCATCTTCATCATCGATGCCCTCTTCACTCACAATGCGCCCAATCGCCGATATTCCAGCGCGCAAAACAGTTTTCGGGTCACCCGAGATTAGCGGGTGCCAATCAGGCAATCTCTTACCCTCATCCAGCAATCTATAAGCGCATGATTTTGGCAACCAATTATACTGGCTGATATTCTCCTGTGTCATTTTGATACAATCTGGTACGAATTTGGCACGGTTGGGATAGTCGCTACATTGGCAAGTTTTCACATCAAGCAGCTTACAAGCCATATTGGTGAATATAATCTCACCAGTGTCTTCATCTTCTAGTTTAATCAAACAACATTTGCCACAGCCATCACACAGGCTTTCCCATTCTTGGTCATTTAACTCACCTAATGTTTTCTCTTCCCAGAACATATTCAGTTATTTCATATAGTTACATATTTTATAAGATTTATCATGCTATTTAATAGCACAATCATTATTAGAAATAAATTGATATTTTAATCAGGCCAAAACCGCCGCTTTCTTATATAAAACCTGTCAACATCAACCCAAACTAACGTCCCAAATCCGCACAGAAAATCTGGCATAATTCGTGCAATGCCTACTATTGTATTCATATTTTGTTAACATATGAAGCCGTCACATTTTAAGTGGTTGTATATGTTTTGAGTTGGAGTTTGGTAGCGATCTATGTCCAGAAATAATGGCTTTTTAAATTATTTATTGAAAATAGATAGCTTCATGGAGAATGCCATTTATTCCACGGGCAGGTTTCTTAAAAATTTCTGGCTCGGCTTTAATTATATCATGGGTTTCATGCGGGTACGCGGCATTAAACGTTTGTTCATCGAGATTATTTCCGATGGGCTCACTTTACTCTTTTTCGGCCTGATTGGTTTTTTCATGTTAGGTCAATATGCGCTGATCGATGTCGACGAAGGCTGGCAACTTTATCAAAAATATTCTGTAACTTTTTATGATAAAAACAACAATCTCATCGGCCATCGCGGCATTCGTCATGATAGCAATGTGCCGCTAGAAGAATTGCCCAAAAATGTGTTATTGGCAGCATTAGCCACCGAAGATCGCAATTTCTTTAACCATGTGGGTGTTGATCCAATGGGCATTGCACGGGCATTAATCCATAACATTCAAAAAACCTCTGGCAATAATCATGGTGCCAGCACCATCACGCAGCAGCTTGCCAAAATGCTATTTTTTTCATCAGAGCAAACTTTAGAGCGTAAGATTAAAGAGGCCTATATGGCCTTATGGCTCGAGGCCAACCTCACGAAAGAGGAAATTTTGAACCTATATTTTGACCGCGTATATATGGGCGCTGGCAATTTTGGTTTAGAATCCGCTTCACAATATTACTTCGGCAGGTCAGTGCGCGAGGTCAACTTAGCCCAAGCGGCAATGTTGGCTGGCCTGTTCAAAGCCCCATCAAATTATGCCCCGCATATTAATTTGGGAGCAGCACGCGGTCGGGCCAATGTGGTGCTGACCAATATGGTCAATGCGGGCTTTCTAAGTCATGATGATGTGTTTGATGCCCGCGCCAATCCCGCCTCAGTGGTCAACCGTCACAATCCCGAAAATAAAGGCGATTATTTCATCGATTGGGCGTTTGAAGAAGTCAAAAAAATCGCCACTAACCGCAATTATATATTGCATGTTAAAACTACAATTGATTTAGATTTGCAAGCCGCGGCGCGTCAAGCCATTCAAGATAATCTGCGCCAAAATGGTCAAAAATATAATGTCGATCAGGCTTCATTAGTTAGCATGGAACATGATGGCGCCGTATTGGCACTTATTGGCGGCAAGGATTATCGCAAAAGCCAGTTTAACCGCGCGGTCAATGTGGGGCGCCAACCAGGTTCATCATTCAAACCCTTGGTATATCTAGCCGCTCTTAATTATGGCTATAAACCCAATAGCAGCGTGATTGATAGCCGCGTTCGGATTAAAAAATGGTCACCCAAAAATTACAACCGCCGCTATGTTGGCCGCACCACGCTTAATAATGCCCTGGTGCGCTCAATCAACAGCATTCCCATTAAACTAGCGCTCAAGATTGGCTACAAAAACGTCATTTCAACGGCAAAAAATTTGGGCATTGATGCCAAATTAACCGCCAATGCCTCCATGCCATTGGGTACAGCATCCATTTCAGTGCTAGATCTTACAGGTGCTTACGCCACCATTGCCAATGGCGGCACATTGGCACAACCCTATGGTGTTTACGAAATTCGCAATGGCACTGGCAATGTCATTTATAACCATAACCGCGATGAATTTGCAGCCGATGTGGTGGCCGACCCGCATAAAATTGCTGATCTAAAATATATGCTCGGCAATGTGATCGAATACGGCACTGGCAGACGCGCTAATTTAAACTTCACCAAAACCTACGGCAAGACAGGCACCACCCAAAGCTATCGTGATGCTTGGTTTATGGGCTTTACCGATCATTTGGTCACTGGCGTGTGGTATGGCAACGACAATTATACGCCGACCAAAAGGCTCACAGGCGGCAATCTACCCGCCATGACGTTTAAGACATTCATGACCGATGCCTATGTCGCCAAATATAATTTGGACTTGCAGAGTCTAGAGCATACCGCAACGGCCAACTTAGTCACACCGCGCAATGCCATTCTCACCGTAGCCTTAAAGGCCGAGAAACCAGCAATATTCATTCAAACTACCGCTAAAATATTGAAAAATGCTTCACGTCAAAACAACATCATCACTCTATCAAGCACAGGCAAGAAATCCGCTGATAATAGTGGTAACTATGTCGCGTCAGTTGGCAAAAAAATCAAACTAAGTTTCAAAATCACCAAACCCATCAAGCGCCCCAAAATAAAAACCATCAAGAAAACCAGTCAAAAGAAAGTGGTGCGAAAAAAAGTGGTAAAAGAGAAAATCACCAAACGGGGCAGCATTTACATTCAAAAAACAAAAAAAATCAAACGAGTGAGCCCACATAAAGGCAATTCAGCATTCATCGACGTCAGCGGGAAAATTGTCATTCTGGGCAACTAAGCTGGGATGCTTAAACCTTTCTATATTGACATTTCGGGCAATAAAAGCCATTTTGCACAAAAATCACTCTCAAATTCAGGCTCTTCATGTCAAAAGCACAAGTCACAATGCAAAATATCGTCCTCGGTGGCGGCGATGGTATTTTGTTCAACCAGCTCAATCTGTCGATCAATCAAGGCATGAAAATGGCTATTGTCGGGCGTAACGGTTGCGGCAAATCCACTCTACTCAAGCTGATCAGCAAACAGATAGATGTCGATGAAGGCACGTTATTTCATCAACCAGGCCTTACTTATAGCATGCTAGAGCAAGTGCCAGATCTGAGTAAATATGAGACAATTTTCGAATTCATCACCGATGGCATGGATCCTGATTTAGACTATAAAGTCTATGCATGGTTAGATGAGCTTAAACTCGATAGCATGCGCGACATTAAAAGCTTATCTGGCGGCGAAGCCCGTAAAGCCGCCTTGATACGCAGCTTCTATACCGATCCAGATATTTTAATCCTAGATGAACCAACCAACCATTTAGACATTGAATCAATCGGCTGGTTAGAGAAAAAACTAACTAAATTACGCTCAACCATTATTTTTGTAAGCCATGATAGAGCCTTCTTGGGTAATGTCAGCAATCACGTATTTTGGATTGACCGCACACGCGGCCATATGATGAAAAAAAGTTTCACTGAGTTTGGCCAATGGCAAGAAAATGTCCTCTCCGATGAAGCCGAAATTCAACGTAAGCTCGATAAAAACATCGAAGCCGAAACCATCTGGTCTAAAAAAGGCATTAAGGCAAGGCGTACGCGCGATGAAGGCCGGATGCGCGCTCTACAAGCCTTACGTGCCGAAAAATCAAAATATATCAAACAAAAAGGCAGTGCCAATGCCAAATTAGCCTCAGGCAATGCCTCTGGCCTTATGGTGATAGAGGCGACAAATATCAGCAAGACATTAGGCGAAGGTTCAGCCGAAAAATGTCTGATCGATAATTTTTCTATTCGGATCAACCGTAAAGACCGCATTGCCATTGTCGGGCCAAATGGTGTCGGCAAATCAACTTTACTTAAAATTTTGATTGGCGAAATGCAGCCAGATACGGGCAAAATCGAGCACGGCACCAACCTCACCAAAACCTATATCAGCCAGTCGCGTGACGACCTTAAAGGCGTCAAACGCGTGCGCGATGTACTCGCCCCTGAAGGTGGCGACCAGATTATGGTACATGGCAGGCCCAAAAACATTGTCGCCTATCTAAAAGATTTCCTATTCAGCCCCGAGCAAATCAGACAGCCAATTAATTCATTGTCAGGCGGAGAACAATGCCGTCTATTATTCGCCAAAGCCTTTGCCAACCCAACCAACCTGTTAATTCTAGACGAACCAACCAATGATCTAGATTTGGAAACCCTCGAACTACTCGAAGGCCTTTTGGCCAATTATGACGGCACCATCATCCTCATCAGCCATGACAGGGCATTTCTAGACGCTGTGGTCAGCTCGACCATATTCATGCATGGCAATGGCAAGATTATCGAATATGCAGGCGGCTATAGCGCAGCGCAAGAGCAGATTAATTCCGAGATTAAACGCCAACAATCGACCGAAATTAAACCTATCGAAAAAGTAAAAGTCGCCGTGGCTGCTCAAGCACCCACCAAAGTCGAAAGAATGTCATTTAAAGAAACGTATCGGTTAAAAGAACTCAATGATTTGGTGCCCAAAACCGAAGAAATGATCGCAACCATCTCCAAACAACTCGAAAAACCGGGCTATTACGAGAAACAACCGACTGAATTCTCTAAATTAGCCAAAAAACTCGAACATAAAAAAACTGAACTAGAAAAAATGGAAGAAGAGTGGATTGACCTGCTGGCCAAGCAAGAAAATTTGGAGAATTAAACATCTATTTGATCTTTGGAGAATTAAACATCTATTTGATCTAATGTCTAATTCCCAAAGCCTTTATCTTGCCATATTCAAGGTTCATAGATTGCTCGAAATTAACACGAAGTCATAAAGGTGTTCTCATGAAGAAACTATTGCTCACTCTCACTGCCGTCAGTGCATTATTCGCCCTCGCCGCTTGTGATGATAAAAAAGCCACCGAAAAGGTTGTAGAAGTTCAAGAAAAAGCTGCAGACGCCAAACAAGACGCTGCCGCAGCTGAAAAGGATGCCGCAAAGCTTGCTACCGAAGCTGCCAAAAAAGCTAAAGAGGCCGCTGCTCAAGCCGCTAAAGACACTGAAAAACTAGCCGCTGAGACCACCGAAAAAGCCAAAGCCATGGCAAGCGAAGCCGCTGAAAAAGCTAAAATTATGGCCACCGAAGCTGCCGAGCAAGCCAAGAAAATGGCGACCGACACAATGAATGATGCGGGCAATGCCTTAAAAGATGCCGCCAATGCGCTTAGCGGTGACAAGAAAACCACAACTGAAACCACAAGCGAATAATTTTGGCGAATAATTTTGACAAATAATTTTGGCGAATAATCTCGCCTATCAATTTCAAATCAAATGGCAGTTCTTTAGAGCTGCCATTTTGCGTTCTTACCATAGTAAATCCCTTGCATTTCAGCAGATTTAATGCTCTAAACAGTCAACTTAAAATCAGCTATAAGCAGTATAATGACATTAGAACAAGAAATTAACCGCCGTCGCACATTTGCGATCATTTCTCATCCCGATGCAGGTAAAACCACACTCACAGAAAACCTGCTGCATATGAGTGGCGCCATCCATTTGGCAGGGCAAGTCAAAGCCCGTGGCGAGCGCCGCCGCGCGCGCTCAGATTGGATGAAGATTGAGCAAGAACGCGGCATTTCCGTCACCTCCGCGGCCATGACTTTCACCTATAAAGACTGTATTTTCAACCTGCTAGACACACCAGGTCATGAAGATTTCTCCGAGGACACTTACCGCACATTAACCGCCGCCGATGCCGCCATCATGGTCATTGATGTGGCCAAAGGCATCGAAGCCCAAACCCGTAAATTGCTCGAGGTTTGCCGCCTGCGTGACATCCCCATCATCACCTTCATTAATAAAGTTGATCGCGAAGGCCTCGATCCATTCGGCCTGATGGATGAGATTGCTGAAAGTCTGGCGTTAGATGTCTCCCCGATGTCTTGGCCGATCGGAATGGGCAATCGCTTGCAAGGCATTTACGATTTAACCACCGATCAAATGACGCCGATTGACCGCGATGATTTCACTTTCTCTGAACGTGTAGAAAGATCAGAGATTGAAAATCTGGTCGAACCCGAAACTTGGGAACAAGCGGAATATGAAATTGAACTGATACGCGAAGCCTGCAAACCATTTGACATGCAGAGCTTTCGCGAAGGCCACCTAACTCCAGTGTTTTTCGGCTCAGCACTCAAACAGATTGGCGTGACCGATTTGCTCAATGCGCTAGAACAAATCGCCCCTGCCCCACAACCCCGCCCGACCAACAAACGCATTGTCGAGGCGCATGAGAATAAAGTCAGCGGCTTTGTATTCAAAGTGCAAGCCAATATGGATGCCAATCATCGGGATAGAGTGGCCTTTGTGCGCTTGGTTTCGGGCAAATTTAAACGCGGCATGAAGCTCAAACTTTCAACGGGCAAGACCATCAGCGTACAAAACCCTATTTTATTCTTCGCACAAGACCGCGAATTGGTCGATGAAGCTTATGGCGGCGATATCATCGGCATTCCCAACCATGGCACCATCCGAGTTGGCGACACCCTAAATGAAGGCGAGGATATTAAATATATCGGTCTGCCTAACTTCGCACCCGAAATTTTGGAGCGCATCCGCCCCGATGATCCAATGAAAGCCAAACATCTTAAAAAGGCGCTCGAGAGCCTGTCCGAAGAAGGCGTCATTCAATTATTTGCTCCGCAAATTGGCGCACATCTCACGGTTGGCGTGGTTGGCCGCCTGCAAATCGAGGTGTTGGCACAACGCATTAAAGATGAATATAAAATCGCCGCAAAATTCGAAGCGTCACCCTTCACCACCGCCAAATGGATTGAATGTGAAGACGAAAAAATGCTGGATAAATTTATGAGCGACAATCGCTTAAATATGGCCAATGACCGCGATGGCTCTAATGTCTTTTTAGGTAAAAGCGCGTGGGAAATGGGCTATACTGAAGATAAATGGCCAGACATTAAATTCATGGCGATTAAAGAGCGGCATTAGCATAACGGCAAAGGGAAAATAATGGACTTAGCAGCAATCGGCGCATATTTTACCGAATTTTGGCAAAAAGTTGAATGGGTATGGGATTATGGCCTGTTTGGCATCAGCCTCTCCACCATTGGCATCACTTTACTCATTCTCATTGCCTCTTATCTATTGCGCGACCTGTTTGCCCGCTTCATCATCAAACGGCTAAAAGGCATGGCCAAACGCACCAAAAACAAAGTCGATGACGCTGTGATAGACGCACTGGATGGCCCATTGCATTTATTACCGATGATATTTGGTATATTTGCCTCGGTCAAATATCTTGGCTTAACGGATGATTTGGGAGAATTATTCGACAACATTGTGCAAAGCCTGATCATTATCGATATTTTCTGGGCACTCAATGTTATTCTGGTGCCCATTGCGCTCATTTTGAACCCGTTGCAAAAACTGTTCACCAAAGAATTATTTGATTGGCTGTTTAAAGCATTGCGCGTTACCGTGTTGGCCATGGGCGCGGCCACCATACTCGAATTATGGGGCATAAAAGTCGCGCCGATCATTGCCAGCTTTGGCCTGATCGGTGTTGCGGTTGCCTTAGGTGCACAAGATTTATTCAAAAACCTCATCGCCAGCCTGACCATCATGTCCGAGAAACGCTTGGCTCATGGCGATTGGATACAGATTGAAGGCGTGGTCGAAGGCACAGTTGAAAATATCGGCTTTCGCTCCACTAAAATCAGGCGTTTCGACAAAGCACCGGTATTTGTGCCGAATAGTGCCTTAGCTGACAGGGCGTTGATTAATTATTCGCAAATGACGAATCGTCGTATTTATTGGAAAATTGGTTTGGTTTATAGCAGCACAACTACGCAATTAGCCGAGGTGCGGCAGAATATCGAAAGTTATTTGCTAAATAATGATGAATTTGTAAATCCACCTGCATGCTCATTATTTGTGCGTATTGATAGCTTTAACGAAAGCAGTATAGACCTTATGATCTATTGCTTCACCCATACGACAGATTGGGGTAAGTGGCTAGAGATTAAAGAGAATTTCGCATATGAGATTAAAAATATTGTTGCCGCTGCCCGTACCGATTTTGCCTTCCCGAGCCAAACCATATATCTAGAAGCTAACGAATCCGCCACCCCTGCACTTTTCACCGACGCAAAAAAAGCCGACTAGTTTCACAATGATTTTTGGTTATTAATAAAAATTTAACCATCAGGGTCTTAGATAGAGGAAGAAGAGTTACTTCAATCAAATATCCAGAAAGGCTGGCAAAATGGCGGATATTATAGACTTTAGATCTAGACCAAAATCACGTTACAAGACTAAAATTGCAACTAACGGTTTTGAACAAATGGGTCAAATCATTTTATTCTCTGGTGTTCGGATCGAGCGCGAGGAGAACCAAAATACCGAAATTCAACTGACCAAAGCTCAATTGAATGAACTTAATGAGTTTCTCAGCAGTAAAACTAGCTAAACTCATAAAATGAAATGTTGCTGTTGTATCAACATATTTGTTTTGCTATGCTCGTGGCAGTAAACATGGGCAACAAAATCTCACAAAGTCTGGAATGGCATGAAAAAGTGCAAATCAATGGGGCTAATTTTTAGCTTAGCCTTAGGCGCAATGCTGTCTGCCTGCTCCGCCCCCGTTGGTTTTTTAAAGGTCAGCAGCCAGTCTGACGGCTCTCCCATTTCCACTTTGGCCTTCCCCATCGAAGAAACCGAGCCTAGCAACTCTAATTATGCCCCACTAAATTATTCGAAAACCGAAAGACAATTGCGGTATGCTGCTGTTCCGCTTATGCGCAGCAATTACAATATTAATATCAACGACCGTCAATTCATCAAGGGTGCGGCCAATGCCACTACCCCCTTGCGTGAAGAGGCGTTGGCAAATAGTTTCAAAGCCATAGGTGTTAATGATATGTCAGCTCGTTATCGAAGCTTGTCGGTCGATATTAGAAAACGCCGCGCCGAGTTAAATAAATTCGCCCGCTTAGCCAAAAATGTGATCGGCCAAGATAAGGCACGTGGCAAGGTTAATAATGAAATTGTTGATGGTAACATCATCAGAGCCATGCGTTATCGTGAAACAGAAAATATTGCAATTATTAAAAACATTAAAATACAAATGCAAGCGTTGTATATAGCTTATCGTTATGTGTTGAATTATGGCAAAGTTGTCGAGCCAACGCTAAGTCAATCTGGCATCCGCTCCGACCTTAAACTTTTCAACCGCCAAGTTGAACAATTAACCAGTAGCTAGTCACTATGTTCACTCGCTGCGTTTTCATCTTTCAGTTCAACTCCTAAACAAGTCTTCAGCCTGTTGTTTCAGGGTCAAAATATCAGCATTTTGCTGTGGTGGCAAAATCCCGGTGGGCCTATATTCAAGTGTTTTATCTTCTATTTCCAAAACATAAATGTCAGGGTCAAACTTGCGTATTTTGTTCAAATATTCATCCAATTCAACCAACGAAATTGGTAATTCACCAAGCGGGAAATGCCATATTTTTTGCCCTTCATCATCAATTGAAGTGCCAAAGGGTGGCCCAATTAGCATAAATTCACTATTATTTTTATTCAGTACAATATAAATTTGCCCCGCATTGGTATCACCTTTATGCAATATGGCAGCAAATAAACCTAGGCTTTGCGCGCGTTTCAGCTCGGCGGCCACGATGATTTCAGTTTTCAAACGCATAATATTCCAAACTAGTTAAAATTTTAGCTAAATTTGATTCAATTTGTACCACCAAAATAAATAAATTATAAAAATATTCTAAATAATATGCCTTTGGATGGTGCTCATGGTTCGCGTGTGTGTAAATACGTGGCTAAAGAGTTGGTAAGGGTTAAATATGATACGGCTTATTAAAATTTGCTTCTGGATCGCTGTGGTGGTGTTTTTTCTGCCCGAAGACGCGACGAATGACATCACAACACAAAATGCCATAGAAATGGCACGCGCTGGCGCCAAGGACATTAGCAGTTTTTGCACGCGCAATCCCGATGCTTGTCTACAAGGCAAACAGGCAGTGGCTAACCTCAGTCAAAAAACCATCAATACAGCCCGCTCTATTTATGACTATCTGCAAGAAAATTCATCGAAAGATGTCAAAAATGACCTTGAACAAGTCATTAACCAGAGTGAAATGTTAAGCATTGAAGAGCAGATTAAATTAGCACAAACTAAAGGCCAAACTTTATCGGTTTCCGATCTGAATATAGACTTTTCTTCACTCAGCACTCAATAAGCGTAGACAATGCCTAGACAAAGCATAAGCAAATCATAAACAAGCTTACATAATCAAGTTTTCATGTTATTGCTGGTCAATAATGTGCAAGGGTGGTTTGATGTCAATTGATAATAGTTTTCAAAATATAAGTGATGATTTTTCTTATCTAGATGGTTGGGAAGATAAATATAAATATGTCATTGAGCTCGGCCAACAATTGCCAAATTTGGATGATGTTTATAAAGTTGAAGCCTATAAAATCAAAGGCTGCACCAGCCAGGTTTGGCTTAAAATTAGCATTGATAAGCAAAATATTATGACCATTGGCGGCGATAGCGATGCGCATATTGTCAAAGGCCTTGTGGCCATATTAATCGCCTATTATTCAGGCCAAACTACCACTGACATTCAACAAAATGACGCAACAAAATTGTTTGCGCATATCGGTCTTGCCGATCAGTTGACGCCGCAACGCGCTGGAGGGCTTCATGCGATGATAAAACGCATCCAACGTGCTGCCAATGATCATTAATCAAGCTAGCAACTAAAATTTAGTGTCTGTATTCATATCAACCGCTAGCCACGCCAAATATTTATTTCCAACAGCTTCATTTGGTGTCAGCTGATAGTGTGTGGCCAATCGATCAAGCGCCATGGTCAGTAATAATTTGGCCGATCTTGCTGGCCAATTCAAAGCTTTTTCTGTGGCTTCTAAGCCATTGCCAAACAAACAGATTTCCACCAAAATGGCCGAAAAGTCTTGCCCCACTTGGCTTAGGCTTTCATGCAGCTCACGCCTGGCAATATATGTGGCTTCGGAAAAGCTCATATCCTTGACACCCGTGTGATGGCTTTGCTTTACCGATTGCAAATTTTCCCAATTCATGGTCACATTGGGACGTAGATTGGCTTTGACAAATAGCTCAAATAATCTTTGACCAGCCTGCAAATGAATTTCGGATAGATATTTATACGCTATGTTGCGTTGTCGATTGTATAGCTTCAACAATGGAGCATGGTCTGCACTGGCATCTTGGTTGGCAATGCTGGTAAAGTCATTCAAACCCATTGGGCGCGGTTGGTTATTTCTGTTGATGGTTTTGTTGGTCTGGCGTTTGGAAGTATTTCCTTGGTCCAAATCAACAAAATAGATAAAATCTTCCAACCAAATCTGGCCAGCTTCAGTGTGGTGATAAGCGTTGTCCTTAAATTTCAACCATTCATTTTCTTGCATAAAATCAATCAACATGAACGGTAATTTTCTTACAAAACGCGCTGGTTCGGTTTGTTCGTCATATAAGGCCATCTCATCATAAGGCAATTTCTTTATAAAATGTCGGCGTTTTAACATGGTCTGTAATATAATACGCGCTTCACGCTCTAGCTCTTTTCTACAAGGCATAACCAAGCTCCTCCCGCGGGTTCATCGCATATTTACAAATGGTTTTTTCTAAAAGCTCCAAAGTTAAATCAAAGTTCATTTCATCGCGTCGATCTTCGATCAAGTTACAGGCATATGCCACTGTGGTGCGGTCGCGGTTAAATAATCTTCCAGTTTCAGTTAGGTTTAGACCACAACATATATGTGTTAAATACATCGCCACCTGTCTGGCAAATGCGATATGTGCTTGCGATCTAGATTTCGACAATATATCACGGGTCGAAACTTTAAATACTTTGGATACCATTTCTAGGATAATGGGCCGCACGCGAATAAATTGTAAATAATTATCCTCATAGCCTGCGGCTGCGCGATAATCCACATTATTAAAAAAACTCTCACTCGGTAACAATTTCATAATTCCCCTTACTATACACCTATAGGTTGTATTTAGTTACAATTCCGAGCGTTATAGTTGCACTATTTTTGAAGTACGGGGATAAAAAATTAACCTAATCATTGATTTTACTCATTATTAAGTATAATTTGTTGTAAAAACAAATAATTAGTATTTTTTAGAAATACAACCTATGGTTAATGTTGGGAGGAAGTAGAAACAAAAAAAGCCCCACAAACCGGGGCTTTTATTGAATATATTACTTTAAATTGCTTAGCTTTGGGTCGTCTTTCGGCGGCCTTTATGTCCAAGGCCCATATTTTTTGCAAGCTTAGAGCGCGCGGCTGCATAATTTGGTGCGACCATTGGATAATCAATCGGCAAGCCCCATTTTTCTCTATATTCTTCAGGCGATAAATTGTAATGAGTGCGCAAATGTCTTTTTAGTGATTTGAATTTTTTACCATCTTCTAAACAAATCAAATAATCTTGCGAAATAGACTTGCTGATAGATACAGCTGGTGCTTGTTTATTTTCGTTGCCTCTACCATTTGCAGATACGCTATTCAACGCTGAATAAATATTGCTGATCAAGGTTTCGACTTCACTCAACGCAACACTATTATTTCCAACATAAGCAGATGCAATATCCGCGGTTAAATCTATCAATATATCGATTTCTTTTGTTGATGATTTTAAATCTTCATCCATATAAACTCTCCATTACATTGAAGCTGCAAAAGGCTCCACTTTTTTTACCACTCTGTATACAGATAATAATAATCGCTGGAACGTCAAGCAAATAAAGGGAAATTAGTCATTCATGCCCATATAAATTCGCACAATAAGCAAAATTTCGCACATATAAATAATACTTATGTATAATAAAATATTATTCATCAAGCTAAGCCATCAATTTAGTTGAAGTTTTCGGGTTAACTATATTTTATTAAATATTGGCGTTTTTTTGAGTATTTATACTCATGTATAGTATTACATTATTACATTATTTGAACAATTTTTCCCGCCAATAATTCACACTTGTAAACTGTAAATAATTTTTAGACATTTACCAAATTGCTACAAAACGATTTATTTTTCGCTGTCTAATGTCTGACCATTCTCAGAATATTTGCCATCAATTAAATTAACCACCGTCTCATCACAAGTTTTCACCCCCGCAATCACCGAAGCGCGCGCCAAGAGATGTGCAGAAACAGGTGTGGTCAATATCAAGAATAATACGCCAGCGATGGCACGGGTGATTAAGCCCAATTCGGCCGAGGCGACAGCCACACCCAGCAATAAAAGCCCCGCACCTAATGTACCAGCTTTACTCGCGGCATGCATGCGCACATAAACGTCTTGAAAGCGCAATACGCCCAATGCACCAATTAGGCTAAACGCAGCACCGATCACGATCAATGCAGCTATAATCAATTCAATAATCATCTGTCTCTCCGTTCAATTCGGTTTTTTTTCGTCCAATTGCATTTGGTTTTGGCCTTGCCACAATATATAACGCGCAAATGCCACGGTTGCCAAAAAACCAATCAAGCCCAAAGCAATGGCCACATCAATATAGGCAAACTGTTGGGTTCTAATGGCAAATATGGCGATAAAGCCAATGCCCAACGACACCAGCATATCCAAACATAATATTCGGTCAGATAAAGTTGGGCCGATGATCAATCTAATGGTCACCAAAATAAAGCCGATAATCAGCAAAATCTGCGCAATCAAAGTGGCATAATCTAAATAAACATTTTCCATCACTCAAACACCTCTATCACCTTCTTCTCAAACCCACTGGAAATGTCAGCAATGATGCCTTCAGGGTCAGTGGCATCAATGGCATGGACATAAAGGGTTTTTTTATCGTCAGATACATCCACACTCAGCGTGCCGGGGGTTAAAGTTATTAAATTGGCCAACAATGTAATCTCAGCGTCAGATTTAACCGCTAATGGGTAAGCAATGATGCCAGGTTCAAAATCCAATTTTGGCTTAATCACCAATATCGCCACTTTCACCGTCGAAAGTACCAATTCATAAATGAATAAAAACATCAGTGAAATAATTTTGCGCGATTTGCGAAAATAAACCCCTGCCCCCAATTGTTCGCGCACCAACCATATGGCTAGCAGGCCAAATACAAAGCCAACAAATATATTGAGAATTGAAAAATTACCCGCAATCGCCGCCCAAGCTAATGATAAAATAATGTGAAGCGTAAATATTTTCATTATTCGTGCTCTCCTGTGCCAAATGTCGCCTCAATATATTGTTCAACATTCAATAAGTCATAAGCCGCCAAATCCGATTGCCTGATCAGCGTATTGGGTGAAATTCCCAGCCATAATGTTAAGATAAAGATGATGCTGATCGGCAACATCATAATGCGCAATTGTTTGCCTTCTAAACGCTTACCACGTGCTTCATATTGGCCATCTGGTGTGTCAACGCCACCGCCACGCCAAATCATCTGAATGCTGGCACGGCCAACGCCAATAATGGTTAAAAGACTGCCGGTCAATATAGCCGCGATCAGCCAATAATACCCTTGCTCAAACGCGGCCATTATCATCATATATTTAGGCCAAAGACCCGAAAATGGCGGCAGACCCATCGCAGCCAATGCCAAACCAAAATAGGCAATAGCCACAAAATGGTTTTGCATCACAATGCCGCCAATTTTAGCAATTTCAAAACTACCCGCCATGCGACCAATCACGCCAGAGAGTAGATATAAACCCGTCATCATCAACATAGAATGGACAGTATATTGCACCGTGGCCATTAAAGACAATTGCGTGTGTATCGATATGCCAATCATCATAATACCAACGCCCGACATCAGCAAATAAGCCAACATGCGGCGCAATTCGGTTTGCGCAATCACGCCCAAACCACCCACAATGATGGTCAAACCACCAATGACGCCAAATAATTCAAATGCCGCGCCATTGCCATCTGGGAAGACAATGGTGAATATGCGTATCAGCGCGTAAACACCAATTTTAGTCAGCAAGCCTGCAAATATAGCCGATACGGCGACACGCGGCGTGTGATAAGCCGCAGGTAGCCAAAAATACATCGGAAAAGCCGCCGCCTTAATGCCAAAGGCAAATAAGAATAACACCGATAATATGGCCAACGTACCCGTCGCCTCACTGGCTGCCACTTTGGCAAATAGATCGGCAAAATTTAACGTGCCCGTCACGCCATAAAGCAAGCCGGTGGCAATCAAAAAGAATGTCGTGCCCAGCAAATTCAAGAAAGCATATTTCACCGCACCATCAAGCTGTATCTTATCACCGCCCAATATCAACAATCCGAATGAAGAGATAAGCATCACTTCAAACCAGACATAAAGGTTAAATATATCACCCGTCATGAATGAGCCATTGACGCCGACCAATAACATCATAATCAAAGTGTAATAACCCGACTTAGTCGCGGCTTTATCGACATCAGCAGGGCTGTATAGAATAATCAATAAAGTCACCAAAGAGGCCACAAAGGCAAATATGGCACTCAAACTATCTGCGGTAAAAGCAATGCCAAATGGTGCCAACCAACCTGACATAACCAAGCTTTGTGGGCCGTCGATGATGATATCAAACAATAAAAGCCCTGAACCAATCATGGCTATTAATGCTGCGGTGACGGCAATGTGAAATTGCCAACGGTCTTTTTGACGCAACATAAGCGAAACAGCGGCAAGCACTAAGGGCGCCAACATCGGCGTCAATATTTTCCACTCAGCCAACAAAGTTGGGGTGGTGCGCATCGCTTCACTTATCAAATTTTGGTCTGCCATATATCTAGATCCGTTCCGTTCAATAAGTCAGTTTGGAAGCTTGGGTTTTCTTTGGCTCAGCAATGCGCATTTCATCGCTATTGTCAGTGCCAAGGCTTTCATAAGCGCGATAAGTCAGCACCAAAACAAAGGCAAATAAAGCAAAGCCGATCACAATCGCGGTCAAAATCAAGGCTTGGGGCAAAGGGTTGGCAATGCCAGTTAATGTGCCATGAAAATCAGCGGGTATAATTGGCGGAATGTCGCGGGTCACACGACCAACCGTAAAAATCAGCAAGTTGACGGCATTGCCCAATAGAGCCACACCCAAAACCAGCCTAATCACACTGCGGCTTTGCATCATATAAGTACTGGCAGCAAAAATCAGCCCGACCAAAATTGTTAAATAAAATTCCATCAGTCCGCCTCCTCCAAAGTCAGCATAATCGCGGTGATCGCACCAACGACCACAAACCACACGCCGATGTCAAATATCATCGGGGTCGATAGGTCAAAATATTCACCATCGCCCAACGGCACTTTCCACCAAATGCCCGATAAGAATGGCACATTATTAATGTAAGAAGGTATGCCGCTACAAGCTGCCATCAACACGCCAAACCCACCCATGGTGACAGGATGAAAATACAACGCACGGCGCACCGCTTGCACGCCCGATGATATGCCATATAACGCCATGGCCGATGCCGCAATTAAACCGCCAATAAAACCACCACCAGGCTCGTTATGGCCGCGCAATAAAACAAATAAGGAGAATATAATCATCAATGCCGTCAAAGCGGGGGCGATGGTGCGTAAAATTATCGTATTCATGACGCGCTCTCCTTTAATTTATTTTTGCCTTTCTGGCTGGCATGTTTATGATTTTTTGGCTTGAGTTTTATCAGCGCCAATATCACCACACCCGTGGTCATCACCACCGAAATTTCGCCCAATGTGTCCAAAGCTCTAAAATCAACCAAAATCACATTCACAATGTTATGACCATGCGCAATCGCCGCGCTATATTTGGTGAAATAATCCGATAGACTCATGTCCAGTTCAGTCTGCATCACCCGCAACAGCAGCGCAGCAAAACCAGAACCAACCGCAATCGCCACAATGGCCGCAACAATGGCTTCCATGCCATATTTCGCGTCGCTTTTGTCTAGCTTCAAGCGAGTCATCACCAAGGCCAAAATCACCGCTGTCAAAGTCTCCACCATAAATTGGGTAAACGACAAGTCTGGCGCGCCAAATAACATGAATAAAATCGCCACCGCAAAACCCAAAATGCCCAAAGACACAATCGAAGTTAAGCGCGATTTGGCCACCAAAACCGCATAGAGCCCCAGCACCGCAATCAGCAATATACCCGCCTCATAAAATGTCGGTGCGCTTAGGCTGGAAAAATCAATGTCTGGCAAA
This sequence comes from Hyphomicrobiales bacterium, assembly GCA_002401855.1. Lineage (GTDB taxonomy): Bacteria > Pseudomonadota > Alphaproteobacteria > Rhizobiales > OSC116 > OCS116. The sequence goes on from NVUH01000001.1 coordinate 100,862, forward strand.
GCGTCATAAGCAATCATCGGCACCCAAATCACCAATGCCAACAGTATAAATGTATTGCGCATATAGGTTTTCAAATGCCCCGTTTGGAATGTGTCGGTAACCAGTTGAGAAACCCGCAACAACAGCGCCAAAAATTGGTCAAAACCTTTATTCGGCCCCCAACCAATCCAGTTCAGCACTGCATCGGCAAAAGCGCGGGCTTGGTCATAGAAATAATAAATGATGGCGCCCAAAGACATGGTCAACAAGCTGAGCATAAGCGGCGCGTTAATCCCGCCCCAAAGATGTAATTCAGTCCCAGCATTTTCATTGCCAATGGCCGAAACCGCACTATGCACAATGGTATGACCCAAATAGGCAATACTAATGCCAGCCGCCAAGCCGCATAGGCCCAAAACCACAGGGCCAAGCCATAGCATAATGCCGCCTTCATGCGCCTGTTTGGGCATATCACCCATTTTGCCCATCATGGGTTTTAACGCCACGGCAAAACCAATGGCAAACATCATGGCATTGCCTAAAATGGCAACAATTAACAATATAAACGATAACGGATCACCATGCAGCAACGCATGATACATGCTTTCTTTGGCAATAAAACCAACCAAAGGTATAATGCCGCCCATCGATAATGCGGCAATTAAAGCTGCAAAAAAAGTGATCGGCATTTTGCGGCCTAAACCACCCAATTTGGTGATGTCCAAAGTGCCTGCCTCGTGGTAGATCGTACCCGCCACCATAAACAAACCACCTTTAAATAATGAATGCGCCAACAGGTATAATACCGCGCCTTCAATCGCGCCCTCTCCGCCTGCACCCAATAACATGGTCAGCAAACCGAGCGATGCCATGGTGGTATAGGCTAACATTTGTTTCAAGTCAGTTTGGCGAATGGCAATGAATGTGCCCGCCAACAAGGTGAAACCGCCAAATATACCCAAAAGCAACGACCATTCAACCGTATCACCTAAAATCGGATAGGTGCGCATCATCAAATAAATACCGGCTTTGACCATAGTTGCACTATGCAAAAACGCACTCACAGGCGTTGGCGCTTCCATGGCGTTGGGCAACCAAAAATGAAACGGAAATTGCGCCGATTTGGTAAAAGCACCCAGCAGGATAAGAATCAGAATCGGAACATAGAGCTCACTGTCTTTAATCACATCACCGAATGACAATATATCAGCCATTTCAAAATTACCAATGCTGGTGCCCAAAATCACAAAACCAGCCAACATGGCCAAGCCGCCTAAGCCTGTCACCACCAAAGCTTGCAAAGCCGCACGGCGCGAGGCTTGGCGTAAATGATCAAAGCCGATCAGCAAGAAAGAAGTGACCGAGGTTAGCTCCCAAAATAAAAATATTGCCATTAGGTTAGAAGATAAAACCACGCCCAACATTGAGGCCATAAACATCAGCATGAAAGCGAAAAACCGCCCCAAATGCACATGACCTTTTAAATAGCCACCGCTGTAAATCATAATGAATGTGCCAATGCCCGAGATTAGCAAAGCAAATAGCAAACTGATGCCATCCAAATAGAAGGTCAAATTAAGGCCGAGCGACGGTATCCAAGGGTGATATTCAAAAATCGCATGCTGGCTCATCACTTGGTCATATTGACCAAGGAAATAGATAAAAATCGAGGCTGGCAAAAGAGCCAATACCCAACCAGCACGGTAACCTAAAAAGCGTTTCAATAGTGGCGCAAACAGAGCCAAAATAAAGCCAGATAAAACCGCTAGCAGCATATTTTCCTCACATCATAATATTTCGACCGCCGTGTTTCGGGGAGGGACGGACGAATGGGATTGATAATTATGCAACAGAGTCGGCTTTTATAGTTAATGAAGGGTTAACATCATGATTTATACACCAAAACCATTCTAAATTTATCTAAAGTTTCAGCTTGTAACTTGGCATGATACTGATTATCTTTTCAGCTCAAGTAGGAGCCCATCCAGATGAGTAAAATCAAGACCCAAGACCAATTGCGTAAAATCCTAAGCGATGAGCAGTTTCAGGTTACCCAAAATGCTGCCACTGAGCGCCCTCATAGCCACGAATATAATCTAGAATATTCGCTCGGCACCTATCACTGCATTTGTTGCGATGAGGCATTGTTTTTATCCGATACAAAATTTGATGCTGGCTGTGGTTGGCCAAGCTTTTTTGCCACAGTTACAGATAATGTGGTTAAAGAGATCAAAGATTTGTCTTATCTAAACCGGCCACGCACCGAAATTAGATGCGCCAAATGCGATGCGCATTTAGGCCATGTTTTCCCCGATGGCCCACCACCAACAGGCCTGCGCTATTGCCTCAATGGCAGTGCCCTCAATTTTACACCCAATTCATAAAGATTTTTAAAGACTATATATTATGACCACAAAACCCACCTGCCCCAAAATTCCAAAAATTGACAAACATCATGGCATTAGCCGCACCGACAATTATGCTTGGCTACGCGATGATAACTGGCAGGACGTGCTGCGCGACCCGCAAATACTAAATGCCGACATTCGCCAACATTTAGAAGCCGAAAACGCCTATACATTAGACAAATTATCCGACACGCAAGGCCTGCAAGACAATCTTTACAAAGAAATGCGCGGCCGCATTAAAGAAGATGATAGCAGTGTACCCGTTAAAGATGGCGATTATCTATATGGCATGCGGTTTGAGACAGGCAAAGAATATGCCGTTCACTACCGCACACTCATTGCGACTGACAAGGAAGAAATCCTCATCGATGGTAATGTTTTGGCTGCGGGCGAAAATTATTTCCGCATCATCGACGTGGCACAAAGCCCCGACCACCGCTATATCGCTTATGGCGTGGATGTCAAAGGCAGTGAAAAATACACAATAAAAATCATCGATACCAAAACAAGCAAATTACTAGCTGACGAAATTACCGAAACCACAGGCGGCATCACTTGGGCAGCAGACAGCCAAACACTTTTCTATACCAAGGTTGATGACAATCACCGCCCGTCCGAAGTTTATTTGCACGCACTCGGCAAACCAGAAGATCAACTCACCTTCCGCGAAGATGACAGCGGCCTGTTTGTTAATGTCGGCAAAAGCCAAGATGGTGCCTATATCGTCATCAATGTGGCCGATCACGAAAGCGGCGAGATTTATATCATCAATGCCACCACCCCCAGCGACACACCAAAATTATTGCTCGCGCGTAGCGACATGCATGAATATAGCATCGAGCATTATAATGGCGATTTCTACATCCTATCCAATTGGAATGAGCGCGAAGACTTTGCCATTTTCAAAGTGTCTGTCGATGAGTTCGAACCCAAAAACTGGCAAGAAATTATCCCGCATGAAGCTGGCACCTTGGTTATCAGCTGCGGCGTACTAAATGGCTGGTTAATCTGGCTACAGCGCAAAGATAGCCTGCCGTCAATTCAAGTGTTAAATCTTAATTCAAATGAACAACATGCAGTCAGCTTCGATGAAGAAGCTTATTCATTAGGCCTAAGCTTAGGCTTAGAATTTGATACAAACGACATACGTCTGGTCTATTCAAGCCCTACCACCCCCGCCCAAACATTTGATTATAACCTCACCACCAAACAACGCAAACTGATCAAACAACAAGAAATCCCATCAGGTCACAAAGTTGATGATTATGTCACCAAACGCATATTCGCGACAGGCCATGATGGCGTGCAAATTCCCATCACCATCTTGCACAAAGCAGGTTTGGTGCTAGATGGCCAAGCGCCTATGTTGCTATATGGCTATGGCTCATACGGCTATAGCATGCCCGCCAATTTCAACTCAAAAATGTTATCCCTAGTCGATCGCGGTTTTGTCTACGCCATCGCACATATCAGGGGCGGTATGGAAAAAGGCTATAACTGGTATAAATCCGCCAAACGCGAAACCAAAACCAACAGTTTTAAAGATTTCATCTCCTGCGCCCACTATCTGATCGAACAAAAATATACCCATGCAGGTCATATCATCGCCGAAGGCCGCAGCGCAGGCGGCTTGCTGATGGGCGCTGTCAACAATATGGCGCCCGAGCTATGGGGCGCGGTGATATCCGAAGTTCCCTTCGTTGATGTTTTAACCACCATGCTAGATGATACATTGCCACTCACGCCGCCAGAATGGCCAGAATGGGGCAACCCAATTGAAAGCGCCGAAGCTTATAATAACATCGCTGCTTATTCACCCTATGATCAAATCAGCACCAAAAATTACCCAGCCATCTTAGCGGTTGGCGGCCTCACCGATCCGCGAGTTACTTATTGGGAGCCCGCCAAATGGGTCGCAAAATTACGCGAATTTAACACATCAAACAATGACATTCTGCTTTATACCGAAATGGAAGCAGGCCATGGCGGCGCATCAGGCAGGTTCGAAAGCCTTAAAGAAGATGCGCGGCTTTACGCTTTTGCCATCAAAGCACTTGGTCTCAACAATCAGGGGGATTAAATCATGGCCAGTAAAAAAATAGAATTGTCTGATGATCGAAAAGCCGAACTAATTTTCAAAATTAAAGCCTATTTTGAAAATGAATTGAACCAAGAAATTGGTCAATTTGATGCCGAGTTTTTGCTAAAATTTTTCACCGATGAGCTGGGCACAAATATCTATAACCAAGCTTTATGGGATATGCAGTCGGAGCTGAAGGAGCGGTTCGAACTGATGAATGACATTATTTACCAACTCGAGAAATAATGAGATAGCTAGAGCTGGATATATCAAATCCATCCAAGTGACTAAAATTGGTGTTCCTCAAACTACGCTCAAATTCATTGCGGGTATAGCAAATCAAACCACATGGCCATGATTTCAATATCTTCATGGAAAGCAATTTTCATCGCCTCACAATCGGCCATGATCGCGTCATGGCGGGTGGCGCGCCATATGTCTAAATCTCCACCCTCAACACCTGCAGCCAATGCCATTTCTTGAGTGAAGTTTTTATAGGTCACGGTTTTTATGTCGGTAATTTCTACCACCGCATGCGCTTGACCAAAATAATCTGTTAAAACAATAATATAACCAATTTCAGGTATAGGCATATTTTGCGTAGCAAACCACTGTTTGAGCCGAAATATAGCGCTTCTTTTGCCCGAAAAGACATTTTTAAAACTGTAATCCGCCTCATCGCTGGAGAGTATGAATTGCACATATAACACTTTTTCATGTGTTCGGTGCAACCCGCGCTCACCCAAAAAAATCTCTAGGAATTTTTGGATATCAATAGCCATATATGTTGTATTCACTCTCCATATTAGTTACTAGACCATGCGTAAATTATGGGTCAGTGGTATTATACTAAAGTCTAATTCAACTTATGAAGCATCCATCAAATTGTCAAATGACTTATTTTTTATTCACTCAGTTGAACCAAAAACGAGCAGAACAACCAGCGCAATTATATAAATGCCCAAATCTCTGCGACATTCCCAGCTGTTCAAGCGGGGTTAGGGTTCGGAAATAACATTTCAAAATGAGTGATTAACAATTCAATGTCTGGATTGAACTTAATGTTGGCTGCGACGCAATCTAAACTGATGATGTGATGGCTTCGTTGCTGCCAAGTTTTCAAACTGCCATCCCCATAGCCTATAGCCATTGCCAATTGTTCGGTCATGTTTTTATATAAAACAGTTTCGAAATGTTTTATTTTAGCGCAGGCTCTGGGTACGCCATAATAGTCAGTCATCACAATAATATGGCCAGGCTCGCTCCATTTAATCCCTTGTTCTATATACCATCTCTTCAATCGAAACCCGGCACAAATTTTCCCTGCAAGCAGGTTGATAAAATGATCATCAACACTCTCATCAGCGTCTAAAAATGGAATATATCTTACATGCGAGTGGCGACGTGTTAAACCATTTTCAGCTAGATATTGCTCTAAAAACTGCTCTATATTTTTCGTCATTTCAAACCATTCTTACACTCTTATTAACCTATATTTTGATGTTAAACTTCTAATAAAAAGTGAATTTCGGCAAAAGTTTTGCCATTTAGCAATATTTCAAGCTTATGCGCACCGGAATGATATTTTCTAGTGGTAATAGGTCTAAACCATTGTTGCTTTTCAATGCTTATTTTTTCACCATTTTTCATGGTTATATTTTTTAACTTAAAGGTTTTGGCCGCTAACCTGCCATTAGCTTTCATAAAGTGAATGGCAAAATCCAATACAAATTTCTGAGATTTATTGGCAGTTAAAGTGAAATTAAATTTAAGCGCTTCACCCATTTTTATATGAGCTTTCTCTAGGCTCAAATCCCGCAACTCAACATCCAGATTTTCACTATAATCCAATAATGAAAATACCGGCGGATAACCTTGCTTCACCAACCCGCGAGTGGCGTGGCGGGCAATCCAATTGCGATTTTTATGTTTTAATTTAGGCGCATTTTTAAGCCATTTTTTACATATAGACACCACCAATTCAGGGTGGTTTTTAGAAATGTCATTTAAATTATTGGCTACCGACCTTCGCACATATTCCGCCTCATCATCTTTTAACAGCTCAAGCAGTTTCACCACTGCCGCCGGGTCTTTGATAAATTGTTTTAGCTGCAAGCCCCATGGCAGGCGCGGCCTCATGCCTTCACTCACCAAACGCCTTACATGTTCATTCTCATGCCGCGCCCATTGATTTAGGCGTTGATAAGTTAACTCAAAATGCTGATTGATAAACGGTCTGATGGCAAATTCAGCCGAAAATAATGGCGTTAAAACTTCCAATGCATCTAAGGCTTTTTCAGGTTCATCAAGCCCGTATACGCCGACATAATCAATCAGAGGCCAAATGGCAAAAACGCTAAAACCACCATTTTCATCGACTTTTTGCCATTTTTCACCTGCCGCCATTAATATATCGGCTGCCTCAATAAAATCATTCGGTAAATGCTGATGTAATGCCGCAATTAAATGCAAGATTCTGGCCTTTAATTCTAGCTCTTCCAGCCCGTCCATACTGGCTGTTACAAATCCATCAACATCAAATTGCGCCCAAACCACCTTTAAGCTTGCGGCCATTTTCTCAACCGCAACAAGGTTCAAACTATCTTTCATTAAATCGGCCATTGCCATCCCATCATTAATTTTGACTAACTTATCAGATAACCTGACTTGAAATTATTTATATAAGACTATAAGATGCGCTTGATATAAATCAAATTAAAATCGGAGGCTTAAATGGCATTTGAATTACCAGTCCTACCTTATGCATATGATGCATTAGACCCATATATGTCGGCAGAAACACTAGAATTTCACCATGACAAACATCACAATGCATATGTAACCAACGGCAATAATTTACTCGCTGGTTCTGGCCTTGAAGATAAATCATTAGAAGAGGTCATCAAAGCCACTTATGGTGATGCATCAAAAGCTGGCTTGTTTAACAATGCAGCGCAACATTATAACCATATGCATTTCTGGAACTGGATGAAAAAAGACGGCGGCGGCTCTATCCCAGGTGAGCTAGAAGCTAAAATCATCGCAGATCTAGGCTCAGTTGCCGCACTTCGTGATGCTTTTTTAACTGCTGGCGCCACACAATTTGGTTCTGGCTGGTGCTGGCTGGTGCAAAATGCTGATGGCAAATTAGAGGTGACAAAAACTGCCAATGGCGAAAACCCATTATGCTTTAACCAAACTCCTTTGCTTGGTTGCGATGTGTGGGAACATAGCTATTATATCGATTATCGCAATGCCCGCCCTAAATATCTCGAAGCTTATTTCGACAATATGATCAATTGGGAATATGTGGCTGAATTGTTTGGCAACGCGTCTTAATCATTGCTGACATTAAGTTTTAAAAGCCTCGCTTTTTGCGGGGCTTTTTTTGCGTTTACAATAACCATCTACAAATTATCGTCTACAAATTATCGTCTACAATAAAAACTTAGCCGCAAGCAAACCACCAATACCAAGCACCATTGACAATACCGAGTTATTGGTAACCCAGAACACCGCCAAAAACACCACAAGCATAGCTTGCTCAAGTGGGCTGCCTTTTAGCGCGCCTGGTATAAAAAAAGCCATCATCGCGCATATCGGCAATATCAATAAGGTCGATCTATAGGGCGAGTCGTCAGGCACATAGCTAGACAGCAGCACACCAACAGCACGGGTGAAATAAAGCACAATTGGCAAGCTAATCAATATAACCCAAGCATCAACCATTTTTACGGCTCCTCAGTTCGAGCCATAAATTGCTCGCTCCACCCACCAATACACCGCCCAGCATGATCACAAATTGCTCCATGTTCAGTAAATATAAAGCCAATATGGCGAGGGCCGCCAAAACCACTGGCAACCTAAAACCATCATCAGCTTTCATCAGCATGATCACCAACATGCCCAAATACATAATACCGGCAAAGGCTAGGCTATCAATTATTGATTTCTGCAAACTTCCAGCAATCAATAATCCAATAAATGTGCCAGAAATCCAAAAGCAATAAACAAGTGCGCCCGAGCCACATATATAGATAAATTTATTATCAATATGCTTGGCTTTCATACCCAAAACATAGCTAATATCTGTATAGAAAAATATTTTTAGATATTTTTTCCAAGCGCTCTGGCCGATAAAAACATGGCCAAGCGCCATGCCCATAAATATATTTCTCGAGGCAATTAAAAAACCAGAAATAATCACAGTCGCATATGGTATGGTGTCGCCCCAAAGCGAGATTGTGGCAAATTGCACACTGCCCGCATAAACAGAGGCACTCAAAATCATTGCTTGAGAAAAGCTCACCCCCTGCGCCACAGCGGCCGAACCAAATATAACTGCAAATAAAGCGGCCGTACTGCCCAAACCAAGGCTATCTATCGCGCCACGTCTAAAATCATCCATAACAAAACCTAACAAGAATTCCCATCCTCATTAGGTTCTTTTTCCATTCACGTCCAACAAATTAAATTGATGGTTTTGGGTTCAAAAACCTTTTTTAATGCCACCCAATATGCCGCGCACCAATGCCCCCGCCAAACGGGTCGATACCGAACGCAATACAGATTTTGCTACGGTTTCCCCATAACCTTGGCGTTTTGAGCCTGTTGCCCCGCCTAACAAATCATCAAAAAACCCGCGATTGGCCTTTTTCTCCTGTGCTTCGGCTTTTACCGCGGCTAAAGCCGCTTTTTCGGCCAATTTTGCAGCTTTGGCGGCGTCTTTTTCAGCTTTGGCTTCAGCTTTGGCAAGCACGGCAGCTTGCTTAATCGCCAATTCAGCTTCTAAGGCCGCTTGTTCAGCTGCCACCTTTGCCTCCGCACGGCCCGTGAATATCTCATATGCCGATTCTCGATCAATCAAATCCTCATATTTGCCATAAACATGGCTATTTTCGATGATGTTACGCCGCTCATTGTCATCAATCGGCCCTATACGGCTTGATGGCGGCCTGATGAGCGTGCGCTGCACCACAGATGGCACGCCGTGTTCATCCAAGGTCGATACCAAAGCCTCGCCCACACCCAGCTCCATTATGGCGTCATAAACATCAAAATCAGGATTATTGCGGAAAGTTTCGGCCGCCGCTCTCACCGCCTTTTGCTCGCGCGGCGTATAGGCACGTAGCGCATGTTGAACGCGATTGCTCAATTGCGCCAACACATCATCAGGCACATCAGCAGGGTTTTGGGTGACAAAAAACACCGCCACGCCTTTAGAGCGAATCAGCTTGACCACTTGTTCAATCTTCTGAATCAATGCTTTGGGCGCGTCTTCAAACAATAAATGTGCTTCATCAAAAAAGAACACTAATTTGGGTTTATCGGGGTCGCCAACTTCGGGTAATTCTTCAAATAATTCACTTAGCAGCCACAATAAAAATGTCGCATATAATTGCGGCGATTGCATTAATTTATCGGCGGCAAGAATGTTAATATAGCCCTCGCCTTTGCTGTTGGTTTTGAAAAAATCTTGAATGTCTAAAGCTGGTTCGCCAAAAAAATTGCCCCCGCCTTGGTTTTCCAAAGTCAATAAGCGCCGCTGTATGGAGCCGATAGATGTGCGTGATACGTTGCCATATTCAAGGGTCAGCTGTTTGGCATGCTGGCCAATATGCACCAATATGGCTTTTAAATCTTTCAAATCAAGCAACAATAGACCCAAATCATCTGCCACTCTAAAAGCAACGTTAATCACCCCTTCTTGGGTTTCGTTGAGGTTTAGTAAACGGCTTAAAAGCAAGGGTCCCATGTCAGATATAGTGGTGCGAATCGGATGGCCTTTTGCTCCAAATAAATCCCAAAAAACCACAGGAAATTTATTCATTTCATAACCGTCAAAGCCAATTTTAGTAGCTCGTTCGATCAAAAAATCCTGTTCTACACCCTTCACGGCAAGGCCAGATAAATCACCTTTTACATCAGCGCAAAATACAGGCACGCCATCAGCGGCAAATCCTTCAGCCAATATTTGCAAGCTGACTGTTTTGCCGGTGCCCGTCGCCCCTGCAATCAAGCCGTGTCGATTGGCTAATTTTAAAAGCAAATTTTCTTGCTTTTGGCTTTTGCCAATATAAACGCTGTCTTCAGAATACATAAATCTACCCATTATTTGTGATTTTTATGATTTCTGAGCAGTTTAACCATCCCCCCTCAACTTGCTAGAAGAAACGACGATCTTAGACTTAAGGTGAATTAGACTTGCAAAACTAATCAACTAATCACATATTGGATTAGAATCAAACAAAAAGGTATCCCCCTATGGAACAAATCATCGCGACAATTGCCGAAAAACTTGGCATTTCAACAGAGTTGGCTTCCAAAGCCGTTGGCATTATTTTAAATTTGGTCGATTCATCAGTTAGTGATGATGTCAAAGAAAAATTATACAATGCAGTGCCTGAAGCTAAGGAGCTTGCAGCAGCAGGCGGAGAGCAAGGCGGCGGCGGGCTTATGGGCATGGCGGGCGGTATGTTTGGCGGCGGTGGCGGCGCGATGGGCGCAATGGCAGCCATGGGCAAATTAAGCGAAGCTGGCCTTGATAACGACCAAATCGGCAGCATGGGCAAGACATTGCTTGGCTATATTGGCGAAGTTGCTGATGAAGAGCTTGTCGGCGAAATTGTTAGCTCGATCCCAGGTCTAGATAGATTCGTTTAAGCGTTTCAGATGAATTGAAAAAAGGGGCTTTTACAGCTCCTTTTTATGAGCCTAATTTTTCCATACGGTTGCGTATGTTATGCACAGGCAACCAAGCATGAATTGATATAATTTTACCAATCGCTATAGTGAAAGTGAATTTAAGAGCGAGGCAAATATGTCAGAAAATAGCTTTGAAAAAATCACTTTTGATGCTTGGCAAACAGCGGCCCAAAAAGCCCTGCGCGGCGTCAGTGTCGATAGCCTGACCAAAACCACCTATGATGGCATTGCCGTCAAGCCGCTTTACGCCCAAAGCCAAATTTCAAATCAAGTGGCTTTGCCAACAGAGGCATGGCAAATCAACCAAGCCATCAATCACCCGAATATTGACCAAGCCAAAAAACAAATTGCCGAGGATTTAGAACAAGGCGTTAACGCATTAAGTCTGCATAGCGACCAATCTCTCGCTGCCAATGGTTACGGCATTAAAATAAATCAAACCAATCTAAAATCATTGTTTAAAAACACTTATTTGGATATGATTTCACTACGCTTAGAGACAGGTTTGGATGAAATTTCTGTTGCCGAAACCATCCTCACTCATTCGCAAAAACACGGTCAATTGTCATTGGGCATCGACCCGATCGGCAAATTGGCACAATTTGGCGGCTGGGATGCTGAACCCGTTGCAAAACAAACCGTGCAAGACGCGGTCAAACAATTTGATGCCACACATATATTGCGTGCCGATGGCCGCATCGCCCACAATGCAGGGGCGAGCGAGGCGCAAGAATTGGCTTTTATTATATCCACCGCCCTCTGCTATCTAAAATGGGCCGATGAAGCTAATATTGACCTGCACTCCACAGCTCAAAAAATCGAAATTTGCATCAGCGCCTCGCAAAATCAATTCATCACCATTGCCAAAATCCGCGCCTTGCGCCAACTATGGGCAGAGCTGCTCGATGGTTTAGGCATTCAGCAATCTAGTGCCTATATCTATGCCGAAACTTCCTATCGAATGCTCAGCAAATCCGACCCGTGGGTCAATCTATTGCGCGCAACTGTAGCTTGTTTTTCAGCAGGCATTGGCGGCGTCAATCAGCTCGGCATTTTGCCGATGAGCGCCGCCATCGGCCTCGCACCCAGTTTTGACCGCCGCCTCGCGCGCCACATTCAAACCATTCTCATAGAAGAAAGCCATCTGGCCGAAGTGACTGACTCCAGCCATGGCAGCTTCTATATCGAAAATCTAACAAGTGACATCACCCAAAAGGCGTGGGAAATTTTTCAAACCACCCAAAAAAGTAATGGGCTGATAGCCAACCTATTATCAGGCAACATTCAGCAGCAAATCAACTCAGTCAGCAAAAAACGTGAGCAAGATTATCAAGCCGAAGAACTATGTTTAGTCGGCACCTCAGAATTTACAAATCACGATGAAAAACCCTATGAAACCCTCAAGGTGGATAGGGTCACCGTCGACATACCCAATTTCAAAGTCAAAATCACCCCATTAACCGCCAAGCGTGATGCTGAAATGTTTGAAAACCAAAGCGAGGATGCATAATGTCAAAATTCGATACGATTGCCGACCGCCCGCTAAAATTTAATTTTGCCACCAGCGCAACCACAAGCTCAACATTTGATACGCCAGAGGGCATCACACTCAAATCACATTATGATGCCAACGACATAGACGGCCTTACCAACCTCGAAACTTATCCAGGTTTTCCGCCCTATATACGCGGCCCCTACCCTACAATGTATAGCGCAAGGCCGTGGACAATCCGCCAATATGCAGGCTTTTCAACCGCCGAAGATAGCAATGCGTTCTACCGCCGTAATCTAGCTGCTGGGCAAAAAGGCTTATCCATCGCCTTCGATCTGGCCACCCATCGCGGTTATGATAGCGATCATGAACGGGTGGTTGGCGATGTCGGCATGGCAGGCGTGGCGATTGATAGCATTTACGATATGCGCACTTTGTTCGATCAAATCCCGCTGGATAAAATGAGTGTGTCCATGACCATGAATGGCGCGGTCTTGCCAATTTTAGCGCTCTATATCGTCGCGGCCGAAGAGCAAGGCGTTAAACCCGAACAGCTCACAGGCACAATTCAAAATGACGTGCTCAAAGAATTTATGGTGCGCAATACCTATATTTATCCGCCGCAGCACAGCATGCGCATCATCTCAGATATTTTTAAATATACCACCGAAAACATGCCCAAATATAACAGTATTTCAATTTCGGGCTATCACATGCAAGAAGCTGGCGCGACCGCCGATTTAGAGCTGGCCTATACATTAGCCGATGGCCTAGAATATGCCCAAGCCGGCGTCAATGCAGGCATTAAAATTGATGATTTTGCCCCCCGCCTCAGCTTTTTTTGGGCAACAGGCATGAATTTTTTCATGGAAATTGCCAAAATGCGCGCAGGTCGGATGATTTGGGCAGAAGAAATGCAAAAATTCAACCCCAAAAGCACCAAAAGCTTATCGTTGCGCACCCATTGCCAAACCTCAGGCTGGAGCCTCACCGCGCAAGATGTGTTTAACAACATCACCCGCACCTGCATCGAAGCGATGGCCGCCACTCAAGGCCACACCCAAAGCCTGCACACCAATGCACTAGATGAAGCGTTGGCCTTACCGACCGATTTCTCCGCCCGCATCGCCCGCAATACGCAAATATTCCTGCAAAAAGAAAGCGGCACATGCGATGTCATCGACCCATGGGGCGGCAGCTATTTTGTCGAAAAACTAACTCATGATTTAGCCGACAAAGCCCGCCAGCATATGGCCGAAATTCACAAACTCGGCGGCATGGCCAAAGCGATAGATGCAGGCATTCCCAAACTACGGATAGAAGAAGCCGCCGCCCGCACCCAAGCCCGCATCGACAGCGGCCGCCAAACCGTCGTCGGCGTCAATAAATACCGTCTCGAAAATGAAGAGGTCATCGACGTACTCAAAGTCGATAATGACAAAGTGCGCCGCATGCAACTCGAAAAACTCGATCGCCTCAAAGCCGAGCGCAACCAAGATGATGTCGATGCCACCCTTGCCGCCCTCACAAAATCCGCCAAAACAGGCAAGGGCAATCTGTTGGCACTGGCGATCAACGCCGCCCGCGCCAAAGCCACAGTCGGCGAAATTTCTTATGCCCTAGAGCAAGAATTCGGCCGCCACAAAGCCGACATCAAAGCCATATCAGGCATTTACCGCAAAGAAATTGGCGAACAGGATGAAACCCTCAAAAAAGTCGCCGAAGCCATCGACTTGTTCGAGAAAAAAGACGGCCGCCGCCCACGCATTATGGTGGCCAAATTAGGCCAAGATGGTCATGATCGCGGCCAAAAAGTCATCGCCTCAGCCTTTGCTGATCTTGGCTTTGATGTCGACATCGGCCCGCTATTCCAAACGCCAGAAGAAGCCGCCCTACAAGCCATTAAAAACAAGGTACACATCATCGGCGCCAGCAGCCTAGCCGCGGGTCATCTTACTTTTATTCCAGCAGTGCGCGACGCACTCGAAGCCCATGATGGCGGCAATATTATGATCGTCGCTGGCGGCGTCATCCCCCCACAAGATTATGAAGAATTATATCAAGCAGGCGCTGTCGCCATTTTTCCTCCTGGCACCGTCATCAGCCAAGCCGCACTAGAGCTTATCGAACGGCTCAATAGACATCTCGGCTATTCAAATTAAAATATTTTTTCCAACGCAGCGATTAACCTATTATTATCAGCCTTGGTCAAATAATGCGCATAGCTGAGCCTCACCACGCCGTCATCCAAATCCACACCCAAAGCTTGCATCAGCCGATACGCATAAAAATGCCCATATTTTGCCCCAATATTTTCCCCACCCAACGCTTCAACAACTGATTCAGAGGTCATGCCATCAACAGTAAATGCCACATTGGCTTCACGCCCCGCAACACTTGATTTCCCATAGATAGTCACATTCGGTTTTTTCGCCAAAAACGCCAATAATTCATCCAATAAAGCCGTCTCAGCTTCATGCATAATCGCACAAGCATATTCCCGAGCTTGGTTCAGGTTCTTGGCTTCATTCAGGCCATGATGCCGCGCAAAATCGGCGTAATAATCCGCGATCCCTGCCAATGAAGCAATCGCCGCATGGTCAGGCCCAGCGGCATCAAATACCGAATAATTTTCCACGCCAATGTTAAAAAAATGGCATTGCGCCCGCGCCAATTTGGTCAAGCGTTCAGACGTATACATAATGCCCATATGGGTGCCAAAAGTTTTATAAGTGCTGAAACAATAAGCATCAGCATTCAACTTCCCAATGTCAGGCAGATTATGCGGCGCATAAGACACACCATCCGCAAATAACAAAGGTTCTTGGGGGCATGTGTCAGCAACCAAAGCGGCAATTTCATTGATATTATTAATGCTGCCAATGATGTTTGAGCTATGCGTAAAACTGACAATTTTGGTTTTACCATTTAATATTTGCCGCAAACCAGCTTGCTGCAATTCACCACTGGCATCAACCTGCCAAAATACCAATTTGGCACCCTTAAGCTGCGCCAAACGCTCCCAACAACCAATATTAGCCTCATGGTCTTGATTGGTCACAATAATCTCATCACCCGCCACAATATAATCGGTCAAAGCATGCGCAAGATTGTTAAAATTCTGCGTGGTGCTCGGGCCATAGGTCAGGTCAGCAATTTCAACACCTACCAATTCAGCCATCTTGGCGCGGCCAACATCCATCAACCGCCCCGCTTCGGCCTGCTTTTCAGTTGCGCCATAAGGCTGCATTTTACACTGATTGTAAAATTTTTCACTTATGCTGTTCGATTGCACACAAGGAAATGTCCCCCCCGCATTGTCAAAAAAGCTAAAATCATCAGCCTCATTGCCCAAAATCGGAAACTGCGCCCGCACCCATTTATAATCTAACTTCATATCCAACTCTCCCTTGGCTCAGATTAACCAGATTGGTAAAAACTGCAAACTGATTCATTATATTTTTACGCTCCCCGTTTATGCTGAGACCATTCAATTTTATGTAAGGTATGAATATGGATAGACGTCAATTTTTAGCACTTTCAGGCACAGCCGCAATGGGCGCAACCGCTAGCCTTACGCCCAATATCGCACAAGCCGCACCGCCAAAAAACAGCCTCAACGCTGCCGATCTCGGCCTGCGGCCAAACATTACAACCGATCAATCGGCCATTTTACAACAAGCGGTCGATGGCGCAGCAGCCAAGCAATTGCCCCTATTCATTCCCGCAGGTTCATATATTGTTGGCGACATTCTCCTTCCTTCAAACATCCATATATTTGGTGTTAAAGAGCAGAGTATATTGGTACAAAGAAGCGACATGCCCGTTCTGTT
Source organism: Hyphomicrobiales bacterium (assembly GCA_002401855.1). Classification (GTDB taxonomy): domain Bacteria; phylum Pseudomonadota; class Alphaproteobacteria; order Rhizobiales; family OSC116; genus OCS116. Next base: position 117,359 of record NVUH01000001.1, read on the forward strand.
CAATATTGATAGTGAAGGTATAACGCTCGAAAATATTAATTTCAATGGCAATCAGGCAGGGCTAGGACTTGGTGCAATTGTTAGCATTAGCGGCGCTAAAAACCTCACCATTCAACACTGCAAATTTTTCAGCGCCAATGGCAATGGCCTGCACTTATATGGTTGTGGTGGTCAAATTATCGGTAATCATTTCCACCATATCGACCAAGCTGCCTTATTCTGCGAAAACAGCCACAAGCTGACCATTATGCGCAATGAGATTTATGACATCGGCAATAATGGCATATTGGTCTGGCAGGAGGAAAAAGCCGATGATGGCTCTATCATTAGCCACAATCATATTTACAAAATCAATGCTAACGATGGCGGCAATGGCCAAAATGGCAATGGCATCAATGTCTTCAAAGCCAATAATGTCATTGTTTCCGACAATCAGTTTGAAGAATGCGCCTATAGCGCAGTGCGCATTAACAATGGCAATAATTGCCAAATCATCAATAATCAATGCCATAATATTGGCGAAGTGGCGCTTTATGCCGAATTTGGCTTTAACGGGGTGATGATTAATAACAATTTGGTCGATACAGCAGGCGCAGGCATTTCTGTCGCCAATCTCGACCAAGATGGCCATTTGGCGCTGATAAAAGGCAATTTATTGCGTAATCTTACCCTGCGTGCGCAAGCCACAGAAAGTGATGACTCACGTGCCTATGGCATCGCAGCCGAGGCCGATGCACTGATCGAAGGCAATGTGGTCGAAAATGCCACAAATTTTGGCATTGGCGGTGGTTATGGTGAGTTTTTGCGCAATGTCAGCGTGGTCAATAATATGCTCAAAGATTGCGGCTATGGCATCACAGCTTCAGTGGCACAAGGCGCAGGGCGAATGACCATCAGCCATAACAGCATCAATAATGCACGCCAAGGCGCAATAGTCGGTTTCGAATGGGATCAAATCACCACAGCAGACCTAGTCGATCAAGACCAAATATTCGATCAAGGCAGCCACAATAATCTATACATTCGCAACAATGTAGTGATCTAGAAATCCCAAAATTCAGATGGCCTAATCTCAGCCACTTCATAGCCGTTGCAATTTTTCAATATCTTTGAGGTGAATCTTTTTATCACCGCATCATCTTCAGGCTTTAACACACCGAGCTTTTTCAAAGTTGCGCTCAACATCATTTCCGCGCCACGGCTCAGCCCGTCCTCACATTTAAGCGCAATGCCAATGCCATGTTCAGGCAGGCTAACGCAAAACACCCCCTCCGCACCTATTTTTACAAATATCGGAGTCGAAAGTTGGGTCATAATGTCAGTGCAATAACGCCCGCTACCCGCCACATAAAATGGCTCAGCCATCACCGCTTCACGCAATTTAGCCACCGCAGCACCACGCACATCACCCAGCCCTGTGCCACGCGATATTTTGGCAAACGCTTTGGCCCATGCCCTTAACGGCGCCGCCCAAGTCGGCAAAGAACAACCGTCAAAGCCACAAGGTGCAGTGCGCAAATCAAATTCGGTCAATTCGCTCATTGTTTTTAACACTTCGCGCTGCACGGGGTGTTCAAGCTCAATATAATCTTTGGTTTCAAACCCAGCATGTTTGGCAAAGGCCAACATGCCAGAATGCTTGCCAGAACAATTATTGTGCAAAGCACAAGCGCTCGTGCCGCTACGCACCAGCTCATCAGCCGCATCGCGATACATTGGCACATGTGTGCCGCATTGCAAATCATCGACGCTCAAGCCCGCGCCAACCAAAATGGATTGCGCCATTTCTGCGTGCTTCACCTCACCATTATGCGACGAGCAAATCAACGATAGCTGCTTATCATTCAACCTCAAAGCCTCAATCGCGCCTGATTCGGCCATTGGCAGCGCTTGCATAATCTTAATTGCCGAGCGCGGATAGACCAATTTATCCACATTACCGATCGATAAAAGCTCTTGGCCAGCATCATCAACCACATATACCGCACCACGATGCACACTCTCGACATGGTCAGCCCGTAAAACATCAACTAAAATCGGATTCATATTTTGCCCTTTATTTGCGCACAATTATAGGCTGCAAACAAATATAGGCCAAGCCAATTTTGCTTATATATTAGATGTAGATAGATTTTTAAGAAAAAATGGCTGGGGTACCAGGGATCGAACCTGGGATGACCGGATCAAAACCGGTTGCCTTACCGCTTGGCTATACCCCAACAGACATTGAAAGCTAAATAAACCGTATTTCCGCAAAGCGCAACCAATCTTTTGCCACTATCCCAAAAAACATTAGGATAAATCTATTTTTAGGCGTTTACAGTCAGTTTGTTTGTTTTAAACTAAGCATATGATTAAAATAAAACAAATAAGTCCGCACATTAGGCGGGTCACCTGTCCCAATCCAAGCAAGTTCACCTTTAAAGGCACAAATTGCTTCATTATAGGGCAAAATAGGCTAACCATTGTCGATCCAGGCCCCATCATTGAAGGTTTTATTCCGCAACTTGTCGCAGCTTTAAAACCCGCAAAAATCACGCATATCCTCATCACACACAGCCACCGCGATCATTCCCCCGCTGCGGCTGAGCTAAAGGCATTAACTGGCGCCAAAACCTATGCCTCAGGCCAACATAATATTTACCGCACAGATATAGACAATCCATTTAAAAATAGCGGCGATTGGGATTTTGAGCCAGATATCATCCTCAAAGATAATCAAACATTTAATTGCGACAATCACACATTCAAAGCCATCCAAACCGATGGCCATTGCTATAATCATATGGCCTATGCCCTCACCCACATAGATAAAAATCCCACACAAGATGACGAAAACTGCCTGTTTGTTGGCGATCATATTATGGGTTGGGCAAGCACCATTGTCGCGCCGCCCGATGGCAATATGAGCCGCTATATGCACAATCTGTACAAGCTACAAACCGCCCCTTACAACGTGTTTTATTCAGCCCACGGCGCGGCCATCACCAAGCCAAAAACCCGCATTGATGAGCTGATAAAACACCGGCTCAGTCGCGAGGCGGAGATTGTCGATTGCCTCAAACAAGGCATTGGCGACATTGTCGAAATGGTCAAAATTAACTACCCCAAGCTCGATCAAGCGCTGATTGGCCCCGCCGCCATGTCAACATTGGCGCAGCTTGAATGGCTGATTGATAAAAATATGGTGGTAAGTGATGCAGGTTTAACCATAGATGCCCAATATCGGCTTGCAAATGAGGCAAAAAACACCATATATAGTTAGTATAATTGTTTAGGATATTAAGATGGCAAGCAACAAGCTTTACCAAATTTTAAATGTAAGCCCCAATGTTGATGATAAGGCACTTAAATCCGCCTATCGTAAGCTGGCGAAAAAATATCATCCTGATAGCAATAAAGATGATCCAAAAGCCGCTGAGCAATTTAGCAAGATTAGCAATGCCTACGACATTCTTAAAGATAAAGAAAAACGCACGCAATATGATGCGGGCATGATAGATGATGATGGCAAACAAACTGGCTTTGGAGCTGGTGGGTTTGGCGGCAATCCGTTTGGCCAAGGCCGCCCACAGCAAGGCGGCAACCCGTTTGGCGGGCAAAGCCAAGCTGGGTTTGAAGATATTTTTTCTGACCTTTTTGGCGGCGCTGGCCGTGGCCAACCACGCCCGCAAAAGGGTCAAGATGCCCAATTGAGCGTGACTTTATCATTTGAAGACGCGGCATTAGGCGCCAACCAACAAGTGCGCAACGGAGCTGGCAAACTGATCAATGCCAAAATCCCCACAGGGGTTGAAGATGCCCAGAGCATTAGGCTCAAAGGCCAAGGTATGACTTCGCCGAATGGCGGGCCTGCGGGCGATTTGTTGCTTAAAATTGCCATTCTTCCCCACGTATTTTACAAACGCGATGGCCTAGATGTGCGGGTTGAGCAAGAAGTGTTGCTCAATGACGCAGTGCTGGGCGAAAAAATTAATGTTGATACCATTCATGGCAAAATTGCCCTACGTCTGCCGCGCGGGGTCAGCTCTGGCAAGGTTTTTCGGCTTAAAGGCAAAGGCATCAAAAGCGGCAGTAAAACGGGTGATCAATTTGTAAAAATTATGATCACTTTGCCCGAAGAAGAAGATAAAGACCTGCTTTCACTAATGAAAGAATGGGCAAAAAATAAATTATCGCTCAAATCTGATGCATAAACCTGCTTGCGTCACCATAAAGATTCCCTGTATACTAAGGTTAATTTTTGCGAAACCATCGAATAAAGGAAGAATATGACAGATTCAGGCAATGTATCAAGCGCAGGCAATGTAGTTGGCAATGGCCTTATGAAAGGCAAACGCGGTCTCATTATGGGCGTGGCGAATAACCGCTCGATCGCTTATGGCATTGCCAAAGCTTTTACCAACCAAGGCGCCGAAATTGCTCTGTCTTATCAAGATGAAAAAATCTTAAAACGGGTCAAAAAAGTTGCTGACGAATTGAATTGCGATACATTATTTGAATGTAATGTCGCTGATGATGCCAGTATTGATGCGATGTTTGATGCATTGAAGGAAAAATGGGGCACAATTGATTTTGTGGTGCATGCCTTGGCATTTTCTGACAAAGATGAGCTGGTTGGCCGTTATGTCAACACTACATCGGCTAATTTCAACCTGACGATGAATATTTCGTGCTACTCGTTCACTGCCGTTGCCCAACGCGCCGAAAAGCTAATGCCAAACGGTGGCGCTTTACTCACCCTCACCTATTATGGTGCCGAGCGGGTGATGCCACATTATAATGTTATGGGTGTGGCCAAAGCCGCGCTCGAAGCCAGTGTACGTTATTTAGCGGTCGATCTGGGCGCAGGCCAAATCAGGGTCAACGCCATTTCAGCAGGGCCGATTCGCACTTTGGCTTCAGCAGGCATTGGCGATTTCAAATATATCCTTAAATGGAACCAATATAACTCACCATTGCAACGCAGTGTGACGATTGACGAAGTGGGCAATAGCGCACTTTATCTGTGTTCAGACCTTGGCACAGCGGTCACTGGTGAAGTGCATCACGTCGATAGCGGCTATCATGTTGTGGGTATGAAACAAGTTGATGCACCCGATATTTCAACGGTTGAAGTGAAATTAGATTAACGGGTATTTATGTCTTATAATATTTTTGGTCATGTGTTTAAATTTATGACATGGGGCGAAAGCCATGGCGTCGCCATTGGTTGCGTGGTCGATGGCTGCCCGCCTAATATCCCAATTGATGCGGCTGAAATTCAAAAATTTCTCGATCTGCGCAAACCGGGCACATCACGCCACACCACGCAACGGCGCGAGGCCGATCTGGTCAAAATCCTATCAGGCGTGTTCGAAAATGATGATGGCGTTTTGGTTTCAACTGGCACGCCGATCAGCCTGATGATCGAAAATACCGACCAACGCTCCAAAGATTATGGCGAGATCCAAAATCAATACCGCCCTGGCCACGCCGATTTTACTTATCAGAATAAATATGGCATTCGCGATCATCGCGGCGGCGGGCGTTCTTCTGCGCGCGAAACCGCAATGCGGGTGGCCGCTGGCGGCATCGCCCGTCAAGTCGTGCCCAACATTAAAATCACCGGCGGCTTGGTGCAAATGGGCGATTTAAAAATCAATTACGACAATTGGGATGATGCACAAATCTCTCAAAACCCATTTTTCTGTCCCGATGCCGAAATGGTGCCAAAATTTGAAGCCTATTTGGATAAAATTCGCAAAGCAGGTTCATCAGTTGGCGCGGTGATCGAAGTGCGCGCCAGCAATGTGCCTGTCGGTTTGGGTGCCCCCATATATGCTAAGTTAGATCAAGATTTAGCCTCAGCGATGATGAGCATTAACGCCGTAAAATCGGTCGAAATTGGCGCTGGTGCTGACGCAGCGGAGCTAACAGGCGAAGAAAATGCCGATCAAATCCGCATCGACAATCACGGCGAGCCATTTTTCCTCAGCAATAATGCAGGCGGTATTTTGGGCGGCATCAGCTCAGGCCAAGATGTCATTGTGCGCTTTGCCGTCAAACCCACCTCAAGCATTCTGACCAAACGTCAATCGATTGATAAATTTGGCAAACAAGTTGATGTCATGACCAAAGGCCGCCACGACCCATGCGTTGGCATCCGCGCCGTGCCAGTGGGCGAAGCGATGATGGCCGTAGTGCTCGCAGATCATTACCTACTCAACAGAGCGCAAAATGGATGATGAAGAATGGCCGATCTGCATTATGACCACCCCCGCTTGGCCAAGCTTTATGATTTAGACAGCGGATGGTCGGAAGATCGCGATTTTTACCTGAATTTAGCGGGCGATGCGCCACAAGAAATACTTGATTTGGGCTGCGGCACAGGCCTAATTTGCAATCAATATACCAAAAATGGCCATCAGGTTATAGGCTTAGACCCATCAGCAGGCATGTTAGACATTGCCCGCAAAAGCCATTTTGGCAAACAAATAAAATGGGTGAAGAGTTTTTCGCAAGATTTCAACTTGAACCAAACATTTGACCTGATCATTATGACAGGTCATGCATTCCAAGTTTTGCTCACAGATGAAGATGTATTGAATGTATTTAGAAGGGTCAAAACCCATTTAAAATCCAATGGTATTTTTACCTTCGAGTCCCGCAATCCGCAAATAGATTGGGTTTCACGCTGGAACCATAGTTATGAGTTGAATTTAGAAGGCGAAACCATCAAAGTCACACGACGGGTGATAAGCCATCAAGATGAGCTTATGGTTTTTGAGCATGAATATATATTTGAAGATGAGACTTTGGTCTCAAAAAGCCATTTACGCTTCATGCCTAAACAAAAAATTGCCAAGCTATACAGCCAAGCAAATCTTGCACTTAAAACGTTTATTGGCGATTGGACGGGTGGAGCTTTTGACCCCACCACATCTCAAGAAATGATTTTCAAGCTCACAATGCACTGATTTTGTTGCATTGGTCTGACTTGCATACGGGTTTGCTTTGGTGCGGTCTAACTTTGGTGCATCGTAAAACTGAGCGGTTTGGCATCAGCCCTAGGGCCGCTATGCTGCCAATTTAATTTGTCATATTTCGACACTGGTTTTACTTCATTATGGTATAACCAATTGCTTATTGTTAAAAATACTTTAGTCATTTATAGTTCCCTTTACTCACTCAAAAGTTAAATTATCTTACCCACCATTGGCTATAAGGTAGGGTTGAAACGGTTAACAAATGTTAGTGTCGGGCAAGGAGATTGATTCCATGCTTAGCAACAAATTAATTCATTTGATAAAATTTTAACTAATGGTTCGGTTAAGCGACTTCAACTGACACTTTATGTGGCAATTTTGCTGGCTTGTCATGAGGGCGTATCGATTTTGATTTGAGTTTTCGTTCGACCTTGTTTTTGTCTTTAAACCAAAAACCAAAACAATAGCCAATGATGAATATAATGATACTCACCTGAAATATAACTTTACCTAAACTCAAAAATAGAAACCGCATTTTACTAACCCTTTCACCCCCAATTTCTAAGCTTGAGCGTAGTAGAAAAAGATTAATAAAGTTTTATTTGAATTAAATTGCTCCTAATCATGGTTAAAATTCGGTTAATCTATAGTCTAGTTAAATGCGCAACTATTTCTAAATGAGCCGAATATTTAAACTGATCAATCGCGGCTAAATATTTAATTTCAAAACCTGCCGCAATTAACGTCTCCGCGTCGCGTGCAAAGGAGTTGGGGCTGCAGCTTATATAGACAATATTGGTAATTTTACTGTCGCAAATTTGCTTAATCTGCGCTTGCGCCCCAGCGCGTGGTGGGTCGATGATGGCCGATGTATATTTATTCAGTTCATCTTTAAATAAAGGGCGGCGGTATAGATCGCGGCCAGTGGCAGTCACGGTTTTAAGCTTTAATTCATCAACACCGCCACTTAAGTTAAAACCATTTTGCAGGGCCATAATGGCAAATTTATCATGGTCAAAAGCATCAATTTGATGGCTTTGTGCCAAGGCAAAGGTAAACGTACCAATGCCCGCAAATAGATCGACAATGTCACCCTTCACATCGGTCAAAAACCGCTTAACCAAGCCACTCATGGCAAGTTCTGCGGCCTTGACAGCTTGCATAAAACCAGCCGCCACAGGGCTTACTCTCACCCCATCAAATGTTTCAAATATATCTTTACGTTGCAAAATCAACTCTTCATTAATCACCACACGGGCAAGGTCTAACTTGCTGGCCTGCTCATTGACATAATTAATCTCATCATAACTATGGTCATATTTCACATTGTCTAGCCCGATCTCTAACGCCCCATTATAATCGGTAATGCTGATATGGCTCACCCCCTTGCGGCTCAACATGGGTTTGATGAAATCAGCCAATTTCGGCACAATGGCCAAAATGTTAGAGGTGATGATCGGGCATTCTTCTAAGGGTATAATGTCATGGGTTTGGGCTTTGCTATAGCCAATCATAACCGATTTTTTGGTGCGCTTGGCGGCTAATTTCACTCGTCTGCGGCGGTTTAAATCACCTTTCGTGTGGTCAAAGCTCAAATATTGATCAATATTTTTATCAATGCTATGCTGCTCTAAAGCATATATAAGTGTTGATTTTTTCCACTCATCATAAAAATCAGGTGCCATATGTTGCGCCATGCAAGACCCGCATTTCATAAAATGCTTGCATTTGGCCTTCACCCGATCAGCCGATGGCTCAATAATTTTACTGAGCTTAAATTCATCACTTAGCTCAATAATTTCATTGGGTAGGGCAAAGGGGATATAGGTAGGCTGACCGTCGATATGGACGATGCCATGACCTTTATGACCAATCTGGTCGATTTTGACTTGCATGTATGGGCTCAATATAAGTGGGGTTAAAGCGCGCTTTTAACCGCTTCTATAATAGCGGCGGCATTAAGTCCAGCTTCTTCATACATTTTTGCAGGTGTATTGTGGCTTATATAAGTGTCAGGCAAATAGAGTGGTCTGAATTTCAAACCAGCGCTGAATAGGTCAGCTTTGGCCAAATGGTCAAGCACCATAGATGCAAACCCACCAATTGCACCTTCTTCAAGGGTTAATAATATTTTATGGCTGTTGGCTAAATCATCAATCAAGCCTAAATCAAGCGGTTTGGCGAAACGCGCATCGGCAATGGTGACCGATATGCCTTCAGCTTCTAATTGCTCGGCAGCTTTTTCGGCCTCTTCCATACGGGTGCCAAAGCTTAAAATCGCCACATCAGCTTTAGCTTTGCCTTTGGTTTTCGCCCGTTTCATCACGCGGCCTTTGCCAATTTCAAGCGGCACGCCATCTTCAGGCAATTCAATGCCAATGCCTTCACCACGTGGGTATCTAAAGGCAATCGGCCCCGTGTCATATGCCGCGGCAGTTGCCACCATATGCACAAGTTCGGCCTCGTCAGAGGCGGCCATCACCACCATATTGGGCAACGCGCATAAAAAACCAATATCAAAACTACCTGCATGGGTCGGGCCATCAGCACCAACCAAACCAGCACGGTCAATGGCAAATCGAACAGGTAAATTTTGTATCGCCACATCATGCACCACTTGGTCATAGGCGCGTTGCAAAAATGTCGAATATAAAGCCACAAATGGTTTTAGGCCTTCACATGCCATGCCCGCAGCGGCGGTCACCACATGCTGTTCGGCAATGCCCATGTCAAAACAGCGGTCAGGATATTCATCTTGGAATTTTATCAAGCCCGAGCCAGACAACATGGCAGCGGTTAGCGCCACAATTTTTTTGTCTTTGGCGGCATGTTTCATCAGGCTTTGGCCAAATACATCTTGATATTTCGGCGCGTTAGAAACGCTCTTGACCATTTTGCCGGTTTTGGCATCAAATTTGCCCACACCATGATATTTATCAGCACTGTTTTCGGCAGGGCCATAGCCTTTGCCTTTTACAGTTTTAATGTGCAGCAAGATCGGCTTGTCATCTTCATCTTTAATGTTGCGTAATACTGGCAATAAATGGTCTAGGTTATGGCCATCCACCACGCCGACATAATAAAAACCCATGGCTTCAAAAAATGCACCACCGCCCGATAAAAGCGTTCGGGTATATTCTTCGGTTTGAGCCATAGCGTAACCGACAGGTCTGGGCAATACGCGGGCGACCTTTTTGCCAATGTCACGTATGGTCATATAGGTATCACCGCTTAAATGACGAGCAAAATAAGCCGACATGGCCCCCACAGGACGGTCAATTGACATGTCATTATCGTTTAAAATCACAATCAAGCGGCCATTGGCAACATGGGCGTTATTCATCGCCTCATAGGCCATGCCTGCGGTTATCGAGCCATCGCCAATCACCGAAATAATGTTATGTTTTTCACCTTTAATGTCGCGCGCCAAAGCCATACCAACACCCGCAGATATCGAGGTTGAGCTATGGCCAGCGCCAAAAGTATCATATTCACTCTCAGTACGTTTGGTAAAGCCAGATAAGCCGCCACCTTTTCTTATGGTGTGCATGCGGTCTCGGCGGCCGGTGAGTATTTTATGAGGGTAAACCTGATGACCCACATCCCATATTATTTTATCAGTTGGTGTGTCAAAAACCTTGTGCAGTGCTACCGTTAGCTCAACTACGCCGAGGCCAGCACCCAAATGCCCACCTGTAAATGACACTGTCTCAACCATATCGGCGCGTAATTCATCGGCCAATTGTTGTAAATCTGTATCGGCAATGTTTCGCACATCAGCAGGGCTGTTTACAGTGTCTAACAAAGGTGTTTCTGGTTTTTTATGGGTCACTAGCATGCTCAATCACCGCCAATTAAAGCTCAATGGCTTCAACGCCTTTTATTTCGCCGTTGGATAGGTTGATTTTTTCAACCCGCTGCTCGGCTTCTTGTAATTTTTGACTGCAATATTGTTTGAGCTTTTCACCACGTTCATATTGCACGATGGACTTGTCTAACTCACTATTTCCGCTTTCAAGCGTTTTTACAATTTGTTCAAGCTCGGCAAGCGCCTGCTCAAAACTTAATTTCTGAATGTCGTTAACCATTCTAGTCTCTTTAGCTGTCGAATCAATCTGTTATAGTTAAGATAATTTGAGCCATAAGTCCAATTTATTAACTATAAATGTTAACAAGTCGATAAGATTTCCCATCAACTTAAGTATAATTTGTTTATTCTTTTTCCACGGCTTTCAAACTTACTGGCGGAATAGACGTTTCTGGAACAAAGAAATCGGGCATTAAATTTTGGCTTGGATCAACACGGTATTGGTCAAAATCGCGTTCACCTTCGGCGTATAAAAAGCTATCATCAATGATAAATTGCCCGGTAAATTCGCGGCTATTTTTGGCAAAAATCTGCACCGCCGCATCGGCAATAATGTCAGGCGTGCGCGATGCTTGCATTAGTTTTTCGCCGCCCAATATATTTTTTATCGCTGCAGTGGCAATCGTTGTGCGCGGCCACAAAGCGTTGACCGCAATGCCCGCCTCACGTAGTTCGCCTGCCAAGCCCAGCACCACCATGCTCATGCCAAATTTCGCCATGCTATAAGCCACATGACCAGCAAACCATTTTTCGTTCATATCCAATGGCGGAGATAGGCTTAGAATATGCGGGTTCTGTGCTTTCATCAAATGCGGAATGGCATATTTAGCCACCATGAATGAGCCTCTTGCGTTGACTTGATTCATCAAATCAAAACGTTTCATTTCAGTTTCTAATATCGGAGTTAAAGATATAGCCGAGGCGTTGTTAATCACAATATCAATGCCGCCAAATGTTTCAACCGTCTTGTCGATCGCGTCTTTCACATGGTCTTCTTCACGAATATTCACCCGCAATGGCAAGGCTTTACCGCCCAAGGCTTCAAGCTCTTCAGCCGCCGTATATATAGTGCCTTCTAGCTTAGGGTGCGGCTTGGTGCTTTTTGCCGCAATGGCGATGTTCGCGCCTTGTCTAGCAGCCGCTTTGGCAATGGCCAAACCAATGCCACGGCTGGCGCCCGTGATAAAAAGTGTTTTGCCTTTTAGTGGATTATCGCTCATGTCATTCTCCCTATAATGTAAACATATCGTCAGGCGCGGCGAGTAAAACCTCACTGCCATCGATAATTATTTTGTTCAAAGCCATCACTTCTGGTAATAAATTCTCAGCAAAAAATCGCGCTAAAATGATATATTCTGCGGCATTGGCCAATTGCCCCACACAGGCAAGCGCCCCCTTGGCGATATAATGCGCGCCCAACAACAAGCCCATTAAACGCAGATAATTGGTCGCCGCAGCCAATGGCAAATCAGCATCCTCATCCTTAGCCGCCAACAACCACATGGTCGCCTCCTTAGCCGCCTCAGCTGCGTCTTTCAAGCGGTAAGCCGCCTTGCCAAACGCCTCATCCGATTGCATTAATTCATCAGCCGTCGCCAAAGCCATGTCAATAAACCGCAAGGCGGTTGTGCCATTGTCCATATTGAGCTTGCGGCCAACCAAGTCCATAGCCTGAATGCCATTGGTGCCTTCATAAATGGCGGCAATGCGGGCATCGCGATAATGTTGCGCCGCCCCCGCCTCTTCAATAAAGCCCATGCCACCATGAATTTGCACACCCAATGTGGCCGATTCGGTGCCCATATCGGTCGCATAACCTTTGGCAATCGGGGTGAGAAAATCAGCGTCCAAACCAGCCAATTTAGCTTCATCACCATCAAGCATTTTGCTTAAATCTAACGACAATGCCGTCTGATAACATAGCGCGCGTGAGGCCAAGGTGTAACAACGTTGTTTCAACAGCATATGTTTAATGTCTGGGTGATTCTTAATCAAAGTCATCTTGCCTTTGGGCGTGTCAGGCCGCCTGCCCTGCGTGCGCTCATTGGCATAATTTATCGCATGCTGGTAAGCTCTGTCACCAATTGATACACCCTGCGTCGCCACCATCAGGCGCGCATTATTCATCAGCATAAACATGCCATTTATGCCTTTATTTTCTTCACCAATCAGGTAAGCCGTCGCGCCTTCAAAAGCCATGGTGCAAGTCGGGCTGCCATGAATGCCCATTTTTTCCTCAAGCCCAATGGCCTCGACATGGTTACGCTCGCCCAAACCACCATCTTCTTTAACAAGGTATTTCGGCACAATGAATAAAGACAGGCCTTTTACCCCCTTGGGCGCATCCTCAACCCGCGCCAATACCAAATGAATGATATTCTCCGCCACATCATGCTCACCATAAGTGATGAATATTTTGGTGCCATGCAGTTTAAAATCATCGACGTCTCTTACAGCTTTACAAGCCAGCATGCCCAAATCAGAACCCACATCAGGCTCAGTCAAATTCATCGTCGCCGACCAATTGCCACTCACAATCTGTTCCAAATATATGCGCTTCTGCTCATCAGTGCCTAAATTATCAATCGTATCGGCCGCGCCTTGGGTCAATACGGGGCCAATACCAAAGGCCATAGAGGCGGCATTCCACATTTCAGTGGTCGCCACGCCCAGCACAGTTGGCAAGCCCTGCCCGCCATGTTCAACGCTGTGCGGCAAACTCGCCCAACCCGCCTCGCACCAGTCTTTATAAGTTTTGCTCCAACCAGTGGCGGTTTTCACCTCATTAAACGCATTGTCATGTGTTATCAGTGTTGCGCCTTCAACATCGCCAATGCGGTTAAGCGGGGCAATTTCATTTTCGGCAAATTTCGCGGCTTCGAGTAAAACTGCATCGACTAAATCTTGCGAAAGGTCGGTAAACTCATCGGCATTTACCCGCTGGCTAAATTCGGTCATATAATCGAGGGTAAATTTAATATCATCAATTGGCGCTTTATAAGTCATATTTTCCCTTTATTTGGATTTTTCTCAAGTTTAGAGTTGCGAAGCACATGAGGGCAAGCTAATTTCTAAAAAACTGTAAATCAGTGTGCCATTGACTGTAGGGCAATGGGTATAACTAAGGTAAATGTTTAACTATGGTCGAGATTTTACGCGCCAATCAACAGAATCTAAAAGAGGCTGGCAAGGCCATCAGGCGCGGCGAATTGGTTGTTTTCCCGACCGAGACGGTTTATGGCCTCGGCGCTGATGCCACAAGTGATGAAGCGGTCGCCGCCATCTATAAAGCCAAAGGCAGACCCAGCCACAACCCGCTCATTGTGCACATCACCAGTCTTGAGCAAGCCCAAAAATATGGCGAGTTTGACGACAGAGCCAAAAAACTAGCATCCAAATTTTGGCCAGGGCCGATGTCACTCATCGTCAAACGCACAGAAAACTGCCCGTTGTCAGAAATGGTCAGCGCAGGTGGCGATACGGTGGCGTTGCGCATGCCCGCGCACCCGATATCTCGACAATTGTTAGAGGCGGCCAATGTGCCCGTTGCCGCACCCAGCGCCAACTTATCAGGCGGCATCAGCCCCACCTTGCCCGCGCATGTCAAACAAAGTTTAGGCGATAAGATATTTATGCTGATTGACGGCGGGGCTTGCTTGGTCGGGGTTGAAAGCTCGGTCATTTCGGTACTGCCTAATGAAAGCGTTAAAATCCTACGGCCGGGCAGCATTGATGCCAATGATGTCGCGCAATTTTTAGGCCAGCCCGTAGAGCAAAGCCAACAATCAAAATCTGTCGATGACAAGCTCATCTCGCCAGGCCTGCTTACCAGCCATTACGCGCCCAAAGTCAGCCTGCGGATGAATGTTGATCTACCGCATAAGAATGAAGCCTATCTCGCGTTTGGCACACATGGTTTTAACAATCATTCACTCGATTTAAGCCCAAGTCAAAACCCACACGAAGCGGCGCAAAATCTATTTGCTATGTTGCATCTGCTCGATGATTATTGTGTCGAAAACAAGCTCAACATAGCCGTCGCGCCGATCCCCAACACTGGCATTGGCATTGCGATTAATGACCGTTTAACCCGCGCTGCAGCCCCAAAATAGAGAAAAATATGACCAATATTAAATTAGATAATAACCAATTAGATAATAATGACATCGAATTTTTCACTCAGCTTTTGGGCGCAAAATATGTACTGACCGATAAGGCGAAAATCGAGCCACATATCGAAGAGCCGCGCAAAATATATAAAGGCAAAAGCCCTTGCGTGTTGCGCCCTGCCAATACCGAGCAAGTGTCCAAAATCATGGCTCATGCCAATAAACGTTCACTCGCCATCATCCCACAAGGCGGCAATACTGGTCTGGTTGGCGCACAGGTGCCTAAATTAGGTGGAGAGATTATTTTATCCCTCAGCCGTTTAAGCGCTGATATTAAAGTTTCCAAACAAACCCAAAGCCTCACCTGCGGCGTTGGCAATACGCTGGCGCAAGTGCAGCTGGCGGCGTTAGATGCAGGGCTGTTTTTTCCGTTAAGCCTCGCTTCAGAAGGCTCGTGCCAAATTGGCGGCAATATCAGCTCCAATGCGGGCGGCACAGGCGTGCTAAAATATGGCAATATGCGCGATTTGGTGCTGGGTCTCGAAGTGGTGATGGCCGATGGTCAGATCTGGAATGGGCTAAAAAACCTACGTAAAGACAATACGGGCTATGATTTAAAGCATTTATTCATCGGCTCAGAAGGTACATTGGGCATTGTCACCCAAGCCTGCTTAAAACTCTATGCCAAACCGCAACATACGGCCATTGCATTTTGCGGCATTCAAACCCCGCAGGATGCCGTCAATCTGCTGTCATTGGCGCAACAAAACAGCGACAATCAAGTGACAGCGTTCGAAATCATCCCGCAAATCGGCATTGATTTTGTGATGAAACATGGCCAAGACATGCGTTTCCCGCTCGAAAGCCAAGCGCCATGGTATATTTTGCTTGAACTTGCGAGCCAAGATGAGGTGATGATGAATATTCTTGAGAAAGCCTATGAAGCCGAATTGATCAGTGATGCCGTGGTGGCTCAAAACGAAACTCAGGCTAAAGACTTCTGGCGCATTCGCCATGTCTTGTCAGAGGTGCAAAGCCTTGAAGGCGGCAGCATCAAACATGATATCAGCGTGGCAGTGGCCGACATCCCCGAATTTTTGTCAAAAGCGGCAGAGATTGTAAAATCGGTTATGCCAGATGCCCGCCTCGTGCCATTTGGACATATTGGCGATGGTAATTTGCATTATAATGTCAGCCAGCCTGTTGATATGGACAAGCAAAAATTCCTCGATCACTGGTATGATGTTGCCGATAAAGTGCATGATTTAGTGCTGAGTATGAATGGTTCGGTCAGCGCCGAACATGGCATCGGGCAGATGAAATTTAACGACATGCGTAAGATAAAATCGGACATTGAGCTTACAATGATGCGACAGATTAAGACCCAATTTGATCCGAAAAATATCCTCAATCCAATGAAAACAATACCGTTAGACTGATATGACAGACATTACATTTAGACTTGCCACAAAAAATGACCAGAAAAACGCCATTCAAATATGGCATGATGCAGGCCTGACCCGTCCGCATAATGACCCAGATTTAGATTTTTCCTTTGCGGTTAATGGCCCTGCGTCCGACGTTATATTGGCCGAACAAGATGAAAAAATCATCGGCACGTGTATGGTCGGGCATGATGGACACCGTGGCTCGGTATATTATCTAGCGGTCAGCCCCAAGCAACAAGCTAAAGGCTTGGGCAAACAGCTTATGCAGCAGGCCGAGGATTATCTGATCGACAAAGGCGTGTGGAAAATCAACTTGTTCGTGCGGCATGGCAACGAAAAAGTGTTTAATTTTTATGATAAACAAGGCTATGAGCCGATTGAGGCTGCGTCATTTGCTAAGGTGATTAATCCCAGCAAAGTGCCCACGCTGAGATAGTTTGTGGTTTTTGGGTTGTTGTTTTTTTGCTTGTCCCTGCACCCCAAGGGCACTTTGTCGCTTCGCTCGGGCGCGCTCGTTCGCTCCGCTCTCTAGCTTAAGCCACTCAGCCGCTGATCGCGTGCCGATTCACCACCCAACCTAACCTCATTATGATTAGGTGGCGAGAATATGCCGAAACATCGAGTTTCGGTGCGTCCCACAGACTCAGCATTTGCGTTAAATTGTCTAATCACAAACTCAGAATATGCGTTGCCCTCGTTTCCAAAAACTCCGTCATTTCGGTGAGCGCGACAGCGGCCGTTCGAAGCCGCTGCCGACTAACGCGCGGTCGGCTAGAGAGCGCAGCGAACGCACGCAAGTGTCAACAGAGAGGCTTAAGCCGAACGTGAAAATGAAGTACCCGAGTATAGGCAGGAGCGCTGCCCCGTATAGGCTGTTGAAAGACAGTTGGCTGGTTGTTGATGCTCTGAAAGTTTGCTTTATATTTGGCACTGCGGGCGTTCGCTCCGCTCTCTAGCTTAAGCCACTCAGCCCCTGATGGGTGCAAATTCACCACCCAATCTAACCTCATTGTGCTAAGTTGGCTCGAATATGCCGAAAGTTTGAATTTCGGTGCCATAATTATAGGTTTATAAAATGACTGCCTTAGTTCCTGAATTTGCGGTGAGTGATATCGCTGAGAGTCTTAAGTTTTATGTTGATGTTTTGGGTTTTAGCATCAAATATCAACGGCCAGAAGAAGGCTTTGCCTATCTTTATATTGGGGCGGCGGAGTTGATGCTTGATCAGCTCAATTTAGGGCGAGATTTTAACATTGATGAAAAACCGCCTGCCTATCCATTTGGCCGTGGGCTGAATGTGCAGATAAAAGTCGATGACCTCACGCCTATGCTCGATGCCATCAACGCTGAAGGGCTAGAGCTTTACTTGCCAGTTGAAGAAAAATATTATCGTATGGATAATGTAGACGTTGGCCAAAAACAATTCGTCATTGCCGACCCAGATGGCTACCTATTACGCTTTTGCGAGTCTCTCGGCAACCGCCCTGTTTCAAAATAAACTCAGTTGCGCTTTGGGTTCGGGCTTTTTAATCACAGGCTGTTCGAGCTCAACCTCATTAATAAAATAGTCGCGGTCAATGCGGCTGTTGCCAACTTCACGGCTCACTGCATGCATTTTTAAATTCTCAACTTCATTGTCATCAAACAATTCAAGTGCGTTGCGGCCTCTTACATTCCAGCCATCTAGCCAGTGTTTAAAATTGTCTTGTGGCAGCAAGCATGGCATGCGGTCATGCACCTGTTTTAGCATACCAACGGCTGGTTTGGTCATAATGGCGATGGTGTCAATCTCACTGCCATCAGCTGCCATAAAACGGCTATACAAACCCGCAAATGCCAGTAGACTATTGTTGGTTTTGTTCATGTCACGGCTCATATAAAATGGCTGTTTCACGCCCTTAATGGTTTTCCATTCATACCAACCAGAGGCAGGTATAATGCACCTATTTTGCTCAATCGCGCCTCTAAACATAGGTTTTACTAACGCGGTTTCACTGCGGGCATTTATAATCAGGCTGCGTGGCGGCTGTTTCATCCAATCAGCAATAAAGCCCCATTGGGCAAGCTGCATATTGGGGGTGTTTTTTAATTTCTGCACCACATCTATTTGGTTTTTTATGATCAGCACAGGCTGGCTTGGCGCGATGTTAAAACGTGCAGGCATTTGCACAGCGGGGCGGCTATAATCATCAGAAATGTTCATTGCACCAACAACTTCAAATAGTTCTGCTATATAGTCCACGTCAGCAATCAGTGTAAAGCGTCCACACATTTCATTCGGTTCCAATTAAGTTTAATTGCTAGACATAACACAATTTCTATTTTGTTAACCATTTTTTTGTATCCTCAAGGAAAGATGTTATATTTTCACAACAACTTATAAGTGTTTATGTCGTCATTAAGTAAAGAAATGCCAAAAAGAAGATCAGCAGGCAGGCGCAAGTCTGATGACATTCACCTGCGCATTGTCGGCAAATCAATCAGCCCCATAACTTATCTAGCTACCGATTATCTCAACCATTTCAATGAAGTCATTATGTTGCTCGATATGATTCTCGATATGCCCGAGCTGATCAAAGAATTATTAGTATGGCAACCTAAAAGTTATGTTACGCATTTTCACGAAAGCGGATTATCCGATCAAGATTTAATCATCGAAGCTTATCATGCCGCCTCTGATGAAGACCGTAATACATTATTGGCCATCACCAATGAAATGGAGCGGATCATTCAAGACAGCATTGCCGCTGCGTGGAAAGATGGACAAGCGCTTGATGAAATTTCGCTGACCATGTTATGCACGTCCACCACCGAAAAATTGCGTGAGCGCATTAACTTAGCCAGCGCGGTGATTAATAGCGGCGCTGCCTCAGTCGCCGATCGGCATGACATTGCTTTGACCCACACTTCGATTAACGATACCCAAGCCACGGTTGATATCTTGTTCGATGTTTTCCAAAAACAAGTTTAGATTTTTTTGTTTACCTTACGTTAACTATGTTTATTCATAAAATTTTAACTAATTTAACCCGTTGATTTTACTTATGTTTAATGTTCAAATCCACAGCGTTAACCTTTTGTTAATTTTTCCCACCACCTTTTGCCCAAACATGCTATTTTAAATTCAATGAAAAATAAATAAATGAAGTTTGGGACGATATATATGAAAAATACAAACGATAACAAAGACCTTATCGATGAAGATCCAACCAAATATGTAGATCAACAAT
Organism: Hyphomicrobiales bacterium; assembly: GCA_002401855.1. Classification (GTDB taxonomy): domain Bacteria; phylum Pseudomonadota; class Alphaproteobacteria; order Rhizobiales; family OSC116; genus OCS116. The sequence continues at coordinate 136,982 of NVUH01000001.1, forward strand.
TCGAAAAACAACGCGCGTTGGGTTATTTGTTGGATGCGTGGGAAAATGCGATTAATGATGGTGTCGAGTCAGATATGATTGCCACAGCAGCTATTTTTGCCGCCATTTCAGATATGGTCAACCAATATGGCGAAGACCCAGTTGCTAAGATGACAGAAAGCTTGTCAAAACGCATTCGTACGGGCGAGTTTACACTCAACAAAACCATACAATAATTACAAAAATTTCATTTGGCATAATTGATTTACAGTTTAAAAAGTTATATTGTTACTTAAGCACCAACTTTATAACTTATGTTTTGAAATTATGAAAAATGATATATACCGAAGCACAATATAATGTAGACACAATAAAAAGACTGTTCAAACTTTGTTTGGCAGTCTTTTTGCTTTTTTATAGCGCAACGGCCACCATAGCAGATGAATTTAACTGCGCCGTAAAAGGCAATATTACAAACTTGCCTGAATTGGTGGTTAAAACGCAGCAGGATATCATTGAGACCGCACAATTCGGCAATATGAATCCAATGCTGGAGATTGCCGAGCGGAACGAAGTTTGGCCAGTGCCCGACTTTGGCCCTGAGGCAAATTACCAAGAGCCACCCATCCGTTCGTGGGTAAAACAATCGCAAGACACAGAAGGTCGCTATATCTTAGCACAAATGATTGAAATTTTGTCCCTGCCCTATACAAAAAAGCCCCTCACCCAAGGGGTTGATCTTTACATTTGGCCATATTTCGCTCTATCCGATCTCACTTACCCGTGCACCGAAGATATGATCAACCTGCTCAAAATAGTCACACCTGCGGAATATAAAACCATCCGCGAAACGGGTAAATATACAGGCTATCAATTGGCGATCAGCACAGATGGAACTTGGCATTATTTTGCCCGTAAAAATATAAAAGCGAGTGATGAATGACCTTATTTAAAAGCCCAGATCGCGCCCTCATTTCAGTCACAGGCGCAGATGCCGCCGAATTTCTGCAAGGTCAGATTAGCAATGATATTGAGCTGCTCAAAACCCAAGCCGCCATTCATGCGCTGCTGCTCACCCCACAGGGCAAAATCTTGGCCGATTTATTTGCATATAATCACAAGGATGGCTATTTGCTCGATGTGCATTCAAGCATCAAAGACTGGCTGATTGCCCGTTTCAATATGTTTAAATTGCGTAGTGATGTCAGATTTATCGACCTGACCGATGAATTGCAGGTCATCATTTCAAATCAAATGGTTGATGATGCATCGATCTGCGCAGCAGACCCACGGATAAGCAATATATACCGCAATATTTTCACTAAAGATGCCAGCATTTCATGCGATGACATTGCGGCTCATCAACTCCATATGGCGACGAATGCCATCATCGAATTTGGCGCAGATTACCAAGCCGCTGAGCATTTCCCACAAGATTTATGGTTTGATAAATTGGGCAGCATCAGTTTTACCAAGGGCTGTTATGTCGGCCAAGAGGTTGTCTCGCGGATGCGGCACAAATCCTCTGCCCGCAAACGTTTATTGCCACTTATCTCAAATGCGCAACATCAAAAAGCCGATAAAGTTCTGCTCAATGAAAAATCTGTTGGTGAGGTGGTTTGCCAAATCGGCACTGTGACATTGGCAATGATGCGCACCGATAAATTACCAGAATCACTCGTAAAGTTAGATGATTTTAAAGTCACGAGGCCAAAATGGATCCAAAACTTATAAGAAACCGCCATTCAGACGATATTATACGCATTAATGATAGCCTACCGCGCTGCTCGTGGCCGAATGAAGATGACGAATTATACCTCGCCTATCATGACAATGCGTGGGGCGTGCCTGAATATGATGACCAAGCCCTGTTCGCCAAACTCATCTTGGATGGCTTTCAGGCGGGCCTGTCATGGATTGTCATCCTGCGTAAAGAAGAAGCGTTCCGCAAAGCCTTTCACAATTTTGACCCACATATTTTGGCAACAATCAGTGATGAAGAGCTTGAGCAACACATGCAAAACCCAGGCATTGTGCGCAATCGTTCTAAAATTATGAGCGTTAAAACCAACGCCCAAGCCTATTTAAAATTGCACCAAGAAGTTGGCTTTGCCAATTATTGGTGGGGTCAAGTTGGCGACAAACCAATGGATCGACAACGCAAACCCGATGAACCCTACCCGACCAAATCGAACTTAAGCGAAACCATTTCCAAGGACCTTAAAAAGCGCGGGTTTAAATTTGTCGGGCCGACCATTGTCTACGCATTTATGGAGGCGGTCGGGCTGATTAATAATCATGTCATCACCTGTCATTGCCACGCCAAATGCATCAAAAAAACCAAAGAGCACCGATGAGCAAAAAAAGTCAAAAAAGAGCTTGGCAACGTATGTTATCTGGCCGCAGATTAGATCTACTCGACCCCTCAGCAGTCGACATCGAAATTTCAGACATTGCGCGCGGCATTGCCTGTGTGGCGCGGTGGAATGGCCAAACCAAGGGTGATCACGCGTTTTCCGTGGCCGAACATTCGCTGATTGTCGCCGACATTTGTGTTGATATGCTACCAAATATTTCAGCCGAATTGGAATTAATGGCTTTATTACATGATGCTTCAGAATATGTAATTGGTGATATGATCAGCCCGTTTAAAAATGCTTTGGGTGTGGATTATCGACAGTTTGAAGAGCGGTTAGAAGCGGTTATCCATATTCGGTTTGGGCTGCGTGCCATACCCAAGCTGCAAGAAAAAAAGCTGATAAAAAAAGCCGATTTAGCATGCGCCTATTACGAAGCCATCACTTTGGCAGGCTTTTCTGTTGAAGAGGCTGATAAGTTTTTTGACAGACCGCAAAATTTAAGTAAAACTATCACTGCAAAGTTAGAGGCTATGCAACCACTTAGCGTCAAACAAGCCGAAGCCGAATTTTTAAAACGGTTTGAGAAAATCAATGCGCGGCTCTAATCTAATGCTAAAGTTATTCTTTTGGGGAAAGGAAATAATATGATTCATGTATGTAGTCTTGATCTTATTGCCAACACGTTAAAAAAAACTAGCGCCCAATATCTGGTTTCAATCATCAATAAAGATATGATGCCTGAAACACCGCATAACATCGCGTCCGAAAATCACTTAAAATTATCATTTAATGATATTGCAATACCAACTCAGGGCTTTGTCAACGCCCAAAGCAGCGACATCGAACAGCTGATCAATTTTCTAGATCATTGGGGTCAGCAAGCGCCGATACTATTTCATTGCTGGGCGGGTGTGAGCCGCTCGACAGCCGGGGCATATATCGCAGCAAATCACGTCAAAGGCGCGGGTGCCGAGCAAGAGCTGGCTGATGGCCTGCGTCAAGCCGCGCCGTTCGCCAGCCCTAATAGATTGGTTATTTCCTTGGCCGATGATTATTTAAAACGCGGTGGTCAGATGATCAAAGCGATAGACAATATTGGCCGTGGTAGTTTTACTCATGGTGGCAAACCGTTCCAAATGCCGCTTTAAAAAATAAGGTTAAAATAAATAATGTCAAATTCCCATAGGCCAAATTTTACGGGGCCAAATCTCAATGGATTAAATCCCACTAAACCAAATTCCATCTCGAATGATAACGAATTTGAAAACGTCATTATTGATCTGAATGCGGTCATCCTGTCACTGAATATGGTTAGAGAAGATAGCTTAACTGTGCTGACCATTAGCGAGAGTAAAAACCTATTGCCATGGGGGCCATATCACCCCAATGCCCATAAAACCATGGAGCAAGGCTTGCGCCATTGGGTCAAAAGCCAAACGGATATTGATTTAAATTATGTCGAGCAACTTTATACCTATGGTGATAGCGGGCGCTTTGGCTATGGCGATCCCAACCGCCACATCATCACCACAGGTTATTTAGCATTTATCGAGCCATATCTGCGTGAAAAACAGGCCTTTCAACAATGGAGCGGCATTTATCAACATTTCCCGTGGGAGGATTTTCGCCAAGGCCGCCCCACCCTATTGGATGATTTTATATTGCCCAAATTATTTGAGTGGAGTGATGGGGTGGATGTAGATAAACGCATCAATCGCTGCTTCGGCCAGAAAGATGATATATGGCAAGAAGAGAATATATTGCATCGGTTCGAAATTATGTATGAAGCCAAATTGGTGTTTGAAGCGGTTCGTGATGATGATGCCAACATGGCATCAGACATTAATGTCAACCAAGAAGAACAAAAACTACCGACTGGCCGTTATATGCAATATGATCATCGGCGCATTTTGGCCACCGCGCTGGGGCGCATGCGCTCAAAAATAAAATATCGCCCGGTTATCTTCGATCTGATGCCCAAATCATTCACCTTGTTTGAATTGCAAAAATCTACCGAGGCAATATTGGGCTATCATTTGCACAAACAAAATTTCAGACGGTTTGTCGAGCGTGAAAATCTAGTCGCTAAAATTGGTAAAATCCGCGCGCAACCCAGCGGCCGCCCCGCGCAATTATATGAATATAACAAGCAACTGACCAATAGCCCACAGTTGCAAGGTTTAAAAATCGGCAATAGCGGCTCAGCTTATTAAGGCTATGCGCTCTATATCTACGCTCTTTATACCCGTACACTTTATACCCGTGCACTTTATACTCGTGCTCGGGGATCCTTATAGAAAATATGCGCCCCAATGCGGCCAATGCGTTTCATAGACCAGCGCCATTTGGGGCTAACTTTAAAGGTATGATAATGAGTGGCACCGCGTATGGTTGGCGAACCGACAAGACCCGCTAAAAAATCAGCTGCCAATTTTTTCATTTTTGCCCAGGTTTTCAAATCTCGTGGTAAATCAGTTTTGCCATCACAAGCAAAAGAAAATTGGCATTTATTGCGCTGGGTGGCATTTTGATAAATCACCCCACAAAATGTATTGGGGTACGAGCTGCTGCGGCGGCGCGATGATATCACTTCAGCCACTGCTAGTTGTCCCTCAAGGCTTTCTCCGCGCACTTCATGGTAAAGTGCCGTGGTCAAACAGGTTAAGCTAGAGCGGTTGGTGGTGATGGTGTTTTGTTTGGCTCTAGGCGTATATTTTGGGCTTTTTAACGGCGCTGGCACGCGTATATTGGCCATTAGAATACGGTCACCCGTATTCTTAAATTGTTTGGTGCCCATTTTCCCATCAAGCACGGTGAAACCGTTTAATTTATCCAATGCAACTGTTTGGCGTCTGATGGTAGAAGATTTACCGCTGCCGCTGCTCCAACCAATTGGAATTTCGCTTGCCTGAGCTGTCACTCGCGCCAACATATTTTCAATAAATTCACTCTTCTGGGTAGCCGAGTGAATGTTGGGCATTGGTGCCATTTGTTCGGCAAGATAAGTTTGGGTGCGGTTTATCTTGGCTTGTCTTAATTGCTCAATTTCTTCAAGGGTTAATATTTGGGGTTGGTTTGCGCCTGCCACCAATAAATCCTTACTGTCTGGCTGCTCTGCCACTAAGCTGCCATTTTGCACTGCAGAAGAATCAAACAGGTTTATTTTGTGGGTTTTGCCTTGTGCTGAGCTGACTTGGCGTTTTTTAACCTCAAGCAATGCAGCCTTGGTCAAAGCTTCATTCAATGCGGCTTGTTTATCCAGTTCAGCAATTTGTTGGGCGCGTCTGGCGGCCAATTGAATGGCGGCTGCTTGGTCTATTTTTGTCACTTTCATCAAATAGGTGCTGTCACGTTTATTTTTGCGGTTAATGCGTATTTCATCATGGTTTTTCTTCAACGCATTTCCAGAAATGTCATAAGTCGAATCGCCATGCTTTTGGCGCAGGTTTGCGGTTTGCGGAACTTGATAAAGCTTCAAACCTGCTTGGTCTGGCGCATACAAACCAAATTGAACGCCAATATAGCGTTCTATTTGACTAAAATTGCCAATAAAAAGGCCCAAGCAAGCCGCGCCGACAAGCAAGTGCAGAGCCACACGCTGGCTTAATTTAGAGTTGGTTTTGTTGCGCTTTTGATTCTTATATAGGTTTTGTTGCGCATCCGTGTAGTGGTAGCTGGAGCGGTTGGTCATTATTCCTGCAGATTAATATCAAATAGACGGCCCAAATTATTATCCCTTTAACTTGTACAAAATACCGATTAACATTCTGTTAACCAGATTATCTAATGAGTTAAAATTATGGCAAAATTTTGGCATTATGCTTGTGTTTAAGATGATTTTCCCTCGGTCATAATGGTGTTTTGAGCGGCGGCCAATTTGGCAACGGGCACGCGAAATGGCGCGCAGGATACATAATCCAAACCCAAATCGCCGTAAAAATGAATCGAATAAGGGTCACCTCCATGCTCGCCACAAACCCCAATAATCAAGTTTTTATTGCCTTTATGGCCGCGTTCGACGGCAATTTTCACCAATTCCCCGACACCATCTTTATCAATCGAAACAAACGGGTCATGCGGTATAATGGCACGGCGGGTGTAACTATTTAAAAATCGCGCGCTGTCATCACGGCTAATGCCATAAGTGGTCTGGGTCAAATCATTAGAGCCAAAGCTAAAAAAGTCAGACAATTCAGCCAAATCTTCAGCCCGCAAACAAGCACGTGGTAATTCAATCATGGTGCCAAATTTAAAGGCAGGCCGCGCGCCATGAATGTTGGCCACCTCGTCGGCAACTTTTTCGATGCGGTCTTTCAAAAACACCAATTCGGCTTTGGTCGAAACAAAGGGTATCATAATTTCGGGCATAGTTGGGTCGCCGGTTTGCTGTTCGGCCAATATGGTGGCCTCAAAAATCGCCTGCACCTGCATGTCATAAATTTCAGGATGAGTGATGGCCAAACGGCAGCCACGATGGCCAAGCATTGGGTTGGTTTCAGACAGGCTTTCCAAACGGTTTAATATGGTTTTATGGTCAATGCCAATGGCATCGGCAGTGTCCATAATGTCTTGGTCAGACTTGGGCAAAAATTCATGCAAAGGTGGGTCAAGCAAGCGAATGGTCACAGGATAGCCCGACATGGCGGTGAACAGATGGACAAAATCTTTGCGCTGCATCGGCAATAATTTATCCAAAGCGCGTTTACGTCCCACTTCATCTTCGGCCAAAATCATTTCGCGCACCGAGACAATGCGCTTTTTGTCAAAAAACATATGTTCGGTGCGGCACAAGCCAATGCCTTCAGCGCCCATGCTTTGGGCTTTGATGGCCAATTCAGGGGTTTCGGTATTGACCCGAATTTTAAGTTTACGTACTTGGTCAGCCCATTGCATTAATGTATAAAATTCATTAGAAAAACTGGCCTCAATGGTCGGCACTTGTCCAGTATATATTTGGCCAGATGTGCCATCAATAGTGATCATATCACCTTTTTGCAAAGTAAAACCGCCGGCTGACATGGTTTCATTTTCAGCGTCAATGCTAATCGCGCTGGCGCCAGTTACACAAGGTCTGGCCATAATGCGCGCCGCCACAGCTGCATGGCTGGTTGTGCCGCCTCTGATGGTCAAAATGCCCTGCGCAGCATGGATGCCATATACATCTTCTGGGCTGGTTTCGGCCTTAACTAAAATCACATTTTTACCCAAAGCGCGCCTTTCTTCGGCTTCTTCGGAGTTGAATACAATTTCGCCCCATGCCGCACCAGGGCTCGCGGCTAGGCCGCGCGCTAATAGGGTTTTTGGCGCTGCTGGGTCAAGCGATGGATGCAATAATTGTTCAATCGATTTGGGGTCAACCCGCATCAATGCATCCTGTTTGCTAATCACTCCGGCTTGAGCCAAATCAACAGCCACCACCAATTCAGCACGGTCGCTGCGTTTGGGGCTGACCGCTTCAAGAATATATAGCTTATTGTCCTCAATGGTAAATTCAATATTGAGCATATCGCCAAAAGCCAATTCGAGCTCAGTCGCGGTTTTAACCAATTGCGTAAACATTTTCGGCATGCGCTCTTCAAGGCTTTCGACATGGCTATCGACAGTTTTATCATTCAAAGTTAGCGGCTTTGGCAGGCGATATTGGCCAAAAAATTCTGGGCCTTGCGCATAGGTTAAATAAGTGCCCGAAACCTCAGCTTGGCCGGTATTGGGGTTGCGGCTTTGCATCATGCCTGTGGCGCTTTGCTCATTCTTATTGCCAAACACCATGCTCTGCACGGTCACAGCCAAGCCAATGTCATCAGCAATGCCGTTGATACGGCGCTGCGATCGCGCGCGATAGCCATTCCAGCTTTTAAACGCCGCACCAACGCCGCCCATCAATTGCTCAAACACATCCTGCGGAAATTCCTGATCGGTATTGTCCAAAATACAGGCCTTATAGCGATCAATAATCACCTGATAATCATTGCTTTCAAATTCACTAATTGAAGTGAGGCCACCTTCGGAGCGCACTTGCTCAAATATATCTTCAAACAGGTCTTCACCTACACCCAAAACAGCAATCGAATAGCTCTCAATAAACCGCCGATAACTATCCAAGGCAAATCTCAAATCACCCGTCTCATCGGCCAATGCCGCGCAGGTTTGATCATTAAGTCCGAGGTTTAATATGGCAGGCATCAAGCCCGCCAGATGCACAGGCGCGCCCGCACGTATTGCAATCAATAAAGGCTTTTCCGCCCCACCGAATTTACGTTTCAACTTGCTCTCAAGGGTCGCAAGTCCGGCTTTAATTAGAAATTCAGCGCCATCAGGTAATTTATTCTTAAGATTAAATTGGCGCGAAAAATCAGTGGTCAATACAAAACCAATCGGCACAGGCACGCCGAGCGCCGTCATGCGTGCCAACGAGGCCGCTTTTAAACCCAATGTTTTAACAGCTGAATTCGCATCGCCTTTAACATCTTCGCTAAGCGCAAAAAGGCAAGCAGCGTCGAGCTGTAACTTATCTATTTTTTGCGTCTTTTTACTCATAACATCAGCCTTTGGGCTAGCCCTCAATGCGGCTAAAATCTGCAATTGTTTTGGTTGCTGTTCTAATGATGAACAGTAATTTCAAACGATTTATACGAATATCGGCATCATCATCATTCACTTTAACATCTTCAAAAAATGTGTCAATTGGCGCGCGTAGCTTTGCTAAAGCAGACATTGCGGCGGCAAAGTCTTCTTTAGCCACGGCTTCATTGATTATTTTGACATTTTTTTCAATGGCTGAAAATAAATCTTTTTCAGCATCTAATACCAAAAGTTGTTTATCAATGATCGAATCAAATTCTAACGGCTGTTTTTTATCTTCTGCCTGCAAAATATTGTTGGCGCGTTTTATGCCTGCAAGTAAGTTGACACCGTCATCGGTTTTCAAAAAATCAGCCAAAGCGGCAACGCGCTTTTCAACCAATACAATGTCATTCTGGCCTTCTAACGCAAAAACAGCATCAATCAAATCGTGACGCATGCCTTGGTCTTTAAAATAAACTTTCAAACGGTCAATAAAGAAAGGCAGCAAATCCTGCGGAATGTCCAGCCTAATTTGCCGCTCCAGCACTATACGAATAATACCCAAGGCCGCACGACGCAGCGCAAATGGGTCTTTTGAGCCTGTCGGTTTTTCATCAATGCTCCAAAAACCCAATAACGTATTGAATTTATCGGCCAGAGACACAGTCAAAGCAATCAAATTAGTCGGCACCGCGTCAGATGGGCCTTGCGGCGCATAATGCTGCGCCAACGCCTCAGCCACTTCGGCATCAATGCCTTCAGCCAGCGCGTATTGCTGCCCCATATAACCTTGCAATTCAGGCAATTCACCCACCATATGCGTGACCAAATCAGCCTTGCACAATTCCACCGCCAATTTTGTTTTCTTCACATCAGCTTTGGTGAATTCGCTCAGCATTTCAGCCAGCTCTTTAATCGCCCCAACCCGTTCAAATTGACTACCCAATTTGGCATGGAAGGTAATATTTTTTAATTTCTCAATACGGTCAGCTAGTTTGATTTTCTTATCAGTTTCCCAAAAATATTTAGCGTCAGATAACCGCGCACGGATTACTTTTTCATTGCCATGAGTGATGATTTTACCACCATCACCCGCAATCATATTAGATATAGCGACAAAATGATGGCTCAATTTCCCAGTTTTTGGGTCAATCACCGAAAAACACTTTTGATGGCCTTTAATGGTCTCAATAATCACCCGCTCTGGCACGTCCAAAAACTCAACTTCAAACTCACCCAACAACGCCACAGGCCATTCAACCAAGCCCGCTGTTTCGGCGATCAAACTTTTATCATCAATTAATTCTAGGCCTTTCGCCGCACATATTTCCTGCGCCTCAGCCAAAATCATCGCCGCACGTTCAGCGCCATCCAGCACCACATTCGCAGCCAATAACTTGGCTTTATAATCGGCAAAATCAGTCACGCTAAAGCGGTCATTATTCATAAATAAATGGCCTTGCGTGCTGTCACCGACAGGCACATTCTCAATTTCAAATGGCACAATTTTACCATCAAGCAAACAGATAATGCTTTGTAATGGCCGCACCCAGCGCAAAGAGCCTGTGCCCCACCGCATAGATTTCGGCCACGGAAATTTCCTAATCAGCTCGGGCATGGCCGCGGCGATAATGTCAGCAGTAGATTGCCCGACCTTCTCAATGATTGCCACATGAAATTTTTTGCCCTTAATTTCCTGCTCAACACACTCATTTAACGTCACTCCAGCACCCCGCAAAAAACCTTCAATGGCTTTTTCAGGCGCACCGACTTGTGGGCCTTTACGCTGTTCTTTTATGTCAGGCGTCGATGTCGGCACATCAGCAATTTTCAAACAAATACGTCTTGGCGTGGCATAAGCCTCAATCGCGCCAAATTTAAGCCCTGCAGTTTTTAAAAAGCCAGACACCAAACGGCTCAAATCGGCCTTAGCGGCATTTTGCATGCGGCTAGGAATTTCTTCAGAAAATAATTCAATAAAAAGTTCAGCCATTATTTTGCTTCCTTTTTCAAAGATCCAAGCGGTGTTTCCATCCATAAATCTGCACATTTTTTAGACAATGCCCGCACACGACCAATATAAGCTTGGCGCTCCGTGACCGAAATCACTCCCCGTGCATCCAACATGTTAAACAAGTGCGAGGCTTTGATGCATTTTTCATAAGCTGGCAGCGCCATTTTATAATCATTGCCGAGCGGGCTTTTGGCTGCACTGGCTTCAACAATGGCTTGGCATTCTTTTTCAGCATCTTCAAAATGCCGCATCAAAATATCGGTATCAGCCACTTCAAAATTATAGCGGCTATGTTCTTGCTCAGCTTGATGAAATACATCACCATAACTAATTTTATCAGTGTCTTGGCGGCCATTATAATTCAAATCATAAACATTATCAACGCCTTGCACATACATGGCCAAGCGTTCAACACCGTAAGTCAATTCACCCGTCACTGGGCTACAATCATAACCACCGACTTGTTGAAAATAGGTAAATTGGCTCACTTCCATGCCATCAACCCACACTTCCCAGCCTAGCCCCCACGCGCCAAGCGTTGGGCTTTCCCAGTCATCTTCCACAAATCTAATGTCATGGTTGGCCTTGTCGATGCCGATCACGCTCAAAGACTTAATGTAAAGTTCTTGAATGTCTTTTGGCGATGGTTTTAAAACCACCTGAAATTGGTAAAAATGCTGCAAACGGTTGGGGTTTTCGCCATAGCGGCCATCAGAAGGACGGCGCGATGGTTGAATATAGGCAGCTTTCCAGTCATTAGGCCCCAAAGCGCGCATGATTGTCGCCGGGTGAAAAGTGCCCGCGCCGACTTCCATATCATAAGGTTGCAGTATCGCGCAGCCATAATCAGCCCAAAAATTTTGCAATGCCATAATCATCGCCTGAAAGCTATTTTCGGGGCGCATGTGTTCGGGGATATGTGAATTGTCAGAAGTCATTTTTCTGCCTATTGCTTGTAACTGGTTTATTGTACAAATAAATAAGCATATCAACGCGCAGGGTCAATAAAAACACGCGTTTTGGGCAGTATTATTCAATTAAATGGTTAAAATTTATTTTTTTAGGCGGTAAATGCCGGTAACAGGGTCGCGTTTTAATTTTGGCATGTCTTTTATGGCCATTTTGGCGCGCTCAGCAGCACTGGTGGCTTCGGTCACAATATTTTGTGCGGTGCGCATTTTTTTGGTGAACCATTTATAGGCTTTGTATGTTCCCATAGCGGCGATCGCGGCTATTAAAATTTCTGGCATTTTCTCTGACCCTCTTTAGTTGTTGCTTAATGAATTTAAGCATTGGAAATTGGATTACAAGGTGGAGGGGGAAATAATTTGTTGATTTCTTGCTAAATTTTTGCCGCAACGTTCTAGGTTAATGCTGGGTGGTGTCCTGCCAGCGCTCTGGAAGTTTGCATTTATACGTTCGCCTTAAGGCTCACTGTTAGCACTTGCGTGCGTAATCCCAAACAAGTTGGGCTTACTAGCTGACCGCGCGTTAGACGGCAGCGGCTTCGAACGGCCGCTGTCGCGCTCACTGAATCGCTGGGGTGCTTGGAGTTTGTGACTATAATCCGAATCTAGACCAAAGTGCCTTTTCTTCGGCAACCTCGGCTAGGCCGTGGGCTACGCCGACGCCAATGTCGCCGATATTGCCTCCAAAGGAGGCAGGGGTTGAGGAGCCGAACATTTTTTTGAGTAGGCCTTTTTTGCCTAAATTTACGTCTTTGAAACGCACATCGGGGCCAAATTTGGTTTTCATCACTTCGTATACGCTGCCAATGTCATCAATTAGGCCGTGCTCTTTGGCGCGTTTGCCTGCCCAAAAATCGCCGTTGAATAATGTGTCTTCGTCAGCATTTAATTTATCTTTGCGGCGGTCTCGCACGTGTTGTTTGAAGGCTTCGTGTATGTCGCCAGACATTTGACCTATTAGTGCCACATCTTCTTTCTTTTCGGGCATGAACATATCAAGTTTATTTTTGTTTTTGCCAGATGTATAAACGCGGCGGTCAATATCCCATTTTTTAATCAGTCTATCGACACCAAAGCTGGTCATTATCACGCCGATAGAGCCAACAATGCTGGTTTCATGGGCATAAGCTTCATCGCCTGCGCATAATAGCCAATAGCCGCCCGAGGCAGCTACATCTTCGGCAAAGGTAAAAACTGGCACTTTATGCTCGGCAGATAGGGCGCGGATGCGGTCATGAATCAACGCGCTTTGCACGGGGCTGCCACCAGGTGAATTGATCGAAATGGCCACGGCGTTCACGCCGTTCATTTCAAAAGCTTTTTCAAGCCCGTCTTTCACTGTGGCCAAATTTAGGCCTGCTTTAAAATTGCTTCCTTCGCCAATTCCGCCCGATAATCTAATGGTTGCCACCAACGGGTTGGTCGATTTCATTTTCTTTGGCAATAAAGGGTCTAGAAATTTAAACATAATCTTCCTTAAATTCTTTGTTTCATGTTAGATAGGTTTAAATGCGGCCATTTACAAGATCAAGCTATATTTCCTAGTTACATTTCAATGGCTTCGCCGTGTCTAAAAACCCGTTCGGCAAAATCAGTCACCTTGCCATCATCATGGCGCAGAACCAAGTCGGGCAGCATTTTAAGCGGCGCACGGCTGCCTTTTTTTGCTTGCAATAAAAACCGTGTGGCAGGCGCATTATATTTGCTAAATATCGGCCGTATACGCAGGTCACCTACCCTATTTTCTAATATTTTCAGCACCGTATAAAGATGCTCCATCGGGTAGATAATGCTCATAAAAGCCTTGTTTTTCAACAAGCGCACCATGAATATCAACCAAAGCTGCAAATCATCCTGCTTTATACTATGCGCCAACGCCTTGTAATCATCATGCGAGGTTTTGCCCTTTGCTGGGTCAAAAAATGGCGGGTTGGAAAATATATGATCAAAACTATCAGCCATCAGGCCGTGTTCTTCGTGGCTGGCGGCTTTGTCAAAAATATCGACATTCAAAATGTCAATTTGCGCCTCAAAGTTATTTTGCTGCACATTATATTGCGCCAGTTCAGCGACATTATCATATTTTTCAATTGCAGTTATATGCGGCTTAAAACCACCCGCCAAACGCGCCAAATAACAAATAGATGGTGTGGCAACTCCCGCCCCAACTTCAAGCACTTTGCCATTAATGGCTGGCAATGAGGCCGCCAAAAGCAAGGCATCGGACCCCGCCCGATAACCTTTTTTAGGCTGACGCAATTTTACCAAACCATTTAAAAAATCATCGTCCGTAAAACCTGTCACTGGTTATACCTATCTATAATCAAAGTGTAAGTTTTGAGCGCTTCGTCATAATCATTATCAATCACCATCACACGTTTTTGAAATGCCCCAATAGAACCTTCCATCATCGAAATATTTTCATCAAAAACAAATGATTGTATATCTTCCTGCTCCAAAACATTACGCACATAAGAAATAAGTACAGGATCTTGTGTTTCGAACAACATTTTCATAATCATTTAACACTTTTTAAAAACTTCACAATGAATTGACTTGACGTTATCACATTAAAGCCCCAAATAATAAGTGTAATATTTATTTTTGAGGGTGTAGTGGTATGGCCGTAATCTTACAATATAAAAAAACCAGCAAGCCCGATTTATCGTTACTGCTGGAGTTAACCAAGCATGATATGGGCAGGGTTAACGAAAATATCCTCTCTCATACTGGCTCACATGTCAAAACCATCCCACAAGTGGCGAATTATTTAATAGATTCAGGCGGCAAACGCATCCGCCCGATGTTAATGATCGCTGCCAGCCAAATGTGCGGCTATGAGGGCGATCATCATATTGTCATTTCAACTGCTGTTGAATTTTTGCACACTGCCACTTTATTGCATGATGATGTGGTCGATGATAGTGATGTCAGACGCGGCAAACAAGCGGCGCGCAAAATTTGGGGCAACGAAACCAGCGTTTTGGTTGGCGATTTTCTGCTAGCCCGTACATTTAATATGATGGTCAAAACAGGCTCATTAGAATGCCTCAATAGCCTGTCAGGTGCAGCGGTGACCATTAGTGAAGGTGAAATTATGCAACTCGCCGCAGCTAAAAACACCTCAACCACCGAAGATCATTACCTACAAATCATCCAAGCCAAAACCGCTGCTTTGTTCGAAAGCGCGTGCGAAATGGGCGCGATGATTTCTAATGCTTCAGAAGAGCAACGCCAAGCCCTACATGCTTTTGGGCATAATTTAGGCATTGCCTTCCAACTAGTTGATGATGCGTTAGATTTCGGCAATGGCTCAGGCCTCGAAGCGCAACTTGATAAAAATATTGGTGATGATTTCAGAGAACAAAAAATCACCCTACCGATTATTTTTGCCTACCGCGAAGGTACTAAAGAAGAACGTAAATTCTGGGATAGAACGCTCAAACAAGGCGATCAAGGCGATCTCGATTTACAATATGCCATCACATTATTAGCCAAATATGACACGCTGAAAAAAACCAAATTACGCGCCGAGCATTACGCATCAAAAGCCGTACAAGCCTTGGCTTTATTCCCGCCATCTGAAATGCGCACCGCATTAGAGCAAACGGTGGCATTCTGCATCGCTAGAGAAAAATAAGATTTTTCTCTAGCCAACTCGCACCAGAACAAACAGTATAGCACCGAAATTCAGAGTTTCGGCATACTCGAGCTAACTCAGCTTAATGAGGCTAACTTGGGTGGTGAACTAGCACACGACCAGCGGCTGAGTGGCTTAGCTAGAGAGCGGAGCGAACGAGCGCGCCCGAGCAAAGCGACAAAGTGCCCTTGGGGTGCAGTGCCAAACATAATGCAAACTTCCAGAGCATTAGTTACCAGCTAACTGTCTTTTTTGTTGCCAATGCGGGGAAGCATCCTGCCTAAGCTCTGGAAGTCTCATTTTTTTCGTTCGGCTTCGCCTCTCTTTTTCACCCACCTATCGGTGGGCTAGTAGCACTAGCACCCCAAGGGCACTTTGTCGCTTCGCTCTCTTGCCACACCTAACGGCGACGCGCGGTCGCGCTTGCCTCAGCCTAAAGGCTTCGGGCTTTTTTCCCATGAAAGGTTGCTGGTGCTATCCTGAAAATATTGTAGATTTTATCCACCAATTGGGATGCGCATCCGCTAGTTGTTTGGTGGCTGTTTTGGCCTGTCGCGATGTGTTAAATATTGCAAAACATGTCGCGCCGCTGCCGCTCATTTGTGCAAATAGCAGGTCATCACATTCATTCAAGGCGTTCAGCACATTGGCAATTTTGGGACAAATTTCAACCGCTGCGGATTGCATGTCGTTACGTTGATTTTTTAAGAATTTCGCCAATTCAAAAACATCACAAAATATAGGCGCCACCTGCCTCGCAAAATCATAAGGTGCAATGTCAGCACTGGCATTTAATTTACCAAATATTTTAGCGGTTGATACTGCTTCATTGGGGTTAACCAAAATCGCATGTAAATTAGGTAGCTCTGGCCATTGATCAAGCCGTTCACCAATGCCTGACATGATCACATTTTTTCCGTTAAAACAAACTGGCACATCTGCACCTAAAGCCAATAAAACATCATCCATATCATCGGCTTTGTCATAGGCTTGCATCAACAATTTTATCGCCATCGCGGCGTTGGATGACCCACCGCCGATGCCCGATGCTACGGGCAGGTTTTTCAGCAAAGTGAATTTTCCTGCAACTCGTATGTTGAAATGCTGTTCAAACAACTTGGCAGCTCTGATGATTAAATTGTCATTAATATCAAACCCGTTCAGCTCGTTTGCATAAGGCCCGATAATCTCTAATGTAAGTTCATCAGCCCGCTCAAAGCTCAATTCATCACCACAATCAGCAAATGTCACCAGGCTTTCTAACATATGAAATCCATCGGTGCGCTTGCCCAAAATATGTAAAAATAAGTTTATTTTGGCAGGGCATAATGTCTTATAAAGCATGCAGCTTATCCATTATCACGCATATTATTTTCGGCCTTTACAGCAGGCATTTGATCTTGGGATTTTCGCCTATCCAACGCATCCAGCCCATTTTCGCGCTTATATTCAAGGTCATCATAGTTAATCTCAGGCGATTTAAAAATCGTCGCTTGTTGCCATTTAAATTCAGCCTCAAGCTTGCGACCTAACTTCCAATAAACATCACCCAAATGGTCACTAATGTCAGCATTGCTAGGGCTTACCAGCATGGCTCGTTCAAGTTCCAATCGCGCCTCTTCATATCTGCCAAGCTTAAAATAAGCCCAACCTAGACTGTCAATTATAAAAGCATTTTGCGGGTCAATCACCAATGCGGTGTTAATCATTTCAAGCCCTTGCTCCAACTTCATGCCTTTATCGACCCAACTATAACCTAAATAATTCAAAGCATAAGAATGGTTGGGGTCGAGTTTTAAAGCTTGCAAAAAATCAGCCTCAGCCTGAGGCCAGTTTTTCAAACGCTCATGGGCGACAGCACGATTATAAAATAGATTGGCATCATTTATGGTCAACAACATAAGTTTATTAACCAAACCATCATAATATTCAACCGATTGCGCGTATTTTTCGTTGCGTTTAAGCATGTTGGCATATTCCATATACACCGCTTCATCAATCTTATCTTCAGTTAAAAGCGCAGCAACTTTCTCCAGCGCCAAATCATTCTGGCCATTAATTTCCAAATTGGCAGCAATGCGTATTTGGGCTTTGGTATAAAACGGACTGTCAGCTTTTATCTGTTCTAAAATCACATTGGCTTCTACATATTTTTCAACATTCTGATAACTTAGTGACAATATATTCAAAATATAACTATTTTCTGGCGCCAAATATTGCCCCAAACGGCCATAATTGAGCGCTTCATCATAATTGCCTGCGCCATAATAAATATTGGCAATGTGATAAAGATTATATGCAATGGCCTCTTGCGCGTTGGCAATCATCGGCTCTGGTTTGTCACCGGCAATTAACCGCGCTCGGGCTTTGTCAATCAGCGGATGCTTGCCCGCACGATTTTCAAAATCATCATATAAAGCAAAAGCTTGCTTCTCACGTCCGGTGCGTTCTAAAAACCGCCCATAAGCTTCGATTAGGTCTAGCTTGGTGCCACCAAGTAGCAAAGCCTCATTATAAAAAATATCGGCATCTTTTTGACGGTCTTGCATTTCGGCCAAAATCGCCGAATTGATCAAATAATAAATCTGATGAAAGCTATTTTCTTGTAATTTTTCTAGGCTGGCAATGGCTTCTTCAGGCTGGTTATCAGCAAAATTTATCCACGTTGATAAGAGATAATAACTCATCTCTGCAATCATAAAATCATCACCTTTTGCAAGGTGGCTGCGGGCTTGGTTATAATCGCCTAATTTGACTTGGTCGGCAGTTAAAAATAGTTTTGATAAATAATGATGCGATGATTCAGGCTGCTCAATGGCTTGCTTATTTTGATGATATTTCATCGCAAAAAGCCGTGCTTTTTCAAACTCACCATTAATCAAGTGAACCAGAAACAAGCTTTCAATAAGCACGGGATCATCAGGCTGTTCACTATAGAGATTTATCAAAAAGCGGGTCGCATTTTTAAAATCGCGGTTTGATAATGCCAAATTGGCCGCCAGAAAATGGCCCGAGTAAGTGCCAAATCCAGTTAATTTACTGCGCTTTAATTCTTGCGATTTGGCGTTGACAATCGTCAAGCCCGAAGCCACAATCAGTGCCACCAAACATATTTGTTTGATTGAATTTTTAATTGTCAATTTTGTCAATTTCATTCGACAATAACCCCTGCTCATCTCTACAATTTTTCACAACCTAAACCAATATGGTTTATATAGTCTTATTATTGCAAAAGTTTGTCATAAATATGATGAGCTACATATTGGGATAATTCGGCCCGCCGCCACCTTCTGGCACAGTCCAAGTTATGTTTTTAGCTGGGTCTTTAATGTCGCAAGTTTTGCAATGCACACAATTCTGGCCGTTAATCTGAAAATATTTTTTACCATCTTTTTCCAACACTTCATAGACACCTGCAGGGCAATAACGCTGCGCAGGCTCGGCAAATTTGGCCAAATTTACATCAATCGGAATGCTCGCATCTGTCAATTTCAAATGGCAAGGTTGGTCTTCTTCATGGTTGGTCGCACTTAAAAACACCGATGACAGGCGATCAAAAGTCAGCTTCCCATCAGGTTTCGGATAATCAATCATCTTGCACTGGTCAGCAGGCAACAAGCTGTCAGCATCAGATTTTTTATGATGCAAAGTATATCCGGCCAAAGGCGGCAACAAAGTTTGCAACCACATTTCCATACCGCCCAACAACATGCCAATATAATTACCAAAGCGCGAAATGAGTGGCTTCACGTTACGAATTTTCTTCAAATCTTTGCCAATTGGCCCGTTCAGAACCATATCGCTATAGCTGGTCAACTCGTCTTGGCTGCGGCCTGCAACAATGGCATCAAATGCCGCTTGCGCCCCATGAATGCCCGACCATATGGCGTTATGCGTGCCTTTTATGCGCGGTACATTCACCATACCTGCTGCACAACCCAGCAAAACCCCGCCATTAAACGCCAGTTTGGGCAGTGATTGAAAACCACCCTTGGTAATCGCCCGCGCGCCATAAGCAATGCGTTTACCACCTTGCAGATATTCAGCAATGGCAGGGTGCGTTTTATATTTCTGAAACTCGCCATATGGCGAAATATACGGATTTTTATAATCCAAATCAGTGATATAACCAATCGACACCAGATTATTATCCAGATGGTACATGAATGAGCCAGAGCCAACGCGAGCGGGCGAAGGCCAACCCAAGCTATGCATCACCAAGCCTTCATCATGCTTAGAGGGGTCAATTTCCCACAATTCTTTAATGCCCAAGCCAAATTTCGGCACGTCACAATCAGCATCTAAATCAAATTTTTCAATCAATTCTTTGGCTAATGATCCCCGCACCCCTTCGCCAATCAAGGTATATTTGGCGTGTATTTCCATGCCGCGCTCAAAGCTTGGCTTAGGCTTGCCATCAGCCCCCATGCCCATATCGCCAGTCGCCACGCCTTTTACCGCGCCGCTGTCGTCATATAAAATCTCTGCGCCAGCAAAACCTGGGTAAATTTCCACGCCCAAAGCTTCGGCTTGCTCGCCCAACCAGCGGGTTACATTGCCAAGGCTGACAATATAATTGCCGTGATTGTGCATTAAAGGCGGCAAAATAAAATTCGGAATGCGCAACATGCCAGAATGCCCAAGCAAATACATTTTGTCTTTTTTCACCGGCACATTAAGTGGTGCGCCTTTATCTTGCCAATCAGGTATCAATGCGGTTAGTGATATCGGGTCAATCACCGCGCCTGATAATATATGTCCGCCCACTTCAGCGCCTTTTTCCAGCACCACAACAGTCATTTCTTTTTCATTTTCCTGCGCCAATTGCATGAATTTGATGGCAGCAGACAGGCCAGCAGGCCCTGCGCCGACAATTACCACATCAACTTCCATTGATTCTCTTGGCTCTAAGGCTGGGTTTTCGGTTTCAGACATAAATCACCCTTTATTCATTCTAAACTGATAACGGATCTATATCATGTTTTTGTCAGATGGCGATATTAAAACTTGAAAATAGCGGCTGAAACTGGTCTATTCGCTCCATGCAGTCAACCGAGCCGACAAATATAAACACTCTAAATGTAGACAATCTAAACCGCACCGAGCTTCTGGATATCCTAAGTTGGTATGTCGATGCGGGGGTCGATGAGGCTGTGGATGAAAATAGCGTCAATCATTTTGCCGAATTGGCGCCGATACCCAAATTGGCCGAAGCTCCAAAGCTAAACCCAAACCCGAATATTCAGGCCAAAACCGAAACCCCATTTACCGACAAGCCACAAGCCCCGCCTATACCGCAAGCTGCCCCTACCCCGCGCAAACCCATTGGTAACGCTAACAAAACCCGTATGGCGAAAGATTTAAAAGCAGGCCAAGTTGATTATCAACATTCAATAAAAGCCGCACAAAAAGCCGCTGCGGCTTGCAATAATCTCGATGATTTGGGCAAGGCCCTCAATTCATTTGAAGAATGCAGCCTTAAACACACCGCCAAACATCTGATTTTTGGCCAAGGCAACCAAAATGCCGATATTATGCTGGTTGGCGAATCACCAGGGCGCGATGAAGACGTAATCGGCCACGCATTTGCAGGTGAAAACGGCGAAATGCTCGATCAAATTTTGCACGCAATTGGTTTGGATCGCGATAAAGTCTGGTTGTCTTACCTATTGCCGTGGCGCTCGTTGGGCGGTGTTGCGCCCAGCCAAGCCAATGTCGATATTTGCCAGCCGTTCCTGATGCGCCAAATAGAGCTGGTCGATCCCAAAATCATCATCACTTTTGACGGCTTGGTATGCAAAAACCTTACCAAGCAACAAGGCAGCATCATTGCAACACGTGGTAAATTTAGCGAGATAAAAGTTGGCGATAAAGCTTATAAAACGCTTCCAACTTTCCACCCGCAGCTTTTGCTAAGTAACCCAGCCTATAAACAGCTTATTTGGCAGGATTTCCTAAGTGTTAAAGCAGAGGTTTAAACCTTTGATTCACGCTGCCGCGATGATTTCTATTTCCACCAACCAATCGGTTTCCAAAGTTTGAACCACAATGCTGGTTGTCGGCACGGTGCGGCCAGCAAGCGCTGTCACACGAGCATTTTGATTGGCCTCGGCAAATGAAGCCTGTCTTAAATAGCTTGTCACTCTGACTATATTGTCGGTTGTCATATTGGCATTTTTCAAAATCGCCCGAATGTTCTGCCAAACCAGTTGTAATTGCTCGGCCAAATCTGCACCCGCCACTGCATTTTCATCGAGCCCCATCGTGCCGCTGACAAATAATATGCGCTGCATATCATTGACCTCAAGTGCATGAATATAATCATTGGTTACAGCATATATGCCAACATTTGGATTGCGTATTTTTAACATCATAATTAATTTCCTTTGTTAAAAACATTATTATGCAATATATTATTCGGTAAAAGGAGTTTTTAACGAATGAATGAAAATACAGACACCATTCGGCAAAACACCAAACCGACACGGGTGATTGATGATTTTGACCGAAGAATATTAGGCGCATTGGTCAAAAATGCAGGGCAAACTTATTCGGAACTCGGCAAAACCATCGGCCTGTCTGCACCAGCAACCCATGAAAGGGTGAAGCGGCTTAAAGCATCCGGCTCGCTTATCGATACGGTTGCGCGCATTGATGCGGTGGCGATTGGCAAACCATTTCTGGCCTTTGTTCATGTCGATGTGCATGGTTGGGGCAAAAGCCAAAAAATGATGAAGCTCACGGCATTCCCTGAGGTGGAAGAAATGCATTCAGTGGCAGGCGATACATGCGTCATTCTAAAGGTGCGCACTGCGGATGCCTACGCGTTGGAGGTTTTTCTATCGCAACTTTACATTCTATCAGGCGTGCGCTCCACAAAAAGCTTTGTGGTTTTATCGACCTATTTGGAGCGCCCCATTCAGGCTGAGATTACACAAGATTGGCCCGAAATCCCCTTGCCGCCTGAATAAGAAGTTTGTGCTAGTGCGGCAAATGAAGCAAATGCTGTTGAAAGACAGTTGGCTGGTTGTTGATGCTCTGGAAGGAGTTTTTTGCTTGGCACTGCGTGCGTTCGCTCCGCTCTCTAGCTAAGCCACTCAGCCGCTGGTCGGAGGTGAGTTCACCACCCAACCTAATCTCATTAAGCTTAGTGAGCTCGAGTTTGGCGAAGCTCTGCATTTCGGTGCTATACAGCAAACTCAACATTGCGTTTGCCCTCGTTTCCACGCAAAGGTCATGTCAGTGAGTGCGCGCTCGGCCGTTCGAAGCCGCTGCCGTCTAACGCGCGGTCGGCTAGAGAGCGAAGCGAACGCACGCAAGTGTCAACAGTGAGCTTAAGCGAACGTATAAATGAAGTACCCGAGTATCGGCAGTATAGCTAACTTTCTTATGTCTTTGCAGTGGCAAAGGCGGCTTCATTGGTTGAGATTCTAGCGCAAACCGTCAGCATCACAACTTTTCAGCCATCACTGGGCAGTCTCATGTCTAGGCTCTGGAAGTCTGCATTTATACGTTCGCTTCGCTCTCTGTTAGCACTTACGTGCACAGCCCCGCGCTCCGCGCGTGACAGCTAGCTGACCGCGCGTTGGCCACACAGTTTGCCTTGCGGCTTCTGGGCGCACTCGCCGAATCGCAGGGGTGCTTGCGGGCAAATAGCGATGCTGAGTTAGCGGAGTGTTGTTAGGTATTTAATGTAATCTTCGGCCTCATCAACGTCATTTAGGGTTGATATTATGCCGATGTCGTTGTTGGGTGCGTTGTTTATTGTGTCGGTTAGGGCGTGGTGGGTTGACCAGCGGACATTGTTGAAAAGTTTGGTGGTTTTGGGGCTGGTGCGTTGGCCGACTAGCCAATAGCCGCCGTCGCCTGAGGGGCCGAAGCAGGTTTTTTTATGGCCTAACATTTTAAAGCCACTCATTATATGGTGTGGTTGTATATAAGGTATGTCGCTGCCGATGATGAGGATTTTTGAGGCGCCATATTGTTGGTGGATGTGCTCGAATACATGCTGCATTCTGTCGCCTAAATCGCCCTGCCCTTGGTCAAATACATTTATGTATGGCGGCCAATAACTGTCTTGTATCGCGTTTTTTGGGGTGGTTGCAACGTGCATTTTATATTTTTGGCTCTGACCTAATTTGCGCATTAGATTTTGCAAATTTTGATTAAAAAACTTATAGGCTGCGCCATTACCAATGGTTTTGGCGAGGCGGGTTTTTACCCTGCCCATGGAGGGGCGTTTGGCCATGATTACCAAATGCAGATTTTTACTCATTTATAGTAGCTTTCGGCAATCTCTTTTGGGTCTGTGCCGTTTTTATAAGCTCTTAGATATTTGAAATTACGCCACACCCGTTTGGCATAGCCATCTTTATATTTATCGGCTGATGTGGTTAGAACGGCTTTTAACATGATCAAATTCTGTTTACCAATTTTGGTTTTAATGCGTTCTATTATATCTACGTCTTCCATCAATGGCATGGTGCCAAAGCCGCCGATTTCTTCGTATAATTTACGGCTGATGAGCAGGCCTTGGTCGCCATATGGCAGCGCAAATATTTTGCAGCGCATATTCGCGCCCCATGCCACAATTTTAGCTTTTATAGAACTGTCATCTAGCGCCAGTTTAAAATAAGCGCATTTGTTTATATTGCTTGGGTTGCGAACAAAACTTGCCACCTCATTACCCCAGTCATTGCTAAGCTGGCTATCGTCGTGCAAAAATAACAACCAGTCAGATTGGATGGCAAAAATTACCCCAATTTTGCACTGCATGCCGCGGCCTTTGGGTGTACTAACAAATGATGCGCCGGTTTCCTCAGCAATGTCAGCGGTAATGTCAGTCGAGCCGCCATCGGCGAATATTACCTTTTTAATCAGCCCATCAGCCATTGGCGCAATCAAACAAGCCAAGGTTGGCATAATGCGCGCAGCGCTATTTAAACTGGGGATGATCACGGTTATTTTAGATGTCAAAATCTCACCCCAACCCAATTAATTCATAAATAAATGTTAACTTTTCATTTACCATAAGTCGATAGTTTTCCCTATTTGTTCTATTTTGTTCTTGATTTGTTCATATCGTTAAGCTATAAATATTCTTGTCTTAAACATACACATATTAAAGATAAAACGCTAATAACAAAAAGGAGATACCGCACCAAATTCAATATAAATACTCAGATAATTATCTACTTAGCCGTACCTAGATCAGGATCTTACTCATTACCAATCCCTTCCTGATTTTATAATTATCCGTCCACTTACCAACCATTTATATTGAATAAGCCAGTTTTCTGGCTGAGCTTAAGTGTTGGGTGTTCGCATTCAAAACCGTATACCCAACACTTGACCCAAACTCACTTACTACTCTACTCAGCTAGGTTGGCGCTTGCGCCAACCTTTTGGGGTTGCAAATATATTCCCCTTTCCCGAAAAAAGACCCGAATATATTTGCAATTTCCAACCCTTAGTTTACCTTGCCTTCATGCAGAAAATAATACCCAATTTTACAATTGATTTTTCATTCGAGCAAGGCTTGTGGCAGGAAGATTTATGCTTTGTCGCAGGGGTTGATGAAGCGGGTCGCGGGCCCTGGGCTGGCCCTGTGGTAGCCGCCGCTGCCATTTTTAAGCCCCATTATAAAGCCGATTTTTTATCTGGCTTGAATGATAGTAAAAAGTTATCGGCCAAAAAACGTGAGGCTTTATATATATATATACTGGAGCATTGCGATTATGCGGTTGGCATGGCTTCGGTCGAAGAAATTGATGAGATTAATATATTGCAAGCCAGCATGTTGGCGATGAGCCGCGCCATTAATGACCTACCAAATAAAGCGCAATATGTGCTTATTGACGGCAATAAAATCCCCGATCAGCTCAATATTCCTGCTGAAGCCATTATAAAAGGCGACGGCCGCTCTTATAGCATTGCCGCGGCATCCATTGTCGCCAAAGTGACGCGCGATCGGCTGATGCAAAAATTACATGATGAATTTCCGCATTATGGGTGGAGCCGCAATGCGGGCTATGGCACAAAATTGCATCAAGAAGGCCTGTCTAAACATGGTGTAACCCAGCACCACCGCCGTTCTTTCAAACCCATTCAAAAAATAATTCTCGAAATGAAACAAAACTATTAGAAGGTTAAATCATTTTTAACCCTCTTGATTCATAATGTCCCCATTCCGCTGCAGAAGCAGTTTGTATTGAGTTTAGGGGTAATCATGGTTAAAAAGTCATCCAATATTTTGAGTGTAGATAGAATCATGCAAGGCAATTGTGTCGAGCTGATGAACAGCCTTCCGGAAGCTTCGATAGATATGATCTTTGCCGATCCACCTTATAATCTACAGCTTTCAGGCGATTTAACCCGCCCTGATGCCAGCCATGTTGATGCAGTCACCAATGATTGGGATCAGTTTTCAAGCTTTCAAGCTTATGACGAATTTACCAAAGAATGGCTGATCGCTGCACGGCGTATTTTAAAGCCCAATGGCACCATTTGGGTGATTGGTTCTTACCATAATATTTTCCGTGTTGGCACGCAGCTTATGGATTTAGGTTATTGGATGCTGAATGATGTGATCTGGCGCAAATCCAACCCTATGCCCAATTTCCGCGGTCGTCGCTTCACCAATGCGCATGAAACTTTGATATGGGCATCACAAAATAAAAAATCAAAATACACCTTTAATTATGAAGCCATGAAGGCATTGAATGAAGACATTCAAATGCGTTCAGATTGGTTGTTCCCCATTTGTAGCGGCGGTGAGCGGCTTAAAAAAGAAGATGGTAAAAAGGTACATCCAACCCAAAAACCTGAAGCTTTATTGGGCAGGGTTATTTTATCCTCTACCAATGTTGGTGATGTGATTTTAGACCCGTTTTTTGGCACAGGCACAACAGGTGCTGTGGCCAAAAAGTTAGGCCGTCATTTTATTGGTTGTGAGCAGCAAAGTGACTATATAGAAGCCGCTCAGGCACGTATTGACGCGATTGATCCGTTGGATGCAGAAACCTTAAAAGTCAGCCAAGGTAAAAAATCCGAACCGCGCATTCCATTTGGAACATTGATTGAGCGCGGTATGATTGAACCTGGTACAATTTTGGTTGATTCCAAAGGCAATAATGGTGCGCAAGTGCGGGCTGACGGTTCGTTACAAGTGACTGAAGGCACGGGGTCTATTCACAAAGTTGGCGCAATGGTGCAAGGCGCAAGCGCTTGTAATGGTTGGACATATTGGCATACTTTGCAAGGAGCTGACCTGTCACCTATTGATGATATGCGCCAAATATTGCGCGATGAAATGAAGAAGAACGGAAATTAACCCTCAGCTAGTTTCCGTATTTTTTGCATGAGACTGGGCAAGGCATACTCATCTAATTTGCCAATATTGACCCATTTTCCATTCTCCTGCAAATTGATAGTAAAGCCAGCTTCAGCAACCTGTTGAAGCTGGCTTTGCTGAATTTTCCAGACCTTTAGAACCAGTTTTATATGGGTGAATATATGCGTCACCTCACCCAGTTTTTGACCTATATTTTGAGCCTCTAAATCTTGATCCAACCAGTTGGTGGATGGGAATTCCATCATGTTGCCGAGTAAGCCTTTTTCGGCGCGTTTTTGCAATAAAACTTGGTCTTTTTGGACGTTTTCGACCCAAAAAATGTGAGCTTTTAGCTGTTTTTTGGGCTTTTTTGGGGTCTTTTTGGGGTAAAATTGCACGTTTTCATCGCCAGAAAGTGTGCAAAATCGTGAAACAGGACATGTTTCACAGCGTGGGTTTTTGGGTTTGCAGACCGTCGCGCCTAAATCCATCAAAGCTTGGGCGTAATCGCCAAAGCGTTTTTTGGGTAGGTATTTTTGGGCGATTTGGTATATTTGCTTTTTGGCGGCGGGGAGTTTTTCCTCTAATTTATCCACGCGTGAAAAAATTCGTTCGACATTGCCATCTACTACATTGGCTTTTTGGTTAAAGGCAATTGATGTAATTGCGGCGGCGGTGTAGGGGCCGACACCTGGCAGGGTTAAAAGCTCAATTTCGGTTTTTGGGAATTGGCCGTTAAATTCATCACATATATGTTGTGCGCATTTGTGCAAATTTCGGGCGCGGGCATAATAGCCAAGCCCTGCCCATGCGGTTAGCACTTCATCTTGTTCGGCGGCGGCCAAATCTTGAACCGTTGGCCATTTTTTGGTGAATTTGGCGTAATAATCCTTAACTGTGGCGACTACGGTTTGTTGCAGCATAATTTCGCTCAGCCAAACTGAATATGGATCGGGTGCAAGATTTTGCATGCCGCCATAATTTCTAATACGCCATGGTAATTCTCGGCCATTTTTATCGTACCAAGCTAATAAGTTTTTAGAAAAGTTCAAATCCATCAAATAGCTATAGCTAACTATTTAGAGATTCGCTAAAATAAATTATGACCAAAGCACCAAAACCTAAAATTAGCTATAAACGTACCCATAAGGGGTTGCGCAATATCAGCCGTTTGGCGCAAGATATTGGCCGCACTAGCTTTAAGAAACAGGGGTTTAATGGCATTGAAATATTTAAACAATGGCCGTTTATTGTGGGTGACCATTTGAGCCAATATTGTGCACCTGAAAAAATTAGTTGGCCGCGCGGCCGAAGTGAGGTTGATAGTGACCAGCTTAATGGTGCAACACTGGTGATTAAATGTTTGGGGGCTTTTGCACTTGAGATTGAAAGCCAAGCGCCGATTATTTTGCAACGCGCCAACATTATGTTTGGCTATGCGGCTTTAGGTAAAATAAAACTAAAGCAAAGCCAAACCATTGATTTTGAAACGAAATATGTGGCAGAGCCAACTCCAATTGCTTCTAAAGAAGTTACCCAATCTACGCAAAATATTAAAAACACGGGATTGCGCGATGCGTTAAACGCCTTGGGAGCGCAAATTGAACATGGCCAGATGAAAAAAAAATAATCAATTTATTTTGAGTAAATTATGATTGTGCTTGATTTTGCCACAATTGATTGCTTTGTTGTTGATAAATAAAAGACTTGTAGGGAGTTATAGAAATGAAATTAAAAAAATTACTAGGATTTGCGGCGTTTATCATTGGCATTACATTTGGTAGTGGTGCATTGGCTATAGACACCGGCCCGCTGTTTGAAAACATTAAAATTGAAGACCATGTGATGGGAAATGTTAATGCCAAAGTGACAATTGTTGAATATGCATCACTGACCTGCCCGCATTGTGCGAGTTTTCATGAAAATACTTTTAAGGAATTCAAAGTCAATTATATCGACACTGGCAAGGTGAAATTTATTTACCGTAACTTCCATTTAGACCAATTGGCCTTTGCGGGCGCTATGTTGGCTGAATGTGCGCCTGATGATCAATTCTTTCCAATTGTTGATGTGATTTTTACCAATCAACAAAAATGGATTAGAGCTGAGAAGCAATTCGCCGAAATGGTCAAAATGTTGAAATTGGTTGGTTATTCTGACGAAAAGGTCAATGAATGTTTTGCGCAGAAAGAGACCATCTCAGATTTACTTGATGATAGAAAATATGCCACTGAAACATTAGATGTGAATTCAACGCCGACATTATTTATCAATGGTAAAAAACAGAATGGTGGCGATACTGGCTATGAAGCGTTTAGCGCTACGGTTGATGCCTTATTGGCTGAGTGATTATCTGCTTATTAAAATATAAAGCCGCCTTATTGATTTAAGGCGGCTTCTTGTTGCTTTATGGGTTGATTTTAACGCTCCCGCGGAGGTCCTTCTGCAGGGCGGTTTAAAACCGTTTCGATTTGTTGCATAATGTCATCAGGCAACGGGCCGAATTCTAACGAAGCGGCATTTTCACTGGCCTGTTTTGCATTTTTAGCGCCTGGCAATGGCAAAATATTAGGTGCCTTTGCCAATAGCCAACATAATGCGCCTTGTGCCAAACTTCTACCGCCAACACTGATTAAATCTCGTATCGCTTCGAGCTGATTTGCATATTCAACCGATGCCTGCCCACCGGTAAAATAACCATCGCCAACGCCAGCGCTGTAGCGTACATCATCTGATTTTATGCTATATCCTGATGCAAATTTACCGGTGAGTACCCCCATCGCCAAAGGTGAGCGGATCAATTGCACTATATCGTGCTTTTGGGCAACTTGGCTTAAGCTGGGTGCATCGAAAAACACATTCATCGCGTGTTGCACGGCGCTAAAGCCTGCGCGGCTTGCCACGGCATCTAATCGCTGTGGAAAGTCTGTACTCCAGCCAAATGAGCCAATTTGCCCACTTTCTCTTAATGTTTCGAGCGTATCAAATACGGTTTTGGCATGCTCAATTTCGAGTGTATTCAGATGCAGCAACATGATGTCAATCTGGTCACGTTTTAAACGTTTTAGACTTTGTTTTACTGTGTCGCGAATATATTCTGGGTCAAATTCTGGACCGGTCATTTGTTTGGTTTTTTCATCAAAACCATGACCGAATTTAGAAATTATGATGGCATCATCGCGGTTGCCCAAAACCTCGCCCAATAATGTCTCGGAATGACCTACGCCGTAAACGGCTGATGTATCAAATATTCTCACTCCTGCTTCCCATGAGGCTTCAATGGCTTGTTTTGAATCCGCATCATTAGTGCCAGAATAGCCTACGGCCACGCCATCTCTCCAAAAGGGACCGCCTATCGCCCAACAGCCCATTGCCATTCTTGGGGCATTTTTAATTTTTTCGGTAATCATTATTATTTCCTTTCAAAATTAGTGAATGTAAATTTATATGTAAAAAAATAAATTATGAATAGTCAGATATTTTGAAAGCATTGTTTCATAAATGAAATGAAAATAAACAGGTTGTGGTTGCCTTTAGGTCGCTGGCGCAGTCATTCGCGAGGGCGGTGATTGTGTATACTCATTAAATTGCGCACACTCATTAAACTGAGGCGGCTTTTAATGTTTTTGACACTTATTTATGTAAATATGATGGTGATTCTATTATTATTTCTATTTGAAGACAATTTCCACTATGAATTTACGATTTTCCCGAAGTCAGAAGCTAAAAAAATATTTTCAGACCGCCTTGATTTCTAGCAGTTCGTTTTTGCTTACGGGTTGCCTTGACTTATTTGAGGCTGCCCACCCTAAGGCTACGGTTGGTGATGATGTTATGGTTGGTGACGGCCAAACGAATTATTTTGAAGGCTCTTTGGGCGCTGATTCAATGGATGGTAAAGAGGGAATTGATTATGTTGAATATGATGATTCCCCCGTTGCGGTTCAAGTGAGTTTTTTAACTGGCAGGGGCACTGGTGGCCATGCTGAAGGCGATACTTATACGAGCATTGAAGCTGTTTGGGGCTCTGCATTTGCGGATAATTTAACCGGTGGTGATGAAGACGAAATATTTATTGGATATGGCGGGGCTGATACAATTAATGGTGGCGCTGGGACTGACACAATCGCATTTACAGGCTCGCCGGTGGGGGTGGAAGTTAGCCTGACAACGGGCGTGGGCATAGGGGGCGATGCCGACGGTGATGTATATACCAATATTGAAAATATAAAAGGCTCGGGTTTTGATGACATTCTCACTGGTGATGGCGAAGATAACAGAATTGACGGCGAAGACGGTGATGATGTGGTTAATGCTGGCGGTGGCGATGACGTAATTTCTGGCGAGGGTGCTGATGTTATCTCTGGTGGTGCGGGAGTTGATACGCTGGTTTTAGACTATGCTGTTTCTAGCGAACTTACAAATATTGAAATTTTAGTCGCCCAAAATGTAATAGAGATAAGTGCAAAAAACACTGAATTGACTGGCAGTTATTTTACTGGGCAAATTGCCTCTATTGAATTAATTTCAATATCTAAAGCTGGTTTTTTTGGCACATATTATGAAACCATTGACGTGAAAACCATTTGGAGTGTATTAACCTCCACCGAAACTGACAAATTTATCACTGAAGCTGACTTTTTAAATTGGCTTGGTGATGATGCCGGTTACAATTATGACGGAATTTAGTGAAAATAAATCCGATCAACTTATATAGTTTTCCCTACTAAATGAGACCTTAGTGCCAAGTTTTAAGCCATTGCTTAACAAAGCCTTTAACAAGTGTGGGAATCATGGCAATAATAAGGCTCAAATGCTTGACAGTGATTGACGTCTTTTATATATTTCGGCCAACTTCTTTTGTTTTTTTAGAATTGAGACGGATGACTGATCCTAAGACAGATAAGCTTAAAGAATTTGACGAAAAGCTTAAAGCGGCTAAAAAGCCAAAAGAAGTTAAGGAAAAAAGCCAAGAACATAAGGCGATGAGCAATGCATATGGATATGCAACCGAATTGCTGGCTGGGTTTTTAATTGGCGCGGTTATGGGGTGGTCATTAGATAGTTGGTTGGAGACAAAACCATTATTTATGATTGTCTTTATATTTATAGGTGCGGGTGCTGGCATTTTTAATGTCATTAAATCATCCAAACGAGATTTTGAAGAACATCAAAAGGCTGAACAACAGGCCGCTGATGAGAAAAAGAACAATAAAAATTAACGTTACGTTTTTTGATTAAAGGAAAAGCAAATGGCAACCACTGAAGATCATGGCCCGATGCACCAGTTTGAGATTATCCGCTATAAAGAAATTAGCATTGGTGGGTATGATATTTCTTTCACCAATTCTAGCATGATGATGGTGATTGCGGTTGTGGCGATTTTGCTATTTACGATTTTGAGCATGCGTGGCCGCTCTATCATTCCTGGCCGTATGCAATCACTGGCCGAGCTATCTTATGAATTTATTGCGGGTATGATACGCGAGAATATCGGCACGGGTGGTTTGAAATTCTTCCCGTTCGTGTTTAGTTTGTTTATGTTTGTGTTGTTTTTGAACCTGATTGGTTTGGTGCCATATTCATTTACAGTGACTAGCCACATTGCGGTTACATTTATTTTGGCGATGGCGGTGTTTTTGCTGGTGACTATATACGGCTTTATGAAGCATGGTTTGGGCTTTTTGAAATTATTTGCCCCTGCTGGTTTGCCAATATATATGTATCCAATTATCACCCCGATTGAGATTGTATCTTATTTAAGCCGCCCATTGAGTTTATCGGTGCGGTTATTTGCCAACATGTTGGCTGGTCATACGATGCTTAAAGTGTTTGCGGGTTTTGTGATTGCGCTTGGTTTCTTTGGCGTTGTGCCTTTATTGGTGATTGTATTGTTCACCGGGTTGGAATTATTAGTGGCGGTTTTGCAAGCTTATGTGTTTGCCATTCTGACTTGTATCTATTTGAATGATGCGGAAAATCTGCATTAGTCATTTAATGAATTGAGGGCAACCTCATTATCTATTGAGGGCAACCTCAGTGAAAGAATTGGGAATATTCCCATAATATATTGGAGATAAACTCCAATGACATTTTATCTTAAGGAGATAAATCATGGAAGCAGACGCAGCAAAATATATCGGCGCGGGTATTGCGTGTTTGGCACTTTTGGGTGCTGGTATCGGTATCGGTAACATTTTTGGTAGCTACCTTCAAGGTGCATTGCGTAACCCTTCAGCTGCTGCTGGCCAACAAACAAACCTACTATTAGGTTTTGCGTTGACAGAAGCCACTGGCCTATTTGGTTTGGTTATCGCGTTTATTATTCTTTTCTCATAAGATTTGAATGACGAATTCGCTGGTGGGGCGTTAGGCAATAGTGGGTTATCCCTGCGTTTAGCCCCCTCAGCAACTAACCTATTGTGATGGTTAAAAAATATTTCACAAAAGATTTTTTTAGGAGCAATCATATGCCTCAGTTAGATTTTTCGACTTATTTGCCTCAGATTTTTTGGCTATTTGTTACATTTGGTGTGCTTTATATTGCCATGGCTAAAATTGCTTTGCCACGCATTGGCGAAGTGATCGAAGAAAGACGTGACCGCATTGCAGCTGATTTAGACAAAGCTGAACGTTTGCGTGGTGAGACCGATGAAGCCATTGCCGCTTACGAAAAAGCCCTTGGTGATGCCCGTGCAAAAGCCCATGACATTGCACAGACCACCCGCGACAAGCTTAGCGTTAAAGCTGATGCGAGACGGAAAAAAGTTGAAGCCAAATTAGCCACTCAGATGGCAGAAGCTGAAGCTAAAATCGCCACTATGACTGACAATGCCATGGCTGAAGTGGGCGAAATTTCGACCGCAACTGTTGCAAGCTTAGTGAACGCATTGCTTGGTGAAGATGCAGACAAGAAAAAAATTAGCAAAGCTGTTAAAGCTCAGTTAAGCGCATAAAGGATATTAATATGTTACATGATCCTACATTTTGGGTTGCCGTTGGTATGGCTGGCTTTATTGCCATGTTGGTTTATTTGGGTGTGCCCAAATTGGCCGTTAAAGCTTTGGATGACCGTGCAGAGGCCATTAAAAATGAGCTAGAAACTGCTCGTAAGCTCAAAGAAGAAGCTCAGCATATGCTGGCTGAATATGAGCGCAAGCAACAAGCTGCGGTTGAAGAAGCGCAAAGCATTGTCGCCCAAGCCAAAGAAGAAGCAGAAGCTTTGGCAGCTGAGACAGAGAAGAAGCTTACAGAAACTATTGATCGGCGCACTAAAATGGCCGAAAATAAAATTTTGCAAGCTCAGCTACAAGCCCGTAAAAATGTGCAAGCTTATGCAGCTGACATTGCCGTTGCCGCCACGGAAGAAATTCTGGCTAATGATTTGAGCAAAGCCAAAGCTAATAGTTTGATTGACGACAGCATTGCATCGTTAAAACAACGTTTAAACTAAGTTTTTGCTATATAGATTTTAAAAGCCCGATGGTTAATTCTATCGGGTTTTTTTGTTGCTTGCCAAGTATATCTTGTTTCCAATGGCTTGAATCCGAGTTTTAAACAATTACTTTCTCTGGTTATTTCATGACCATCGTAAATTAGTTTATTGGTTTATTACCCAGTCTTTACGCCACTTCGGCGCGGGATAGTCATCTGGCCAATATTCGGTTTGCTTTGCTATCAACTGGGCTTTTATGATGTGGAACGTTATGGCGCGGTGATTAACCTTATCATCACTGACTGACACATCACTCACCACCTTATTTCCTTCGCAAACCAAGCTGTTAACCTTGAATTGCCATCGGCCATTAACAGGGTAGTGGCTATTGATTTTGGCAAAATTATCGTGCCCAATGATTAGTTCGTTTGATTGTGGCCAATGGATTTGGCAATCCTCGGTTAGTGATTTGGCTGCTTGATAAAAATCATTGCCATTCATGACTTGCCAATAGGCTTGTACGATTTGTTTAGGGGTCATTTTTAATGCCTTATTGTGCCGTATATTGGGTTAATTTATATCAAATTTTTGAATTAGACGAGCGGCTATTTTAATGCAATATTTGGCTCATTTAATGTGGGTGTAATATGAAATTTGAAACTCCATTTTTTGTAACTTTGGCCTGTGCATTCTCGTGGGGCATATTGACTGTATTGGGGCGGATATTATTGCTCGAATATCATTTTGCACCCGCGACTTTTACCTTTATTCAAATGCTATCGGGCGGATTGGCGTTGGTGCTTATTGGGCGCAAACGATTTAGCAGCATTGGGCTTAGGCCGCTTAAACATTTTCATACTTGGGCATTTGGTGGGCTGCGGATTATTTCGGCGAGTTTTTATGTCGCCAGTTTGTTATATTTGAGCGCGGCGAATTTGGCATTTTTGGGCAACATTGCGATTACGATGAGCGTGTTATATGTATGGTTGACGCTAAAACGGAAACCGAAACTAATTGAACTGCCTGGCCACATGGTCATTCTCGTTACGCTATATTTTATGATAATGCAGTTTGATGGGCAGTTTAATAACCCTGCTGTGTGGTTGTTATTCACCTCTGAGGTTATCATCACCATTGCCATCACTATTGGCGAGCGCCACCCGATGAACCAGAATAATAATAGTGGCGATACGCTCTATTTAACTGGCATGATATTGTTGGCGAGTGCCACTATTTTGCTGATTTTATCTTATTTTACATTTTTATTGGAGGCGCAATTGCCGGCAGATTTTTACCCGCAAATTCGCAGCCAAATCTCGCGGTTTGCGCTGGAAGACATTCTTAACCCTTATGCATGGATGTTTGGGTTTTTAATGGGTGCGAGCTTTCGGGCGGCGGCGATTTATTATTCGTTACGGTCGGTTAAGCTAACTTCGAGCGAGTTTTATTTGGGTTCGATGGCGTTAATGCCGTACATAAATTTGGTGTTTGAATATGTGGCGATGAAATGGGGGTATTTGCCTGTGGTTGGGTTTAACCAAGCTGAGTTTCTACTTGGTACAGCTGCCTGTGCGGCCTCGCTTTATATTATTTATTTTAAGCGTAGCAAAGATTGAGTTGGCGGTTATTTTTGCCGAAAATATTGTATTGGTTTGACCTTTGCTATCATTCATATTATTGATAGTGATAATTATTATGAGTATATATTATGAAATTTGAAACACCTTTATTTGTGATTATGATCTGTGTTTTGGCGTGGAGCCTCACTTCGGTTTTAGGGCGGATCATATTGCTTGAATATAATTTGGCACCTGCCACATTTACTTTTATTCAGATGCTATCGGGCGGCTTTGCGTTGGTATTGTTAAACCCCAAGCGTATTAAAAGTATCGGGTTTGTGCCTCTGAAACAACTGCATACTTGGGGGTTTGGTAGTTTTCGGGTTATATCGGCTAGTTTTTATTCGGGTAGCTTTTTATATTTAACCGCAACCAATACTGCCTTTTTGGGCGGTACGGCGATTAGCTTGAGTGTGATATTTGTTTGGCTTTTATTGGGGCGAAAGCCAAAATGGATAGAGTTGCCTGGACATATTGTATTGCTTATCAGTTGGTATTTTTTGGCTATGGAAATAGATGGGCAATTTTCGAACCCAGGTATTTGGTTGTTATTAGTGTCGCAGGTTTTTATTACATTTGCGATTATATTGGGGGAGACTCACCCGCTTAATCAAAATAACAATAGCGGCGATACGCTGTATCTTACGGGTATGCTGTTGGTGGCCAGTGCGGTTATTTTGCTGAGCTTATCTTATGCTGCATCATTGGTTGAAGCGCAATTGCCCGCTGATTATTACCCCATATTGCGGGGTCATATTGCGGGGTTTGTGCTGCGGGATATGTTTAACCCTTATGCGTGGATATGTGGATTTTTGACGGGTGCGAGCTTTCGGGCTGCGGCGATTTATTATTCGCTACGGGCGGTGAAATTGGCCAGTAGCGAATTTTATTTGGGCAGTATGGCGATGATGCCATTTGTGAATATGGGGCTTGAGGCCATCGCGACTAGGCTGGGGTATTTGCCTTATATGGCGCTTGAGCCTAAGCTGATTATGTATGGCATCATATTGAGTGCAGCATCATTTTATATTAGCTTTTTTAAACGCGGCAAATGATTATTGGGCTGTCCAGCCGCCATCTACTGGTAGGCTGATACCGGTCATTTGGCTGGCGGCATCGGAGCATAAGAAAAGTGCGAGTTGGCCGAGATGTTCGGTTTGTACAAAGGTTTTGGAGGGTTGTTTTTCGCCTAATAATGCTTCTATTGCGGCTTCTTGGCTGCCCAGGGTTTTGGCTCGTTCATCAATTTGGGCTTGGATGAGTGGGGTTAGGGTGAAGCCTGGGCAGATTGAATTGACGGTAATGCCCTGCTCGGCGGTTTCTAACGCCACAGTTTTGGTGAGGCCGACAATGCCGTGTTTGGCCGCCACATAGGCTGATTTGTTAACCGAAGCGACCAAGCCATGCACTGATGCGACATTGATGATGCGCCCCCAATTATTGGCGCGCATTTTGGCCAAGCAAAGCCGTGTGGTGTGGAAAGCCGATGTGAGGTTGATGGCGATGATGTCATCCCATTTTTGGGTGGGGAAATTTTCTATCGGGACGACATGTTGAATGCCTGCATTATTGATAAGGATATCGACACCGCCAAATTGTTGCTCTGCATCGGCTATCATCTGCTCAATTTCGGTGACTTTGAGCATGTTGGCGCTGCTATAAACCACCCTGCCCGTGCCTAATGAATCTATGGTTGAAATGGCGGTTTTAATATCCGCTTCGCTGCCGAAGCCATTTAGAATTACGTTGGCATTTTGCTTGGCTAGTTCAACTGCGATGCCGAGGCCGATGCCTGATGTTGAACCAGTTATGAGGGCGGTTTTGTTTTTTAACATTTTAAATTTCCTTATACTTCATATAAGCTTAACAAAGTTTAGATAAAAATAAATAGTAAACCATACTTATGAGGCTAAAATGGACATTAAAACCATCGCCGTGGTGGCACATGATTCAAAAAAACAAGTGCTGCTTGATTGGATGGAGGAACATTATGCGCTATTAAAAGGCCATAAATTCATCGCCACTGGCACAACGGGTAGTTTGGTGAAGCAAAAATTTACTGATATTGATATCGATATTAAGTTATCTGGCCCATTGGGCGGAGACCAACAAGTGGGGGCGCTGATCTCGACAGGTAAGGTGGATGTACTGATATTCTTTACCGACCCGATGACCGCTATGCCACATGATGTTGATGTGAAAGCGCTGACGCGGCTGGCCGTGGTTTACAATATCCCGACGGCTTGTAACCGCTCTTCTGCCGATTTTTTGGTCACTAGCCCATTTTTTGTTGCCAATTATCGCATTAACGATAATGACTATAGCCAGTATTTAGATCGATTTGAAAAGTAATAAGCCGAATTTTATCGGCGTCAATATTTTACACCCATGTTTTTTTCATTGATTTTATTTGCATTCATACCTAAGTAAATATGATGGTTGCTGGCGAATACTTAATTTCACTCACGCTATTTGGCGTTTGTATTGCTGATAGATATTGCAAATCAATTCAGATGAAAGCACTTTCAGTTGATACAATAAGGCGATGGTTTTGTTGCGCAAAACTGGTTAATAT
Source organism: Hyphomicrobiales bacterium (assembly GCA_002401855.1). GTDB lineage: Bacteria > Pseudomonadota > Alphaproteobacteria > Rhizobiales > OSC116 > OCS116. Next base: position 175,468 of record NVUH01000001.1, read on the forward strand.
ATTTTGTTTAATCGACTAAATTTGGCGGATTTTGGGCACTTATTGTTGCCGAATTTCGGGGTTTTTTGATGTCTATGAGCGTATAAATTGAGGGGTGAATTTGGGTCGTTTCCAGTCATTTTTATAGCGTGGTTAAGGGCTTAGCGGGGCGTGTAGATTTATCAGATTGCTTATTTACAAGTCTGCTGCTAGTTTAATTTAAGAATGTTTCATCTGATTCAATCTGGGGCCTAGTAACCTCGAAGGTAAGTGGGGTATCGCCAAATCGATACATCATCTCGAGTTAGGATCGGGGTGGTGGCGCTATGTTCAAGCTCTTCAATGTCTAGCGACGTTGCTTTGAGCTAAAATCGTCATGGCTGACTTACTTCAGTTTACTAACACCCCGATCACCAGAGATTCTGGTGATCGATTTTGACTCGGTTTTGGGCACCAGAGATTCTGGTGATCGATTCTGACTCGGTTTTGGGCACCAGAGATTCTGGTGATCGATTCTGACTCGATTCAAGGCACCAGAGGTTTTGGTGTTGAATTATTTATTGGATTAAGACCAGAAATTCTGGTGATTGATCTTGGCTGGTTTTGGGAAAATAGGCAGCAATAACCTATATTATTTCTTTCATACAGTGAGGTTTTATAATCTATTCGTCGAATTATGTTGGCTTTAAACACCAGCGTGATGGGGGAAGCAGTAAAAGGTTGTTTTACCACGGCCTTTTACTGCAATCCATAAACAAAATAGAACTTTTTTAGGTAACCACAAATAAAATTGATGTATATTTAAGGCTATTTAAACTAAGCTTTCCAATATATAATTAATCAGATTGCTTATTTGTAAAGCACCTGTTAGCTTTCTTATAAATTGATTCATTTGAATCAAATTGGAGCTTAGTAACTCTCAAGGCTAGTGGCTATATCGCCATTCGATATATCATCTCGAACTACGATCGGGGTGGTGGCGCTATGTACAAGCATAAGTTCGCTTAGGCTAAAAACGTCATGGCTGACTAGCTTCAGTTTACTACACCCCGATCACCAGTTTTTATACTGGTGATCTTTTACCGCCTATTTTGGGGCACCAGTTTTTATACTGGTGATCTTTTACCGCCTATTTTGGGGCACCAGTTTTTATACTGGTGATCTTTTACTGCCTATTTTGGGGCACAAGTTTTTATACTGGTGATCTTTTACTGCGGCAATATGCGTAATTGCTAATGTTAAAAACTGTCATATCCTGTAGGTGTAAATCACTTAAATATGGGAGTTAGACATGAGCAAAAATTACGTAGAAATTACCGATAGAATTAGCAGAAATGTTAACACAATCGCCGAGTTACAACCTGATGTGATGAAGAATTTTTCGGCCATGGCAGCGGCTGCAACAGCAGATGGGGTGTTGGATTTAAAGACCAAGGAATTGATCGCGTTGGCGATTGGCATTACCCAACATTGTGATGGTTGTATTGGTTATCATATTAAAACCTTGGTGGGTTTGGGCGCGACGAAAGAAGAAGTGGCTGAAACATTATCGACATGCATATATATGGGTGGTGGCCCTGCGCTGATGTATGCGGCCGATGCCATGCAGGCATATGACCAATTTAGCCCGCAATAGCTGGTGAGCCCGCTTGGTTTGAACCGCTTGTGGTTTGAACCAAGCGATGCTGGCAATGAGACCGAGATATTACGCGCAGTTTATTGTCACTCGGTGCGCGCTATAATTTCTACAAATCACTCAAAACTTAAAGTATGCCCCTCACATCTAAACAACGTGCCATGCAGTGAGCGAGAGTGCTATAAATAATAGGTTTTAACTTTTGATACAGTAACAGAGTGTTAGCACTCCTGCCAACACTCTGGAAATCTCATTTATACGTTCGCTACGCTCTCTGTTAGCACTTGCGTGCGCAATCCCAAACAAGTTGGGCTTGCTAGCTGGCCGCGCGTTAGATGGCAGCGGCTTCGAACGGCCGCACTCGCGCTCGCGGGATGGCACGTTGTTTGGATGTTAGGGGTAGACGGGAATTTGGGGTTTGTTGTTTGGTGGGGTGATGTTGGGTGGTTGTGGTTTGGGTGGTTGTGGTTTGGGTGGTTGTGGTTTGGGTGTGTTGTGGTTTGGGTGTGTTGTGGGGGATGCGGCGTAAAAAAACCATCTTCACTCGTCCCCCGAGGAGTGAAGATGGTCGCAACCGAGTGAGCCCTCCCACTCAGTATTCTTATTTTTTATTCTGCGGCCTCGGCTTGGGGTTGTGGTTTTTGCCACTTTAATATTGGCTTGCGGGCTGCAAGGGTTTCATCTAGTCGCTTCATCGGGGCGTGGAACGGGGCGCCTAGGAAGCGGTTAGTCTGTTTATTCTTAGCGCTTAGGGCCAAATCGCGCATTGTGGCGATGAAAAGATCTAGGCTGGCTTTACTTTCCGATTCTGTCGGTTCAATTAGCATAGCACCATGCACGACTAAAGGGAAATACATTGTCATCGGGTGGAAACCTTCGTCTATCATAGCTTTGGCAAAGTCTAGTGTAGTAATGCCTGTGTCTTTTAGGAAATCATCTGTAAACAAAGCTTCGTGCATGGCGGGGCGTTTGAAGCCTGCTGATTGTTCCTCGAAGGCTGGGGTCATGACGTCTTTTAATTTTGCTTTAATGTAGTTGGCGTTGAGGACGGCGTCTTCGGCGGCCTGTTTAATGCCATCTTGGCCGTGGCTTAGGATATAGGCTAAGGCTCTTGTGTTCATGCCCATTTGGCCGTGGAATGCGGTCATACGGCCGAAGGAGGCGGTGTTTTCTGTGTGTTCGACTAATGTGACGCGATCGCCTTGGCGTTTGACGAAGGGGACGGGGGCGAATTTGGCTAAGGCCTCGCTTAGGACGACTGGGCCAGCGCCTGGGCCACCGCCGCCGTGGGGAGTGGAAAAAGTTTTGTGCAGATTGATGTGCATGGCATCGACGCCTAGGTCGCCTGGTTTGGCGCGTCCCATGATGGCGTTGAAATTTGCGCCATCGCAGTAGAAAAATGCGCCAGCATCGTGGACGGCATCGGCGATTTCCATAATATCGCGCTCAAACAGGCCGCAGGTGTTGGGGTTGGTGAGCATGATGGCGGCGATTTCGTCATTTAGGGCGGCTTTGATGTCTTTTGGGTCGACTGTGCCATCGTCTCTTGTTTTGATGGTGACGACTTGGTAGCCGACGAAAACGGCGGTGGCGGGATTGGTGCCGTGGGCTGATTCGGGGATGAGGACTTTGGTGCGTTTTTTGGTTTCGCTGCCTTGTTCGTATCTGGCTCTTAGGGCGGCTTCTATGGCCATCATGCCGCAAAGTTCGCCATGGGCGCCGGCTTTGGGGCTCATGGCTACGGCTGCCATGCCGGTTAGTTTCATCAGCCATTCGGCTAGGGTTTCGATGACTTCGATTGCGCCTGTTACGGTTTGTTGGGGTTGCAATGGGTGGACATCGGCTAGGCCTGGGAGGCGGGCGATTTTTTCGTTGATGCGGGGGTTGTGTTTCATGGTGCAGGAGCCGAGGGGGTACATGGCCATATCGATGGCGAAGTTTTTTTGACTTAGGCGGACATAATGGCGCATGGTTTCGGGTTCTGACAGGCCGTAAAGGCCGATTTCTGTGGTGCGATCGAGGCCGCCTAGGCGGTTGGTTTTGATGTCGCGCGGGGTGGCGATGTCGACACCTGTTTGGCCGATTGAGCCGACTTCGTAAAGCAGTGGCTCGTTGATTTGTAAGGCTTTATTACCTGTGAAGGTGGGGTGCTTGCTAGCGGACTCTATCTGCTCGCTCGCGGACTCGGCTTGGTTTGGGGCGGAGGGGCGGCCGACATTATTCATTTTATTTGTTGTTTTTTCGTTCATGCCATGGCTCCTTTTAATGCGGTTTCTAGTAAGTCGAAATCTTCATCTGTATTGGTTTCGGTGACGGCTATTATGAGTAGATTGTCGTTATCGCCGTGGGGTAGTAGGCGGGAGACTGGCAGGCCTGCTAGGATGTTTTGGGCGGCCAGAGCGTTGACGATGTCATTGGCGTTATGGCCGTTGAGGCGGATGGTGAATTCGTTGAAAAAGCTGGTGGTGAGGACATCGATATTGTTGATTTTTGCTAGGCGTTCGGCTAGGGCTACGGCGCCGTTGTGGGATGACATGGCCATTTTGCGCAGGCCGACTTCGCCCAGCAATGCCATGTGGATGGTGAAAGCTAGGGTGCAGAGGCCTGCATTGGTGCAGATGTTGGAGGTGGCTTTTTCGCGCCTGATATGTTGTTCGCGGGTTGACATGGTGAGTACGAAGCCGCGTTTGCCATCGGCATCTACGGTTTGCCCGCATACCCTGCCCGGCATTTGGCGCAGGAGTTTTTTGGTGGTGGCGAAGAGGCCAACATAAGGCCCGCCGAAGTTGAGGCCGACGCCGATGGATTGGCCTTCGCCAACCACAATGTCTGCGCCCATTGTGCCGGGGGCTTTGACTGCTCCTAGGGATACGATTTCGGTGACTACGACTATGAGTAAGGCTTTTACGGCGTGGACGGCATCTGCCAATGCGGTGAAATCGGATAGTTCGCCGAAGAAGTTGGGGGTTTGGACGACCACACAGGAGGTTTCTGTGTCTAGCTGCGCGATGATTTTCTCTATTTCGGCTTTGCCTAGGGCTTGGGGGGTGGCGGGGAGTTTTACAACTTGTTTGGAGCCGAAATCTGATAGGTTTTCGATGACCTCGATATATTGTGGATGTACGCCGCCTGAGACGATGGCTTTTTTGCGTTTGGTGGCGCGGTGAGCCATTAGGACGGCCTCACCTGTGCCTGTTGAGCCATCATACATGGAGGCGTTGGCGATTTCCATATCGTATAATTGGGCGACTTGGGTTTGGAATTCGAACAGGGTTTGCAGGGTGCCTTGTGAAATTTCTGGTTGGTATGGGGTGTAGGCGGTTAGGAATTCTGAGCGCTGGATGAGGTGATCTACCGTGGCGGGGACGTGGTGGCGGTAGGCGCCGCCGCCGATGAAGAAAGCTGCACCACTGGCGGCTAGGTTTTTGTCTGATTGTTTGCGAAAATAGCGATCTACCTCTAGCTCGGTGGCGTGGTTGGGCAGGCCGAAGCCGTCTTTTATGCGGACGGATTGGGGGATTTCGGCGAATAGGTCATCGATGCTATTTACGCCGATGGCGGCGAGCATGGTTTCGCGGTCTTGTGGAGAATGTGGCAGGTAGCGCATGGTCGGCATCTCTTATTTGGGTGATTGTTACTCGGCGATAAAAGCGGTGTAGGCGGCTTCATCCATGAGGCCTTCGACATCTGACGGGTTGGTGATTTTGATTTTAATGAACCAGCCTACTGTTTCGGCGCCTTCGTTGACGGTTTGGGGGGCGTCTTCTAGGACTGAATTGACCTCTACCACTTCGCCAGCGACTGCGGTGTAGACCTCGGAGGCGGCTTTTACTGATTCTACGACGGCAATTTCATCGCCTTTTTCGCAAATTTTGCCAACTTCTGGGAGTTCGACGAATACCACATCACCCAATTGATCTTGGGCGTGGTTGGAGACGCCGATGGTGGCGATGTCGCCATCGATGAAGGCATATTCGTGATCTTCTGTGTAATGTTTTGACATGGGGATCCCTTTTATGATTTTGGTTTGTAATAATTTTGCGGCACAAATGGCATTTTGGCGACTTTGGCGGGGCGGGCTTTGCCGCGCACCATTAGATCGACCTCGGTTCCAATGTCGGCAAACTCTGTGGCGACATAGCCCATGGCGATCGGGCCGCCGAAGGTGGGGCCGAAGCCGCCTGAGGTGATCTCGCCGATTTTGTTGCCTGATTTGCTGTAAATTTCGGTATGTTCGCGGGCGGGGGCGCGGCCCTCGGGCAATATGCCGACGCGTTTGCGAAAGGCGCCATTGGTGAGTTGTTGTTGTATTATGTTGGCGCCCGGGAAGCCGCCATCTTCGCGGCGGCGTTTGCCGATTGCCCACATGAGGCCAGCCTCAACGGGGGTGGTTGATGTGTCGATGTCGTGGCCGTAGAGGCAGAGGCCAACCTCTAGGCGTAGGCTATCGCGTGCACCGAGGCCGATGGCTTCGACTTCTTCGTGCGCTAGTAGCATTTTTGCGAATTCTATGGCTTGTTGGTTGGCGATGGAGATTTCGTAGCCATCTTCGCCTGTATAGCCGCAGCGGCTGACGACTAAATTCATATCATTAAATTTAGTGTGAATGAGGCTCATGAACGGCATGGTGGCAACATCTGGCAGATGGCGTGCCAAAACTTCGGCGGCTTTTGGGCCTTGTAGGGCGATTAAAGCGCGGTCGAGGATTTCTAAGGTGGCTTGGCCAGCTAGTTTTTGACTGATATGTTCGAAATCGGCATGTTTGCAGCCTGCGTTGACAACTAGGAATAAGCACTCGAAACCATCGGCGTTATTGGATAGACGGGTGATCATTAAATCATCTAAAATGCCGCCATCTTCGGCCATTAGCAGGCTGTAGCGCATTTGCCCATCTCTAAGGCTGATCAAGAGGCCCGGCACTAGGGTTTCGAACAATTCGGCAATGTTGGTGGTTTTATCGGTGGCAGTGAGGATGGCTTGACCCATGTGGGAGACATCAAACAGGCCTGCATTTTGGCGGGTGTGATTATGCTCGCCCAATACGCCAAGCGGATATTGCACTGGCATATCATAGCCAGCGAAAGGCACAATTTTTGCACCTAATTCAACATGTAGATCGTGTAACGCAGTTTTTAAATTATCGCTCATCATTACCCCTCAAGTGGACGGAATTTTGGCTCCGTCTATATTACAGACTCGTGCAATCTCAGAATTTGAGATCTGCCCCCTCTGTCCATAACCTGAGAGATTTGCCCATCCTATTCAAAAAATAGTATGAGTTTGCGCCCTTCGGTGGATAATAACTTTTAAGTATAAAGCCTTATCGCTCTCCAGAGTGTCATCAAACTGCGGTCCGTTTGCCTGAGAGTTTCCGGGGTGGTTGCTCCTTCGGCGTTTGACAGCTTACCATTTGCATGGTTTGGGAATCAAAACTCTCCCGCAGTCGTCACTTGTATTTGGGATAATATAGCCAAGCAAAATTATATGTCAATTAGAGTTTTGACCTAATCTATACTTGCTTGGCTATTTGTTTTTAGCGTGACATCAAAACTGGCAATGTCATATTTTTGAGCGTATGCAGCGTGGCGCCACCAAAAACCAGCTCGCGCAGCCGTGAATGACCATAAGCGCCCATAACCAAAAGGTCGGAGCCATTGATGTCGGCTTCGTGGATAAGCGTTTGGCCAACTGATTTTTTACCACTTTGAATGGACGCAGTTGTCACATTTAACCCATAGTGAGAAAAGGCTTCGGCAATTTCGGCGCCCGGTAGATTGTTATTTTCTTGTTTTGCATCGACCCAAACAAACCGCACTTCGCCATCTTTGGCCATTAGTGGCACGGCATCAAAGGCAGCGCGCGAAGCCTCGGCGCTTAAATTCCAACCAACACTGACACTGTTGCCAATCTGCTCAAAAACTTTACCACGTGGCAAGATTACCACTGGGCGGCCGACAGACAAAACAACTTTATCTACGAAATCATTTTCGACATTGCAATTTTGATCACTAATCACTTGCGGAATGACGACTAAATCGGCGGTACGTGCTTGTTTGATAAACGCTTCGGCAATTTCGGAATTGACGGAATTTACCACTCGTGTTTTGCCCAATATGCCGTAAGATTTTAACGATTTGGTGAATTTTTTTACCATATCGCTGGCTATTTCGCGGTTTCTTTGGCGCTCATCATCTTGCAATTCTTGCATCATAACCTCGGAGCCATGAATGCTGACATTGATGTGAAAAAATGGAATGACATAGACCCCGATTAAATGCGCATCATGCCGTGCAGCTAGAGCACAGGCGCTTTTTAAAGTGTGGTCAAGGTTTTCGGTGTCGTTAAGGTTGATTAAAATATTTTTGGGTGACATGATGTTTCTCCTCGATAATTTAAGTTGTTCTTAACTAAATTAAACCTAATAATGTGTAGGTGGATTGATGTATGTCAAATTTAGTATGCGACAAAACGTATCGGTTGTTATGTTTGCAAGCTCCACTTGTGGCCAAACCAAGCGTCATGCTGGCGCTTAAGCTTCTTGACCACACTATGGTTAACTGTTATTTACTTGGCAGAGCTATCGAATGGAAAAAATATGGAAAAAAGGCCTCTAAAAGTTGTGATGTGTGAACCACTTGGTTTTTGTGCTGGGGTTGACCGCGCCATACAAATCGTTGAAAAATCACTCGAAAAATTTGGCGCGCCGGTTTATGTGCGGCATGAAATTGTGCATAATAAATTTGTGGTCGAAAGCCTTAAAAATAAAGGCGCTATATTTGTAAAAGAATTGGATGAAATTCCTGACACCGATGCACCGGTTATTTTCTCAGCCCATGGCGTGCCCGCATCGGTACCAGCTGAAGCCACCAGACGCAATATGTTTCAGCTTGATGCCACCTGCCCACTGGTGACTAAAGTGCATTTTGAAGCCAAACGGCATTTTAAAAAAAACCTTGAAACCATCTTAATTGGCCATGCTGGCCACCCCGAAGTTTTGGGCACAATGGGGCAATTACCCGACGGTGCTGTGTTGTTGGTTGAAACCATTGAGGATGTTGAAAACCTAGTGGTGGATGACCCTGATCAATTGGCTTATATGTCGCAAACCACCTTATCGGTTGATGACACACAGCATATGATTGATGCGCTTAAAGCGCGGTTTCCTAATATTCATGGCCCTGGCAAGGATGACGTTTGTTACGCCACCACCAACCGCCAAGAAGCGGTGAAAGCCATTGTTGGACAAATTGACAGCCTGATTGTGGTGGGTGCACCGCATAGCAGTAACTCGCGCCGTTTGGTGGAGATTGCTGACCGTGAAGGCTGTAAATCATCGGCTTTGGTGGAACGCGCCGCTGAAATTGATTGGGCGATGTTTGACGGGGTGAATGTGATGGGTTTGACCGCTGGTGCCTCTGCCCCTGATGTGTTGATTGAAGAGATTGTTGATGCCATGCGGGCGCGGTTTGAAGTGACCATTGAAACGGTGATTACCGCCAAAGAAACCATTACTTTTAACCTGCCCAAAGAGCTGCGTGAACCTAGAATTCGCAAAGCACCGTTAAGCGCATAATCATTTAACATTATCATTTAATAGGGGCCGTTTGATGGCTGTATATACCGATGTGAGCGATGATGCGCTCGAAGAATTTCTACGCCTATATAATGTCGGGCAATTATTGTGGTGTAAGGGCATTGCTGAAGGGGTGGAAAATACTAATTATATTTTGGCCACCGACAAAGGCCAATTTATCCTGACACTTTATGAAGCGCGGGTTGATGAGAATGATCTGCCATTCTTTTTAGGTTTGATGAACCATTTGGCCGAAAATGGCTTAGAAACTGCCAAGCCGATCATGCAAAATAACGGGCTGCTTTTTAGCCAATTATGTGGAAAACCCGCTGCGCTTATTGAATTTTTGGATGGAATGGCGATCAAAGCGCCGAGCCATCAAAACCTGTTTCAATTGGGTGTAGCCAGCGCGCAATTTCATTTAAAAGCAAAGAGTTTTAACATTAAGCGTAAGAATGGTTTGAGCCTTAAAGATTGGCGGCCACTGCTTAAAAGTTGCGGTGGCGACATAGACAAAGTTGCACCTGATGTTGATGGTGGATTGCAGAATTTTTTATCCCTAGAACTTGATTTTTTGGAGAAAAATTGGCCGCAAGAATTGCCGAATGGGGTGATACATGCTGATCTTTTTCCTGACAATGTATTTTTTATGCATGGTGAATTATCGGGCATTATTGATTTTTATTTCGCCTGTAACGAGGTTTATGCCTATGAATTGGCAATTGTGATTAACGCTTGGTGTTTTGAGAAAAATGGTGAGCTGAATTTAACCAAAAGCCGGGCATTTTTTAAAGGTTATCAAAGCGTACGTAAACTTGAGCAGGCTGAGCTTGAAGCCATACCGATTTTATGCCGTGGGGCTGCCATACGGTTTTTGCTGACGCGGCTTTATGATTGGATTAATGTACCAGAAGATGCGTTGGTCATCCCTAAAAAACCTGATGAATATATCCGCAATTTGGGTTTTCATCAAAGAATTGTTGATTATAAGGAATATGGAATTGAGTGAAAAGCATGCCAATAAAGTGGTGATTTATACCGATGGCGCTTGCTCGGGCAACCCTGGGCCTGGGGGTTGGGGGGTGTGGATGTCGTATAACGGCAAAGACCGCGAGATGAGCGGGTTTGATGCTGACACCACCAATAACCGCATGGAATTGAGAGCCACGATTGAAGCCTTGAATGTGCTGAAACGATCGTGTGACATTGTTTTATATACTGACAGTGTTTATGTGAAAGATGGCATTAATAAATGGATGATCGGCTGGAAGGCGCGCAATTGGCGTACTGCGGCCAAAAAACCAGTTAAGAATGTTGAACTTTGGAAGGCTTTGGATGAAGCCACGCAAAGGCATAATATTGATTGGCGCTGGGTGAAAGGCCATGCGGGTAATGTTGGCAATGAAAAAGCTGACCTGCTTGCAACAGGCGCGATTGAACAGGCGCGGGCGGCCGGGCGTGTTTAGTTTAGGCATTCTCTCGTGGTGCCAGTGATTTTGCAAAATATATGGCAATGAATGGTAACGGCAAAAACACCGCCCATGCATAGCGTAGACTTAACCAAGATGCAAAAAAGCCAAACACTGGAGGCGCTATGAAAGCGATCAGTGTTTGGAGCATCGAAAATGCAGCAACGCTTTCAGCAGAAGGCCGATCGCCCCAACGCGCCACTGCTGAAATTGATTGCGGAACGGCGGTGCTGATGCCCAAGCCAATTAACGAAAACCCTATGAGGGCAAAAATGGCGGTTTGTGAAGCTACAACGAAAAGCAACCCGACTAAAACCACGACTGTCAACACCCGCGCCACAATAACTTGACCATATTTAGAGATCCAAGTATCGGCCATGAAACGGCCTAAAGCTTGCATCGACACCATTGCGGGCAGTGCGATGGCGGCATGCCAATTAAGCGCGCCCAAGCCATCACGCAAATAGATAACGCCCCAATTTCTGATGCTGCCCTCAAGCCAAAATGCGGTGAAGGCAAATGCCACGACCAGAAATGTAGCTTTATTGGGCAGGTTTATGGGTTTTTTCTTGCTGTTGGCATCGTTGTTGGCACCTGTGTTGCGCGGTGCAGAAGGCTTTAAACCGCCAACCAGAATAATGCTGCTAACAACAATTAAAACAAACAATAAGAAGAAATGTACCGATGGAGATATTCCAAGCCAAATCGCTCCAACCCCCAATAGTGAGGCGGTTAAAAAACCTAAGCCCCAACTGCCGTGACATTTGTTCAGCATGCGTTTATCAGTTGCAAATTCGATGCGGTCGGCCTCTACATTCATGGTGACGTTACCCGCGGAAAGCGTTGCACCAAAACAAAAAAATGTGATAAGCAGCACCAATTTACCATCGGAAAAACTTCCGAGAAATGGAATCAAGGCGAACATTGGGAAGAAAACAAAAATGGTTGTTCGCGTGCCATTGGCTTCAATCAACCGCGAAATAAGCAGCGAACTAATCAGCACCCCAAAGGGGATTGCCATTTAAATAAGCCCAAAATCGCTGGGGCTGAGGTGCAAATGCTTCTGAATTTCCGGCAAACGTGAAAACATGCTACCGATGGTGGAAGCATGCATGCTGAAAATTAGCATGATTCGAGTTTGAATATTCATTAGCGCCCCCACTTAAATGATCACTCAGTTTTTAATCAAGGCTCGCAAGAGCGCCAATCAATGCTGGATATTTATGGGTGATGATGTTGGTGGCGACATTGCGGGTTAAATCAGCCATGCGGCCCTTTTTCTCGAATATTTTGCGAAAATCGCTTTTTAAAAAGAAAGGTAGGATTTTGGGAATGATGCCGCCTGCAATATAGACCCCACCAAAAGCTGAAAAATGCAAACAATGATCGCCCGCTGTGCGGCCCAGAATGTTGCAAAATAAGTTGAGGCTTTCGACTGCCAATTCATCTTCATTATCTAAGGCCAATTTTGAAATTTGACTGGGGGTTAAATCATTAATGGCTGTGCCATCGATTTTGGCCAAGGTGTCATAAATGGTTTTAATGCCAACGCCTGAGATGAGCCGCTCGACCGACACACGATAATATTGCTTGCGCAGCACCCGCACCAATTGGAACTCTCGCTCGGTATTGGGGCTATAGGTGGAATGGCCGGCTTCGCTTGGGATGGGATGCCAATGGGTGTATACGCTGCCATCAGTCGTTGGAATGTCACATGGAATGAGTGCTGCCATGCCCATGCCAGTGCCTGGGCCGATGACCAATTTATTGGCATTTTCGGCAACTTTACCGCCGCCAACTTGGATTAAATCATCCTCAGTCATATGCGGCAAACAATAAGCAAGTGCGGTGAAATCATTGATGATGTTGAGGCGTTTAAAACCGAATTTTTGTTTATATTCGGTTTGTGAAAAACCAAAATCAACATTGGTTAACTCGATCTGATCGCCCTTAATGGGGCCGGCTACGGCGATGGCAGCATTTGTTACACTGCCGGCTTTGGATAGATCAAGAATGTCGAGATATTTGGATATAATTTGATCGAGATTTTCAAAATCTTTGTTTTCAAAATATTGAATGTGCAATAATTCTGACTTGGCACCCTCTGCTAGGGCTAAGCGGGTATTTGTGCCACCAATGTCACCTAAAATTGCATACATAAAACACCCATTCCCTCAAGCCATGTCAACTAGTCGACAAATAAACTAATTGAATAGATTGTCTATCAAAATTTGGGTTTTTTTGCAATTGGTAGTGGCTATTTTGCCTGCATTTTGGTGTGGAAATATCCGTTTGGGGTGGCGTAATGAATCGTTAAAGCCAATTTTTTATCGGCATTTTTAACGGCCATGCCGTGTAAATTATAGGTCTTTTGATTTAAATCAGTGGCAGAATGTTGATAAAATCTATGCTGATTATCGGTGATGAATAGATCTTGATTCAGCGCTGTTTTGAGGTTTAAGACCAATTGCTGAGAGGTGCTTAGAGCCGCTGATTTGATGACGCTATTTTGCGGTTTAATTTCTTGCGAGACCTGCCGGCTAAACGCGCCGAATTTTAAAGCCGACATGGTTTTGCCCAAGTTTCCTCCGTCTAAGCTAAGCTTAAACTGGGCATGTTCGGGCAGACAAATCTGATCGCACACCGCGTAATCAAATGCCAAATCAAGCTCGGTATTTTGTGAAGCTTGGCTTCGATCAACATTGATAAATAATACCACTCTATCTTTATAACCCCATGTTTCACCGTACTTATCTATATATTTATGTGGCCATGGAAATGATATTTTTGCGCTGTTTCGCACAATGTTTTCGCCCATTATATCGGCCAAGGGTGGCACCCCTGTGCTGCCTGGAGACATCCAATAGGTTTTATAATTTTCGATGATGTTAATTTCAACCGCGAGGCTGATATTTTGATTTGTGGCTTGCAAAATATGCGCGCGCGCTTGGCTATAATCGGTTTTATGCCAGGCACTCATCAGCCTATTTTCGGCCAAAACCGCGGGGGCCAATGACAGGGCGGCCAGCAAAATTGTGGTAAATATTTTTTTGAATTTATATGGCATAAAATTTACTGACTTTGACCTATAATAAAATAATTAGCGGAATGAGTTGATTTTTGACTGTGTTTAGCAATATTATATTTTGAATGAACATGATAATCAAACTTTCGTGAGGCAAGAGTGGACTTAACCAACAAGTTGCTGATCGCGCTGCCAAATATTGGCGACCCAAGGTTTCATAGGGCTGTGATATATATTTGCTCGCATAATGAAAATGGCTGTCTTGGGCTGCGTGTCAACGCCCCTTCCCAAGATCTCAATGTTGGTGACATGCTGCTTCATTTAAATCTACCCGAATTTGACATTGAAAAACTTAAAAATGATGATGATTATGCTACGAAAATTGGCAATTCTGCCTTGAAAATGCCGCCATACTTGTTCGACATTCCGGTTTTGGATGGTGGGCCTGTCGAGCATAATCGAGGGTTTATTTTACATTCCAAAGAATATAAAATAAACCAACAGACGGTTGAAATTTCTGAAACCATTAGCATGACTTCAAGCACTGATATATTATCGGACATTTCTTTAGGGCGTGGCCCACAACAAATTTGTTTTGCCATTGGCTATGTCGGGTGGCAAGCTGGACAGTTGGAGCGAGAAATTACCGAAAATGGCTGGCTGGTTGTGGATGTTGATGATGACATTGTGTTTAGCCATGAATTTGATCAAAAATACGAAATGAGCATGCAATTACTCGGTATTAAGCCTGATAAATATTCATCGATAAGCGACAATGTCGGCCATGCCTAATGTTTGTAATATTAGTTAAAATTGGAAGATAGAAAATCGAGCGCTTCATTGGCTGACATGGGTTCGCCAAAGCGATAACCTTGCACCCATTCGCAGCCTAAATCTATCAACTCGCGAGCCTGCTCGTCTTTTTCGACCCCTTCGGCCACCACTTTTAAGCCTAGATCACGTGCCAGATTGATGATGGTTTTTAGGATGATTGGCCGTGTTTCGCCAAAATTTTCTCCATGAATGAAGGATTGGTCAATTTTAATGACATCAAATGGGAATTGATGCAGATAAGATAAGGACGAGTAGCCCGTGCCAAAATCATCGATCGCTAAGCCGGTGCCAATGTCTTTGAGCCGTTTGAGAATTTGGCCCGCAAGTTCTGGGTTTTGCATCACCAATGATTCAGTAATTTCTAATTTTAATGTCTCATTGGCGATATTAAAGCGGGTTAAAACATCTTGCACTTGCTCGACCAATTGCGGTTGAAATAGTTGCAAGCTAGACATGTTAACCGATACAAATACCGGCTGGCTGAATGTACGCTGCCAAATGTTCAGCTGTTTGGCGGCCTCGACCAAGGCAAATTGCCCCAATGCATGTATATGGCCGGTTTCTTCGGCCAATTGAATGAAATCGCTAGGCAAAATATTGCCATCGGTTGGATGATGCCAACGGATCAACGCTTCAAAGCCGACGGGTTGCATGTTTTCGAGCGCGATAATTGGTTGATATAACATCTCAAATTCATTACGCGTTATGGCTTGGCGCAAATCATTCTCGCGGGTGAAACGATCACCAACACTGCCTGCTAACTCATCAGAATATAGCACAATGGCATCTTTATCCATTTGTTTGGCGCTGCCCAAAGCCAGCTCAGCTTGGTGCAAAAACTCATCGGGATTTTCGTTGCCTTTTTCGGCTAAGACAATACCCACGCTGGAGTTTAAAACAATTTCGCGGTCATCAATATTGATGGGTTCAGAAATAATTTTACGCATTTTTTCGCCAAAATTAATCACGAAATTAACGTCACTATATTCGGTTAAAATTACGGCAAACTGATCGGCTGACATGCGCGCAACCGTATTGGGAGAAATTATAAACTTCTCTAACCGTCTGGCGATCATCATTAAAATGCTATCGCCAGTGGCGATGCCAACATTGTCATTCAACGCTTTGAAACGATCTATATCAATTAACAATATAGCTGGCATGATGTTGTTTTTATCTTCACTACGCAAAATAGCTCGTTTGAGCCGATCGATGAATAATGAGCGGTTGGGCAAACCAGTTAAGCTATCGTGTACGGCGTCTTGCAGCAATCTATCTTCGGAATTTTTGCGCAATGTCACTTCATTTAATGTGCCGACAAATCCAGTTAAATAGCCTTCATCATCGGTCAAGGCTGCAGCGCGCAATTCGAACCATAAAAAGTCGCCACTGACGTCGCGTAATCTTATATCTTGGTCAATGCGCGAATTGCCTTCTTCTAGAATCACTGAAAATGCATTTTCGAGTTTTGGCAGGTCGCGTGAATGTAAATATGTCAGCCATTCGCTGACAACGCAGCTCATCGTGCCATATTCATAACGCAACGCCTCGTCTAGATCGGCACCACATTTAATCACACCTTCGAGTAAATCCCATTCCCACAAAACTTGCCCACTGCCTGCAATGGCAATATTTGATATGTCATTATGTGCTTCATCTTGTACGGCTTTTACATCACTTGACTGAGATGTGGACATTGAATTTGCGGTTTGCATGACCACCGATTGTGGCATATTGGTTACATAATTTTCGGTACTTTTTTGAGTGAAATATTGCAACAAAGCAATGAAACACATTAATAAAAACAGCAAATAGGTGGCGCCAACCAATAAATTTAGATAAAGCGTATCGGTGCTAATTGCCACATAGGCTTGGGCAATGGCCCATATTGAAAACATCAACCAGATGGGAAATAGGGTTTGTGCGGTGCTGAATTTGTGGGTTGGCCAATGGCGAATGATTAGCCAAAAACCGAAAGCCATAACCAGTAAAGCATTAAGCCGTGCGATGCCTGCCGCGAGAGAAGGCGAGATGAATGCCAAAACAAGACCGATAGCCGCAATGGCAACTGGTGCCATTATGATCATTTCAATACGTTTTAAGCGGTAACTTTTGTTAAAAAAGATAAATATCAACAACAAGGGCAAGCTGGACATTGCGACCTCGGCAAGGGAGCGCAGCAATGCCAAAATATATGAATTTTCGGGTAATATTACGGTTAAAAAACCAAATTCTTGTAAGCTATAGGTTAGGGCTGCCCAACTGGTGAGCCCCGCAATGATGAATATGATATCGCGTTTTACAATGAAAAGGCTGGAAATAAAAATGGCCAATAGACCCAGAATACCGACAATAATGCCTTGATAAAATGGCAAATAGCTCTGATGGTTTTCATAAGCATCAACATCCCATAGGCTTAGACGTGTGGGCAAACTTTCGGCCACGCGCGCCACAAAGGTGATGGTTTTTTCGGGTGGTAAATCGATTAAAAACACATCGCTGCCGTTGATTTGCTGCAAACTGGGCTTTAAACCTGATGATGCGTATAACTGGCTGATGCGTTTACCGCTTAATATCGGCATGAGCAGGCCATCATTGCCACCACCAAAATGCGGCGCGATGAGCAGGCGCTGAATGGGTTGCTTGCTCGGGTTGGTGAGTGCAAAACTTAGCCATTGCGGGCTGGTGTCATCACCACTTAAAATGGTTACAAATTGATTTTCACCCACTTCTCGGCGCAAAACTTCAACACTGATACTCGGTGCAGCATCATGAAAAGTTAAATTTTCGGTTATGCTTAGATGCCGCGCATCGGGGTAGATGATGATATTTTCTGCGGCAAAAACCGAGCTATGAAGGGTGAATATAATTGTACAGATTATCGCAAATACGCGGCAGATCACCTTGGTGATACCAACTGAATATTTTGCCCGATATTCTAAATTCATTAAATTTCCTAGTGAGCATTGTTAAAGTTCGCCTTTAAAATGCTTCCGCCTGTATTCACGCCATCTAGATCTTATCGATATTGCCTTATATCTCTAAGATTCTTTTGTTTTGCCCGTCCATTAATCTTTCTAACAATTGAAAATATTCAAAGCAATGTTTTTATGAAATTAACTGACTAACTGTGACTAAATATAGTTTATTATAAGATTATGGTGCAATCTTGGCAAATAATACATGATCCTGCCATTTTCCATTGATTTTTAAATAACGCTTCGCTTCGCCTTCACGGACGAATCCATTTTTTTCTAGAACTTTGATTGAAGCATGATTATCGCGCAGAGTTGCCGCCTGAACGCGATTGAATTTCCATTTGTCAAATGAATGAGCGGTGATGATGGCGACTGCTTCGCTCATAAAGCCTTGGCCATTATCGGCCTTGGCCAACCAATAGCCCAAGGCACAACATTGAAACACGCCGCGCTGGACATTATTCATATTGATGCCGCCAATGAGGCTGCCATCTGATTTTTTAAAAATGAAAAAAGCATATTTGATGTCCAAACTGGCATCATGCTTGTCATTACGCACGCGTGCGTTATATTGCGGTCGGCTCAGCGCATTTTGGCCCCAAATTGGCTCATAGGGTTGCAAAAAATCGTAGTTATTTTTACGCACTTCATACCAATTTGCATAGTCGGATTTTTGTGCCATGCGCAGATAGATGTTTTTGCCGATAAGCGGTTGTTTGGCTAAACTTAAAAATTTGTTTTCGAAAAACACGCCTTAGCCCCCAACCTGAACAGTGATGTGAGGTTTTAAATCGCTGACTTGCAGGCTATTGGGTGGTGTATTTTGTGCTTGGTGGAGCAAAAATAAATCTTTGGCGACACGTTTTAAATCATCCAGAGTGACGGCTTCTAAGCGGGTGATGATGTCATCAATTTTAATTAGGTTTTTGTAGAAAATGCTTTGTCTGGCAATTTGCTCACTGCGTGAAACGGGGCTTTCTAGACTCATCATTTGCCCCGCTTTAATTTGAGCGCAGGCGCGGGTTAATTCGATGGGGGAAATGTCGGCCAATAAGGTTAGCAATTCGCTGTAAATCAGCTGTTTTACCAAGGCGATGTTATCGCCATTGGTGGCGGCATAGATGAAAATTAGGCCCGTATCATTAAAGCCCCAACTGCCTGAATATATGCTGTAGCACAGGCCTTTTTGCTCGCGAATATTTTGGAACAGACGTGATGACATGCCGCCACCAAAAAGTTGCGATAATATCTGTTGGGCGAAGAAATCGAGATGGTTGAAATGTAGGGATTCGAAGCCTAGAACGAGATAGCTTTGTTCTAGAGCTTTTTCGATTTTGACATTATCGGGGGTGAATTTTGCGATGGGTAATGAGGCGGGTTTTTGCGCGGGCATGGTGCCGAAATATTTTTGCGCCAATTGCAGCACTTGGCTGTGACTGGCACCGCCTGCTACGGCGATGGTCATATTTTCTGGCACATAATGTTTGGCTAGGAAGCCTGATAACTGGTCTTGGGTTAATGCCATGACTGACTTGGGTGTGCCTAGGATGGAACGGCCAATGGCTTGTTCGGCATAGGCATTCTCGATCATTTTATCGTAAAGCACATCGTCGGCATCATCATCTGTGGCGGCGATTTCTTGCAGGATGACTTGCTTTTCTTTGTCCATTTCTTCGGTTTCGAATAATGGATTGAGCAGGATGTCGGCCAATATTTCTATGCCTAAAGCCAAGTCATCTTTGAGCAATCTGAAATAATAGCTGGTCACTTCGATGCCTGTTGCGGCGTTCATATCGCCGCCGACATTTTCGATTTGCTCGACAATTTGTTTGGCGGTGCGGTTTTTGGTGCCTTTAAACGCCATATGTTCTAAGAAATGCGCCACGCCATGTTCGGCAAGCTGTTCATTGCGAGAGCCGGCTTTGATCCACGCGCCAACCGCAATGGATTGTAGCGGCATTTGGTGGGTGACAATGGTGAGGCCATTATCTAAGCGTGTTGAATGTACGCCTGGTTCGATTTCTACGGTTTGGTTTGTTTGGTTCAATCAGTTCACCACGCGGCTGTTGGTTTTAATATATTGCATAATTTTATCGGCTTCATTATCCAATATATCGTATTTTTCTGTACGTTCAAACAGATCTGACAAATGGGCTGGTAATGGCGGATGGATACCCGTTGCGGCCTTGACGGCATCAGGGAATTTTGCGGGGTGAGCGGTTGACAGGATGACCATTGGGTTATCGCTCAAATGATTTTGCGCCACGCTTAGTGCCACTGCGGTGTGTGGGTCGATGAGTTTTGCGCTGTCGCTCAACGCTGTTTTCATAATTGATGAAACGGCGTTTTCATCGGCACGGCCTGCGGCAAAACTTTGGTTGATATTGGCTAAGGTTTTGGCAGGAATTTCGAATTGATCGGATTGTTTTAGGCTGGCCATCATGTGATTGACTTGATGGCTATCGCGGCCTGAGGCTTCGAATAGGAGGCGTTCGAAATTTGATGAAATTTGGATGTCCATGCTGGGGCTGGTGGTGGCGATGACTTTATGCATGTCATATTTGCCGGTTTTTAAGGCGCGTTGTAGAATGTCGTTTTCGTTGGTGGCGACGATTAATTTGCCCATTGGCAGACCCATTTTTTTAGCGACATAAGCGGCAAAAATATCGCCGAAATTGCCGGTTGGGACGGTGAAATCGCAGGTTTTATCTGGCCCGCCGAGACTTAAACTAGCGGTTACATAATAGACCACTTGCGCCATGATGCGTGCCCAATTGATACTGTTGACGCCTGAAAGTGCCACTTGATCGCGGAAATTTTCGTTGTTGAACATGGCTTTGACTTGATTTTGGCAATCATCAAAATTGCCTTTAATGGCGATGTTGAACACGTTGGCGCTGCCTGAGGTGGTCATTTGTTTGCGTTGGACTTGGCTGACGCGTTCATCGGGATGCAGCACGAATAGGTCTATGCGGTCGCAAGTCATAAAGGCTTCTACCGCCGCGCCGCCTGTGTCGCCTGATGTCGCGCAAACTATGGTGGAGCGGAGGCCACGTTTGGTTAAGGCTCTGTCCATTAATTTGGCGATGAGTTGCATGGCGACATCTTTAAAGGCGATGGTCGGGCCGTGATATAATTCTAGCAGCCATTGGTTGACATCTAATTGGGTGAGCGGGGTGACGGCTTTGTGGGAGAAGCTGGCATAAGCGGCTTCGATCATGTCTTTAAGTTCGGCTCTGGGGATGCAATCGCCAACGAAGGGGCTGATGACGGCTAGGGCGACTTCGGTATAGGGTTTGCCGACTAAGCTGCGCCATTCATCTTGGCTTAGGGTTGGCCATGTTTCGGGGACATATAGGCCACCATCGGGCGCGAGGCCGCGTAGCATGACGTCTTCGAAATTTAATTTATCGTTATTGCCGCGGGTTGAGATGAATAGAGTCATGATGAAGTCTCATTATTTTGAGGTTTGTTTTTGTTCAGATAAAGCCGGCCGTTATAGACATGCATATAGGCGTAAACGATGAGCAGGCCTGCTGCCATGGCGAACCAAGTGATGAGGTAGCTGAGGTGATTGACGGCGCTTTTGATTTCTATTTTGGTTGGCTTGGGGAAGTCTTGCTGGTTATTTTCGGTGGCTGAAATGTAGAAGGTTTGGGCATTTGGCAAGCTGAGCTTAGCGTTCATTGCGGCTATATCGCGCCAGAACCAGACTTGTTTTGTGGGGTCGTTATCGGGCATGAAGCTGCCTGGGTTTTCGGCTAATTTAATGTTGCCGTTTATGGATGTGACGCCTGTTGGTAGTTGATTGTAGGTTTCGGGCGCGTTGTAATTGTCTTCGGTGATGAAGCCGCGCTCGATCATAATTTGCTTTACTGTATCGCCTGCTTGGTATTCGAACGGGTTGAAAACGTAGAAGCCGTAGAGGATGACGCGGGCGGATTTTTTATATTGACCGCGGACTAGAATCTGCTGATCGGGTATATATTGGCCGGTGATTTTAACGGGGCGGTATTTGAAATCTTCGGCGGTGCCTTGGCTTAGTAACTCGGTTAAAGATAATGGTTCTAGCTTTGCTGACGCTGTTATATCGGCATTGAGTTGTTGCTTCCATTGATAGCGCTGCACTTGCCAAACACCCAATGTGATGAGCGCGGCAAAGACTAGAATGGAAAAAAATGTCAGCCATGGATAGGGTTTAAAAGTCATATGCAAGACCTAACACATGCGTTTAAAAAAGGCGACCCGAAGATCGCCTTTGGCTAAAATACTTCACAATCTAATTATCATGCTGAGCATAGGCAAATATTACGATCTTGAGTGGATTGTTGTTCGGTATTTTGCTGCTGCATCATGGTGATGACTTTTGCCTGTTTGCCAACAAGTTGGGTGATGTCACATTCTAAGTAGGCTTTTATGTCTTGGGCGGCGCTGAACTGTAACCAGACATCTAGGCCGCCTGCTGGCTGGATTATTTCGTGTTGAATGAACGGGCAGCACAGTCGATCGAGCGCGATGAGTTTGGCGATGTGGGTGAATTGTTGCTCATCGACATTTTTGAAGTGGAAGCCGTAGCCTGTGGGTAGGGCTTTTACTTTTGCAACCGTGTTGAATAATTTACGAAATTCAGTGGTTAGCCATTGGCGTTGATCGTTGGTTAGGGCGTTAAGATCGCATGTAATTGGTAATTCTGACATTTTATCTCCTGTTTAAAGTGGCTTGTGCTGTGGGGAGTTTTAATCTACAGTCTGGACTTAAGTCTAGAGTCAAGCGGAAACGGGGGGGAAATGAAAATTGGTGAATTGGCGGTTAAAGCTGCGGTGTCTATTGATACAATTCGGTTTTATGAGCGGCGTGGGTTACTGCCTGAGCCTGAGCGTTTGGCTTCGGGGTATCGGGTTTATTCTGGCGCGATTGTGAACCGCATCATTATGATAAAATCTCTGAAGGCGCTGGGTTTTAATTTGGATGAGATTATTCAGAATCTTAATGATTTAGACGCGGGTGAACTGAATTGCGAGAGCGGCGAAGTGCGGATGGAGATTGTATTGCAGCGCGTGGCGGACAAAATTAGTGAGCTGAGCGCTGTTAAGAATGACATTGAAGCTGCGTTGGCGGAATGCCGTGCTGGCAATTGCCGATTTAACGATAGAATAAACATGTGTGGATGATTATGTTATCACCGAGCCTTACATTATTGATTTATGCCCTCGCCGCTGCTGCTGAAATTGCGGGGTGTTTTGCTTTTTGGATGTGGTTGCGGCAAGGGCATTCTATATTGTGGGCGGCTGTCGGCATATTGGCATTGGTTTTATTTGCCTATTTGTTGACTTTGGTGACGAGCGATTTTGCGGGTCGGGCTTATGCGGCGTATGGCGGGATTTACATTGTTGCATCGCTAGCATGGATGTGGATGGTTGAAGGCCAACGGCCAGACCAGTGGGATATAATTGGCAGTGGGTTGGCAATTGTTGCCACGTTGATTATATTATTTGCGCCCAGACAATTGTAATTAGCAATCGTAAAAGAAAAAAGGCGACCCGAAGATCGCCTTTTTAAAATTTGTAATCTATTTAAATTTAATGTGCTTCGGCTGGCATGGTGGCTGGATCGCCTGCGCCCAATACGTAGATGAAGATGAAGAGGAAAATCCAAATCACATCGACGAAATGCCAATACCATGCAGCGGCTTCGAAACCAAAATGATGATCGGGTTTGAAATGGCCTTTTATGGTACGGATAAGAATAACAAATAAGAATATTGTACCAATGATTACATGGAAACCATGAAAGCCTGTGGCTAGATAGAATGTTGATGGATATAGACCATCTGCAATGCCGAATGCGGCATGGCTATATTCGATGGCTTGTAGAATTGTGAATAACACACCCAGAATAACCGCGGCAGATAGGCCAGCAATGACGGTTTTGCGCTCATTATGAATGAGTGCATGATGCGCCCAAGTGACTGCGAAACCTGATAGCAACAGAACCAGAGTGTTGATGAATGGCAGATCCCACGGGTCGAATGTGCGCACTGACAATGGAGGCCATTGACCGCCAGTATATTCAACACGTAATTCTTGAATCAATTCGTTGGGGAATAACGCCGCATCGAAATAAGCCCAGAACCAAGCCACGAAGAACATAACCTCTGACAAGAGGAACATGAACATGCCATAGCGAAAATGCAATTGCACAACGGGTGTATGATGGCCTTGGGTTTCGCCCTCGTCGGTGATGTCTGACCACCAGAAAAAAGACAGGATGCAAACGACGACCAAGGCAATGATTGGAAATAATCCTGA
This sequence comes from Hyphomicrobiales bacterium, assembly GCA_002401855.1. GTDB lineage: Bacteria > Pseudomonadota > Alphaproteobacteria > Rhizobiales > OSC116 > OCS116. Next base: position 199,270 of record NVUH01000001.1, read on the forward strand.
ACCCATCTCATGCATAAAGAATATAAAGGTTGCCGCCATAGCAAACACGCCCCAAGCGGTCAATATTGGCCACGGGCTTGGATTTACCAAATGATAGTCATGGTTCTTTTCGTCAGACATAGTGCCTCTCTCCTCAATTGGCGCGTGGTTTGCGCCTTTATTTCTATATTGGCTTAATCTTCTACTGGATAAAAAGTATAAGACAATGTGATTATATTTACATGTTCCAAATCTGGGTCGGTGGCATAATCAGGATCTATAAAAAACTCTACGGGCATATCGACAGTTTGATGGGCATTTAACATTTGCTCGGTGAAGCAAAAACACTCAATTTTGTTAAAATATGCACCTGCTGATGCAGGTGATACGTTGAAAATTGCGCTGCCTTTAATGTCTTTATTGGCGAAATTAGTGGCATTATAGAAGATTAATTGGCTCTCGCCGATTTTAACTTCAACCTCACGTTGGACGGGTTTGAAATCCCATGGCAGGTCATCTGCGACATTGGCATCAAATTGCACTCTTACGGTGCGTGCCAATATAATGTCTGAGCCTGTATCTGCCCGTTGTGTGGTGCCACCAAAACCTGTGACTTGGCAAAATGCCTCGTATAATGGAACCGCAGCATAGGCCATACCGACCATGAGTGCCACAAATAGTGCCAAAAATACCGCTGTTTTCGCAGTTTTTATTTCCTGTTTATGATGTCCTTCCTCAATTTGAGCCATTATTTATTTTACTTGTTAAAATGTACGATCTGCCACATTGGCGCCTAAACGAATGATGGTGGCGGCAAAAAAGATAACTGCCAGTGCGCCTAAGACCAAGCCAATGGCTAGGTTACGGCGTTTGATGACTTTTTTCTGCGCTTCGGTTTGCACCACAGCATCTAGTTCGAAATTCGGGTGTTCAGTTGACATTATACCCATCCGGTTAAATTGAGTTTAAATAAAATGCCAAAACTATGTTCGGCCAATAGCAGCGTGAATAACAGCATTAGATATAGCAATGAAAATGCGAACATGTTTTTGGCGGCTTTGATGGCTGCGGCGCCTGTGTCATTTTTATAAACCAGGTGGGCGAAATAGATGAAGCCGAGGCCTAAGACTAAGGCTGTGCCGCCGTAGAGCATGCCTGCATAGCCGAACAAAGTTGGTAATGTGCCGCAGAGCGCCACTATATAGGTGTAGATGAGGATTTGTTTGCGGGTTTCTGGCTCGCCTTTGACGCTGGGCAACATGGGAATGTTGGCTTTTTCATAATCGCGTTTGATGTAGAGGTTAAGCGCCCAAAAATGCGGGGGGGTCCACATGAAGATGATGAGGAATAATAATATGCTTTCGAGCGTGATGTTGCCTGTGACACAGGCATAACCAATCATTGGTGGGAAAGCGCCAGACGCGCCGCCGATGACGATGTTAAGCGGCGTGCGGGGTTTGAGCCACATGGTGTAAATGACCACATAGTAGAAAATGGTGAAGGCTAAAAAGCCTGAGGCAAACCAGTTGACCAACATGCCAAGCATGGTGACGGAGCCGACGGCCAAAATGAGGCCGAAAGTGAGGGCTTGATCGGGTGTGATGCGGCCTGAGGGGATGGGGCGGTTTTGGGTACGGGTCATCAGAGCGTCTAACTTATGCTCATACCACATGTTTAAACAACCCGCAGCGCCGGCTGAAATGGCGATGCATAGGATGGAGATGAACGCAGTGAATGGATGAATGTTGCCTGGGGCAACCACCATACCGACAAAGGCGGTGAACACCACCAAGCGCATGACGCTTGGCTTTAACAATTCCCAAAAATCTTGGACATCTGCTAAGTTTTCACCTGCATAGTCGGTTGATTGATTGTTGTTGATATTCATATCACTCATTACGAAATCTCTATCACTAATTTGTTTGATTACTTAATTTTGGGTAACGTGCTGAACTGATGGAATGGGGGTGGAGATGATAATGTCCATTCCAACGTATCGGCATATTCGCCCCACGGGTTGTTACCGGCTGGTACTTTATCTCTAAAGGCTTTCCACACACCAAAGATGAAGATGAGGGCCGCGCCGTAAGAAATATAAGCACCGATTGATGACACCATGTTCCAACCTGCATAAACATCTGGATAATCGACATAGCGACGTGGCATGCCAGCTAGACCTAAGAAATGTTGCGGGAAGAAGAGCAAGTTCACACCGATCATAGTGACGATGAAATGTATGCGGCCAATGGCTTCGCTATACATGTAACCAGACATTTTAGGGAACCAGTAATACCAACCACAGAAGATACCAAACACCGCACCTAGTGACAGCACATAATGGAAATGGGCTACAACATAATAAGTATCATGCATGATACGATCGGCTGCGGCATTGGCAAGCACAACGCCTGTCACACCACCGACGGTGAATACGAAGATGAAACCAACTGCCCACAGCATGGGCACTTTAAACTCGACAGAGCCGCCCCACATTGTGGCGATCCATGAGAAGATTTTGACGCCTGTTGGCACCGCAATCACCATGGTGGCGAATACGAAATAGGCTTGGGTGTCGACATCCATACCAACGGTATACATGTGATGCGCCCAAACCACGAAGCCAACAAAACCAATGGCTGACATGGCATAAGCCATCGCCATATAACCAAAAACAGCTTTTTTGGAGAAGGTGGCTACCACTTGTGAGACAATGCCAAAGGCTGGCAAGATCATAATATACACTTCAGGATGGCCGAAGAACCAGAATAAATGCTGAAAAAGAATCGGATCGCCACCGCCAGAAGGGTCGAAGAAGGCGGTGCCGAAGTTACGATCGGTCAGCAGCATGGTGATGGCACCGGCTAGAACTGGCATGGAAAGCAACAGCAAGAAAGCAGTGACCAACATTGACCATACAAATAATGGCATTTTATGAATGGTCATGCCTGGGGCACGCATGTTGAAAATTGTGGTGATGATGTTAATTGCACCCAGAATAGAGGCTGCACCTGCCATATGTAGGGCAAAAATAGCAAAATCCATCGCGGGGCCAGGTTGGCCTGATGTTGACAATGGTGGGTAGATTGTCCAACCGCCGCCTGTGCCGGTAAAGCCTGACGGGCCATCCATAAACATTGAAATAACCAAAAGCAGCATGGCGGGAGGCACCATCCAGAATGAAATGTTATTCATTCTTGGGAAGGCCATATCTGGTGCGCCAATCATGAGCGGCACAAACCAGTTGCCAAAACCGCCGATGAGTGCGGGCATCACCATGAAAAACACCATGATTAGACCATGGGCTGTGGTGAATACGTTGAATAAATGTTTGCCTGCATTTACAGGGTCATCAGCACCAGCGATATATTCGGCAATCCACGGGAAGAATTGCATGCCAGGTTCGGCAAGTTCGATACGCATGCCCATAGACACTGCGCCGCCGACGAAACCAGCGAAAATCGCAAAGACTAAATATAGTGTACCAATGTCTTTATGATTGGTTGATAATAACCAACGACGCCAGCCTGTTGGGGTGTGATGTGCATGATCATCATGTGCTGTATCAGTTGCCATAATTAAATAACCTCTATCTATTATTCTGCTGCGCTAAACGAAGCCACTTTAATTTGTTGTATTGAAGGTGCGGAGGCAAATTTAACTTTTGCTTCTTCGACCCATTTGGCAAACTCTTCATCGCTCACAACGCGCACGGCGATGGGCATAAAGGCATGATCTTTACCGCAAAGCTCAGAACACTGACCATAATAAATGCCTTCGCGATTGGCTTTAAACCACGCTTCGTTCAGACGACCTGGTATTGTGTCAATTTTTACACCGAATGAGGGGATTGTCCATGCATGGATTACATCAGCACCCGTTACAATGAGGCGGACGGTTTTATTGACCGGCACGATCACTTCATTGTCGACTGACAATAAGCGTAATTGACCTTCCTGAAGTTCATCTTCAGGGATCAGCACCGAATCAAACGCAATGTCATCATGATCTGGATATTCATATGACCAATACCATTGGTTGCCTGTCACTTTAATGGTGAAATCTGGCTCTGGGATGACCCGTTGTTTATAGAGCAAATCAAATGAAGGGATGGCAATGACAACTAAAATCATAATGGGTAACACTGTCCAGACGATCTCAATGAACGTATTATGAGTGAATTTAGCAGGAACTGGATTGGCTTTGGCGTTATATTTAAAAATAATAATCAATAACAAGATAGTGACAAACAGCACAACTAGGCCAATGATCCAAAGCAATAGATTATGAAAGCTAATCATATTGGCCATCAAATCAGTTGCGGGGGCTTGGGTGTCCATTTGCCATTCACTGGCGATGCCATAATCATTTTCACCAGCCAAAGCCAATGAAGTTGAAAACAGCCCAGAGATCGCGAAAAATACAGCCATTAATTTGCGCCATACCAAATTCTTGAAATTCTTAGAATGATTCATCATATTCATGTCAAAACCCGTGGTGGAGTTTCCCTTAATTTTATTTTAAAGCGTGCCATTTATTGCGTTTTATTTTCGACACACAAACTTGTTATAGTTTGACTTAAGTCAATAACTCAATTGTTTACATAATTCAACAAATTAAAACCATTACAAACTAAGGAAAAACCATTTCATTGAATAACTCATATCAGAGGCCTATTTTTCGATGCCAAACAAGGGATATCTAGTGGTTGTTGATATATATCAAAACTATATAAACCTGTGCAGCACAGTGAGAGAATCACCTATAAAGCCATACTATGAGTAGACCATAAAATCACCTTTGCAGATAGCCGAAATTTGCTTAAATTGACGCAAATTATAATAATCACTATTCATCTATAAAATTTAAGTTATATTAAAATGAAATAATTTACTGGCAATTTGAGCTAAGGGTGTCATTTAAATGATGGACAAATTGATAGACAATAAGACCTTTCGGTTTCTGGCATGGTTAAGTTTGAGTTTACTCATAATATTGTGGATTATCAGCCCTGCACACGCCGCCACGGAGCAAAATAAAAAATTTGGCAGTTGGCTGATGCATTGCTCGGAGATTGAAACGCCGCAAAATGCCAGTGCAAACAGTACAGAAGTGCCAACTCAAGAAGTTTGTGCGTTGTTTCAAAGCGTCGCGGCTGAAAACAGACCACGTTTTGGCTTGACTGTGTTGATTTCAAAAGATGATGGTAGTGGCACAATCACCCCACAAAATGATAAACAAAATGCGGCCTTGATAAAAATTCTGGTGCCACTTGGTGTGCTCCTTCCCACGGGAGTGGGAATGGATATTGATGGTGAAAATTTAGGCCTTACGGGGTTTTTACGTTGTTTACCAAATGGTTGCACTGCTGTTGCTACCTTATCTAACGAATCATTAGCGCGGCTGAAAAGCGCGACAACTGCTTCTTTTACAGTATTTTTAACTCCAGAAGACGGTTTGGCTATTCCGATTCGGTTGAACGGATTGGCTGAGGGTTTTGATGCCCTCGACTAAAAGAGCGAAAGCAAAAGTTGAAGCCAAATTTGTAACTGGCTCGATAATGCGGCACGTGATTGTGTTGTCTAGCACCGCATCCATCGGTTTGGTATCGCTGTTTGCTGTTGACCTGATTGATTTTTATTTTCTATCCTTGCTCCATGTGCAGGCCATCACCGCTTCTTTGGCTTTTGCTGCGGCGATTATGTTTTTTAACATGAGTTTTTCGATCGGTTTATCCATTGCTATGTCGGCGACGGTGGCCAGAGCGTTGGGTGCTAAACAAGATATGCAGGCGCGGCATTTGGCGTTAAATAACCTGGTGGTTTCGGTGAGTTTTACCGCTATCATTGCGTTGCCGACTTGGATATTTAGAATCGAATTACTGCAAGCCATTGGTGCGGCAGGAGCAAGCCTTGACTATGCCGAGCGTTATTTACGGATTATTTTACCCAGCCTGCCGTTATTATCGATCGCCATGTCGGGTGGTGGATTGGTGCGGGTGATGGGGGCGCCCAAATTATCGATGTTTGCCATGTTGTCTGGCTCGGTTGTCAATTTGATTCTAGACCCGATATTGATTTTTTATTTTGATATGGGCATTGAAGGCGCGGCTTGGGCTTCGGTCGCGGCGCGGGTTGCGATTAGTTTATCGGTGCTTTACATCATCTATTTTATGCATGATTTTTCGGTCGGTTTTGCTTATTCGAAATTCAAAGCCCAATTGCCGATTATATTTGCCATCGCCCTGCCCGCCATGGCAACCCAGCTAGCAACCCCCGTTGCCAATGCTTTTATGACTTGGGAAATGTCGCATTATAGTGAAAGTTATATGGCGGGTTGGTCATTTGCGGGGCGTGCGACGCCTGTGGTTTTTGGGGTGATATTTGCTTTATCTGGTGCGATTGGGGCGATTTATGGACAAAATTTTGGCGCTCGAAAATTCGACCGGGTGAAACGCACCCTGACGGACAGCGCGCTGTTTGTATTGATATATTGCTTGGTGGCGTGGATGGTGTTTTATTTGGCTATCGATTATGTTTTGGCGTCATTCCATATTGTTGGTGATGCCGAAGCGTTTATGCAATTTGTGGCCATTTGGATTGGCCCGACATTTGTTTTTTACGGCATGTTATTTGTGGCCAATGCGGCGTTTAATAATTTGGGCTATCCGTTAATTTCGACCGCGTTTAACTTTGGCAAAGCTACATTAGGCACTATACCTTTTGTTATGTATGGCTCGTATATTATGGGGGCAGAAGGCATATTTATTGGCAATGGGTTGGGCAATGTGATTTTTGGCGTCGGGGCTTTATTGACCTGCCTTTATATCATTAATAAATTGGCCAATATGCGCGATGGGAAAGGCCCCGAAGAGGGCTTTAGAAATCGTCATAAAAAATAATGACCCAAAGCTGTGCGCGGTGATGTGCTTTGGGTCAATCCATATGTAACCATCTGTATATAACCATATATATTTATAACCATAATTTGCCGTATTGATGGCTAGTTAGATGCCGATCATTCGACCGTGGCCGATTATTCATATCTGGCTCTATCATGCCCATATCGCGCTTTAAGTGATCAGACAAATGATCGATAGAGTGGCTATGACTAGACTTATTTAGCCAGATGAATTTTTTAAAAAACTTAAGAATCATGGATTCGGGCTTTCTTATTTTAAATTTTATTTGTGGCCGTAGATGAGACCGTAGGGTTTGGTTTTTAATGGTAGCTATTTGCATAGACACTCCTTTCTTGACGCGAAAACGCCAGTGATGATGCGCAGAATTTAAAAAATTCGGGCGCAAAAGGTTTTGAAAATTTTGGTTTTCAGAGATTAGGGGGTGTCAAACATTGAGGGTGACGGTCTAAAATTTAGACGGAGTCAGGAGGTCAGTGTTTGTCGATATGCCAAGCGTGACGCTAACACTTGGAAAACAACCCCGGAGGTTTTAAAATAAATTTTCGTCATAGAAATCCTCCATGGTTGTTAAATTGCACAATATTAACTTGTGTGTGGCTTGTATAAAAGCCTTTTACTTTGGTTACAAGTCAATATTTGTGATATTTGCTTAAATTATTTTGATGTTTACTTTATCCACTCAAATAAATTTAATTCACTCGCAGGTGATTGACTGTTTCTTGAAATGAATGCAAGTTGTGATTAGTCCAATAATATTGATGTTTTGTAAAGGGGTATCGAAATGGCACAAATTTTAGACATGGATAATCTGGCCACATTTTTAGCAATTGCTGAATCTGGCAGTTTTACAGCAGCTTCGCGCGAAGTTTTTAAAACTCAGAGTGCGGTTTCCATGCAAATGAAACGTTTAGAAGAAACCATTGGCAAAAAATTATTTTATAAAGAAGGCCGTGTTAACCGGCTGACACGCGATGGCGATATATTGCTTAATTTTGCGCGGCGCATCATCAGGTTGAATAATGAAGCCTTGTTGACCATCACCCAGCCTGAAATATCTGGCCTTGTGCGGTTGGGCATTGGGGATGATTATGCCGAACGTTATCTGCCTGAAATTTTGGCGCGGTTTTCATATTCCAACCCCAATGTGGAAGTGGCGATTGTATGTGACGATAGTGAATATGTGGCCAAACAATTGCAAAAAGGCGATTTGGATTTGGCGGTTGGCACGGGCGCATTGTTTAGAGAAAATGGCGAATTGTTAAAACGTGAGCGTTTGGTGTGGGCGACAAGCTCGACCCATAGTGCGCAATTGCAAGATGTATTGCCATTGGCAACCTGCGGTGAAGATTGCTGCTGGAGCAACCAAGCGATTAGAACTCTGAAGCAAATGGGCCGGCCTTATCGGGTGGCTTATCAGGCGCGCAACCATGCGGTGATTGCCTCGACGGTGATTGCTGGGTTGGCTGTTACGGCTATTGCTGAAAGCGGTTTACGCCCTGGCATGCGGACATTGGGCCCTGATGAAGGCTTTGCTGAATTGGGTACGAGCGATATTTTGTTGCTGAAACCGATGACGCCACTGTCGTCTGCTGCGGAAATATTGAGCCAACATATTTGTGATAGTTTGGCGACTTTGGGAACGAATGGGTTGCGGAATTTTAGTGAAGCTGCTGAATGATTTTGCTGGCTGATTTGTATTTGGCTTAAGTGGGCGCTTGCACCTGCCAGAGCATTAGCTACTAGCTAGTTGTCTTTTTGTAGTTTATAGCGGGGAGGCATCCTGCCTATGCTCTGGAAGTTTGCATTTTTGCTTGGCACTGCGTGCGTTCGCTCCGCTCTCTAGCTAAGCCACTCGGCCGCTGATCGGATGTGGATTCGGCACCCCAATTGACCTCATTAAGCTGAGTTAGCTGGAGTTTGGTGAAACTCTGCATTTCGGTGCCAAATTGTTATTCATTGTGCGTTGCTTGGGAAAAGAGTCCGAAGCCTTTAGGCTGAGGCAAGCGCGACTGCGCGTCGCCGTTAGGCGTGGCAAGAGAGCGGAGCGAACGCCCGCAGGGGCTGAAGCGAGCCGAAAGGCGAGTGACTAATATGAATATTCTTTGAAAATTCTTGTGATGTCGCCTGCCCATTCGCCGTGATATTTTTCTAATAAAACATCTGCATTGGTGCGGCCTGATTCGGCGATTTCGGCGATATTGTCGATGAATTGGGCTTCGTTGTCGCCATTGCTGTCTTTTAGGTTGCGGGCGGTTAGGCCTTGGTGGGAGATTTTTATCATTTGTTTGGCGATGTCTTGGGTTGTGCCATTTCTGAATGGGGTTTTGAGTGCGGTTCTGGGGACTGCGTTGCGCAATTCTAGCATTTCTTCGGTGGTCCAGTCTTTGATGAGATCGTAGGCGGCATCTAGTGCTGTGTCATCATAAAGCAAACCGACCCATAGGGCTGGTAGAGCGCATAGATTTTGCCAGCTGCCTGCATCGGCGCCGCGCATTTCTAGGAATTGTTTCATCCGAACTTCGGGGAACAGTGTGGTTAGGTGGCTTTCCCAATCGTCTAGAGTTGGTTTTTCGCCGGGGAGGCATTTGAGTTTGCCGTCGAGGAAATCTTTGAAGCTTTCGCCTGTGGCGTTGATATATTTGCCATCGCGATAGACAAAATACATGGGCACATTTAATGCGTGATCGACATAGCTTTCAAAGCCTGCGCCCTCATCGAACATGAAGGGTAGCATGCCTGTGCGGCTATTGTCGGTATCCTTCCACACTTCGGAGCGATAGCTTAAAAAGCCATTTGGCTTGCCGTCGGTGAAGGGTGAATTGGCGAAAAGTGCGGTGGCGATTGGTTGTAGAGCCAAGCTGACACGTAGTTTTTTAAGCATATCGGCTTCTGATGCGAAATCTAAATTCACTTGCACTGTGGCTGAGCGGAACATCATCTCGCGGCCCAAAGAGCCGACCTTTTGCATATATGCGCGCATGATTTTATAGCGGCCTTTGGGCATAATCGGCACGTCTTCTAATTTCCATGTCGGGGCAAAACCAAGGCCGATAAAGCCAAGACATTGTTCATCACTGACCGCGCGAATTTGGCGCAGATGGGCATGAACCTCGCGGCAAGTTTCGTGTATGGTGCTTAATGGCGCGCCCGAAAGCTCGAACTGGCCACCTGGTTCTAGGGTGATTGAACCTAATACATCGGTGCTATTGTCTAATCTTGGGGCTTTGAGGCCAATCAATACACCGTCTTCAACCATAGGTTGCCAATCAAAATCATCGCGCAGGCCTTCCATAAGCCGCTTGATTCCGCATCTGCCGTCATATGGCAGTGGGTTTAATTTATCGAAACAATAACCAAATTTTTCGTGCTCGGTACCGATGCGCCATTTTTCCTTTGGCTTGCAGCCTCTGGATAGGCCGTTGATAAGATCTTGCTTATTTTCGATGAGCGGTGAGAAATTTGCCATTGGTTTTGGAACCTTGTTATTTTAGTCATTCATTATATAAGCTATAATGGGTAGATGTTAAGCCCCTAAATGATGGAAATTATCAAATTATTTTGATTGATTTTTTACATAAATTTTAGGTGAAATCACCAATCGCCAATAGTGGCTTGTACCAAGGTTAAGGCGGCAATGGCGGCTGTATCGGCGCGCATAATGCGTGGGCCGAGCGAAATGGTTGTCACTTGTTCTAACGCTAGTAATGCTTGGCGTTCATCGTCGCTAAAGCCGCCTTCTGGGCCGACCAGCACACAGATTTTTTGTCCCGCTAAAGCAGCAATTAAGCTGATGGGAGAGGCTGTAGGGGCTGCCTCATCGCAGAATATAATTTGATGTGTTTTAGAAAATTGCGCCAAGAAATTATCGAATTTAAGCGGCGCGGCCACTTGTGGCACGCTGAGCATGGTGCATTGTTCGGCAGCTTCGACGGCATTGGCGGCTAGTTTTTGCAAGTTGATTTTGTGATTGTCGGTATAGTCGGTCAGCACGGGTTGCAGTAAGCTTGCCCCCAGCTCGGTGGCTTTTTGAATCATATAATCCAACCGCCCTTTTTTAAGCGGGGCAAACGCATATAATAGCTCAGGCTGGGTGGGTTGTAGTTTGGTTTGCAGCATGGGTTTGAGACAGATGCGTTTTTTGGTTTCATAAACCAAACTGGCGCGCCATTCGCCATGTTGGCCATTAAAAATCATCATATCATCACCATCAACCAAGCGCATGACATTGCGGACATAATGCCATTGATCTTGATCGAGTGGCAGCAAAACCTGTGCTTCAATCGCTTGGGTGACATAAAGCCGTGGTAATTTATGATTCTGTTTGGGGGTTTTTGTGCTCATTAATAATTTATGCCGTAAATTAAAAAAAAAGGAAAGCCTAAGCTTTCCTTTTTGGAGGGAATTTGAGGTTTGGTAAAATTACGCTGCGACTGATTCGTTTTGTTTGCTGTGGTCTAAAATAGCGACCACACCCTTATCAACATCGCTGGTTTTTGCCACAATATTTTGTATTGATGAGCCCATATTGTTAATGGCATCTTGCACACTATCAATCACATTGCCGATGGTGTCGGTGCTTTGTTGCACGGTGTGTGCAGTTTTAACAGTAGATGAGCCGTGTTCGATTAACACTTTGGTTTGATCTGACAATTCGGTTAGGGTTTTTTCAATCTCGCCGGTGGCGGCTGATGTTTGGTTGGCTAGGGCTTTCACTTCGCTGGCGACAACCGCAAAGCCTTTGCCAGCTTCGCCAGCACGTGCGGCTTCGATGGTGGCATTTAGTGCCAAAAGGTTGGTTTGTTTGGCGATGTCATCAATGGTAGATGCTACTTTACCGACATTATCGAGGCTTTTTTGCAGGTTCTTTAGCTGCTGTTCAATTTGCGTGACGGCATCTACCAAATTGCTAATCTCGTTCACCGCACTCTCCAAGCTATTGCGTGAATTATTTGTATCGCTTAGGGTATTTTCGCCGATTTGTTGCACATCTTGAGCCGATGTGGAGATTTCGTCCGCAGCTTTTTTAACGTCCGTTGCAAGGTTGATGATCGAATCAGAAATGCTCATATTATGTCTTCCGTGTAAAAATATAACTTAGTGGATAAATGGCTTGTATACTTATTGGTAAATTGCAGGATTATGGTTACCAAAAGGTTAATAAACTCAACCGAAGTCGAATATTGCTGCTCTTTTGTTGTAAAAAATGTCAGCCATCTATAAGTTGTCTAATATAACACTGCCAAATGCCACACATGCCGATGAAATGGCCGATTGGAGATGAATTGCAGCCCAAAAATACGATAAGTGACGATAAAGTGGCCGATGCCCATGCCCAAAATTGGAGCGACAAATGGTTGCCAGCCAAGGCTAAACCCTATACGCGCCTGATGCGGCTTGACCGCCCGGTGGGTGTGTGGCTGTTGTTATGGCCATGTTTTTGGGGGCAAATTTTGGCGTTAACTGAGGTTGAGATAAATGGCGGGCTGTATAGCGTTACATTTTGGGCGCAGGTGAAATATGTGATTTTGTGTTTTACCGGCGCGATCATCATGCGCGGTGCGGGCTGTGTTTATAATGATTTGGTCGATTATAAATATGACATGCAAGTTGAGCGTACCAAAAGCCGCCCCCTGCCCGCGGGTGATGTATCTACTGGCCAAGCCAAAAAATTCTTATTCTTTTTGTTGCTGGCTGGGTTTTTGGTGTTGATTCAATTTAACTGGTTTACCATTTTTGTCGGCGCGGCTTCGCTGATTTTGGTGGCGATATACCCATGGATGAAGCGTTTCACTTATTGGCCGCAGGCGTTTTTAGGCTTAACATTTAACTGGGGGGCCTTGGTTGGGTTTGGCGCGGTGAACGGTTATTTATCTGACGCTGCTTTGCTACTTTATGCAGCGGGATTTTTTTGGACGATTGGTTATGACACTATATATGCGCATCAAGATAAAGACGATGACATGATGGTTGGGCTTAAATCGACGGCTATACTATTTGGTAACAGAACTAAATTATGGTTGGCAGCTCTTTATGCATTGTTTGTCACCTGCCTGACGATAAGTGGGTTATTGGCTGGGTTTGGTTTGGTGTTTTTGGGGTTAATGCCCTTGCTTATTGCGCAACTTATCTGGCAAATATATAAATTGGATTTAGATGATGGTGATCTGTGTTTGAAGTTATTTCAATCTAACATCATGTTTGGTGGCGCGGTGACATTGGTGTTTTTAATCTGCTATCTGCTGATCGGTATTGTTTGATATGGCGATAGAAACTGACATTTTAAGCCCCGTACAACTTACAGATTTACATGATATTGTGCGCGAGGCTGGCCAAATTGGGTTGAGCTATTTTGGCAAGAATATTAAAAACTGGCAAAAGCCAGATGACACACCGATTACCGAGGCTGACCTTGCGGTTAATGATTTTTTGGACGTGCGATTAAAAGCCCTGATGCCTGAATTTGGCTGGTTATCTGAAGAGACTGTCGATAATCTTGAGCGCCAAAACTGTGAATATATTTGGGTGGTTGACCCAATTGATGGTACCAAGGCGTTTATTAAAGGCTTGGCCGAATGGGTGGTATCGGTGGCAATTGTGAAAAACAATCGGCCGATATTGGGTTTGATTTATGACCCGATTGCGCAAATATTATATTATGCCCAGCACGGGCATGGTGCCTATATTATTAATGACGAAAAACAACGGGTTAAAATACAACCGAGTGATAAAGACAATGTGCATGAGGCCAATATATTGGCTTATAAATTTCATTTTGACCGGATGACCACCCGCTCAGATTATATTTGGCCAAACATGCAATATCAAATTGTGAATAGTATGGCGATGCGCGTGGCTTTGGTGGCGTGCGGTGAATTTGACGCGATGGTGAGTTTTACCGTTAAAGGCGAATGGGACATCGCGGCGGCTGACATTATTATCCATGAAGCGGGCGGTATGATTACCGATGGGTTGGGACAAATGTTGGTTTACAACAAAGTCGAGCCTAGCTTGCCGCACATGGTGGCGGCGGGGGCGAAATTGCACCCTAATATCATTGAACATACGGCTAATTTCAATTTTCCTATTGATAATATCTTTAATCGATAGGTTAAGGGATTTGCTGGCTATTGCCTTTTGATTAGAATTTGTTAAATTAAAACAAGTATTTTATTAAACTAGGACAACAAAGCGGAGATTAAAATGGCAGGCACACAAAAATTACATATGGTGGCAGGCGGTGAGCTTGAAGATTTAAAAACAATTACATTTCGTAATTTAGATGATCTGGATATTGTTGGCATTTACCCCAATTATGAAGAAGCGGTTGCGGCTTGGCGTACCAAGGCTCAAAGCACGGTTGATAATGCACATATGCGTTATTTCGTGTTTAACTTGCATAAGCTTATTGATCTTGACATTGATGTTGAAAGTGATGAGCGGATATAGGGAAGTATGCTGCCTAAGCTCTGGAAGTTTGCATTTTTTCGTTCGGCTTAAGCCTCTCTTTTTCGCCCACCTGTCGGTGGGCTAGTGGCACTAGCGTGCGCTCGCTCCGCTCTCTTGCCGCGCCTAACGGCGACGCGCGGTCGCGCTTGCCTCAGCCTAAAGGCTTCGGACCTCTTTCCCACGATAAGCACAAGGCTGCAAATTCAGAATTTGTTGAACGCACCGAAGTGCGGAGTTTCGGCAAACTCGAGCTAACTTAGCATAATGAGGTTAGGTTGGGTGGTGAGTTCACGTCCCACCAGCGGCTGAGTGGCTTAGCTAGAGAGCGGAGCGAGCGCACGCAGTGCCAAGCAAAAAACTTCTTCCAGAGCATCAACAGTAAGCCTGCTACAACTCGGCGATATACTCGCGGGTGAGATTTTTGCTTTGTTCGACGGCGGGTTGGTCGAAGGCGTTAACCTCTAACAAGGCGGCGGCGGCGATGGTTTCGCACATGAAATGCATTAATAATGCGCCCATGGTGGCGGCGTCTAGGGTTTTTAGGGTTATGAAACGCACTGGGATGGCTTTGTCGGCCAAGGTTGCTGCCGTTGCGCGTTGTTGGGCGGTGACGATGTCGCCAATGGTGCGGCCTGCTATGTAATCAAATTGATCGCCCATAAAGATATCGGGTTTTAGCATGTTGCCTTGGCCAGATTGGTCTTTGGTGATGAAGGTGACGTATTTGTTTTTGGGGCCATCTAAGAATAATTGTTGTTGGCTGTGTTGGTCAACGGGGCCGATGGATGAGATGGGGGTGATGCCTTTGCCGTCTTTGCCGAGGCTTTCGGCCCAAAGCTGCACATACCATGAGGTGAAGAGCTTTAGCTGATCCATGTAAGCCCAGAGGACGTTTTCACAATGGCCTGTTTGGTCGAAATACACGCTATAGGCGGCGCCTTCGGCGGCATATTTTGGGTTGTCGATGACTGATTTTGCGCCTAATTTGATTTGTTCTAGATCTATATCAAACAAGGCGGCTACGAATAGGCCGACATTTGATAATACTGAAAAACGCCCGCCAATGCCTTCATGATGATCAAGAATTGGCATGTTGTATTTTTCGGCCAATTGGCGGATTGGGTTGGGTTTTTGTTTGTGTGGTTCGGTGATGATGACCGCGGTTTTTGAGAGATTATCAGCGCCGTTATGGGTGATTGACCAATCTAGATAAACGCTGGCCAAGGCCACTGTTTCGAGCGTTGTGCCTGATTTGGAGATGATCACCACGCCTGTGGTTTTAGGGTTTAAGCCATCTAATAAATTGCTTAGGCTTAGGGCGTCTAGATTATCTAAAAAATGAATGTTGAAGGGTTTTGTTGCGTCAGACCCGACACAGCCATAGCCTGCCAATTGTACCAAGGCTTGCGCGCCTAGGCTTGAGCCGCCGCAGCCAATATGCACAATGTCGGTGAGGCCTGTTTTGAATTTTTGGGCTAGTTTATTCAACTCGTCAATGTCTGACATATCGGTCGCGACGTCGAAAAATGGCATTTCAGTAAATTTAACTTCTAGAGCTTTTTGGGCTTTGTTAGTTAAAATGCCAAGCCTGCCTTGGTCAATATCGAGTTTATCTTCACTTAAGATATGCGCTTCATATAGATTCATTGCAGGGGCTTTCATTTTAATCAGTTTCGTTCGGACCAACAATCACTTGTGCCATATTTTCAACATCAAGCAAGCCTGCTGCCATGCGTGCAACACCTTGTTTTGTTACCTTATTGACCAGACTATTCCGCTGGTCGATAAAATCAATGCCAAAGTTAAAATATTGCATCGATAATAGCTGGTGGGCAATTTTGCTGCCCGTATCAAAGCGCAATGGGTAAGCACCTGTTAGATAGGTTTTGGCATTTTCTAGCTCTTCATCGGTCACGCCGCTTTCGTGCATTTTGGCAATTTCTTGACGCAGAATTTTAACCGTTTCGGCCATTTTATCTGCCGATGTGGCGGCGCTGCCAGTGATGAGTGAGCCATGTTTTAAAGGCATTAATGAGGTGTGAATGCCGTAGGTTAGGCCACGTTTTTCGCGTATTTCTTCCATCAGGCGGGAGGAAAAGCCGCCTCCACCTAGGATATGATTGAGTACCAAGACCGTCATAAAATCTGGGTCATCTTGCGCGATGGAGGGCAGCGCAAAATTAACCACGGCTTGTGGCACGTCTACATAATGAGTTTCGGTTTTGCCAATGCCTGCAAAACCAGCCTCAGCAATGGTGGCTACATTGTCTTTGCCGACTTTGCGGCCGGCAAAAATGCGCATCACTAATTGTTCGGCTTCGGCCTCTGTTACATCGCCAACAATTACCAAATATGGGTGAGCGGCGTTAAAATTTTGTTTGGTGGTGGCTTGCAAATCGGCTTGGGTGATGGTGGCGATGGTTTGTTCGCTGCCTTTGACTAGGTTGCCGTAGACATGGTTACCGAAAGCCAGCTTCATCAATTTTTTGGCGGCAATGTCTGTGGGGCTGGTGCTGGCGCTGCGAATGGAAGCAACCACTTGAGCTTTGACCCGCTCACACGCCTCTTCGGCAAATGTGGGGGCGAACATGGCCATATTGAGCAAATCGGCGGCGCGCTCTTTATGCTTGGTGAGCATTTTTATTGAGCCGTTTATAATGTCGCGGGTGGCCGAGAAATATAAATGCGTGGCGGTTTCATCTAGAGCTTTATGAAATTCTTGATCATCTAGATCACCCGCGCCTTCATCGAGCAAGGCAGCCATTAAATAGGCTAGGCCATGCTGATCGCCATCTAATGATGCGCCGCCAATGAAGGCAAATTCTATATTAATGATGGGCAATCTATGATCTTCGACCAGCCAAATGTCTAGATCGGTAGTGCCTTTTTGGCTGAGGCTTATTTTTTTAATGTCCATTATTTGACCGCCTCATCTGGCGCGTCGCGCGTACCGGTTAAATGTTGTTCACTGCCCATAAGCTGGCCAGTGACTGAGGCGTTTTCATCGATATATTTTTCTAACACGTCTAATATCTGATGTTTTTGCAGCGATTCAATGCGCTGCGGCCAATCTAAAATATCTTCTAGGCTCATATCGCAGCTTAAGCCTGCGCCAATCATCCGTGCCATTGAGGTTTGGTTATCACGGGCATAAAGGCTTTCTGCGACCATTAGGTTTTTCGCCCGTTCAAACGCGCGGTCTGAAGGGCCGTTTTTAATGAAAGTTTGTACGCTGTCATCGACTAATTCGGCCATGTGAGCCAAACCGTAAGGTTCACGCGGGATGGTGTAAAGACCCAAAGGGGCGTAATCCATTGCCACGCTATTATACCAGCCACCAGCGGCCACTGCGGCTTGTTTTTCGACCACCAGATCGACATATAAATGCGAGGTTGAACCGCCAGCGAGCAGTAGAACTGCTAATTGCAAGGCTTCTGCTTGGTTTTCTTGTTGGGCATTGGCGACGCGAGCTGATGGCACTAGATATTGTTTAATCCATTGCGGTTGCTCGACCCTCTCATCAAACATATCGACTTTTCTGGGGCACATATGCGGTGGCTCGAGCACGCGTTTGCGGGGCTGGATGTTTTGCGCGGGAATGTCACCATAATGTTTTTGGGCTAATTTTAGCACTTGCTCGGGTGTTACATCGCCTGCCACCACCAAGGTTGCGTTGTCGGGCGCATAATGTTTTTTGTAAAAGGCTAAAGCGTCATGACGATTTAGCTCGGCTATTTCATGATCCCAACCAATGATGGGGATGCCATAAGGATGGGCTAGAAACAAAGCAGAGGTCATTTGCTCGAAATGAATGGCATCGGGTTTATTGTCGGTGCGTTGTTTGCGTTCTTCGCGCACCACATCGCGCTCGGGCAATAATACTTCATCTGATAGAGTTAGACCTGTCATGCGGTCGGCCTCTAATTCCATAGCCAGCTCTAAGCGATCGGCGGCTAAGCGTTCGTAATAGCAGGTGTAATCTTGCCCGGTAAATGCGTTATCTTGGCCGCCATTTTTGGCGATGATTTTGCTATGCTCGCCGGGAGCGAGTTTAGAGGTGCCTTTAAACATGAGATGTTCGAGAAAATGCGCAATGCCTGATTTGCCTGGCACTTCGTCGGCAGCGCCGACTTTATACCATAGCATATGGGTGATGACAGGCGCACGGTGATCTTCGATCACCACCACATCTAACCCATTTTCTAGAGAAAAACAGCTGATGCCGTTTTTCATTTTTTCAATTTTCATATTTTTACTTTTTTGGACACTGGCTTTTGCAAGCCGGCATCTGATGGTTATTTAACCGTGATGAAATATTCACCGCAAGTGAATTTATCGCCAACCAATTTACAGGTTTGGGGGGCATCTTCGGAAATCTGTTTGGCAGTGGCCAATGGGTTTGACAATTTACCAGCGCGCATGTCGGAGCGGAAGGTGAATAGATCGACAAATTTATAAGCCAAGGACGAGACTTTGGCTGCGGCAACAATGGGTTTTGCCGCTACGATGGGTTTTGCCACTACTTTGGGAGTGATTGGGGTTTGGGTCACTTTTGGCACAGTGATTTTAGGTACAACTACTTTGGGCGGCACTATTGTCGGTGCAATTATTTTTGGGGCCACAATTATCGGTGCGATTATTGCGGGCGGGGTGGCAACGGCGTTGACCAAAGGAACCGTGTTAAGCGAAACCCCTTCTGGGATTGGCAAATTACCATTGTTAGCACTTCGTAGCGGATCATTCACTTCGATATTTTGGGCATCAATGCCCTCGTTGCTAATGCCCAATAACTCACTAAAACCGCCAACAGACCCACATGAGGTGAGTGCCATTGATGCGGCTAAAACCAAAGCTGTTTTAGATAATTTATCAAAACTTAATTTCATATTTTTAAACCCCAAACCTATTCATGGATACTAGTATATATAGATGATTGTTAGAGATTTCAATCCTCTTTAATGTCAGTTCGCGACAAAAAGAATACATCTATTAGTAATAAAACCACACCGAAGGTCATTGCGACATCGGCAATGTTAAAAACATACCATGTGTAATCGCCAAATTTGGGCTGAAAAACATCGACCACGCCTTGACGAAATACCCGATCATAGCCATTGCCTAGCGCTGTGCCCACAAAGAATGACATATAAATAACGCTCATTTTTTCTTTTGTGCGCAAGATGATGAAAATCAGGCCGAGCATTACTAAACCTGTGACTGAAGCAAGAATGAGACTGCCATAGCCTGATTGTTGGAACAGGCCATAAGAAATGCCTTTATTCCACACCAGAACCAAATTCATAAACGGCAGCCATTCGACCACGCCTTTGTCGGCAATGTGATAAATTTCGAGCATATAATATTTGTGATATTGGTCGGCAATGAACCAAAAACCTGCAATGAGGATGAGCCACATCAGACGTTGTTTGAAAACCAAACCGGCTTGTGTATTTTCATCTGACATGGTTCTATCCCTTTATCAGTAATTATTGTCGTCGATTATTGTGTGGCATCGAAAAGCCGAACCGCAGCTGCGTCACGGGCTGATAGATCGGGATATTGGGCATCAGAGCCGACATCTGGCAAAATCTTCCAACTGCGCATGCATTTTTTACCCACGGCCATTTTGTGCACTACACTGACACCGCTGACATCTGGTAGGGTGAAGCCGTCACTGATGGTTTCGCCCAATTTTAGCACCGCTTGGCTGGTGATGAAAATATCGGCAAAATCGCTGTCATTCATGCCGTCAAACAGAGTTAAATACTGATCATTGCTGATGTAGATTTCGGGTGCTGATTCTAGGCTTGAGCCGATGCGTTTTTCGCGGCGTTCGATTTCGAGTGCGCCTGTGACCACTTTGCGGACTTCGCGGATTTTGCCCCATTTATCAGCCAAAGCGTCATCGCACCATTTATCTTTCATGGTTGGGAAGAGGTGTAAATGCACGCTGTCATTTAAATCTGGGAAACGAGTTTGCCAGACTTCTTCCATAGTGAAGGCTAAGATTGGTGCGAGCCATGCTGTAATGGCATGGAAAACATGATCCATAACTGTGCGGGCGGCACGGCGGTTGATACTGTCTGGCGCATCGCAATAAAGCGAGTCTTTGCGGATGTCGAAATAGAAGGCTGATAGATCAAAGGCGCAGAAATTAAGCACTTGTTGGCTGACGGTTTTGAAGTCATATTCCAAATAAGCGGCGCGGACTTGTTTGTCTAGCGCGTGAAGGCGGTCAAGAATATAGCGTTCGAGCTCGGGCATTTCGGCGAAGTCTAGGCGTTCGGCTTCGTTAAAATCACTGATGTTGCCGAGTAGAAAACGCATGGTGTTGCGCAATTTACGGTAGCTATCCATGGTGGTTTTGATGGCTTCATCGCCTAATTTTGTATTGTCGGTATAATCGGTTGAGCCAACCCATAGACGCAGAATATCAGCACCTTGGGTGTTGGCCATTTTTACGGGGTCCATGCCGTTGCCTAAGGATTTAGACATTTTTTTGCCGTTTTTGTCATTAACAAAACCATGAGTTAATACAGCTTTATAAGGGGCTGCGCCGCGTGTGCCGATGCCGTTCATTAGCGATGATTGGAACCAACCGCGATGTTGATCAGTGCCTTCTAAGTATAGATCTGCTGGCCAGAGGTGGTCGGCGCGGGCTTCTAAAACAAAGGCATGGGTTGAGCCAGAATCGAACCACACGTCTAGAATATCGGACACCATGTCATAATCGTCGGCATCATATTTAGTTGAATCTAGGAAATAGGCGGCATCTTTGGCGAACCAAATGTCGGCGCCATGTTTATCGAACTCATCGGCGATGAACGTGTTTAGTTCGTCATCGCGCAATAATTCACCGGTTTTTTTGTGGGTGAAGCAGCAAAGTGGCACGCCCCATGCGCGTTGACGCGAGATCACCCAATCTGGGCGGCCTTCGACCATGGCACGGATGCGGTTTTTGCTGATGGCTGGAAACCATTCGACATCATTATCGATGGCGTTTAAGGCTTTTTTGCGCAAATCATTGGTGTCCATCGAGATGAACCATTGTGGTGTGTTGCGGAAGATGATCGGGGCTTTTGAACGCCATGAATGCGGGTAGCTGTGGCGGGTGCTGCCTTTGGCAACCATAGCGCCAACCTCGATAAGTTGTTTGATCACCGCGCCATTGGCTGCACCGAACTTGCCTTTATCGTCAATCACTTGTAGGCCTGCGAACAGAGGTACATGGTCAAAATATTTGCCATCTGCACCGACTGTTTGCGGGATTTCTAACTTTTCACGCACGCCGATTTCGTAATCGTCTGCGCCATGGCCTGGGGCGGTGTGAACGAAGCCTGTGCCGGCTTCATTGGTGACATGATCGCCATCAAATAATGGCACGTCAAATTCATATTTCATACCGCGCAATGGATGGGCGCATTTGGTGCCAGCCAATTGTTCGGAGGTTAGATCGGTGATTTTTGTGAGGGTGATGCCTTTGGCGGCTTGCGCCACCTCTTCGGCTAAATCTTCGGCCAGAACCAATTTATCGCCGACTTGGGCTAGGTTGCCTTCGTTAACCTCAGTCACTTCATATACAGCATAATTGATTTTTGAAGAATAGCAGATGGCGCGGTTGGCGGGGATGGTCCACGGGGTTGTGGTCCAGATAACCACCGAAGCGCCAGCTAGTGCATGATCGCCTGAGATGACTGGGAATTTAACCCAAATGGTGGGTGATTTATGATCGTGATATTCAATCTCGGCTTCGGCCAATGAGGTTTTTTCGACCACTGACCACATGACGGGTTTGGAGCCTTGATAGAGGCCGCCATTCATCACATATTTCATAAACTCGCGGGCGATTTGCGCTTCGGCGGCATAATTCATGGTTAGATATGGGTTGTCCCATTCGCCATTAATGCCTAGGCGTTTGAATTCATCGCGCTGAACGTTAACCCAACCTTCGGCAAATGTGCGGCATTCTTGGCGAAACTCGACCAGATCGACATCGTCTTTATCGAGGCCTTTGGCGCGGTATTTTTCTTCGATTTTCCATTCGATTGGCAAGCCGTGGCAATCCCAACCTGGGACGTATAGTGCGTCTTTGCCCATCATTTGTTGGCTGCGGGTGATGATGTCTTTTAGCATTTTATTTTGAGCATGGCCTGCATGCAAATTTCCGTTGGCATAAGGAGGGCCATCATGCAGAATATATTTAGTGCGGCCTTTGGCGGCGGCGCGTAATTTTTTATATAGGTCTAAATTCGCCCAATGTTCCAGATGTTTAGGTTCGGCTTTGGCCAAGCCTGCTCGCATTGGAAAACTTGTTTTAGGAAGTGATAATGTGTCTTTATAATCTCTAGTTTCGCTCATTTTTAGCTCTTTTTGCTGGGCGGGGCTTACTTGCGCCTCTCGCCTTTGATCTTAATGGGTTATCTTCTCATATCCCGACCTTTACGCACTTAAATAATCACGCAAAAATCGGGCTGATAATTCGTATGAGGCAGGTGCTAAAAATTTGCTTCATCTTTAATATTTTATGATTTAAAACCAACATGTTTGACCTATTCTGTATAACTATCTGCTTTATGGCCTGAAACCGTGCAAAAATCAAACAAGTTTCTGGATTTGGCGGGGCTTCGCACCATTTTCGGCGAAATATTGCTTAACTTTTGTCACATCATCGTTAATGGCGGCAATCAAGGCATCTAAACCATCGAGCTTTTCATCGGCGCGAATGAATTTATGCAAATAAACCTTAACGTCTTGGCCGTAAATATCTTGGTCAAAATCAAATATAAAAGTTTCCATTTTGGTGCCGATGCCATTTACGGTTGGCCGTGTGCCATAACTTGCAGCGCCGCTATAGGCTTTGCCATCAACAATGATGGTGGCGGCATAAGAGCCGTGTCTTAACTCACAATCAGCGCGCATGGCAATGTTGGCCGTGGGGAAACCAATGGTGCGGCCTAGCTGTTTGCCTTTTTCGACCACGCCATTGACATACCAATCATGACCCAATAAATCACTCGCCAGCTCAATCTTACCCTGCTCTAAAGCACGGCGAATGCGGCTGGAGGAGACAATTTTATCTTGGGTGGTAATTTTGCTCAGCACGTTCACACCAAAACCGTATTTTTCGCCCATCTGTTGTAGAAACTCAGCATCGCCTTGACGGGCTTTGCCAAAACAAAAATCCTCGCCGACAATGACGTGGGAAATATTGAGCATATTTACCAATATTTTTTGCACAAATTCCTCAGCCGTCAGACCTGCCAGTTGTTTGCAAAATTCTAATATCACCAACAGATCAATGCCAAGGCTGGCAAATAACTCAGCACGCACAATGTTATCTGTTAGACGAAAAAACTGGCCATCTGGGTTGAAAAAAGCTCGTGGGTGCGGCGAAAAGGTGAGAGCACCAATGGGTATATTGCCATTTTTTTGAGCGATTTTTTGGGCATGGTTTAATATATATTGATGGCCTTTATGTACACCATCAAAATTGCCGATAGCCAGAATAGCGCCGTGTTTGCGGGGTGGCAATATATGTGTGCCATTGATAATTTGCGCAGCATTGGCATTAAATTGATACATAAACACTTCTATATTTTCACTTAATTTGCGGCCAAAATAACCGAATTAAAAACAGTTTTACAGAATAATTCTAAATAAATCTAACCAAATTATATTTGTTAACCTTATTTTTATGTCCTTAGTCGAATATGCATTTTAGACAGGGCGGACCTCCCCATACTTTGGTTCATGCTATTTGGTTTAAATGTGTATCGTTTGATATGTCGGGGCGTACAAACAAATTAATTCTTGGAGCGAAGTGGATGGCTTTAAATCTAGCGATGGAAGTTCTTGTTGTAGACGACTATAAAACTATGATCAGAATTATCAGAAACCTATTGAAACAACTGGGTTTTGAAAATATTGACGACGCAGCAGATGGCGCAGAAGCGTTGGGCAAGCTGAAAGAAAAGAGCTATGGCTTGATTATTTCAGATTGGAACATGGAGCCTATGACAGGCTACGAATTGCTTAAAGAAGTGCGTGGCGATGATGTGTTATCAAAAACACCTTTCATTATGGTGACTGCTGAATCAAAAACCGAAAATGTGATTGCCGCTAAAAAAGCTGGCGTGAATAATTACATTGTGAAACCATTTAACGCCGCGACATTGAAATCCAAAATTAACGCAGTATTTGGTGAAGCTTAAATTTGCTCGCATCAGGCTTGAGGGGAGGCTCTATGCACATTAGGTTTAAAGCCAACAGCATATTTGCTATTTATATCAGCATATTTGCGATTTAAAAGAGGCAGAACATGAAGTTTAACAGTGCACTTTCGAAGCATTCGGATGAAATCCTCGCTCTATTAAAAAATGCGAGAGATAAAGATATTCAGCTTAATGATGTTATGTCTATGGCTGAAATTATGATGAATAGCATGCATGCTTTTTTTAAGAGCATGGATGTTGCCGTTTATAAAGAAATGCGTGACATTGCGACCTATATTGAAAAGGCCAAAGGCGATATTTCTAACTTGCAAGCCAATAAATTAAAAGGCGAACATATTCCTGTAGCCGGTAGGGAATTGGATGAAGTTGTAGCCGCCACCGAGCGCGCGACTGACACAATTATGGAAAATGCCGAAAACATTATGGCTACTGACCCAACCGATCATGCCGCGTATCAAACTGCGGTTAATGAAGGGCTGATGAATATTTTTGAAGCTTGTAGCTTTCAAGACATTACTGGCCAACGCATCAACAAAGTGGTCGGCACGCTGAAACATATTGAAGAGCGGGTTTCTAAATTCGCATCCGCAACTGGTGTCGAAGATACTGATTATGAGATATCTGATGAAGAAGCGGCGCGTTTGAAACGCCAAAAAGACCTTATTTTGCATGGTCCGCAAAATGCTGATGAGGCTACGGCACAAGACGATATCGACGCGATGTTTGATTAAAAATTCTGAATGAAAATCTAGATAGATTAAAAGCGGAACCTTGGTTCGGCTTTTTTTCGTTTGGGTTTGCTCTCTGTTGGCCACTGCGTGTGCGATACTCCGTATCGCTGGCTGCGCCTAACGGCGACGGCCGGTCGGCCTTGCCTCAGCCTGCGGCTTCTTTTTTCGTTCGCTTTGCTCTCTGTTGGCCACTGCGTGCGCGATACTCCGTATCGCTGGCTGCGCCTAACGGCGACGGCCGGTCGGCCTTGCCTCAGCCTGCGGCTTCGGACTCTTTTTCCATTTAAATGTTGATTTATTGCGGGTGCTTACATCCGCGGTGCCAAGAATAAGTGTACTTAGGCTAATTGTGCGATGTAATATTTAACTTTGACGCCTCTGAGTTTAATGCGCTCTTTTATGAATGTCATGAATTCGGGGGAGAAGACGTTCATGTTGCCCTCGACATAAGCTTGTTC